>JBBDJE010000009.1:0-9566 GCA_040880065.1 Paracoccaceae bacterium | reverse complement strand
CGGCAAAGGTATCGCTGTGCTGGCCGACCCAGATCTGGTGACCTATGGCGTTATCGGGGCGGGGCTGTGGCCACAAATCGCCTATTGCATGATCTTGTATCTGACAGGGCTGAACAACGTGTCGACCGACCAGATCGAGGCTGCGCGCCTTGACGGGGCCAAGGGGTTCAAAATGCTTTGGCATGTCATTCTGCCCCAGTTGCGGCCGGCCACCTTTATTGCGGTTGTTGTTACCATCATCGGCGCGCTGCGCAGCTTTGACCTTATCTCGATCATGACAAATGGCGGCCCGTTCGGCTCGTCGCGCGTGCTCAGTTATTACATGTATGAACAGGCGCTTTCGGAATATGGCTACCGCATGGGCTATGGCGCGGCCATTGCCGTAGTGTTGTTTGGCATCATGATGTTGTTCATCTCGGGGTTCATCTGGAAAATGGTGCGCGACGAAAAGGGGGGCTATTAAGATGTTTCCACGTCCTATTGCCCAACGTTCGCGCAATGCGCGCATCATGTATCAGGTTGCGCTGCCAATCTCGCTTGTTCTTTGGCTGCTGCCGCTGTTGGGTGTGGCGCTCACCTCGGTGCGGCCAAGCTCCGACCTTGCGTCGGGCAACTATTTTGGCATGCCCAGCCATATCGCCTTTTCCAACTATTACGATGTTTTCGCCAATTCACCCATCGCTCAATACATCCTCAATTCGTTCAAGGTGACCATTCCCACGGTGATCGGCGCTGTGGCACTAAGCTGCATGACAGGCTTTGCGCTGGGCATTTACCGCTTCCGGAGTAACCTGCTGATCTTCTTCATGTTTGTGGCGGGCAACTTCGTGCCGTTCCAGATTCTTATGGTGCCGGTGCGCGACCTGACGCTGAGCATGGGGTTTTACAACACTACAACTGGGCTAGCGCTGTTTCACATTGCCTTTCAGACAGGGTTTTGCACGCTGTTCATGCGCAATTTCATCCGCGCCCTGCCGCCAGAGTTGATCGAGGCGGCGCGCGTGGAAGGTGTGGCCGAATGGCGGATTTTCTGGTTCATTGTGCTGCCGCTGATGCGCCCGGCCATTGCAGCCCTTTCGGTGCTGGTTTTCACCTTCATCTGGAACGATTATTTCTGGGCTACCGTGCTGACCACGGGTGCCAGCACGCAGCCGGTCACCGCCGGGCTTTACTCGCTCAACGGGCAATGGGTGGCGGCGTGGCATCTGGTTTCGGCGGGGTCGATCATTGCCGCGCTGCCGCCTGTTGCCATGTTCTTCCTGATGCAAAAACACTTCATCGCAGGGCTGACGCTCGGAGCAGTTAAATGACCAAAATCGCCTTTATCGGGGCTGGTTCCACGATATTCATGAAAAACATTATCGGCGATGCGCTGCATATGCCTGCTTTGTCGGATGCAACCATCACGCTGATGGATATTGATGCGAACCGGCTGGCAGAATCTGAACTTGTGGCCAAAAAAATGGTCGCCAGCCTGAAGGTTGGCGCGAAAATCGAAACCACCATGAACCAGCGCACCGCGCTTGCGGGTGCCGATTTTGTGGTCGTCGCCTTCCAGATTGGCGGCTATGATCCCTGCACAATCACCGATTTCGAGGTGCCAAAGCAATTCGGCCTGCGCCAGACCATTGCCGATACGCTGGGCATTGGCGGCATCATGCGCGGGCTGCGCACCGTGCCGCATTTGTGGAAAATCTGTGAAGACATGCGCAGCCTTTGCCCGGGCGCGCTGCTGCTGCAATATGTCAACCCGATGGCGATCAACACCTGGGCGATTGCCGCGCGTTACCCCGATATCAGACAGGTTGGCCTGTGCCATTCGGTGCAGGGCACGGCGGCGGAACTGGCGCGCGACCTTGGCGTGCCGGTGGGCGACTTGCGCTATCGGGCCGGTGGCATCAACCATATGGCCTTCTATCTGAACCTTGAGGCGCGGCAGGCCGATGGCAGCTATCGTGATCTGTATCCCGACCTGAAAGCGGGCTATGCTGCCGGTTCCATCCCGAAAGAAAGCGAATGGAACCCGCGCTGCCCGAACCTTGTGCGCTATGAAATGATGAGGCATCTGGGTTACTTTGTAACCGAAAGCAGCGAGCATTTCGCCGAATATGTACCGTGGTTCATCAAGCGCGACCGCCCCGACCTGATCGAACGGTTCGGCATTCCGCTGGATGAATACCCCAAGCGCTGTGTGGAACAGATCGCCGATTGGCAGGCGCAGGCCGAACGCTTCAAGGCCGCCGATACGATCGAGGTCAAACAAAGCCACGAATATGCCGCCACGATCATGAATTCGGTTATCACAAACACGCCGGCGGTCATTTACGGCAACATCGCCAACCATGGCTATATCCCGCAGCTTGCCGCCGGTTCCGCCGTGGAAGTGCCTGTGCTTGTTGATGGCAACGGTTTGCAGCCCACAGTGGTTGGTGACATTCCGCCCCAATTGCTGGCCCTGATGCGCACCAACCAGAATGTGCAAGACATGACCGTGCAGGCGCTATTGCGCGAGGACCGTGAGCATATATACCATGCCGCCATGCTTGACCCGCATACAGCGGCCGAGCTTGACCTTGACCAGATCCGCACCATGGTCGATGCACTCATCACGGCCCATGGCGACTGGTTGCCAGATTGGGCACAGCCAAGGAAAACCGCATGAAAAAGCCGCTCCGCAGCGCCGCATGGTATGGAAAGCTCGACAAGGACGGGTTCATTCATCGGAGTTGGATGAAAAATCAGGGCTTCCCCGACCATGCCTTTGATGGCCGCCCGATCATCGGCATCTGCAACACATGGTCGGAACTTACGCCCTGCAATTCCGGCCTGCGTGTGCTGGCCGAGGCGGTCAAGCGTGGCGTGTGGGAAGCGGGGGGCTTTCCCGTGGAATTTCCGGTGATGAGCCTTGGCGAGACCCAGATGAAGCCCACGGCGATGCTGTTTCGCAACCTGCTGGCCATGGATGTGGAAGAAAGCATCCGCGCTTATGGCATTGACGGCGTAGTGCTTTTGGGCGGCTGTGACAAAACCACACCGGGCCAGCTTATGGGCGCGGCAAGTGTCGATTTGCCCAGCATCGTGGTTTCTTCCGGCCCCATGCTCAACGGCAAGTATCGCGGGCAAGACATCGGCTCGGGCACGGATGTGTGGAAATTCTCCGAAGCGGTGCGTGCAGGCGAGATGACGTTGAAAGATTTCATGGGGGCCGAGGCCGGCATGAGCCGCAGCGCCGGGGTTTGCATGACCATGGGCACGGCGTCCACCATGGCCAGCCTTGTCGAGGCGATGGGCCTGAGCCTGCCGACCAACGCCGCCTTGCCGGCGGTTGATGCGCGGCGCACGGCGCTGGCGCATCTGACCGGCAAGCGCATTGTTGAAATGGTCGAGGAAGAGTTGGTTCTGTCCAAAATCCTGACCAAGGCGAATTTTGAAAACGCGATCCTGATGAATGCCGCAGTGGGCGGTTCCACCAATGCCGTTGTGCATTTGCTGGCGCTTGCGGGTCGGGCAGGGGTGGAGCTTACGCTCAAAGACTTCGAGATCGCCTCGGATATTCCGCTTTTGGTCAACTGCATGCCATCGGGCAAATATCTGATGGAAGATTTTTGCTATGCTGGCGGTGTTCCGGCAGTTCTGGCAGAGTTGCGCGACCATTTGCGCAAGGCCAAAACCGTGCTGGGGGGCGATATTTCGGCCTATGCCGAAGGGGCGGAATGCTTTAACCGCGATGTGATTTATCCCTTCGATGCGCCCCTGAAGCCCGCCGCCGGGCTGCGGGTTTTGCGCGGCAATCTGGCCCCCGATGGGGCAATCATCAAACCCTCTGCCGCCAGTGAAAACCTGCTGAAACACGAAGGCCGCGCGCATGTGTTTGAAAATATCGAAGACATGAAAGCCACGATCGACAACCCCGATCTGGATGTCGATGAAAACAGTATTCTGGTGCTGAAAGGCTGCGGACCAAAGGGCTATCCTGGTATGCCCGAGGTTGGCAATATGCCCATTCCGCGCAAACTGGTCGAAAAGGGCGTGCGCGATATGATCCGCATTTCCGATGCGCGCATGTCGGGCACGGCTTACGGCACCGTCGTGCTGCATGTCGCCCCCGAAGCGCAGGCGGGCGGGCCGCTGGCGCTGGTCAAGACCGGCGACAGCATTCGCCTTGATGCCCGCGCCGGTGTGCTGGAATTGCTGGTGGACGAGGCCGAACTCGCCACACGCCGCGCCGCATGGCAGCCCGATGCGCCGCATTACACACGCGGTTATGCCAAGCTGTATATCGACCATGTTTTGCAGGCCGATAAGGGCGCTGACCTTGATTTTCTGGTGGGCAAGGATACCCGCCTTGTAACGCGGGAAAGCCACTGATGGAAAAATTCGCAACCTTTCACGACCTTGCAGGCAAGCATGTTTTCATTACCGGCGGCGGTGCTGGGATTGGCGCGTCACTGAGCGAGGGGTTTCTGGCTCAGGGCGCGTCGGTTTCATTCGTTCAACGCTCGGATTCCAGTGATTTCGTGGCCGATATGGCCGCAAAATACACCCATGCCCCAAAGTTCATTAAGTGCGATATTACCGATATTACTGCGCTTCAGGCGGCTATAGCGCAGGCGGTGGAAGCCTTCGGCCCGGTCAATGTGCTGGTGAATAATGCCGCCAATGACACGCGCCACAGCCTTGCCGATTTGACCGTTGAAAGCTGGGATGCCGGCCAAAACGTAAACCTGCGCCCGCATGTGTTTGGCGCGCAGGCGGTCGCACCGTGCATGGCAGCGGCGGGTGGTGGCTCGATCATCAATTTCAGCTCCATTTCCTATATGATGGGCAATAGCGGCTACCCCGGCTATGTCGCGGCCAAGGCTGGAATTACCGGGCTGACACGCGGTTTGGCGCGCGAACTCGGGCCGCAGAAAATCCGCGTGAATGCCATTATGCCCGGCTGGGTGCTGACCGAACGCCAAATGCGGCTTTGGGCCACCGATGAAGGGCTTGCCGCGCATCTCGACAAGCAATGCCTGAAAGAGCATCTCGCCCCGCGCGATGTGGTGGATGCGACGCTGTTTTTAGCATCGGACGCGGCGCGCATGATCACCGCGCAGGCGCTTGTGGTCGATGGTGGCACGGTGGTCACAGGATGAATGCTGCTGCCAAGCCAGACTGGGTTGCGGTCGACTGGGGCACCAGCAACCTGCGCCTTTGGGCGATGGGCCGCGATGGAGCGGTGCTGGAAGCGCGGTCATCAGGTGCAGGCATGGCCGGGCTGGCGCGCGACGAATTTGAGCAAGCCCTGCTGGCGCAACTGCACGGCTGGCTGCCTGATACTGGCAAGCTGACCGTTCTCGCCTGCGGCATGGTCGGCAGCCGTCAGGGCTGGGTCGAGGCGCGCTACCATCAGGTGCCGTGCAGTGCGGCCCCTTTTGAAACTCTGGCCGAAGCGCCGGTGCAGTCAGGCCAAATTTCGGTGCATGTCGTGCCGGGGTTAAAGCAAATAACCCCGCCCGATGTTATCCGTGGCGAGGAGACGCAAATCGCCGGTTTGCTGGCGTTTCGGCCCGATTTTGACGGGGTGGCCTGCCTGCCCGGAACGCATACCAAATGGGTGCAGATTTCGGCAGGCGAGGTTGTCAGCTTTTGCACCTTCATGACCGGAGAGCTGTTTTCGCTGCTGTCGCGCGCTTCGGTGCTGCGCCATTCAATTGCTGAAACGGGTTGGGTTGATGATGCTTTTGATGCTGGCCTTGCCGAAGCGCTGGCCCGCCCCGAGGCAATTGCAAGGCGGCTGTTTTCGCTGCGCGCAGAATCTCTGCTGACCGAGCTTTCGCCCGTTGCGGCGCGTTCGCGGCTTTCGGGTTTGCTGGTTGGCACTGAAATGGCCGCCGCCAAACCCTATTGGTTGGGGCAGAATATTGTTATCATCGGCGCAGACGAAATCTCGCGCATTTACCAGCGTGCTTTGGCAAGTCAGGGCGTTTCGGCCAGCTTGGCCGATGCGACAACCCACACCCTTGCGGGGCTCACAGCGGCCTATCATGTGCTTGGCTCAAAACAAAAAGGCGAAAAATGCGCGAGTTGATCGCCATTTTGCGCGGTATCACCCCGCCCGAGGCCCTGCCGATTGCAAAAGCGCTGATCGGTGCGGGCATTAGCAAGATAGAGGTGCCGCTTAACTCGCCACAGCCGCTCGTTAGCATTGCCGCCATGCAAGCGGAATTTGGCGGTGAGGCGCTCTTTGGTGCTGGCACGGTGCTCACGACTGAACAGGTTGAAGCCGTGGCCGATACCGGTGCGCAGATGATCATCTCACCGAACTGCGACGTGGCGGTCATTGCCCGCACAAAGGCGCTTGGCCTGCAAAGCTTTCCCGGCGTGCAAACGCCCAGCGAGTGTTTCGCCGCACTCAATGCCAGGGCCGACGGGCTGAAGATTTTCCCCGCTTTTCTGCTGGGCTGTGCCGGGCTGAAGGCCCTGCGCGCCGTTCTGCCGCCCGAAACCCGTATCTACGCGGTTGGCGGCGTTGGTGCGGCAGATTTTGGTGACTGGTTTAGGGCAGGGGCCACCGGTTTTGGCATTGGCACCGCCCTTTACCAGCCGGGCATGGGCGTGCAGGATGTGGCGAACTGCGCTGCCGCCCTTGTGGCCGCATATGATGCCAACACCCTTGAAAGCTGACCTATGACAACTGTTGAAGTGTTTGACACCACCGCCTGCGCACTGGGCGAAGGGCCGATGTGGCACCCGCTGCGCCACGAGTTGATCTGGTTTGACATCATCGGCAAGGTGATGTTCGCCAAGGGGCAGGGCGCGTTGCGGCGCTATGCGTTTGATGGGCATGTTTCGGCTGCGGGGTGGGTGGATGAGGCACATATTCTGGTGGCCAGCGACCGCGCGTTGCTGCTGTTCAACCTTGATACAGGCGCGCAGCGCGAAGTTTGCCCGCTGGAGGCCGACAACCCCGCCACGCGCTCCAATGATGGCCGCGCCGACCCGCAGGGCGGCTTCTGGATCGGCACAATGGGGCTGAACGCAAAAAGCGGGGCGGGCGCGATCTATCGCTATTACAAGGGCGCGTTGCGTAAGCTTTTCGGCACAATCACCATTCCCAATGCCATTGCCTTCACCCCCGACCATCGCCACGCCACATTTACCGATACGGCGCGTGGGCAGGTCATGCGCGTCGCACTCCACCCCGAAACCGGCTGGCCCTTGGGCGCGCCCGAAGTGTTTATCGACTTTTCCGGCACCGGGCTTAACCCCGATGGTGCGGTGTTCGATGCCGAGGGCTGTTTTTGGAATGCGCAATGGGGGGCGTCGCGCCTTGCGCGCTATGACAATGCGGGCAATCTTTTGCAAACCATTGACCTGCCTACGGCGCATATCACCTGCCCGGCCTTTGGCGGTAAGCACATCTATGCCACCTCGGCCCGACAGGGGCTGGAGGCCGAAGCCCTTGGCGCGCAACCCAGCGCGGGCATGACCTTTCGCATCGCTATGCCGCCGGGTATCGGCCAAGACGAACACCGCGTAGAACTGGAGATCTGACATGCAGCGCGCATTGGGCGTTTGTTACTACCCTGAACATTGGCCCGAGGCGGTTTGGGCGGATGACGCCGCGCGCATGGCGGCGGCGGGGCTGACCTATGTGCGCATTGGCGAGTTTGCATGGAACCGGATGGAACCAAAGCCGGGCCAGTATGATTTTGGCTGGCTCGACCGTGCGATTGATGTTCTGGGCGCGGCCGGGCTGAAGGTGGTGCTTGGTACCCCCACAGCCACCCCGCCGCGCTGGATGCTCAACCGTCACCCCGATATGCTGGCGGTTGATGCAAGCGGGCGGCTGCGCAAGTTCGGCTCGCGCAGGCATTACTGCTTTGCGCATAAGGGCTATATTGCCGAATGCGTGCGCATAACCGAGGTTCTGGCCAAGCGCTATGGGACCAACCCGATCGTGGCCGCATGGCAAACTGATAATGAATATGGCTGCCATGACACGACCTATTCCTACGGCTCCTCGGCGCTGGCGGGGTTTCGTGACTGGCTGGCGCAAAAATACCAATCCCCCGATGCGCTGAATGCGGCCTGGGGCAATGTGTTCTGGTCCATGGACTATGCCGCCTTTGACGAGATCGACCTGCCCAACCTGACTGTGACCGAAGCCAACCCCGCCCATCACCTCGACTTTCGCCGCTTTGCGTCTGATCAGGTGGTGGCGTTCAATGCCGCGCAGGTGCGCGCAATCCGTGCGCATTCACCAGCACCCATCTTGCACAATTATATGGGCCGGATCGTGGAATTCGACCATTGGGATGTGGGGGCCGATCTTGATATCGCCACTTGGGATAGTTACCCGCTGGGTTTTTTGGAGGACCGTTCAGACGAGGGCGAGGCGTGGAAAGCCCGGTTTTCACAACAGGGCGACCCCGATTTTCAGGCCTTTCACCACGACCTTTACCGCGCGGTTGGCCGCGGGCGCATGTGGGTCATGGAACAGCAGCCCGGCCCGGTGAACTGGGCACCATGGAACCCCGCACCGCTGCCCGGCATGGTGCGCCTGTGGAGTTGGGAAGCCTTTGCGCACGGCGCCGAGGTGGTCAGCTATTTTCGCTGGCGGCAGGCACCCTTTGCACAAGAACAAATGCATGCAGGCCTGTTGCGCACCGATAGCGCCGATGCACCCGGCTTGGCCGAGGCGCGGCAGGTTGCAGACGAGCTTGCTGCCATGCCCGATTGTGCGCCTGCAACGGCCAAGGTGGCACTGGTGTTTGACTACGAAAGCGCATGGGCCTGGGCGGTCCAGCCGCAGGGGCGCGATTTTGACTATTTCCGCCTTGTGTTTGACGCTTACCGCGCGCTGCGCCGCCTTGGCCTGTCGGTCGATATTCTGCCGCCCGATTGCGCCGATCTTTCAACCTATAAACTGGTGCTTGCGCCGGGGCTGATGCGCTTGCGCGACGGGTTGCGCCGCGCCTTGGAGCGATTTGGCGGCCTCGCACTCTTTGGCCCGCGCGCCGGTGCAAAGACCGCCGATATGGCGATTCCAGCCGCCCTGCCGCCCGACCTGCCGAACATCGCGCACCGCGTAGCCCGCGTTGAAAGCCTGCGCCCAGGTGCCACGCGCCCCTTGCCCGAAGGTGCGTTTTTGCGCTGGTTCGAGCATTTGGAAGGGGCAGGCCGCGTGCATCTTTCCACCCAAAGTGGTGCGCCTGCAATGGTCGGTGAAGGCAATATGCGCTATATCGCGGGCTGGCCGGATGCTGCCGCTTTCAGCGCCATTTTGCGCGACCTGTGCGCAGAATTAGGGCTCAAAACCCATGATTTGCCCGAAGGTGTGCGCCTGCGCGATACCGCCACGCACCGCTTCATCTTCAACTATAATCCTCACCCGGTGCAGGCTTTCGGCGAAACGCTTGCCGCAGCAGGTGTGCATTGGCAGGAATTATAGCGCTTAAGCCCCATTGACGCGGCAAATCGCGCTGCTAGGTTGATCTGACCAATCGGTCAAATTTGACCTTAGTTTTTTCCGCGATGAGGCCCGCTATGAACGCTCCGACCCCAAATGTTCCCAATGA
>JBBDJE010000008.1:0-48935 GCA_040880065.1 Paracoccaceae bacterium | reverse complement strand
GCCAGGTCATGGCCGCCAACGTCGTGCTGCGGCCCACATCGAAAAACCTTCAAGTTATCGGCCTCCATCACATCGCGTTCGCCATACACACGGTGCTGGTCTTGAAAGCCGCCATCGGGGGCATCTTTTGCAAGCAATCGTTTTAACGCGGCCCGCCCTACAGCGGTTATTTTATAGCGGGTCAACGTGCCCACAGCGCTGCCCTCGATCCAGTCTTGCAACACAAATGCGCGCGCAACATCGCGCTTCACCGTTGCGATCCGGCGGCGCGCACCATCGGGTAGATCACGAAAAACCGCAGGCATATCCAAATGCGGTGCCACGAGTAGATAGGCATCTTTTTCGCAGAGCCGCCGCAAAATACGCCGCGCCTCGCGTTTGATTTGCGAATCCTCGGCAGGTTTCAGATTGGATGACTGCATGAGCGACGCTTCCTTTGCTTGGGGGGTGGGCACGGAAAAATAGACATGGGCGATATGGCTTAGCGCTTCATCCATCAGCGGATCATCACGGCGCAGTTCCAGTTTGCGCACCTGGCGCAACACGGTCGAGGCATGCACGCCTTTGGCCTGGGCGATGCGGCGCAGGGGGATACCGCAGTCCACATGGCGCAAATAGGTTTCTGCCATATCGGGAATCCAGTCGGGCAGCGCTGCTGCGAGCGGTATCAGGCCATCTGTATTCGGCGCGCGTCGTTTCGGGTCCGGGGCCGGGCAAAGGGCCATAACCTGTCGCCTCTATGTAAATTTTACCGAAAACTTTATCTAAACGAGATTCCCTAAAATTCGCTTAACCTTTAGGGGGGATTCGACTGTAATTGCCAAACGTTATCAAAGGGTAACGATGCAGCGCGCAGTTTTGCATAACAGCGCAACACCGCATATTCGCCTGCATGATCCGGGTTCAACACTATGAAAGGACCCGGAAATGACCTCGATTATCAACGAAATTGCAGCGCTGCGTCGCCCGAAACTGCTGATCCGCGCAGCGCGTATCGCCGCTGGTGAATACAACCGCACCCGCGACCTGCCCGGCCAGATCACCCGCAGCGGCACCGCCATGCTGAACTGGCTATTGGCGCAGGAATCCGCACTCAACGAGGCGCGTCTGGCCCATGATGCTGCTTATAGTGCAACCGAGCATGTGCGCTATTTGGCAGCGCTTTTGGCCGAATCACGCCGCCAGACTATGCACGTCGTGCCGACATGATGTTGAGAAGGTTTGCCGCCACAATCAGCGCCGCCCCCGCAAAAACTGCCCATTCCAGCGCCTCGCCATAGGCCAGCATTCCAATTGCAGCCATCGCGGGCAGGCGCATGAACTCCATTGGCGCAACAACGGTTGCAG
The DNA here is from genome assembly GCA_040880065.1 of Paracoccaceae bacterium. GTDB lineage: Bacteria > Pseudomonadota > Alphaproteobacteria > Rhodobacterales > Rhodobacteraceae > Abyssibius. Next base: position 47,588 of record JBBDJE010000008.1, on the reverse strand, counting down.
GCGCGGCAGCCAGCGCCGAGGTCAGGCAAAAATGCGCCGAAAGCCCGCATATACCAACCAGCCCCACCCATGGCCACAGCGCGGCTGTCGGCCATGTCACCCCATCGGCCATTGACAGGAAAAGCCCCATGAACATTTGCAACAGCACCATCCAGAAAAGCACGCATAACACGGTGTCATACCGCATGATCCGCTTGGTAAAGATGGTGTTGAGCGCAAATCCAAGCGCGCAACCCGCAGCAGCAAGATGGCCAAGCGTAAAGGCAACCTGCCCCGGGCGCGCAACGATAAGTATGCCGATAAACCCAAGCCCCACACACAGAATGCGCATCCGCGTCCACCGCTCGCCCAAGGCAAAGGGCGCAAGCAGCGCAACCCAGATCGGGTTGGTAAACTCAAAGGCAACCACCTGCGCGAAAGGAATGACGGCAACAGCGTAAAACCACATATTCTGGCCGGCAAAATGCACGATATTGCGCTGGATATGCAGCCCAGGGTGGTGGCTGCGAATATGCGCCCAGCCGCGGTTTGACCGCATGATCAGCACCGAAACAATCATCAACCCGATGGCCGAGCGATAGAACATCAACTCGAATGTCGTCAATTCGCTATAGGTAATGCGCCCGGCCAGCGCCATGGCACTAAAGGATGCAACCGCACCCACCATCCAGGCCGCTGCCAGTAAAGGGCGCGCGCGCTCTGCCTCGGCGGCGAGCGTCACGCCTATTCAACTCGTTTGGTGTAGCGGCGCTCCAGCTCTTTCGTGTTCTGCCCCCATTCGCTGGCTTTTGCGCGGGCCTGATGCGCCTCGAACGCCTCTTCGGTCTCGTAAATTTCAGATACAATGTAATGAAAAGTGTTGTTCGCATCCGGATAGACCTCGAACTTTTCGCAGCCCGGTTCGGCCCGCGAAAGCGCAATATGCTCATCAAGATACATTTCAATCACTGCCAGCATGGTTGCACTTGTCACAACCAATGTTCCGTCCAGATAGACCTTTGGCATTGTTCCAGCCCCCCATTATTGGCGCAATGCTAGGGGTTATAACGGGCGGCGTAAAGCGACAAGCGGTGCAACATCACGCAGGTGCACCGCTTGCGCTGTTTAACCTTTCAGAATGCGTAACCGATTTTCACACCAACGCCCAAAGCCGAGTTGCCGCTAAATGACGCGCCATTATGCGTGGTTGCATCGCCAAGCCATGTATAGTTCACACCGCCGGTAATGGTCACCCCCGAAGCCAGCGAATAGCGGCCACCGACAGTAACACCGAATTTGCCGTTGGTCGGCGTCAGGTCAGACACCGTGCCAGCCGCGCCCGGCTCATAAGTCAGCGTGAGCGAGCCGGAAAAACTATCGGTGAACTTGCGGCCAACGCCAAGGCTGTAGGTCATCACATCATCGGTATAGTCGACAAGCGATGCCCCACCGTTGGCGGCTGCATATCCGGCGGGTGTCACATCAAACACCGACCATTCCGACCAGCGCACCGATGCTGTCAGCAGCGTATTTGCCGCAATGCCGGTTTGCAGGTTGAAGGCGATGGATTGCGGCATTGTCACATCAAAATCGAGTGACGGGACGGTACCGGCCGAACTGCCCTCGCGCGCTTCCATTGTATGAGTAATGACTGAATTATAAACCAGCGAGGCGCGCAGCGCGATGGCAGGAATTTCGTAAGCAACGCCGGCAACATAACCAAATGTGCCGCTGTTGGTCGCGGTCATCGCATAGTCACCACCCATGCCGCCGAATGCCAGAACTGCCACATCTCCAGTGATCGTCTGGTGCCGCAAACCGCCGATAAGCGAAATGCGCGGTGTTATCTGGTATTGTGCCAACAGGGTGGTGGCCGTGGTATTCACGGTCACATACGTTCCCGCCAAAAAGTAGTCGGCCGTCGGGTCATAAGACGCATTCGCGCCAAAGGGTTCGTCAAAAATAACCGCAATGCCGATGTTTTCTGTCAACTGCTGGCGCAGGCCAAAGCTAAGGGAGCTATAGGTCGAGGCCATATCGCCCGATGCACCCGGCCCGGTCATGGTCGCGTTTGCGCCCACGCCCGATACAGAAGGCATGACCACGCCGTAGCTGAACTCGGCATAGTTGCCATCCTGAAAGATGATGCTGATATCCTGATACGAACGGTCAAGCCCGCCTGCAAAGGCAGCGGAACCCAGAACAGCCATGGTGCTTGTCAACGCCATACTGGTAAAGCTCTGGTGCAGTCTCATAATTTCCTCCCGATGAGCGCGCAGTTATCAACGGTAGGAAAGTCACAACGTTCCGGTCAATTCTGCCGTCACGTCAATTTTCCGAAGCTTACGCGACGGAAACGCAATATTATTGCAAAAGCGGCCTCGCGCCGGCAATTATACTTCAGGTGTGAAAGCGCATGAGCGGGAGACTAACTTTGCGCCAGATGCGTGCCCGCGCCTATTCCCACTCGATCGTGCCCGGCGGCTTTGAGGTGATATCGTAGGTCACGCGGTTGATGCCCTGAACCTCGTTGATAATTCGCGTGGCCGTTTCACCCAGAAAATCGTGGCTGAACGGATAGTAATCGGCGGTCATGCCGTCCACCGAGGTCACGGCACGCAAAGCGCAGGCAAAATCATAGGTGCGACCATCGCCCATAACGCCAACGGTGCGCACGGGCAAAATTGCCACAAATGCCTGCCAGATATCGTCATAAAGCCCGTGTTTGCGAATTTGGTCGATATAGACCGCATCGGCTTTGCGTAAAATCTCCAGCTTTTCGCGGGTAATTTCACCGGGGCAGCGAATGGCAAGGCCGGGGCCGGGGAAGGGGTGGCGGCCAATGAAGCTGGCGGGCAGGCCAAGCTCGCGGCCCAAAGCGCGCACCTCGTCTTTGAACAGCTCGCGCAGCGGTTCAACAAGCTTCAGCCCCATCTTCTCGGGCAACCCGCCGACATTGTGGTGGCTTTTGATGGTCACAGACGGCCCGCCGCTGAAGGACACGCTTTCAATCACATCGGGATAAAGCGTGCCTTGCGCCAGAAACCTCGCGCCGCCAACCTCGCTTGCATGTTTTTGAAAGACATCAATAAACAGCCGCCCGATGATTTTGCGCTTGGTTTCGGGGTCGGACTGGCCGTCGAGCTCGCCCAAAAACAATTCCTGCTCGTCGGCATGTATAAGCGGCATATTGTAATGGTCGCGGAACATGGTCACGACCTGTTCAGCCTCGCCCATGCGCAGCAAGCCGTGGTCGACAAAAACGCAGGTAAGCTGCTCGCCAATCGCCTCGTGAATCAGCACCGCCGCAACGCTGGAATCCACGCCGCCTGAAAGCCCGCAAATCACCTTGGCATCGCCCACCTGTTCGCGGATCTTGCGAATGGCTTCCTCGCGGTAAGCGCCCATCGTCCAGTCGCCCGTAAACCCTGCAAGGCGAACGAAATTCTCGTAAAACCGCGCCCCGTTCGGCGTGTGGTGCACTTCGGGGTGAAACTGCACAGCGTAAAAATTACGCTCCAGATCGGCGGTAATGGCAAAGGGCGCGTTGGGCGAGGTGCCGTAAACCTCAAACCCCGGCGCAAGGGCGGATACATGGTCGCCATGGCTCATCCAGACCTGCTCGCGCTCGCCCTCAAACCAGCCACTTAAAAATGCAGGGCGCGCGCCTTTGGCGGCGACATAGGCACGGCCAAACTCGGCGGTGCCATGGCCACGTTCCACCTTGCCCCCAAGGCAATGCATCATCACCTGCTGGCCATAGCAAATGCCCAGAACCGGAACACCAAGCGCAAACACACTGGCCGGGGGCATTGGCGCACCTGTCGCAAAAACCGAGGATGGGCCACCCGAAAGAATGACCGCCAGCGGCGCAAACTCTGCCAGAAAAGCATCATCGACCTTATTGAAGGGGTGAATTTCGCAATAAACATTAAGCTCGCGCAGGCGGCGCGCAATAAGCTGCGTAACCTGGCTGCCAAAGTCGATGATAAGCAGTTTTTGGTGTGATATGTGGGTCATGTTCGGTCTTTAGTTTAGCGCATCGTGCTCTGCAAGCCGTAGCTGCCTTCGCTTGCGTGAAATGTCGCGGAATGCAAATAGCGGGGCGCATTCGGTAAGCGCAAATGCGTGCTCTATTGATATGGAGAAGCAACTTGCTTGCTTAGGATGCACATCATGGACGTAAACCTCGCCCCCCAAACCGAATCTCGCCGTAGCCGCACGGGTGGTGGCGCCGCGCGCCGCGCCGAGCGCACTGCACCCAACACAACATTCAACCGCTATATCGAACGCAACATCCCCAATTTCGAAATCCTTACGCCAGAGGCGATTGAGGTGATCGAAGCCAATGCCGAAACGGTGCTGTGGGAAATTGGTGTCAAATTCGTCGACAACCCGCCCGCTTTGGCCAAGTGGAAAGAGGCAGGTGCCGAGATTAAGGGCGAATATGTGCATATTCCGCGCGGATTGGCACGAAAACTCTGCGCAACAGCCCCTAACCGCATCATCCAGCACGCCCGCAACCCCGAGCGCAATGTTGAAATTGGCGGCAAGTCGCTGGTGCTGGCACCCGTTTACGGGCCGCCATTTGTGCGCGATGCCGAAGGCGGGCGGCGCTATGCCACCCTCGCCGATTTCCAGAAATTCGTGAAACTCGGCTATATGTCCAAATGGCTGCACCATTCCGGCGGCACTGTGTGCGAGCCGACCGATGTGCCGGTGAACAAGCGCCATCTGGATATGCTGCACGCCCATATGACCCTGACCGACAAGCCCTATATGGGCTCGGTCACCGAACGCTCGCGCTGTGTTGATTCGGTTGAAATGTCCAAAATCCTGTTCGGCGCCGATTTTGTCGACCAGAACACTGTGATGACCAACCTGATCAACATCAACTCGCCTTTGGTGTTTGACCCGATCATGATGGACGCGCTGGAGGTTTATGCCGCCGCCAATCAGGCCTGCATCATTTCGCCCTTTATTGTCGGTGGGGCGATGGCGCCGGTTTCGGTTGCGGGCACGCTCACACAGGTTTTGGCCGAAGTGCTGGCCGGTGTTGCCTATTCGCAATTGGTGCGCCCCGGTGCACCGGTGATCTTCGGGGCATTTGTAACCTCGATCGACATGAACTCGGGCGCGCCGACATTCGGCACACCGGAGGCCAGCAAAATCCTCTGGGGTGCGGGGCAGTTGGCGCGTCGTCTCGGCCTGCCCTTCCGCTCGGGCGGCGGGCTTTGCGGCTCCAAACTCCCCGATGCGCAATCGGGCTATGAAACCGCCAACACGCTGAACGCGGCGCTGCTTGGTGGTGTCAACTTCATGCTGCATGCCTGTGGCTGGCTGGAAGGCGGGCTTGTGTCGAGTTTTGAAAAATTCGTGCTCGATGCCGACCAGCTTGGGGTTTTGCACTCTATCGCCAAGGGTGTGGACATTTCCGAGAACGGGCAGGCCATGGATGCGATTGCCGAAGTTGGCCCCGGTGGCCACTATCTTGGTTGCGCCCATACCCAAGCCAATTTCAAAGATGCGTTCTGGCGCACCGAGGTGCTCGATTACAAACCGTTCGAGACATGGGCAGATGATGGTAGCCGCGATTCCGTAGCGCTCGCGTCAGCGCGGGTGAAAAAGATGATCGCCGATTATGTGAAACCGCCGATTGACCCGGCGGTGGAAGAGGCGCTGGATGCGTTTGTCGCCAAGCGCAAATCGGAAATGCCCGACGCATTTGTGTAAGTGATCGGCCCTTTCGGGGGCCGTTTCACACACCGTTTCACCCCTGCGCCGCAAATAGCTTCGCCTCACCCGCGACCATATCCGGCCCGGCCATATCGTGGCGGAGATAGGCCAGCGCATAGCCGCCCGCCTGCGTGAATACCTTGCCGATTACGCGGCCATTGCGGGTAATATCGGCCCCGACAGGGGCCGCGCCCTCAAGCTTGAGCCGCACCAAACCCTTGCGCAGTTCGGTTTTGTGCTTCATGCGCGCTGTCACCTCTTGGCCGACATAGCAGCCTTTCTTGAAGCTTACGCCGTTCAACCGCTCAAAGCCCATTTCCAGAATGTAGCTTTCGTTGCTCTGCAACTCCGCACCGGCTTGCGGCACAAGGTTTTCAACCCGTGCCGCATCAAAATACCCGTCTGGCAGGCTCGGAAAACCGCCCGCAGGTGCAAAAGCGTGCCAGCCCATTGCATGGTGGCGCGGGTCGGTAAAGCCGCCATGCCGGGGTGCTCCGTGACCGCGCAGCACAACCAGATCGCTCGCCTCAACCGAGACCTGCGCGCGCAGCTTATACATGGAAAGCCGCATCAGCAGGGCTTGCACATCGTGCGCGGCAACCTCAAGCAAAAACCCCTCACCATCGCGCAGCGCAATGAAATCGAACAGGAACTTGCCTTGCGGGCTTAGAATGGCCGCATAGAACGCGCCGTCCGCCTTGGCATCATTGGTGATCAGACCTTGCAAAAAGCTTTCAGCATCGGCCCCGCGCACAGCCAGAACTGCCGAACCCGTGTCGTGATAGGTTGTGGTTTCCATTTCATCCCCGCACCGGCTGTTGACTTTGAATATAGGCATGGCGCGTAGGCGCAACAATGCCCGCGCAAGCTTTGGGGGAATGCAGGGCAGCCTATGCGCCTGCGGCAAACTGCAAGCGGTAAAGCTCGGCATAAAGCCCGCCATCGGCCAGCAATTCGGCGTGTTTTCCGGTTTCCACCACGCGGCCACGGTCCATGACCACAATACAATCGGCATCGAGAATCGTTGCCAGACGGTGCGCGATCACCAGCGTTGTGCGCCCCTTTGAAAGCCCGTCAAGCGCGGCTTTGATGGCGGCTTCACTTTCGGCATCCAGCGCGCTTGTCGGCTCGTCCAAAAGCAAAATCGGCGCATCGCGCAAAATGGCGCGGGCAATGGAAAGGCGTTGGCGCTCACCACCCGAAAACGCACTGGCACCGGGGCCGACCACTGTTTCATAGCCATCTGGCAGGCGCGAAATGAACCCGTCAGCCGCCGCTGCCTTGGCTGCGGTGATGATTTCTTGCTGCGTTGCGCCCTGCTTGCCAAAGCCGATATTGGCCGCGATCGTACCCGAAAGCAGCACCGAATCCTGACTTACCATGGCAATATTCTGGCGCAGGCTGGCCAGTGTATGGTCGCGCAAATCCAGCCCATCGAGCAGGATTGCGCCCTCACTCACATCAAAGAGCCGCGGCAACAGGTTGAACACGGTTGACTTGCCAGCACCGGACCGGCCCACAAAGGCCACTTTCTGCCCCGGCTTTATGGTCAGGTTCAGCTTATCCAGCGCCACCTGCCCGCCCGGATACCTAAAGCCGACATCGCGAAACGCCAAGCCACCTTTGGCGCGGTCTATGCGCTGCGCATTTGGCCGGTCGGCAATAAGCTGCTCCAGATCGAGCAGCGCGAAAATCCGCTCCAGCGCCGCCTCGCCCTGCCGCGCCAATGCAAAGGTTTTACCCAAATGGCGGGCGGGCTGGCTGATAACGCCAAAGCCGGTCATCAGCGCCATGAAATTGGCAAGGCTTGTCGCACCGGCATTCAGCCGCCAGCCGACAATCACCAGCAGCCCGGCAATCGCGAGGCCGGAAAAGGTCTCCATCATCGGGGCGATGCGGCTTTCCGCCGAAATCAGCCCCAGCTTAAGCTCGCGCAGGCGGCCAAACACCCCGCGCGCGCCGCTTTGCAAGTGTGATTCCAGCTGGTAAGTGCGCGCCATGCGAATGCCGTCCAGCGCCTCGGCCACATCGCCCGTAAGCTGCGCGACCTGTTTTTGTGTATCGCGCGACAGTAAATGCGCGCGCGTCCCAAGCCGGTTGACCGGCAAAACAGCAAGCGCGAACAGCGCCACAAGCGTGGCCGTGGTAATGGCATCGATGGTAAGCATGGCAAACACGGTGAACACCAGTATCAGAACCGAAGAGACGCCCTGAAAGATTTGCGCCACCGACATGCGCACAAGCTGGATATCGGCTGTAAAGCGACTGGCAAGCCCAGCCGGGGCTTCGGTTTGCAAACGGTCAAGGTCTGCATGGACCAGCTTGGCATACATATCGCCCTGCAAATCGGCCTCGGCGCGGGCCAATGCCCCGCCGCTGGACCATTGGTAAAGCCATGTGCCCATGCCTTTGGAGGTGGTCAGCGCCAGCACCAGCAGCGGCCCCCACCAGATGACGGAAACCGACTTCACCTCGAAAGCCGCAATGATAAGCTGGATAATCTTGGCGTAACCCGCTGAAGCCGCCGCTGAAATGACGATGCCTAAAAGCGCCAGCAGCACCGCACCGCGATAGCGCCGCATCCAGCCACGCCATAACCGTTTATAGGTATTCATCCGCCGCACTCCATTTGCCACGCCCCTACATATTCGCGCCCGCCGCGCATCACAACCGTCGCTTGACGCCGCCGCCTTGCAGGATAATGTCAGCCGCGAAACTTATGAGGGAATACCATGTCTTTGTCATCCGGTCGCGATCTTTACCTCACTCCCGGCCCTTCGGTGATGCCCGATTCGGTGCTTGCCGCCATGATGCGCGCCGCCCCCAGCATTTATGATGGCCCGATCGTCGATCTGACCGAAAGCATTGTGACCGACCTCAAAACCATCGCCGCCACAAAGCACCAACTGGCCATGTATATTGCCAACGGCCATGGCGCTTGGGAAGCTGCGCTTGAAAATGTGTTTGCCCCGGGCGAGAAGGCGCTCATTGTGCATACCGGCCATTTTGCGCAAGGCTTTGCGGATGTCGCCGAGCGAATGGGCGTTGATATTTCCTATCTGCATTTTGGCAGCGACCGCGCCGCCGATGGCGCGGTTCTGGCCGAAACGCTGCGTGCAGACACAAGGCATGGCATCAAGGCGGTTTTGTGCACGCAAACCGATACGGCCAGCTCCGCCAGCAACAACATTCCCGCTATCCGCGCCGCGCTTGATGAAGCCGGCCACCCCGCGCTGCTCATGGTTGATTGCGTGGCGTCTTTTGCCTGCGAGCGCTTTGAAATGGATGCCTGGGGTGTCGATGTCATGCTGACCGCCAGCCAGAAAGGGCTGATGTGCCCGCCGGGCATTGGCTATGTGTTTTACAATGAAAAGGCCGAAGCCCGCGCGCGCCAAAAGGCCGATCGCTCACCGTATTGGGATTGGAACGATCGTGCAAACCCCGACATGTATTACCAGTATTTCTTTGGCACCACGCCCACGCATTTGCTGTATGCCCAGCGCGAAGCCCTGAACCTGCTGCTGGCCGAAGGGATGGAGAACGTGTTCCGCCGCCACGAGATATTCGCACAAGCCGTTTGGGCCGCGGTTGAGGCTTGGCGCACTGGCGGGCCGCTGCGCCTGAACATCGCCAACCGCGCCCAACGCTCGCGCGCTGTAACCACCGTGCGCGCGGTAGGGGCCGATTGTATTGCCCTGCAACACTGGCTGCGCCACCAAACCGGGCTGACGCTGGGCAAGCCCATCGGCTTTGATACGCCCGAATTTGGCAACGGCACACACGCCTTTCGCATTGGCCATATGGGCCATATGAACCCGCCCATGCTGCTTGGCGGCCTTGCGACGCTACAGGCAGGGCTTATCGCTTGCGGCATAGCGCATGGTGCGGGCGGCATTGATGCCGCTGTGCAGGTTATTGCCGCAAACGCCTAAGGCATGTTGCAACAAAAGTGTGCACCGGTTTTTTGCTTGTTAAACATGCGTTATCAAAAAGCTAGAGCATGGCGGGTGAATGAAAATGAACGCGACAGGCTCTAGGGCGCGGGGGCAATATCAACCGCGTCGAAAAATACCTCTTGCAGGTTCGGCCCTTCCCCGGCGCGATCGACAATCAGAAAATCTTGCGCATCACCCAGCACCAGCAGCGGGTGGTGCCAGATGCCCGCGCGATAGTTCACGCCCTGATCGCCCCGGCAGTAAAACGCACGCAAGGCTTCTGCGTCGGGCGTTTCGGCCACCACAACCAGCCAAGGCTGCCCGCCAAGCGGCACAAAGGCCTGACTGCCGAGCGGGTGGCATTCCAGCATTGCGGCCTGCAAGGCGCGGGGCCGCCCGCGAAAAATCGAGATAATCGCCGCATCATCAGTTTCAACCCGCGCCAGCGCATGGAACCGCGTGGTGTAGCCTGCATTGATTTCAACGGCCGTTTGCGGCTTGGCCTCGATTACATCGCCAAATGGCGCGAAGGCTTCAGAGGTAAGGTATTCGGGGCGCAGCATGGTCATTTCACCTTTGACAGGGCACGCGGCAGGGCTGCAGCAAGCGCATCCAGCGCATCATCCGGCCCTGCGGAAATGCGGATACAGCGGTTTTGCGGCGCAGCGAAAGGCATGCGCACAAAAATATCTTCAGCCGCCAAAGCCGACACCAAAGCGCGGGCATAATCACCATCGCGCCCGCAATCAAGCGTTACAAAATTTGTGGCCGAGGGCAGCGGCACCAGCCCGTTGGCGCGGCCAATTTCAGCAATCCGTGCCTTGGCCGTCTTGATCTTGCCAAGCACATCGGCCAGATAGGCATTGTCGCCCAAAGCCGCCAGCGCGCCAGCCTGTGCAATACGGTTCACCCCGAAATGGTTGCGCAGCTTGTTGAAGGCCCGCACCATTTGCGTTTCCCCGATCGCATAGCCGATGCGTGCGCCCGCCATGCCATAGGCTTTGGAAAATGTGCGCATGCGGATCACGCGCGGATCATTGCAATTGAACGCAGGTGCCGTGCCCTGTGGCGCCATTTCGATATAGGCTTCATCCAGACATAAAAGGCAGTTTTCAGGCAGGCTTTCGATCATCGCGGCAATACTGGCCGCGTCATGCCACGTGCCCATTGGGTTATCGGGGTTGGACAGGTAGACAAGCCGCGCGCCACATGCCTTTGCACGGGCAACCAGCGCCGCCGGGTCTTCACGGTCATCGCTATAGGGCACCTTTTCAAGCACCCCGCCCATGCCCGCCACATGGTAGTTGAAGGTCGGATATGCACCCTCGGATGTGACAACACGGTCGCCCGCCGCCACCATCAGCCGCACGAGCGTGCCAAGCAGCCCGTCAATCCCCTCGCCCATAACGATATTGTCAAAGCCAATGCCATGATGCGCGGCCAAGGCGACGCGCAGATCGTAGCTTTCCGCGTCGCCATACATCCATACATCTTGCGCGGCGGCGGCCATGGCAGAAATGGCAGCGGGTGACGGGCCGAACAGGCTCTCGTTTGCGCCAAGACGGGCCACAAAACCCTTGCCGCGCGCACGTTCCTGCGTTTCGGGGCCAACAAACGGCACGGCGCTTGGCAGGGTTTCAGCCAAGGGGCTAAGCTTTGGGGCGTTCATCAGCTATCCCAGTCCGGATTATCGCTAACGCGCTCGCAAAACCGCTGGCTGGGGCTGGAAAGCGTGTCGAGCCTTGCAATGTCATCTGCCGCCAGAACAATTTCACAAGCACCAAGGTTTCCGGCCAGATTATCACGCTTGGTTGACATGCAGATCGGCGTTGCCCCTTTGGCCATAACCCATGCCAGCGCCACTTGCGCAGGCTGCGCGCCGTGAGCTGTGGCAATGTCCTGCACGATGGGGTGGTCAGGCACCTTGCCGCGCGCAATCGGCATATAGGCGGTAAGGCGAATGCCCAGATCATTGGCCACGGCCAGCAGCTTGCGCTGGTCAAGCAGGGCATGAAACTCCACCTGATTGGTGGCAATCTTCTCCAGCGCCGCCGCCTCTGCCAGCAAGCCCGACGGGAAGTTTGAAACACCGATACTGCGCGCCAGCCCCGCATCGCGCGCCCGTTGCAGTGGTTTTATCATCTGCTCAACCGAAAGCCTCGGGCTTGGCCAATGCACCAAAAGCTGGTCGACCGCGCCCACGCCAAGTGCTTTGATACTGTCGCGCGTGCGCGCGAGCGCCGAGCCGTCTTCCAGCGACGATGGCCATATTTTCGTGACCACAAACAGCGCATCACGGTCCAGCCCGGCATCGGCAATGCCTTGGCCGACCGCCGCCTCGTTGTCATACATCTGCGCGGTGTCGATATGGCGATAGCCAAGCTCCAGCGCCAAGGCGACCACTTCGCGGCATTGCGCATCTTTCAGTGGCCAGGTGCCAAGGCCAATTTTAGGCATTTGCGCCATGGCGCCCCCTTAACGGTTGCTTGAAAAGATCATCGACAAAAAGGCCAGCACACCGCCAATGCCCATAATCACCGTGCCAGCCAGTGTCAGCCCGATATTGTCTTCGGTTTTGGCCATCAGGTCCTGAAAATTGGCGGAACTGCTTTCAGCCGCATAGGTGCTCATTTTGCCGCTGACCACCAGATAGGCGACCACCCCGAATGCGGTGAATATGAACACCGCCCTGAATATCCGCATGTTGAGCCCCCTTTGGCTGCGCGATTCGCTAAACCCTAGCCAATTGCCGCCATCCGATCTAGCGCCGCGCGCAATTTGCCCAACTCATCACCGGCCTGTGCCAGCCGCGCGCGGTTTTCGGCCACAACCTCTTGGGGCGCGTTGGCGACAAATTTTTCATTGGCCAGCTTCTTTTCCAGCCCGCCCATTTCACCGGCGAGCTTGGCGATGGATTTTTCAAGCCGCGCCTTTTCAGCCGCCACATCAATGATATCGCCAAGCGGCAGACAAAACGCACCGCCCTCAACCGGCAGGGTAATCGCGCCTTTGGGGGCGGCATCAGCATCGGCCAGGCTGGCAATACGGGCAAGCCGCTCGATCAGCACGGCGTTGCGGGCATAGGCCGCGCGCCCCGCCGCGTCGAGCGATAGGCGCAGCATCGGAATTTTAGCGCCCGCATTGATGTGCATTTCGGCGCGCACTGAGCGGATCTGCTCTATCAGGCCAATCGCCCAGCGCATTTCCTTATCGGCTTCATCATCCGCCAAATCGGTTTCGGTGTAGGTCGGCCAGTCGGTATGGACAAGCATTTTGGGGCGTTCGGCAATATCGCCCCAAAGCTGTTCGGTCATGTAAGGCATGATCGGGTGCAGCAAAATCAGACATTGGTCAAGCGCCCAGGCCATTGTGGCGCGGGTTTCAGCGACGATTGCCGCATCATCCGATTGCAAGAGCGGCTTGGCAAATTCGACATACCAGTCGCAGAACGTGCCGCGCACATGGGCGTAAAGCGCCAGCGCCGTCTCGTTGAAACGGTAGCTGTCATAGGCGGCATCCACCGCCTCGCGCGCCCGCGCAGTCTCACCCACAATCCACTTATTGGCGGTTTGCGTGGTGGCTTTGGGGTCGAACCCAGCAACCGGTTTGCATTCGTTCATTTCGGCAAAGCGCGCGGCATTCCAAAGCTTGGTGCCAAAATTGCGATAGCCGGCAATGCGCTCGGTGCTCAGCTTCAGCGTGCCACCAAGGGCGGCCATGGAAGTCATGGTAAAGCGCAGCGCATCGGCGCCAAACTCGTCAATCACATCCAGCGGGTCAATCACATTGCCCAAGGTCTTGGACATTTTCACGCCCTTCTCATCGCGCACAAGCGCGTGCAGATAGATGGTGTGGAAGGGTTCCTGCTTCACCACCTCAAGCTGCATCATCATCATGCGGGCAACCCAAAAGAACAGAATGTCAAACCCGGTGATCAGCACCGATGTCGGGAAATAACGCTGCATCTCCTCGGTGTCATTCGGCCAACCCAGCGTGCCGATGGGCCAGAGGCCGGAGGAAAACCATGTGTCGAGCACGTCGGGGTCGCGCGTCAGGGTTTTGCCGCCTGCCATGACCTGCGCCTCCGCCTCGCTTGCGGCGCAAAATTCCTTGCCGTCGTCATCATACCAAACCGGCACCTGATGGCCCCACCACAACTGCCGGGAAATGCACCACGGCTCGATGTTTTCCATCCAGTGGAAATAAACCTTCTTTTCGCGTTCCGGCAAAATCTGCGTGCGGCCTTCATTGATGGCATCCATCGCCGGACCAGCGAGTTTTTTCGCGTCGACATACCACTGATCCGTCAGCATCGGCTCGATGATCACCTTGGAACGATCACCGAAGGGCTGCATGATCTTCTTGTCCTCAACCATGATCATCAGGCCTTCGGCATCAATATCCGCCACAACCTTTTTGCGCGCAGCAAACCTGTCCAGCCCGCGATAGGCTTCGGGCACAAGGTTGATCGCATCGACGCTTTCAACGCTAAACGCACCGCCCTGCGCAATGGCCTGTGCCTTGCCTGCCTCATCGGCGTAAGCGGCACCATCGGCGCGCATTGCGCCCTTGGTATCCATCAGCCGATAGCAGGGAATGGTGTTGCGTTGCGCCACGGCATAGTCGTTGAAATCATGCGCGCCGGTGATCTTTACCGCACCCGAGCCAAAGGCCGCATCCGGGTATTCATCGGTGATGATCGGGATCAGGCGGCGATGCTGCTTTGGCCCAACCGGAATTTCACATAATTTACCGATAATTGGGGCGTAACGTTCATCTGATGGATGAACTGCGACCGCCCCGTCGCCCAGCATGGTTTCGGGCCGTGTGGTGGCAATGGAAATATAGTCGCGCATCTCGCGCAGGGTGACGTTGCCGTCCTCATCCTTTTCCACATATTCATAGCTTTCCCCGCCCGCGAGCGGGTATTTGAAATGCCACATATGCCCGTCTTTTTCGATATTCTCGACCTCAAGGTCGGAGATCGCGGTTTCAAAATGCGGGTCCCAGTTGACCAGCCGCTTGCCGCGATAGATCAGCCCCTTGTTGTAAAGATCAACAAACACCTTCAGCACGGCATCGTGGAAATTCCCCTCTTCCGATTCTGGCGCGCCGGGCGCGCCGGACATGGTAAAGGCGTTACGGTCCCAGTCGGCGGAACAGCCGAGGCGTTGCAACTGGTTGATGATCGTGCCGCCGGACTTTTCCTTCCACGCCCAAACCTTTTCAATAAACGCCGCGCGCCCCATTTCGCGCCGCCCCTCATTGCCCGCTGCGGCCAGTTGTTTTTCAACCACCAACTGCGTGGCAATGCCCGCATGGTCTTGCCCCGGCTGCCAGAGCACATCAAAGCCGCGCATCCGGTGCCAGCGGGTTAAAATATCTTGCAAGGTGTTGTTGAAAGCATGGCCCATATGCAGGCTGCCGGTCACGTTGGGCGGCGGAATCATAATGCAGAACGGCTCGGCCCCAGGCCTGGCATTCGCGCCGGCGGCAAAGGCTTTCGCTTCCATCCAGCGGGCAAAGATCGCCGGTTCGGCGCTGGCGGCATCAAAGGTTTTTTCCATCGTCATCATTCATTCCAGTTCGGACATATGCGGCAGGTTCAGGCTCGGCGGGTTTTAGCTTTTGTGCGCGCCAAGGAAAAGGCCTAACCGATGCGGCGTTCTATCTTGGAGGAAAGGTGCACCAGCGTTTCATGCCCGCGCACGCCAACAAGGTCGGCAATACGGTCAAGCGCGGCATCCAGCGCCTCGGGGTTGGCGGCGGCGACTTCCAGCGTCAGATCAAACCGGCCCGACGTGGTATAGGCGGCCTCAACCTCGCTCATGCGGCCAAGCGCACGCAAAATGCCCGCCTGGCTGCGCGGTTCGATCTGCACCAGAACCGTGGCACGAATGACCTGCGCGCGCGCCTTGTCGGAAAGCCGCAGCGCGTAGCCCGCGATGATGCCCCGGTTTTCCAGCCGGTCGAGCCGCGCCTGCGCCGTTGTGCGCGCGATTCCAAGATCGCGCGCAAGCGCCGTTACAGACAGGCGCGCATTGCTGGCCAGCAGCGCCAGCATCCGCCGGTCGGTTTCATCAAGGTCTAGCATCATTTCGCCTTTGGCTTCGTCATATCGCCCGAAGAATTTCGTTTATTCGTCATAAAGTCCAGTCATA
The DNA here is from genome assembly GCA_040880065.1 of Paracoccaceae bacterium. GTDB lineage: Bacteria > Pseudomonadota > Alphaproteobacteria > Rhodobacterales > Rhodobacteraceae > Abyssibius. The sequence goes on along the minus strand of JBBDJE010000008.1, from coordinate 31,777 downwards.
TCGACGCAGATTTATGGCAGAATCGCCACAACAGCGCATGCTGACCCAAAAAGCGATTGAGGCTATGATGACCGATCACACCCATATCTGGGATACACCCGATGCCTATCTGGCCGATATGCAGCCCGACCAGCCGGTGCATTTCTTTGTGCCCTCGGCGCTTGATGCCGCTTTCCAGTGCTTTCGCCACGGCTTTGCGGGGTTGGTGACCTATGCGGTCAAGGCCAACCCTGACAGGCGCGTGCTGGCCCAGTTGATTGCTGCGGGGATTGACGGGTTCGACGTGGCCTCGCCCGATGAAATTGCGCTTGTGCGCTCGCTTTCGCCCGATATCCGGCTGCACTACCATAACCCCGTGCGCTCACGCGCTGAAATTGCCACGGCAGCGGCGGCGGGCATTGCCAGTTGGTCGGTTGACACGATGGGCGAGCTTGAAAAGATTCTGCCCCACATCAATGAAAACTGCCAGATTGCCGTGCGTTTCAAGCTGCCGGTGGCCGGTGCCGCCTATGATTTCGGGGCAAAATTCGGGGCAACGCCCAGCGAAGCGGTGGCGCTGCTGCAAGCGGTGGCCAAAACCGGCGCACAACCGGCGCTTACCTTCCACCCCGGCACACAATGCGATGATGCGGGAGCATATGCCGCCTATATTCATACCGCCGCCGATATTGCCAAACGCGCTGCTGTGCAAATCAGGGCGCTTAATGTCGGCGGGGGGTTTCCCTGCGATACAGCCGGTGGCGCGCCCCGGCTTGAGGCGCATTTCGCCGCCATCCGCACGGCAATGGCCGCTTTTGAAACTGCGCCTGAACTTGCCTGCGAACCGGGGCGCGCGATGGTGGCTTCGGCCTTTGGCCTTGCTGTGCGCGTCAAATCGCTACGCGGCGATACGGTCTATCTGAATGACGGGATTTATGGCGGTCTTGCCGAGTTTCGCGCCATGGACCTGCCGCGCGGCCAGCGTGTGCTGACCAGCCAAGGCACGATCCGCCAAGGCCAGGACGTGGCCCGCCACGCCTTTGGCCCAACCTGCGATTCCATCGACAAATTGCCGCTGGACCTCACCTTGCCCGACACGCTGCGCGAGGGTGACTATATTCTGTTTTCGGCCATGGGTGCCTATGTGATCGGGCTGACAGCGCTGTTTAACGGCTACGGCGCGCTTGAAACCGCAACCGTGCGCAGGCTTTCCTGAGGAGGCACGTATTTTAGGCTAGACGCACCTGCTCAACTTCGTAGTCTGATCATCGGATAGCGGGGGAATAAATGCAGGGTTTCGAAAATCAGCGCGTGCAGCATGATTGCAGGCCGCTATGAGTAACGCGCCCATAACCCATGGCCCCAAAACCCTTGTCTATGTGATAGACGGCACGCTTTCGCGTATGAATGACGGGCAGGAAACCAATGCCGGGCTGTTGGTCAAGCTGCTGCAAGGCGCAAATAACCCCAATGTAAGTTTAGCCTACGACCCCGGGGTGCAGGGCCGCGGCTGGCGCAAATGGATCGATGTCGCCTCGGGGCTGGAAGTGAACCAGTCGATTATTCAAGGCTATGGGCATTTGTGCAAAAACTACAAGCCGGGCGACAGGATCATGCTGTTTGGCTATTCGCGCGGGGCCTATGCCGTGCGCTCCATCGCCGGGCTGATCGACCGTGTCGGCCTGATCCGCGCCGAACATGTGAACCCACGGCGCGTTGAAATGGCCTATCGCTACTACCAAACCCGAGACCTGTCGCGCGCAGCCCGTGTGTTTACCCGCCTTTATACGCATCGTTCCTCGGTCAGTATCGAGATGATCGGCTGTTGGGATACGGTCAAGGCGCTTGGCATCCCCTACCCCATTCTGTCGCGGCTGGCACCCATGGTGACCGACTTTCACAACCATCATCTTTCACCGCTCATTCGCAACGCGTTTCAGGCGCTGGCACTGGATGAAAACCGCACCTCATATGCGCCCATACCCTGGAACCCCATGCCAGGCTGGTCGGGTCATATGGAACAGGTCTGGTTTTCCGGTGCCCATGCTGATGTTGGCGGGCAGGTTCAAAATGAGCAAGCCTACCGCCCTTTGTCAAACATCCCGCTGGTCTGGATGCTGGAACGGGCAGAACGTTGCGGCCTGCCCCTGCCCGATGACTGGCGCACACGGTTTCAAACCGACCCATCCGCCCCCATGCTTGGCCCAAATAGCGGCGTGGCGCGGTTTTTTCTGAACCGCGAGCCGCGCTATATTCGTGCGGGCCGTGGCGACAGGCTGCATGCCAGTGTTTCGGCCCGCATGAAGGCCATTCCCGGCTATTGGCCCATTGCGTGTGGCGTGTTGCAAACCCCGCTGGAGCCCGCGCTTGATGACACACAAGTGCAGCTTGGCAAGGCGCTTTAAATGCGCAGCCCCGCACCACCCGCCTGCGCCTGCAAGACCGCACGCGGCAACCCGCGCAACCATGGCGCGCAGTTCAGCTTATTGCGCGATACAAAATTCGCGGGCCATAGCGAAATGCAAGTGCAATGCACGCAATGCAAAACGAAATATGAGGTTACAGAAGATGTTGGCTATCATGTGCCGCAATATCACTGGCGCTAGCGCTGGCCTTGCTGCGCCAATGCGGCTGGGATATGGCTGGCGCGCGTCTGCTTTTACCCCATTTGATCGAGATTGCCATGAGCCCCAAAAATAGCCCTTCGGGCAGCAACCTTGCCGAGGCCGAAGCCTTTCTGGCCGCGCATCCGGAAATTGAAGCCATTGACGTGGTATTGCACGATTCCAACGGCATCGGGCGGGGCAAGATCATTCGCCGCCATGAGTTGGCGAGCGTTTACAAAAGCGGGCGCAACTATCCGATTTCCATTCTTGGCCTCGATATTTGCGGCGAAGATGTGCATGAAACCGGACTGATCTGGGACAGTGGCGATGGCGATGTGCATGCATGGCCCATTCCCGGCACGCTCAAGCCGCTCTACAACACCAAACCACCGCGCGCCGAAGTGCTGATGAGCATGTATGCGCTCGATGGCAGCCCCATCACATCCGACCCGCGCCACGCCATGCAACGCCAGGTCGATGCGCTGGCCGCCGAAGGCCTGCACCCGGCTGGCGCGTTCGAGCTGGAATTCTTTTTGCTGGCCAACACGCGCGATGCCGATGGCCGCGTGCAACCAGCGCGCGACGTGCTGGACGGGCGTGCCAGCCATAAAACCGAGGTGTATTCGGTTGACCATTTGCACGGAATGTTGCCGCTGTTTTCCGATATTTACGCAGGTGCCGATGCGGCGGGCATTCAGGCCGAAACCCTGATTTCGGAATACGCGCCGGGCCAGTATGAACTGACCTTGCATTACCGCAAAAACATCATGCAGGCCGCCGATGACCTGATCCGCCTCAAGCGCATCGTGCGCGCACAGGCCCGCGCCCACGGGGTGACCGCCTGTTTCATGGCCAAACCGATCGAAGCCTATGCTGGTTCGGGCATGCATCTGCATGTATCAATGCAGGATAACGCCGGTAAAAACGTGTTTGCCGAAGAAGTCAAAGGCGCATGGAACGACACCATCCGCCATGCCATTGGCGGGCTGCGCGCCACGATGGGCGAAAGCATGTTGGTTTTCGCGCCGCACGCCAATAGCTGGCGGCGCTTTGCCAACCAGTCTTACGCGCCGGTATCGCCTACATGGGGGGTGAATAACCGCTCGGTCGCCTTGCGCATTCCGGCGGGCGATGCCGCTGCACGGCGAATCGAGCACCGGCCCTCGGGGGTGGATGCCAACCCCTATCTGGTGGGCGCGACTGTGTTGGCCGGCATTCGCCACGGGCTGGAAAACAAGATCGACCCCGGCCCGGAAACCACCGGCAACGGCTATGAAGACGGGCAGGACGCACCGCAAATTCCGGTGGACTGGCGCGGGGCGATCGAGGCGGCAAAGGCATCGGATTTTCTGAAATCCGCGCTGGGGGTCGATATGCACCTGACCTTTACCTCCATCAAAGAGGCCGAATATGCCCGCGTTGCGCGCACCATTTCCGAGGTTGACTACAATCTATACCTGCACACCGTCTAGCGGGCGCATACCTTCTGGGGTAAAAAATTCGGGGAAAAACGCGGCAAGGCAGCAAAGCATGGTGCGCTTGCCTTCGGCGCGATCGTAGGGCGTGGTCATGTTGATCATTTCCAGCCAGACACCGTCGCTACAGGTGCGAATAACACGCGCGATGCGCTTGGCGTTTTCGATACGATGCAACTGGCCAAGCAGCGCTGCGCACAGCGCCTCCATTACCTGCATGTGCCGCAGGTCGTTATTGCCGCAATGCTCCTGATATAGCGGGCGGCTTTGCGCCTCGCCCCAAAACGCGCACCAGCTTGACAGCCGTTCATGCGTGCACATTTCATCCGCAAAATCGGCAGTGATCATGGCGTGAAGCTGGGCCGCCGGGTGCGGGCCTGCCGCTTCCATCGCGCTGGTCCAGTTGGTGCGATATTCCTCGGCCAAAAACACCAGCGTTTCGGCGAGCAGGTTGTCTTTGGTTTTGAAATGGAAATTCACCAAACCGTGTGACAGCCCTGCGCGCAGCGCAACATCGGTCAGCGTGGTGCGCGCATAGCCTTTCTCGGCCAGTGTTGAAATGGTCGATTCAATCAACTGCGTGCGCCGTGCATCGCGGCTGGCCTTGCGCGGCGGCTGGGTATCGGTTGCTTCGGCGGCCTCGGTCATCATTGGTCCTGCCATAGTTTCAGCGCGGCATATAATGGTTTTCCGCCTGCATTGCAGCATGTTTTTTACAATCTGCAGTGTTATATTGCACTGTCTCATAATTCTGACTGACAATCCAGTCAACATTCTGATTGACAGCCCAGTCAAAATCCGGCGATGCTTGTAGCACACGATTCAGAAACCTGATTTGCCGCAAAATTCAATTTATGGAACGCTATATGCCCCTCGCAGCGCAGCGCAATCTCGCCAAATCCAACGCCCAGTTCCAGCGCGCGCTCAAGCGCCTGCCATTGGGCGTGGCCTCGTCCTTTCGCTATTGGGGCGAGGATCGCACGATCTATGTTGCACGCGGCAAGGGCGGGCGCATCTGGGATATCGACGGCAACGCTTATGTCGATTACCGCCTTGGCTATGGCCCTGCCATTCTGGGCTACGGCGATGAACGTGTCGATGCCGCCGCCCGCAAGGGCATGGAGGTTGGCGGTGTATTCGCGCTGTCAACCGAGCGTGAGCTTATCGTGGCCGCGCGCATTGCCAAAATGGTGCCGGGGATGGACCTTGTGCGCTATTCCAATTCGGGCACCGAGGCGGTGATGGCCGCGCTACGCCTTGCGCGCGCACATACGAGGCGCGATAGCTATTTGCTGGTCGAGGGCGGCTATCACGGGTTGTTTGACGCCGCGATGTGGATGGCCGATGTCGAGGACTGGGAGGCAACCAGCAACCGCGACCCCGAGGTCATCTCCTATTCCAAAGGCATTCCACAAACGCTGAAAACTCTTGCCCACCTTGTGCCCATGAACAACATGCAGCGCCTGGAAGACGTGTTTCGCCGCTACGGCGACACCATGGCCGCCATGCTGATCGAACCCATTCAGGGCAATTGCTGCGGCATTCTCGCAACGCCGAATTATGTGCATCTGGCGCGCAAACTATGCGACGAATATGGTGTGTTGCTGATCATCGACGAGGTGAAAACCGGCTTTCGTGTGGCGCGCGGGGGCATCCAGTCGCTGCTGGACGTCACCCCCGATATTTCGACCTTTGCCAAGGCCATGGCCAACGGCTACCCGATTGCCGCCATCGCTGGGCGCGAGGAAATCATGCGCACATTCGGCGCGAACGGCGCGGCCCATGGCGGCACTTACACGGCGCATTCGGTTTCAATGGCGGCGGCAGAAGAATGCCTGCGCATATTGGATGAAACCGACGCGCTCGCAACATTGGCCGCCTCTGGCAAGCGTTTGCAAAACGGCATCGCCAACATTCTGGATAGCCGCAACATCGTGCATTCCTTCACGGGGCATGATTCCATGTTCGGGCTGTTCTTTGCTGAAAAAGCACCAGATAATTACCGCGACTGGAAAAAGTCCGACTATACTTTCTACGACACGATGGCCCATCATCTGCATGATCTGGGTATCATCGTCGAGCCCGATAGCCGTGAGCCTTGGTTTATGTGTGAAGCGCATGATCAATCCTGCCTGAATGACACGCTCAAAGCTGTGGAAGTTGCCGTGGACCAAACCTTGCAAGACCTTGAGGATGCCGCCAAATCATGAGCCGCTATGACACCATCATCATCGGGGGCGGCCATAACGGTCTGGTTGCGGCCAGCTATCTGGCGCGTGCCGGGCAAAGCGTGCTGGTTGTGGAAAAGAATGACTGGGTCGGCGGGGCGGCAGTATCGCGCAGCCTTTACCCCGGCTTCACCTATTCCAACTGTTCCTATGTCAGCAGCCTGTTTCGCCCCGAAATCATGCGCGATCTGGAACTGCCCAAATATGGCTTGCAAATTCTGCCCTATGAGGGCGGTGCTGTGCTCACCCAGGATGGTGGCTATCTCGCCATGCATCGCAACCATGATGCCAATCGGCGCGAATTTGCCCGCCATTCCCCGCGTGATGCCGAAGCTTATGACCGCTATTCACGCGATGTGATGCGCCATTGCCGCTTCATCCGCCCCTTGCTGATGCGCACCCCGCCCGACCCGAGCCGCCTTCGCCCGCGCGACCTTGGAGAGCTGGCCTATCTCGGGCGCAAGCTGTTTGAAATGTCCGAACGCCAGATCTACGAAATGATCCGCTTCTGGACGATGAGCATTTCCGACTATCTGGATGAGTATTTCGAGCATCCGGTGATCAAGGGCTATCTGGCGGTTTCGGCTATTATCGGCACCGCCCTTGGCCCCATGTCGCCGGGTTCGGCCTATGTTTTGCTTCATCACTATATGGGCGATGTAGATGGCAATGTTGGGGCTTGGGGTTTTGCGCGCGGTGGTATGGGCGCGATCACACAGGCGCTAAAGGCCAGTTTTGAAGATGCGGGCGGCGAAATTCGCGCAGGGTCCGGCGTGGCCAAGGTTCTGGTCAAGAACGGCCGTGCTTACGGCGTGGCGCTGGATAATGGCGACACGTTCATGGGCAACCGCGTTGTTTCAAACATGGATGTAAAGCGCACCTTCCTTAGGCATGTCGATGAGAGCGATCTGCCCGGTGATTTTGTGCGGCAGGTGAAGAATTTCAAAATCCGCGGCTCCTCCGGCAAGCTCAATATCGCGCTCGACGCTGCCCCGAAATTTACCGCCCTGCCCGAGGGCGCGCCGATGTATAAAGGCGATCTGCATTTCACCGATTCCATCGAGCGGATGGAACGCGCCTATGATGACTGGAAGTCTGGCCATTTCAGCCGCGACCCGTTTCAAGACATGATGATCCCGACAATGATCGACCCGACGATGACCCCGCCGGGCAAGCATTTCATGAGTTGTTTCGTGCAATACGCCCCGCCCAAAATTGAAGGCCGCGACTGGAGCGATGCCGATCGTGATGCCTTTGGCCAAACGGTGATCGACCAGATCGAGGATTATGCCCCCGGCTTCAAGAACCTCATCCTTCATGCCGAAGTGCGCACCCCGCGCGAGCTTGAGGCCGAGGTTGGCCTGACCGAAGGCAACATTTTTCAAGGCGAGCTGACCTTTGATCAGTTGCTGTTCAACCGCCCTGTGCCGGGCTATGCGCAATACCGCTCGCCCATCAAGGATTTGTGGATCTGTGGTTCGTCCACCCATCCGGGAGGCGGCGTTATGGGCGCACCGGGGCGCAATGCTGCCGCCGAAATCCTGCGCGAAACCCGTGGCCCCAACCAGATAAGCGATGCCTATGCCGTCTTTTAACCATATCGTCATCGGGGCTGGCCCCAACGGCCTGGCCTGCGCCACAAAACTGGCGCAATCGGGCGCGCGCGTGGCATTGCTGGAGGCAGGCGCAGGCGTGGGCGGCGGTGCGGCTGGCTATGAGTTTGCCCCCGGCTACCCCACCAGCCTTGCCCATGTGCTGCACGCGCTGGACAGTCGGGTGCTTCACGGCATGGCGCTTGAAGATCACGGGCTTTCTTACGCCAGCCGCGACCTTGATACCGTGGCGCTTGCTGAAAACGGCGCGCATCTGACCATAAACGGTGCTTCGCTTTCCGGCGACGGGGCCGGGCTCGACCGTGAAGCCTATGCCGTATTGCATGCCAAACTGGTTGATTTTGCGCGCGTGCTGGCCCCGTTCAAGGCACTCAGCCCACCGCGCATTGCGCGCGGCGCGGGCAACCCGATGCTGAAACTGGGGCAGCTTGGCTGGGGTGTCCGCCGGCTTGGGTGCAAGAATTTCCGTGAATTTCTGCGGATGATCCTGATCAATATCGCCGATGTGCTCGAGGATGACCTGAGCGATGAGCGCTTGCGCGGTGCGCTGGCCTTTGATGCCACGCTTGGCGCATGGCTTGGCCCGCGTTCACCCAATTCGCTGATCTTGCTGCTGAACCGTCTGGCCAGTTCCGGCGCAGGCAAACCCGCCGCCCTTACCCTGCCTGCAGGCGGCATGGGCGCGGTTGCTGCCGCCATGCAAAAGGCGGCCGAGGCGGCGGGCGTATCGTTACATTGTAACGCTAAGGTTACCAAGATTTCGGTCAGGGATGACCGCGCAACCGGCGTTGTGCTGGAAAATGGTGACGAATATTTCGCCCAAAACGTCATTTCCGCCATCAACCCCAAAACCACGCTGCTGGGGCTGGTTGGCCCCGCGCATCTGGACACTGAATTTCTGCGCCGCATCCGTAGTGCCAAAAGCCGCGGGGCGGCGGCACGCCTGCATCTCGGGCTGAAATCCGCACCCGATTTTCGCGGTGCCGACCTGAAATCGCGCCTGCTGATTGCGCCGGGCGTCAACGCGGTTGAAAACGCCTTTAATGCCGTGAAATATGGCGAGGTGCCTAAGGCGCCAGTGATGGAAATCATCATGCCCTCAGCGCATGAGGGCGGCCATGCACCCGACGGCAAGCACCAGCTTTCCGCCATTGTGCAATTCGCCCCGCATGACCCGAAAGGCGGGTTGGAGGCGGCACGCAAGCTAATGCTGACCAACGCGCTGGCCGTGCTGGAACGCTTTGCGCCCGGCATTGGCAAGCTGGTTGAACACAGCGAAATGCTAATGCCACAAGACATCGAGGCCCGCTTTGGCATGGTCGGCGGCAATTGGCACCATGGCGAGTTGGCGGTTGAAAACATGCTGTTTTTACGCCCCACCTATGGTGCTGCGCAATATGCCACGCCCTTGCCCGGCCTGTGGCTTGCGGGCGCGGGCAGTCACCCTGGCGGCGGCATTTCCGGTGCTGCGGGCTGGAATGCCGCCCTACGCATTCTGTCGGGAAAGGGCGCGGTATGAACCAGCATTACAAGCAACCGCTGCAACGCTCGGCCTTTTATGCGCGCATGGAGGCCGCGAATGTGCTGGCCGAATGGGGCAACTGGGGCGGTTATGTTTCGGCACTCGCCTATGACGACCATGAAATGGAATATACCGCCATTCGCAATGGTGCGAGCGTTTATGACCTGACGCCAATGGTCAAATATTCCGTGCAGGGCGCCGATGCGCTGGCCTATATCAACCGGCTGTGCGTGCGCGATGCGGCCAAACTGGCCGTGGGCGCGGTGCATTACACCATCTGGTGCGATGATGCGGGCAAAATTCTGGATGACGGAACGTTGTTCCGGCTGGGCGCGGATGATTTTCTGGTCTGCTGTCAGGAACGGCATTTGCCTTGGTTGAATGACTCCGCATTCGGTTACAATGTAACCATTACCGAAGTCACCGAAGAGATTGCGGCCCTGTCGCTGCAAGGCCCGTGCAGCGCCAATGTGCTGCGCGCCATGGGTTTTGCTATTGATACATTGAAACCCTTCCGCATGGTTGATTTGCCGTTTGAGGGAGGCAAACTGCGCATTTCGCGCACCGGCTTTACCGGCGATCTGGGCTATGAGCTGTGGTGCGACCCCGCCCATGCGCTGGCCCTGTGGGACGGGCTGATGGCGGCAGGCGCGCCGTGGGGCATTCGCCCGATTGGCACGCATGCGCTGGATATGGCCCGCATCGAGGCCGGGTTCATCATCACCAATATGGATTTTATCCCCGCCGATCAGGCCTTGCGCGAAGACCGCGTGCGCTCGCCGTTCGAACTGGCGCTCGATTGGATGATCGACTGGGACAAGGGCCATTTCAACGGCCGCCGCGCGCTGCTGGCTGAAAAGGCTGCTGGCGCGAAATGGGCGCTGGTGGGGCTGGATATCGAGGGGAATGTCTCGACCGAAGGGTCGATAATCTACCACGACAAAAAGCACGAGGTCGGGCATATCACCGCCGCTATCTGGTCGCCCACCACCAAGCGCAACCTTGCCATTGCCCAGATCAAGCGCCCCTATGACGATGCGAAATCCGGCAACCTGTGGGTTGAGGTCTATGCCCTGCGCGAGTTGCAATATGTCAAGCTGATGCTCAAAGCCACGCCCACCAAACGCCCGTTTTTCAACCCCGCCCGCCGCCGCGCCACCCCGCCCGGCCAGTTTTAAGGACAGAGATGCACAAAGCCACCTTGCCTTTGCTGACCCATTGCCCGGAGGGCCTTCCGGCAGAGGCGTATTTTGCGCCCGCATGGTTTGCGCGCGAACAGGCAGGCATTTGGGGGCAAAGCTGGATATATGCTGGGCGGCTGGCCGACCTTCGCGCTGGCACCATGCGGCGTGTGAAGCTGGCGGACGAAACCCTTGTTCTGTGCCGCAATGCAGGCGGTGACATTGCCGCCTTTCACAACACTTGCAGCCACCGAGGGGCCGAGCTCTGCGAATTGGACGAAAAGCCGCTGAACGGCAAGCTCATCACTTGCCCCTACCACGCATGGGCCTACGGGTTTGACGGGCGGCTGGTCTCCACCGCCTTTGCCACCCCGACCGCTGATTTCAACAAGGCAGAACACGGGCTGCACAAGGTTCACCACATGCTGTGGAACGGGCTGATTTTTCTTTCCCTTGCCGAAACACCGCCCGCGCTTGCCCCCGATATCGGGCTGAATGCACTCGACAATTGGCCGATGGAAGATCTGGCTAATGGCCATAGCCTGACTTTGCGTGTGTCCGGCACAGCACTTGCCACCCCGCATGACAGCCCCGGCGGCAATGCGCCGCTGATGTTTGCACCCGCCAAGATCGCCGAGCTGTTCACCGCGCTCGATGCGGCGCGCTTTCAAATCCATATCCATGCCATTGGCGATTATGCGCTGCGCGCCGCGCCAACGCCCTGTGGCCCGCGCTGCGCGACATGCTTGATGCGGGCGCCTATGCCGACCTGATTGTCATCAACCGCGATATCACGCGCCGCGATGCGTTCACGATTGGCCAAACAAAGGTGCTTGCAACCTTGCTGGCAGGCGTAGAAGTTTATCGCGACGCACAGTTTGATGGTTGAAACGTGAGTGACGCACCGCTTTATTCCGACGATCTTGTCGCCATGCTGCATCTGGTATGGGGCGATGGTTTCCTGTCGCCCGGCGGCCCTAAGGAAGTGGCGCGGCTCGTTCACGGGTTCGATCTGAAGGGCAAAACCCTGCTTGATATCGGCTGCGGCGCGGGCGGCGTTGATGTTGCGCTGGTGCGCGACCACAATGCAGGCTTTGTTACCGGCATAGATGTGGAAGACCCCGTGCTTGAGCATGCCCGCACCCGCATTGCCAGTGCCGGTTTGCAAGGGCGGATCGGTCTGGCGAAAGTTGCGCCCGGCCCGCTGCCCTTTGGCCCTGCCAGCTTTGATATTGTCTTTTCCAAAGACTCAATCGTGCATATTCCCGATAAACACATGCTTATGGCCGAGGTGGCGCGCGTGCTGCGCCCCGGCGGGTGGTTTATCGCGTCTGACTGGCTTATCGGCCATGACAATCCCCCAAGCCCCGAAATGCAGGCCTATCTGGCCGCTGAAGGGCTGGCTTTCGGCATGGCCAGCCCAGCGCGCTATGCCGATGCGTTGGCGCAGGCCGGATTTACAGAAATTTCGCTGGCCAGCCGCAATTTGTGGTATCAGGAAACCGCCGCGCTGGAACTCGCGCGCATGCGCGGGCCGCTTTATGATGCGGCAACCGCCCAGCTTGGCACAGAATTCGTGGACCATAACATCGAAATCTGGACGCGCATGCTGCCTGTGCTACAAAGCGGCGAGCATTGCCCAACGCATATCCATGCACAAAAACCCCATCAGCCCCAAAACGAGGAACACCATGCATAACGAAGAGTTTTACATCAACGGCGCGTGGGTAAAACCAAACTCTGCCGCACGGCTCAACGTGATCAACCCCGCAACCGAAGCCACCTGCGCCACCATCGCGCTGGCCAATCAGGCCGATGTGGATGCCGCCTTTGGTGCCGCGCGCGCCGCCTTTGCCGCCTTCAGCCAGACGAGCAAAGCCGAGCGGCTGGAACTCATGCGCGAAATTCTGGCGCAATATGAAGCCCGCGCCCAAGACATGGCCGATGCCATCCGCACCGAAATGGGTGCACCATCTGCCTTTGCCATGGAGGCACAGGTCTGGGCCGGTTCGGCGCATATTGGCGCAACCATCGAAGCCTTTGAGAAAATGGCGTTTGAAAGCCGCCGCGGTGATACGCTGATCATCCATGAAGCGATTGGGGTGGCCGCGCTCATTACCCCGTGGAACTGGCCGATGAACCAGATCGCCTGCAAGGTGGCCCCCGCCTTGGCGGCAGGCTGCACGATGGTGCTGAAACCAAGCGAAATCGCGCCGCTATCGGGCCTGCTGTTTAGCGAAATCATGCACAAGGCCGGCGTGCCTGCGGGCGTTTACAACATGATCAACGGCGATGGCCCGGTGGCGGGCAACGCCATGTCGGGCCACCCCGAGGCGGATATGGTGTCTTTCACCGGCTCGACCCGTGCGGGCATTCTGGTGGCCAAAAACGCCGCTGATACCGTGAAACGCGTAGCCCAGGAGCTTGGCGGCAAGTCGGCCAATATTTTGCTGGATGATGTGGATCTGGAGGCAGCCGTCACCGGCGGTGTCGAGGCGGTCATGGCCAATTCTGGCCAGTCTTGCGATGCGCCCACCCGCATGCTGGTGCCCGCCCATCTGCATGAACGTGCCTGTGACATTGCCGCCGCCGCCGCCGCTGCGACCATTGTGGGCGACCCTATGGCCGAAACCACCGTCATCGGCCCTGTTATCAGCCAGCAGCAGTATGACAAGGTGCAAGGGTTGATCGAGGCGGGGCTGGAAGACGGCGCGCGCCTTGTGGCTGGCGGCCCCGGCCGCCCGGCGGGCCTCAACCAAGGCTATTATGTGCGCCCCACCGTGTTTGGCGACGTGCGCCCCGGCATGCGCATCGAGCGCGAGGAAATTTTCGGCCCCGTTCTGTCGATCATGCCCTATGAAACCGAAGCGGACGCCGTACGCATGGCGAATGACACGGTTTACGGCCTTGCCGCCTATGTGCAGGGCAAGGATATGGACCGCGTGCGCCATGTGGCCCGCCAGTTGCGCGCCGGTCAGGTGCAGATCAATGCGCCGGAATGGGATTTGTTCGCACCCTTTGGTGGCTATAAACAATCCGGCAATGGCCGCGAATACGCCGATTGGGGCATCCACGACTTTCTGGAAGTCAAAGCGCTGATCGGGCATGGCTGAAATGGAGCTGGGCATTTGGTAAATGGCCGACGACAGCACCGCCGCTCGATGTTACCCGTGCAGAATGCGATGACTTATTGGCGTTGATTTAAGCGTCTCGGCGCAGCTCGATTGCCAGTTGCGTATGGTCGGGATGGTGCCAGCTTTCGTAATATTCCAGCACAGTGCCGGCTTGGTCGCGGGTAATCTCTCGGTTGAACATGGCGCGCGAGCCGGGCTCCAGCCCCAACAGTTCGGCCACATCGCCGGGGGTGCGCCCCACCTCAAGCAAGCGGCGGCCCGTCGTGGCGATAATCCCGTATTTTGCTTGCATGTGCTGGTAGAGCGAGGTGGTTTCAAACCCCTCAAAGCTTAGCAAATCGGGTGTTCGGGTGTAGGGAATGTAGTTTTCAACAAGCAGCAGGATCTGCCCGTCAGCATAGCGCAGGCGTTTGAGGTAAATCGCACGGCTATCGCCGATTTGTTCGGCAATATAGGCAGGTGCATCAATCAACTTTTGCGCGAGCATCCGTGTGGTAAGCCTGAAGCCTGCCTTGTCGAGTTCGGTTTGCAGCGGGTCGAGCCGCGCTTGCAAGGCCACCGGCACGCGGCGCGCCCGCACAAACGCCCCGCGCCCGCGCTGCGTTTCGACCAGCCCATCGGCCACAAGTGCTGCCAAAGCCTGCCGCACCACCGAGCGCGACACCTTGAATTCCGCGCAGAGCGCATGTTCCGAAGGCAGCTTGGCGGCAGGCAGAAGTATGCCGCTGGAAATCTGGCCACGCAGATGCTCGGCAATCTGGTGATAGAGCGGAACGGGGGTTGCGCGAGTGATCATGTTCGAGCCCTAACTTGTATGGACAAGATACTATGTTGGCAAACTTGTATTGGCAATAGCCATGATTTTTGTTTCAAATTTTGAAATCATCACATAAGTTGTCCGGACAAGATAGCAGCAACTGCGATTCGCCGGAGGAGTCCGATGGCTAGTGAAGTCCAGAACCACAGCACCGAACTGGTGCGCCCAAGCCGCAATACAGGCATGGCGCTCAACCTCGACCTTGTGGCAGAGCAACGCGTAAATCTGTCGGCGGTCGAGCGGCGCTGTGCAGCGCTTGGCGGGCGGCGAACGGTCAAAAAGGCACATCAGGCGGCATGGCTGCTCAAGGCGATTTCCTGCATGGACCTCACCACATTGGCGGGCGATGACACGCCGGGCCGTGTGCGCCGCCTTTGCGCCAAGGCGCGTAACCCGCTGCGCCCCGACCTTGTGGCCGCTATGGGCATTGCCGGCCTGAAGCTGACCACGGGTGCGGTCTGTGTTTACCACGAAATGATCGCGCCTGCGGTCGCGGCACTCGCCGGCACCGGCATTCCGGTTGCGGCGGTGTCCACCGGCTTTCCCGCCGGGCTGACACCACATCATCTGAAAGTTGCCGAGATCAGGGCCTCGGTCGCGGCCGGGGCGCGCGAGATCGACATCGTGATATCGCGCCGCCATGTTCTGTGCGGCGATTGGGCGGCACTTTATGACGAAATGGCCGAATACCGCGCTGCTTGTGGCGATGCGCATGTAAAGGCAATTCTGGCCACTGGCGAGCTTGGCACCTTACGCAATGTCGCCCGCGCAAGCTGGGTGTGCATGATGGCGGGGGCGGATTTCATCAAAACCTCGACCGGCAAGGAAGGCGTTAACGCCACCCTGCCCTTCACGCTGGTTATGCTGCGCACCATTCGCGACTACCACGCGCTCACCGGCTACAAGATCGGCTACAAACCGGCAGGTGGCATTTCAAAGGCGAAAGACAGCCTTGGCTACCTTGCACTCATCAAGGAAGAGCTGGGCGATGACTGGCTGACACCCAAGCTGTTTCGCTTTGGTGCCTCGTCGTTGCTGGGCGATATCGAACGCCAGTTGGAACACCATGTCACCGGCGCCTATTCGGCCGCCAACCGCCACGCGATGGCCTGATCGGAGACGGAAATGGATATTATGACCGCATTCAAAACCATGGATTACGGCCCCGCCCCCGAAAGCTCTGCCGAAGCGCAGGCTTGGCTTGAAGGCCATAACTACACGTTTGGCCATTTCATCAATGGCAAATTCACCGCACCCGATGACCTGTTTGAAACCCGCAACCCTGCGACAGGCGAAGTGCTCGCGCAGGTCTCCACCGCTGGTGAAGACGACGTGAACGCTGCCGTTGCCGCCGCGCGCAAAGCCCAACCCGCATGGGAAGCGCTTGGCGGGCCGGGGCGTGCGCGGTTCCTTTACGCACTTGCCCGGCTCGTGCAGAAAAACAGCCGCCTTCTGGCCGTGGTCGAAACACTGGACAATGGCAAACCCATCCGCGAAAGCCGCGATATCGACATTCCGCTGGTGGCCCGCCATTTCTACCATCATGCAGGCTGGGCGCAGTTGCTGGAGGCCGAGTTTCCGCACCATCGGGCCGCTGGTGTTGCCGGTCAGGTCATTCCATGGAACTTCCCGCTGCTCATGCTGTCATGGAAGATCGCGCCCGCGCTGGCCGCTGGTAACACCGTGGTGCTAAAGCCTGCCGAATATACGCCGCTTTCTGCGCTGTTGTTTGCCGAGCTTTGCGTGCAGGCGGGCCTGCCCGAAGGTGTTGTGAATATCGTCACAGGCATGGGCGCGACCGGGGCTGTCATTTCCGGCCACCATGATGTGAACAAGGTCGCCTTTACAGGTTCGACCGAGGTCGGGCGCATCATCCGCCGCCAAACCGCCGGGCAGGGCAAGAAGCTGACACTGGAGCTTGGCGGAAAATCGCCCTTCATCGTGTTTGACGATGCCGATCTGGATGGCGCGGTGGAAGGGCTGGTTGATGCAATCTGGTTCAATCAGGGGCAGGTCTGTTGCGCCGGTAGCCGCCTGCTCGTGCAGGAAAGTGTGGCCGATAAGCTGCTTGCCAAAATCAAGGCGCGCATGGGCAGGCTGCGCGTTGGCTCGCCGCTTGATAAATCCATCGACATTGGCGCGATTGTCGACCCCGTGCAGCGCAACCAGATCGCGGACCGGGTCGCTGCCGGTGTGGCCGAAGGTGCCGTGCTTTTTCAGCCCGACATTGCCATGCCCGAAGGCGGCTGCTTTTACCCGCCCACCCTGCTGAGCGGAACCGAGCCTGCGATGACTGTGGCACAGGAAGAAATTTTCGGCCCGGTGCTGGTTTCGATGACCTTTCGCACACCTGCCGAAGCGGTGGAAATTGCCAACAATTCCCGCTACGGGCTGGCCGCGAGTGTCTGGAGCGAAAACATCAACCTTGCGCTGGATATCGCGCCCAAACTGAAGGCCGGCATCGTCTGGGTGAATGGCACCAATATGTTTGACGCGGCAGCCGGTTTTGGCGGCTATCGCGAAAGCGGCTTTGGCCGTGAAGGCGGGCGCGAGGGGATGTTTGAATATCTCAAACCCCGCTATGCAACAGCACTTAGGCCCGTCAAGCTTGTGCTGAACAACGAAGCGCATATGCAAAAAATGCTGACCGCAACGGTGGACCAGACCCGCAAACTTTACATTGGCGGCAAGCAGGCCCGCCCCGATGGTGCCTATGACCGCCCTGTTTTTGGCACCAAAGGCGTGCAAATCGGTCAGGTAGGCGAAGGCAACCGCAAAGATATTCGCAACGCCGTCGAGGCGGCGGCAAATGCAGGTGCATGGGCCAAAGCCACGGCCCATATGCGCGCGCAGGTGCTTTACTACATTGCCGAAAACCTGTCGCTGCGCGCAGCCGAGTTCGCGCATACGCTAAATGCAATGTCCGGCGGCACCGATGGTGCCGATGAGGTGGCCGCCAGCATCGATCGGCTGTTTCATTGGGCCGCATGGGCCGACAAATATGATGGCGCGGTGCATGCCGTGCCCATGCGCGGCGTTGCCCTTGCCATGCACGAGCCGATGGGCGTGATCGGCATTGCTGCGCCGGATGAGGCACCGCTGCTGGGCTTCATATCGCTCATCGCACCCGCCATTGCCTTTGGGAACCGCGTGGTCGCCCTGCCCTGCGCGCACCAGCCACTGGCCGCGCTTGATATGTATCAGGTGTTTGAAACCTCCGACCTGCCGGGCGGTGTGGTAAACATCGTTACCGGCAACCGCGATGCGCTGGCCAAAACGCTCGCCGAACACGGCAATGTCGATGCGATGTGGTATTTCGGCTCGTCCGAAGGCAGCAAAATGGTCGAAACCGCCTCGGCGGGCAACCTCAAACGCACTTGGGTAAATGACGGTATGGAACGCGATTGGGCCGACCCGCAGCAAGGCGCCGGTTGCGCGTTTCGCCGTGAAGCAACGCAGGTCAAAAACATCTGGGTGCCCTATGGGGAGTAGGCGCCGCATTATTTTACCCAATCCAATTAGGAACTATACTAAAATGATCACAGATTCGTGACGCTAGTTGAGACGTGCTAAAGACAATGCGTCCGTCTAATGCAGACTATTAAGATTGGTTAAATACTATTGGAGATTCACGGGCAGTGACGAAACATAAATTTGATATAATTCGCCTTCATATTTTACTCGGCCGCAAGGCCGATGGACTGGATACGTTCTTTATTAATATGAGTAATGAGCAATCCAGACTCTACCTTCTAAGTGTGCTGAACATCGTGAGCGGCCTTCGTGATGACCAGATTGATGCAAAACTAAGGGCAATAAAAATCTTAGAGATTATCGATCACAAATACAACATTTTAGATACACTTATCTTTGACCACGCCTTCAACCAAATAGATTACACGCACTTGGATAAATTTTTAAAAAGCGACGAGGTTTATAGCATAAAGTCGTTTTGGAACCTATATTTTAGAACAAACCGACAGGCGCAAGTTGACTCCATAAACGGCAAACCAATGCGAATCTTTCAGTTTTGGGACAATAATCCGCCACCGGATGTTGCGAACGCGATGGAGCAGTGGAAGGACCTAGTAGGAAACGAGAATTACCAGCTATTCAATGAAGAAGAAGGCCGAAGTATTATCGAATGCGCTGTTGGGAGCGATGGAGTTCAAACTTACGATACTTGTTGGCATGCGGCCATGAAGTCAGATCTGTTCCGAGTTGTCGAACTCTATGAACGAGGTGGTGTCTATATCGACTCTGATATGGTGCCAATGAATGGCGCTTTAGAATATATGAGCCGCTGGTCAAAGTCTCATCATTTTTGGTTGAACGTTAGTCAACCTCAAGGTTCCATTTACAACGGCGTTTTATTCGCGCAGCCAAAATCAAAAATAATGGAGTCTTGTGTCGAAGAGATTATCGCCATGGTTTCTCAAAATCCCTTGGGTAATCCAGTGACAACTACTGGCCCTGGAATACTTAGGAAATGTATCCACCGCGCCGTGCGATTGGGCAATAAAATTGACGCGACCACGAGTGGCGGATTCGAGATGACCAGCCGTTTTTCCGGCTCCTATGCGCCAAAATATCGCAATGGCTCCCGCTCTTGGCAGTTTGCTTTAAGGCAACGAAACAACTCAGCGCATTGAGCTGTGAAGTTCGCGAATTTTTGGGTTTGTTGCTTAACCCTGCCCGCCCGCAAGATCTTCCAGTATCGGGCAGTCGGGGCGGGTATCGCCCGCGCAGCACGACACCAAATGCGCCAGCGTTTCGCGCATGGCGGCAAGCGCCGCCAGCTTGGCATCAATCTGCGCCAAATGCGCGCCGGCAAGCTTGCGCACATCGGCGCTGGCGCGGGTATCATCCCCATATAGCGCGAGCAGCAGGCGGCAGTCTTGAACGCTAAAGCCAAGCGCGCGCGCGCGGCCCACAAAGCCGAGTTTATGCACATCACTCAGCCGATAGTGCCGATAGTCGTTCTGGCTTCGCTGCGGTGTGACAAGGCCGATTGATTCGTAATAGCGGATGGTTTTTGCAGGCATATCCAGCTTTTTGGAAACCTCCCCGATATTCATGACACCTCCTTTAGGCGCACCCGTTGCAGGCGCAGCGCATTGCCCAGCACAAAGACCGATGACAGCGCCATTGCCCCCGCCGCCAGCGCCGGTGAAAGCAGCAATCCGAACCACGGGTAAAGCAGGCCCGCCGCCACCGGTATAAGCAGCACATTATAGCCAAACGCCCAGACAAGGTTTTGCGTGATATTGCGCATCACCGCGCGTGACAGCGCAATCGCCTTCACAACGCCCCCAAGCTCGCCCGACATCAGCACAACATCGGCAGATTCAATGGCCACATCGGTGCCGGTGCCAATGGCAATGCCGGTATCGGCTGCGGCCAGCGCAGGTGCATCATTGATACCGTCACCCACAAAGGCCACGACCGCGCCCTCATCTTGCAGGCTGCGCAGGGCGGCCACCTTGTCTTGCGGTAGCACCTCGGCGCGAAAATCGTCAATGCCCAGCTCTTTGGCCACATGCGCGGCGGTGGCGGCATTATCGCCGGTGAGCATAACCACTTTCAGCCCCAGCGCGTGCATTGCGGCAATGGCCTTTGGCGTGCCGGGCTTGATACGGTCGGCCACGGTGATCAGGGCGGCCAGCTTGCCGTTCAGCGCCACATAAAGCGGCGTTTTTCCTTCGCCAGCCAGGGCGCGCGCTTGCGCCTCCAAAGCGCCAAGCGCAACGTTTTGGCGGGTGAGCAACCGGTCTGCCCCTATGGCGATGTCATCACCATCAACGCGCGCCGTAACGCCATAACCGGTGATGGCCTCAAAGTTGATCAGCGCGGGCAGTTTCAGCCCGCGCGCCTGCGCCTCGGCCACGATTGCTTGCGCGATAGGGTGTTCCGAGCGCGCCTCGATTGCCGCGACCTTTGCCAGAACCGCATCAGCGTCAAACCCCTCGGCCAGCACAAAATCCTGAAAAGACGGGCGGCCTTCGGTCAGTGTGCCGGTTTTATCAACCGCAACATGGTCTGTGTTGCGCAGGCTTTGCATGGCGGCACCACGGGCAAACAGCACCCCCATGCCCGCAGCCCGCCCCGTGCCCACCATAATCGAGGTGGGCGTTGCCAGCCCCATAGCGCAGGGGCAGGCGATGATCAGCACCGCCACAGCGGCAACAACTGCCGCCCCGATGCCCGCACCTGCCAGCAGCCATACAGCCAGGGTCACCGCTGAAATGCCCATCACCACGGGCACGAAAACTCCGGCGATACGGTCAACCAATGCCTGCACAGGCAGCTTGCTGGCCTGCGCCTGCTCGACCATATGAACGATCTGCGACAGCACGGTATCGGCCCCCACGGCGGTGCTGCGCATGCTCAGCGCGCCTTGCGCGTTGATCGAGCCACCCACGAGATGGTCACCCTCAGCCTTGTCCACCGGCATCGGCTCGCCCGAGATCATGGATTCATCAACCGCCGAGCGCCCCTCGACCACCACCCCATCGGTGGGGATTGCGGCACCGGGTTTCACAAGCAGCAGGTCATTCAGGGCGACGGCATCCAAGGGCACCTCGATCGCTGTGCCATTTTCCATGCGCAGCGCGGTTTTCGGGCGCAGCGCCATGAGTTTGCGAATGGCTTGCCCCGTGCGGCCCTTGGCGCGGTGCTCCAGCAAGCGGCCAAGCAATATCAGCACAATGATCACGCCCGCCGCCTCGAAATAGACCGCGCGGCTATTGGCGGGCAAAAGCTGTGGCGCAAAGGTGGCCACCGTGGAATAGGCCCATGCCGCCGAAGTGCCCACCACAACAAGGCTGTTCATTTCGGGCGCGCCGCGCAACAAAGCTGGCAAACCATGGATGAAAAACCGCCGCCCCGGCACCGCCATGACCAGCGTGACGAGCACAAACTGCACTACCCAACTGGCCTGCATGCCAATGCTGTTGGCAATGAAGTGGTGGATGGCGGGCCAGACATGGCCACCCATTTCCGCCAGAAACACTGGCAGGGTTAGCGCGGCAGCCAGCAATGTATCGCGGCGCAAGGCGCTATGCTCGGCGTCATAGCGGGCTTGCCGCTCATCGGTGCTGTCAGGCGTCGCACCCGCCTTGTAGCCCGCCGCTGTAACCTTTTCGGCCAACCCCGCCGGTGTTGCTACACCCGCCAGATAGCGGATTGTGGCCGTGTTGCGCGCAAGGTTGGCACTGGCAGAAAGCACACCGGGCTGGGCTGTGAGCACGCGCTCTACCTTGCCCACACAGCTTGCACAGGTCATGCCCTCGACGGCTATTTCCACTTGCACTTCGCGCGCCGGATAGCCCGCTTCGCCAACAGCATTGGCAATGGATAGAGCGGTAGCAGGCCCGTCAAACTCTAGCGTGGCGGTGCCGGTTGCCAGATTGACCTCTGCCGCACCAACCCCCGGCTGGGCGCGCAGCACCTTTTCAACCCGCCCCACGCAGCTTGCGCAGCTCATATTACTCAATTCGAGTGATAAACTGGTCATAATGCCCCCTATGGCCCTTCACATAAGGGTTCCAGCCACGGGAAGGTCAAGGGGTTTGATAGTCTTTTTTGCGGCTTTTCTGCAACGGTTTTTCTAGCCGTTCATCTGCACAACGCGGTTGCGGCATTGGGTGATCATATAGTCCACAAACAGCCGCACCTTCGGGTCTTGCAGGCGGCGATGCGGGTAAAGGCAGGCAAAGCGCGAAGGCGGTGGCGGCGTATCTTCCAGCACCCGCACCAAAGCCCCGCTTTTGATATGGCCGGCCACTTCGAACAGCGGTTTGTTGACAATCCCATGCCCTGCAAGCGCCCAATCGGTGAGCACATCGCCCTCATCAGCGTCATAGGGGCCAGAAACAGATACCTTTTGCAGTCCGTCTTCGGTTTGCAGCATCCATGAATTGCCCGCCGAGCCGGGAAAGCGCAGCAACAGGCAGCGGTGCTTTTGCGTGGTCAGATCGCTTGGCACAACGGGCGTGCCATGAGATTTCAAATAGGCGGTCGAGGCGCAAAGAATGCGCGGGCAATCGCTGATTTTGCGCGCCTTCATATCGCTATCAAGCAAAGTGCCCAGCACAAAGGCTACATCCACCCCCTCGGCAAAAATATCAACCTTGCGGTCGGACAGGCGCAGCCGCACCTGAATATCAGGGTAGAGCGCGTTAAACGCAGGCACCAGCGGAGCGATAATCCGCCGCCCGATGCCCAGCGGCGCGGTCACCCGGATTTCACCGTTGGGTTTGTTGGAGAACCCCGCGACCATCGCCTCGGCATCGCCAAGCGCATCAAGAATGCGGCGCGCATGGTCGTAATATTGCCGCCCCGCCTCGGTCGGCGTCAAACGCCGGGTCGTGCGGTTGAACAGGCGGATGCCCAGCCTGTCTTCCAGCGCCTTGATGCGGTTGCTGGCCACGGCGGGCGACAGCCTCAAATCCCGCCCGCCAGCGGTGATGCTGCCCAAATCGACTACGCGCACAAACACACGGATAGAATCCAGATAGGCCATGTTCCCCCCGACTTTCAAACATATCAATAAAATGCCACGGCGCGTTCAACGAAACAAGCAAGATGAATCGTGCCAAAATGGGCAATATTGCGCCAAATGCCAACCTGCGACATGCACACCCTATACAGTGCGCCCTTTCCGCGATAGGCAGCGCCGGAATGGGGCCGCGCCACTAGGCTGGCGGCTAAGCGGGCATGGGCTCGATCTATGGCCCGATCTGGAAAGAAATGACATGAGCGAATTTGAAGGCGTGCATCCGGCGCTGGCATCGGCATTGGCCGACCGTGGATATGAAACCCTGACACCGGTGCAAAAGGCAGTGATCGCCTCTGACCTTGGCCAAGCCGATGCACTTGTCTCCGCGCAGACCGGCTCGGGCAAAACCGTGGCCTTCGGCCTTGCACTGGCCGAAGGCATTTTGGGCAATGCCGACAAGTTCGAGCCCGCCGCGCGCCCGCTTGCGCTGATCATCGCCCCCACGCGCGAGCTTGCCATGCAGGTCAAGGCCGAGCTGATGTGGCTTTACGCTGGCACGGGCGCACGTTTTGCTAGCTGCGTTGGCGGCATGGATAGCCGCTCCGAGCGCAAAATGCTGCAATTCGGCGCGCATATCGTTGTTGGCACACCGGGGCGTTTGCGCGACCATATCGAAAAAGGCGCGCTCGATTTGAGCGGTTTGCGCGCCGCCGTGCTGGACGAGGCCGACGAAATGCTCGACCTCGGCTTTCGTGAAGATCTGGAATTCATTCTGGATTCGGCCCCGAATTCGCGCCGCACGCTGATGTTCTCGGCGACCGTGTCAAAACCCATTGCGGGGCTGGCCAAATCCTACCAGCGCGATGCTGTGCGCATTTCCACCGTGTCCGACAGCAAGCAGCATCTGGATATCGACTACCGCGCCGTGAATGTCGCCAAGGGCGATAAAGAGCACGCGATCATCAACCTTCTGCGCTATTATGATGCCACAAACGCGCTGGTTTTTTGCGCCACACGCGCCACGGTAAACCACCTTATGGCGCGGTTCAACAACCGTGGTTTCCGCGTTGTGGCCCTGTCGGGCGAGCTTAGCCAGACCGAACGCACCCATGCGCTGCAAGCCATGCGCGACGGGCGCGCCAATGTCTGCATTGCCACCGATGTGGCGGCGCGCGGCCTTGATTTGCCCAACCTCGAACTGGTCATCCATGCCGACCTGCCCACCAACCGCGAAACCCTGCTGCACCGTTCGGGCCGCACGGGCCGCGCGGGGCGCAAAGGCGTTTCGGCGGTTATTGTGCAGGGCCATGAAAAGCGCAAAGCCGAACGTGTTTTTGGTTTTGCCAGCGTCACGCCCACATGGGTCAGCGCGCCAAGCGCGGACGAGATCAACAAGCGTGATGACGAGCGGCTGATGGAGCATCCGTTGCTGGCCGAACCCGTGCGCGAAGAAGATGCGGCGATGATCAAATCGCTGCTCGACAAACACGGCGCAGAAATGCTCGCCGCTGCCTTTGTGCGCATGAACCGCGATACGAAATCAGCCCCAGAAGATGTAACCGTTGTGGCACCCGGCGCTACCGCCGCCCCCACCCCGCGCGACGAGTTTGAACAATCGGTCTGGATTGTCGCCTCGACCGGTCGCAATAGCGGTGCCGAACCGCGCGCGCTCTTGCCGATGATCTGCAAGGCGGGCGATATTACGCGGCGCGATGTAGGTGCAATCCGCCTGCAGGATGATGAAAGTTACATCCAGCTCAACGCCAAAATCGCCGATAAATTCATGGCCAATGTCGGGCCAGACCATATGATCGGCGCGGGCATTCGCATTGCCCGCCTGCCCGGCGCGCCAGAATTCACGCCACGCGGGCGCGGCACCACCGATGCGCCAAAGTCGAAATACAAGGCCGACAAGCCGCACAAGCCCAGTGGCGGCAACCCCAGTGGCGGCAAACCCGGTGGCGGCAAGCCATGGGCCAAAAAGGGCGGCGACAAACCGTTCAAGAAAGGCCCGCCGGCCGGGGCGGGTGCCAAACCCTTCAAGCGCAAACCCAAGCCGCAGGCCGATTAGGTAAAATCGCTGCAATAGCGCGAACCGGCTTTGTAGCACCTTGCGTTAATAGCGTGTCGTCATGCGGTAGCCCGGCGCAAAGCTCAGCACCGCATGGGTGACAGGCATGCCATCCAGCCAGGTCGTGCGCTCCGCCTGAAACAGCGGTGCGGCGGGCTGGCAATGCAGGTAACGCGCCAAAGCCTCGCTGGCCGCAATGGCTGAAAAGCTCAAATCGACATCGGTAAAGGGCACGGCATCCACCAGCCATTCATTCGGGCTGATCTGCTCAAGCTCTGCCGCCTCCACCCCCGGCACGGCGGCAATGTTGATCCAGCGGTCCTCAAACTGGAACGGCGCGTTATTGGCATAGTGCATGCAGGTAACATGCAGCATCCGCGCGCGCGCTTTCAGGCCAAGCTGGGCGGCCAGCCAGTCGGGTGGCGGGCAAACCTTGCGGGTGATCAGCGTGTAGCGATAAGCGGCACCTGTCGCCTCGACCTCGGCGCGCACTAGCGGAATGGTGAATTTGGCATGGCGTGCGCGCACCAGCTTCACCCGCGTGCCCGCCTTGCGCCGCCGGTCGATCACGCCATCTTCTGCCAGTTCACGCAACGCGCGGTTAACTGTGGCCCGTGCGCAGCCAAATTCGGCGGCCAAATCAACCTCGCCCGGCAAAAGCGCGCCCGGCGCCCATTCGCCGGCCCTTATCCGGCGCAGGATCTCGGCTTTCACATCACGAAACTGCACCCGCGCAACGCCCATGCTTTCCCTTTCAATATTGGCAGACATATCCCTATTATGTCTGATGATAGCAGGCTGAGGAGCGCAGGCAATGCAGATCATCCATCCAGAGGATTACACCACAATGCCATGGCGCAACGGCGGCGGCGTAACCCATGAAATTTTCGCCGACGCCAGCCCTTACACATGGCGGCTCAGCATGGCGGAGGTGGCACAAAACGGCCCGTTTTCACCCTTCCCCGGCCTTGCGCGCATTCTCACGGTTATCGACGGCGCCGGCATTGCGCTTGAAACCCCGAGCGAAACCCTCACCGCCCTGCCCCGCCATCCCGTTGCCTTTTCGGGCGAGGTTGCCGTTCACGGCACCCTGCTCAACGGCCCCATTCGCGACCTTAACCTTATCTACAACCCGCTACGCTGGCGGGCAGAGGTGGCGCTGCAAACGGGCGGCGCGGTTGCTTACGGCCCGGACCCGGTGGCGATATTCGTGCTCAGCACCCAGCACTTTGACAAGCTCGCACCCCACAGCACAGCTTTGCTCACCGATGCACCAATCACCCTGCCAGCAGATTTTTCGGCCCTGGTCATCCGTCTTACATCCGCAATATAATGTATAGACATAATAATCGCCAAAGCGTAGGTTCCCGCCACATGCCAGCGATGAAGGATCAACCATGCCCACACAAATGCTGAACCCCGGTGCCACAAGCCTTGGCGCGCTTGCCACGCTTTTTGCCAATGATGCCGCCGCGCGGCTGAACCCCACCTGCCGCCCCAGCGTTGAACATGCCGCCGGAATGATCGCGCAAGCTGCGGCAGGCAGCGCGCCGGTTTACGGGGTGAATACCGGGTTTGGCAAACTCGCCAGCCTGAAAATCGCTCCGGAAGACACCGAAACCCTGCAGCGTAACCTCATCCTGTCGCATTGCTGCGGTGTGGGCGAGGCAATCCCCGATCGCCATGCGCGGCTGATGATGGCGCTCAAACTGCTCTCGCTCGGGCGGGGTGCTTCCGGCGTGCGCTGGGTGATTGTCGAGCAGTTGGAAAACATGCTCGCCAAAGGCGTAACACCGGTCATTCCCGCGCAAGGCAGCGTTGGCGCTTCGGGCGACCTTGCGCCGCTGGCGCATATGGCGGCGGTGATGATCGGCGAGGGTGAAGCGCGCTTTGACGGGCAGACCATGCACGGCGGTGCCGCACTGGCCAAAGCGGGGCTGGAGCCGGTTGTTCTTGGCCCCAAAGAGGGGCTGGCGCTCATCAACGGCACGCAATTTTCCACCGCCACGGCGCTTGTCGCACTGTTTGCGGCCTGGCAGGCGGCACAGACGGCGCTGGTGACCTCGGCCATGTCGACCGACGCGATCATGGGCTCGACCGCGCCGCTGCAACCTGAAATTCATGCGCTGCGCGGCCATCGCGGCCAGATCGAGGCCGCCGACGCCCTGCGCGCCCTGCTGGCCGGAAGTGAAATCCGCGAAAGCCACCGCGAGGGTGACAGCCGCGTGCAAGACCCCTATTGCATCCGCTGCCAGCCGCAGGTCACCGGCGCGGCCATGGATGTGCTGCGCCAGGCCGCCGCGACGCTGGAAATCGAGGCCAATGCCGCCACCGACAACCCGCTTGTGCTCGTTGAAGCCGGTTTGATCGTTTCGGGCGGGAATTTCCATGCCGAACCGGTGGGCTTTGCCGCCGATATGATCGCGCTGGCCATGGCCGAAATCGGCGCCATAGCACAACGCCGCGTGGCACTTATGGTGGACCCGACGCTAAGCCATGATTTGCCGCCGTTCCTTACGCCCAATCCCGGCCTCAATTCCGGTTTTATGATTGCCGAAGTCACCACTGCCGCGCTGATGAGCGAAAACAAGCACCGCGCCAACCCCTGCGTGACCGACAGCACGCCAACCTCGGCCAATCAGGAAGACCATGTTTCGATGGCGGCCCACGGCGCGCGCCGCCTGCTGCCAATGGCCGAAAACCTCAACCGGATCCTGGGGGTGGAACTGCTCTGCGCCGCGCAAGGCATCGGCTTTCGCGCGCCGCTTGCCACCAGCCCTGCGCTGGCCAGCGTGCTCGGTGAGCTCGGCAAGCACATCCCGCCCTTGGCCGAAGATCGCTACCTTGCGCCCGATCTGGAACTGGCGGCAGATTTGGTGACCAGCGGGACCATCACCGCCGCCTGTGGCCTGCAAATGCCTGCGCTTTGGGAGTAGCACCGAGTGCCACGGTGCAGCGCGGCGCGGGCCTAAGGCTGGCAACACGCACAGCCTTGCCGCGCCGCCCGTGTGCTTCGCGTCTGACATAAGGTTCCGCCGTTCAATTTATTTTGGAGGAATGACCGTTTTGCTAGGTTCAACTCATTTAGTTGGTGGAAGACCTTCATACACACAATCAACATTATCGCGAAAGACATGCCAATCCAGTAGTAGGATCATCCCATCCTGCAAGTAGCGCAACTTCTCTTTCCGTTCGAGCCGGATGGCTCAATGATGGCTGTTCTCCAAGCAAGGGTAGAATGTTAAGCGTCGCATCCCGGCCAAAGCCGATCCGTCGAAGTGTAGCACCTGCAAACCTGTCAGCTTCTAATTCCCGCTTATGACTTTCGTCAGTATCTAAGCTGGAGACACTTAGGTGGTTGCAAAAATGGTGGCCGAGTTCGTGTGCAATCACGGCTTGAGCACCTTCATATCCAATATTCGCGCTAATCCGCCTGTCATAAACGATTACCTTGTTTCCATCACATATTGTGGCCACAGCGTTCCACTTGATCGCGCCCATCATCGGGTAGATGTCACAACCGGTTTCGATGGTTGCCCCCCAAGCATTACACGCATCAAACAACATATAGTTGTAATCTTCAAAAGCTGGCTCGAGCGTGTACAACCCGCCGTTGTACACCAGTGTGGGTGTCTGTACTCCGTCTGAGTCCACGACCATGACGCATGCTTCTGCGGATGCTTGTATTGGGACTACAAAGAACAGAGCGAGGCAGATCACTTGCTTCGTTGATGACATTTTGTGTGTCCTTTGAATAGAGGAAGCAGCATTTTGTTCATTGGCACTTTAATGGCAAGTGTCTTTGAAGTTGCCTAAGGATCGACTGCTCAGGATTGTCGACATAACCTAAGCCGTCATCGGTTCAATTTCATCAGATGACGGCAAGTTGCTTTCTACTGATTCATCGAGCGTTCAGCAATGGTCGAATTGGGCTCGAAGTTGCCATTTGGTATCTTAAGCGAAATGCACCACCCTACCTCGGCTTACGCGCCACGCCCGCCGCATAGGTTTCCACCACCGCGCGGTCATCACCCATTACCTGAAGCAGGAACAGCTCTTCGGCCAGCGTTTGAACACGCTCATGGCGCAGGGCCATGGCGGGGGTGGCGGCGGCGTTCAGCACGGTGATATCGGCCTCAGAACCGGGCGTGAGCGTGCCGATTTTGTCTTCCAGCCCCAGCGCGCGGGCGTTGCCGAGGGTGATCCAGTAAAACGCCTTCAGCGCGGTCAGCTTCTGGCCGCGCAGGGCCAGCACCTTGTAGCCCTCATCAAGCGTGCGCAGCATGGAATAGCTGGTGCCGCCGCCAATATCACTGGCAATGGCACGGCGCACGCCAGCCGCGGCAAGCCCCGCCTCGTCATAAAGGCCCGAGCCGAGAAACAGGTTCGACGTCGGGCAGAACACCGCCACCGTGCCGGTTTCGGCCATGACGCCTTTTTCGCGCGGGTTGAGGTGGATGGAATGCCCCATCAGGCTGCGCGGGCCAAGCAGGCCGTGCTGCTGATAAATGTCGAGATAGTCTCTGGCATCGGGATATAGGCCCAGCGTTGCCGAAATTTCGTCATGGTTTTCGCTGAGATGCGTTTGCACGGGGCATGTGGGGTGGGCTTTGGCCAAGGCACCCGCCGCTTCCAGCTGTTCAGGGGTCGAGGTTATGGCAAAGCGCGGGGTGATTGCCACCTCGGCCCGCCCCGTGCCGTGCCATTTGGCAATGAGCGCCGCGGTTTCGTCATGCCCGCGCTGCGCTGTGTCGCACAGGGCCGGGGGCGCGTTGCGGTCCATCATCACCTTGCCGCCGATCACCCGCATATTGCGCGCAGCAGCGGCGGTGAAATACGCCTCGGCCGATTGCGGATGCACCGAGCAATAGGCCACGGGCGTGGTGGTGCCGTGGCGCAGCATTTCATCGAAAAACGCATCGGCGATGCGGGCGCCATGGGCGGGGTCGGCAAATTCGCATTCCGCCGGAAAGGTGTAGTTGTTGAGCCAGTCAAGCAGTTGCGCGCCCCAACTGGCGATCACCTGCATTTGCACGAAATGCAAATGCGTGTCGATGAAGCCGGGCAAGATCAGGTGCGGGCGGTGGTCGATCAGCGCCGCATCGGGGGCGGATTGGCGCAGGCTTGCATAGTCACCACAGGCTTTAATCTTGCCATCGGCGATGAGCACACCGCCATCTTCATCAAACAGATAGCTGCTTTCATCATCCGGCCCTTGCGGTTCGGCTACAAAGCGCAGCACGCGGCCGCGCAAAAGGGTTTCAACGGCCATTTGAGGCACCTTCAAACCATGCCACGATTTGCGCGCGTTCCTCCACGCTCATATACGAAACATTTGCGGGCGGCATGGCGTGGCTGCGCCCGGATTGCAGGTAAATCTCGCGGGCATAGAGGGCAATTTCGCCTTCGGTTTCCAGCACCACACCCTTGGGGGGCCATAACATCCCATCCCAAGCCGGTTCAGCCGCGTGGCACATGGAGCAGCGGCCAAGCACGATATCGTGCACATCGTCAAACCCCGTGGCAGCCACGTAGCGCTGGGCGCGGTCGGGCAAGGCGGCGCGCTCATCGCCGCTCAGCACCGCTGGCACGGTCGACAGCCATGCGATGATGACAAACAGAATAGCGGCCAGCGCCCATGTCCAGTTCGGCTTGCCCTTGCGCGCATGAACCGAGTTGAAATAGTGCCGGATGGTAACCCCGATGAGGAAAACAAGGCTGGCAATCACCCAGTTATACTGGGTGGCAAAGGCCAGCGGATAGTGGTTGGACAGCATCAAAAACAGCACAGGCAAAGTAAGATAGTTGTTATGCGTGCTGCGCAGCTTGGCAATTTTGCCGTATTTCGCATCGGGCACGCGCCCGGCCTTCAGATCGGCCACCACGATCTTCTGGTTGGGTATGATCACCATGAACACATTGGCCGACATGATGGTTGCGGTAATCGCCCCAAGGTGCAGAAATGCCGCGCGACCGGTGAAGATTTGCGTATAAAACCACGCCAGCGCCACGAGCAGCGCGAAAAGCAGCACCATCAGCGCGGTTGCATTGGCTTTGAGCGGGGATTTGCACAGCAGGTCATACACAATCCATGCCCCGATAATGCTGGCGATAGAGGCGAGAATGCCGACAAACGGTGACACATCCCAGACATTTGCATCAACCAGATACAGATCGGCCCCGGCGTAGTAAACCACGGCCAGCAGCGCAAAACCCGAAAGCCAGGTGGCGTAGCTTTCCCATTTGAACCATGTCAGATGCTCGGGCATGGCTGCGGGGGCTACGAGATATTTGCGGATATGGTAGAACCCGCCGCCATGCACCTGCCATTCCTCGCCATGCGCGCCTTCGGGCAAATCGGCGGCCTTGCGCAGCCCCAAATCAAGCGCGATAAAGTAAAACGAGCTGCCAATCCAAGCGATTGCGGTGATGACATGCAGCCAGCGAATGGCAAACGCCCCCCATTCCCACATGATTGCATAGTCATACATCGCGCTCTCCCTCGCTCATTCTGCGCCATTCTGTCAGGCTTTCGTTTCAAACAAAATCAACGAATTCAACTTTTTCTTTCAATGCAATCTTGATAATCAATCCTCTTTCGCAATGCTATCACAAGCTAAAGGCCGGATATTGGCCTAAAGGAGACAGTCA
>JBBDJE010000007.1:0-50077 GCA_040880065.1 Paracoccaceae bacterium | reverse complement strand
CTGCCTGCCGCGCGCCGCTTTTGTGGGGGAAAATGCCAATGACCTATAAGCAAAAAGCCCGCCTGCAACGCATGGCACTGCTGCTGCCCGGTGTGGCGCTTTATGGCATTTTCAACTTCATGCCGCTTCTGGGCCTTCTGGGCCTGTCGCTGGTGCGTTGGCCGGGCATTGGCCCTTCCGAATATGTTGGCCTTGGCAATTTTACACAATTGCTGGGCGAGCCTTACTATCGCGACCAGTTCTTCAACGCCCTGTTCCAGAACGTCTATTTCTTCGTGGTCATCATCGGCGCGATGCTGGTGCTTGGCACAGGGCTTGCGCTGCTGCTCAGTTTTCGCACTTGGGGGCGCAATACCTACCGCGCCATTTTCTTTATCCCCTACCCGCTGGCCGGGGCCGCCGTGGCCTTTCTGCTCAACATGATGGTTGAAACCCGTGGCCCCATCAACACGCTACTGGTCAAGGGGCTTGGCGTGCTC
Source organism: Paracoccaceae bacterium (assembly GCA_040880065.1). Classification (GTDB taxonomy): domain Bacteria; phylum Pseudomonadota; class Alphaproteobacteria; order Rhodobacterales; family Rhodobacteraceae; genus Abyssibius. The sequence goes on along the minus strand of JBBDJE010000007.1, from coordinate 49,598 downwards.
GATGCGCCCATCGGCTTTCTGGGCGAGCCTGATCTGGCGCTCACCACGCTTGCAGTGTTTTACTCATGGCACCGGCTCAGCTTTGCCATCATCCTCATCATGTCGGCCATCATCGCCGTGCGCATTCACCTGCTGGAAGCGGCCATGCTTGACGGCGCCAACCGCTGGCAAACGCTGCGCGCCGTGGTCTTTCCGGTGCTTGGCCCTGCCTTCATCCTCATCACCGTGATCGTCATGGTCGATGTGTTCAACAATGCCGATTACACCCTGCTGCTGATGGGCCCCGAGGCGGGGCCGCTGCGCCAGACCGATATCATGGGCACATTCCTGTTTCGCACCTCATTCGGTGGCTCGGCGACCTCGGTGAATATCAATTTCGGCATGGCCGCCGCCATCGGGTTGATTACGGCGCTGCTTGTCCTGCCCGCCGCGCTCTATCTGTCGCTCAAAAATCTGCGGAAGGATTAGGGGTATGGACAAGCTTTTCCGCCTGTCGCGCACCGAACAGTTGCTCGTGCAATTCATCCTTATCGCATGGGCGCTTGTCGTGCTGTTTCCCATCGGCGTGGCTGTCATCAATTCGTTCAAACCGAATTTGGGAGAGGTCTATCGCGGCCCGCTCAACCTGCCTTCGGAATGGTCGTTCGGCAATTACATAGAGGCATGGGTCGGGGCGAATTTCAGCCGCTACTTTCTGAACTCGGTCATCATTTCCGGCTGCACGGTGGTCATCGTCACGCTCTGCGCCTCCACCACCGCCTTTGTGCTGGTGCGCATGCCGTTTCGCGGCTCGGTGATCATCTTTGGCTGCTTCATGCTGGGGGTCATCATCCCCATCCGCCTTGCCCTTGCACCCTTGTTTGTCACCGTCAACACGCTCGGCCTGCTGGATACGCTCACCGGCGTCATTCTTGTGCAATCGGCCTCCATGATGCCCGTCGCCGTGTTCATCATGACAGCCTTTCTGCGCTCGGTTCCGGCGGAACTTGAGGATGCCGCCCGCATGGATGGTGCGCTGCCGTTTTCCATTTACTGGCGTGTGGTGCTGCCGCTGATCCGGCCCGCCATTGCCACCGTCGCCCTGCTGACCTTCGTGCAAAGCTGGAACGAATATTTCCTGCCGCTGATTTTCCTGCAAAGCCCCGAAAACTACCCCATCACCCTTGGCATTGCCGAGTTTCGCAGCCAGTTTGCCGTGCAATGGCACCTGATGTTTGCCGGTATTCTGATCATGCTTGTCCCCACCATCATCGCCTTTGTGCTGGCCAGCCGCCAGTTTATCGAAGGTCTCACCCAAGGCGGGGTTAAGGAGTAAGCCATGTCGACCATCTCCATCAAAGGCCTCAACAAAGCCTATGGCAAGGTGCAGGTGCTGCACGATATCAACCTTAAAATCGGTGATAATGCTTTCGTGGTCTTCGTCGGCCCGTCGGGCTGTGGCAAATCCACCCTGCTGCGCACCATTGCGGGGCTGGAGGAACGCAACTCCGGCAGCATCCACCTTGACGGGCGCGACATTTCCGAAGATGCGCCGGTGGATCGCGATGTTGCCATGGTGTTCCAGTCCTACGCGCTCTATCCGCAGATGACGGTGCGCGAAAATATCGGCTTTGCGCTGCGCATGGCCAAGGTCGACAAACCCGAGATCGACCGCAAGGTCGTTGAGGCCGCCAAGCTCTTGAAGCTCGACCAGTTGCTTGACCGAAAACCAAAAGACCTGTCCGGCGGCCAGCGCCAGCGCGTTGCCATCGGCCGCGCCATTCTGCGCAGCCCCAAGGTGTTTTTGTTTGACGAACCGCTCTCCAACCTCGATGCCGAACTTAGGGTTGATATGCGCCTGCAAATCGCCGCGCTTCGGCGCACGCTATCGGCCACCTTCGTTTATGTCACCCATGACCAGGTCGAGGCGATGACGCTGGCCGACACGATCGTCGTGCTGCGCGACGGGCATATCGAGCAGGTTGGCGCGCCGATGGATCTGTATCACCGCCCCGCCAACCGCTTTGTGGCAGGCTTCATCGGCTCGCCGCGCATGAATTTTTTGCCTGCAACAGCACAGGGAAAATCTGCTGTTCTGGCCGATGGCGCAAGCCTGCTGCTGGCGCATGAGGTTGCCGATGGCGCCGAACTCGCCCTTGGCCTGCGCCCTGAACATTTGCGCCCCTCCGATACGGGCGAAATTGCTGTAACCGTGGCCGAGATCGAAAACCTCGGGCCGGTTTCCTATGCGCATTGCGCGCTTGCCGATGGCGCCCTGCTCACCGCACAATTGCCGCCCGACCACCAACTGAAGCTGGGCGTGCAGGTAAAACTGGCCGCAGAGCGCGACCATCTGCACCTGTTTGATGCAAACGGGGCGCGCATCGGCGGCGGGGCCGCGCATGGCTGACCTGCTTGTTCGCCTGCTCGATTTGCCAAGCGCGCCGCGATGCGCCGAAGACATCATCATCCGCCGCCCGCTTGCGGCAGAATCCGGGCTGATCGCCGACTGGATCAGCGCAAACTTCCACCGTGGCTGGGCAGATGAAACCGCCCCCGCCTTCGCCCGCCAGCCCATTGCGCTGTTCACCGCCCAGCGCGGGAATGACCTGCTCGGCTTTGCTGCCTATAACGTCACCGCGCCCGGCTTTTTTGGCCCGACTGGCGTGGCGAAGGCGGCCCGCCGCCAGGGCATTGGTGCGGCACTCGTCTGGGCGTGCATGGATGCGCTGCGCCATCTCGGCCATGTCTATGCCTTCATAGGCGATTCTGCCGATGATGCCTTTTACGCCCGCATATTGGGTGCAACCCCCCTGCCCGGCGCTGGCATCAGCCTTTACGCCCATATGCTGCAGGCCAAGAATGACTAAACCGCATGTTACCGCCCATTGGGCCGAGGGGCCGCAAAACGGCAGTTTCATCATTACCCTGCATGGGGCAGAGGCGCTGCCAAGCGGTTATCGTCTGGCCTATACCAGCCAGTTGCGCACGCTGTCGGGCGCAATTTCCGGCGCGCGGCTGTTACAGATCGATGGCAGTTTCCACCTTGTCGCGCCGCACGCCGAAGGCCCGCTGAGCTTCACGCTCACTAACCTGTCCTTCACACCAAAACACGCAAATGATGGTGTGATGAGCGCCTTTCTGGTGCTACCAGATGGCACAACACAAGACATCGCCGCAGCCCCACTGACCTGCGATAACCCACCGGTTGACACAACGCCGCCACCACCGCCACCCCCCGCGCCGGGCCTTGGCATTACCCCCATGCCAGCGGAAATTTCGCTCACCGGCACCGCCGTTGCGCCCGCCGGATTTGCCTTGCCCCCCGATGCCAGCCCCGCATTGCAAGCCGCGTTTGCCACAGCCGCAACACTCTACGCCACGCTCTTTGCCGACCATCCGCAGCTTTTTGGTACAGGTCCGGTTACGCTTGCCCATAAACCTGTTGAGGCAAGCGAAGGCTACACGCTCAGGTTTCTGGCAGGTCTGGTTGAACTGCACACCAGCGGGCCCGGGTTGCTCTACGCGCTCATCACGCTTGCTCAGGCCACGCATCATGCACGCCAGAACCCCGCGCTTTTCACCTATCCGGCGGCTGGCTCCACCATTACCGACGGCCCCCGCTTTCACTGGCGCGGCGCGCATCTCGATGTGGCCCGCCGCTTCTACCCGATGGCCGATCTGCGCCGCTTTCTTGCCATTATGGCATGGCACAAGCTCAACCGTTTCCATTGGCACCTGAGCGATGACGAGGCATGGCGCATTGAAATTCGCGCCTTTCCCGCGCTCATTCAAACCGGCGCAACGCGCGGCTGGGGCCAGGCCATTCCGCCACTTTTGGGCGATAGCGCGGCAGGCCAGTCAGGCCATTACACCCAAGCCGAGGCTGCGGGTCTGGTGGCTGAAGCCGCTTCCCTCAACATCGAGGTCATCCCCGAAATCGACATCCCCGCTCACAGCGCCGCCACATTGCGCGCCCTGCCGCATTTGGCCGACCCCGAAGAAAAACCCGGTAGCTATATCTCGGTTCACGGCTTTAGCAATAATGCGCTCAACCCCGGCCTTCCGGCCACGATGGCCTTTGTGAACACGGTTCTTGGCGAGTTGCTTCAGATTTTTCCGGCGAAGGTTTTTCACCTTGGCGGCGACGAGGTTGCCCCGGGCGCATGGGCCACTTCACCTGCCGCGCAGCGGCTGAACCCGCGCAACAGCAACGCCATCCAATCGGCTTTCATGCGCCACTGTCAGGCCCGGCTGGCGGACAAAGGGCGCATTATGGGCGGCTGGGATGAATGCGCGCAAGGCGGCGGTGTCGCCGCTGAATCTGCGCTCCTATTCGCGTGGCAAAGCGCGGATTTGGCCAAAATGCTCACAAATGACGGTTACAGTGTAACTTTTACACCGGCCACCGCCTATTACATGGACATTGCCCAAAGCCACGGCTGGGCCGACACGGGCGCAAGCTGGGCGGGGATGACGCCGGCGCTCAAAACCTATGAGACCGAGCCGGCTGCGGGGGTTGATCTTCCCGCAAAGCTTGCGGGGGTGCAGGCCTGCATATGGTCGGAAACCCTTGTCAGCAAGGCGATATTCAACCATCAGGTCTTCCCCCGCCTTTGCGCCGTGGCTGAAACCGGCTGGAGCCTGCCCGCCGCGAAGGACTGGCCACGGTTTGCAGCGCTTTCGGCTTATTTTCCAAGGCTCTAAGGTGCGGCTTATGCCTTTGCGGCAAGCGCCAACTGGCGGGCAAGTGTGCAGGCGCGGATCAGGCTGGCGGGGTTGGCCAAGTTTTGCCCGGCAATGTCAAATGCGGTGCCATGGTCAGGGCTGGTGCGCACGAAAGGCAGGCCGAGCGTGACGTTCACCCCCTCATCCAGCCCCATATATTTCACAGGGATCAGGCCCTGATCGTGATATTGCGCCACCACCACATCGAACTTGCCCAAACGGGCCGACATGAAGACAGTATCACCGGGCCAAGGGCCGGTTGCGTCTATCCCCTCATCGCGGGCGGCTTTGATTGCGGGGGCGATGATCTCGATCTCCTCACGGCCAAACAGCCCCCCTTCGCCCGCATGCGGGTTGAGCCCGGCCACGGCGACGCGCGGCGCTGAAATGCCAAGCGCGCGGCAACCTTGATGAGCAAGGCGGATCGCGGCCAGATTGGCGCTAAAATCCGCCGCTGCAATCGCATCGCGCAGCGAAAGGTGGATGGTCACCAGCACGGTGCGGATCGCGTCATTCACCAGCATCATCGCCACCTTTGCCCTGCCGGAAAAATGCGCCAGCATTTCGGTATGGCCGGGAAATGCAATGCCCGCGGCGGCCAGCGCCTCTTTATGGATCGGGGCGGTGACAAGCCCTGCAACATGGCCGGATTTGGCGAGGTTTATGCCCGCCAAAATGGCATCATAAGCCGCTTGGCCTGCGATTGCCGACACCGCGCCGAACGCGGGCAAAACAGGTAATGCAGAGGTTTCGACGACTGAAATCTCCCCCGCCTGCGCGTGTTCGGGCGCTGTAACTGCGCGCAGCGGCAGGGTGCAGTTTATGCGCGCAGCCGCCGCCTGCAATACGCCCATATCGCCCAAAATCACCGCATTTTGGCCCGCCTCAACCGCACGTAGCGCGATTTCGGGGCCGATCCCGGCAGGGTCGCCCATGGATATGGCCAGAGGCAGGCTCAGCGGCAGGTTCAGCGGCAGGCTCATCCGCGCATCCGCGCGCCATCCGCATCCCAAAGCGGGCCCGTGAGCATGCGGGCCGCGCAGCGCTTGCCGAGGATTTCGATCTCCACCGCCAGCCCCGGTTTGATATGTTCAACCGGCACGAAGGCGATGGCGATGGATTGCCCTGTCCAATGCGAATAGCCGCCAGAGGTGCAAAAACCGATAACATCATCGCCCAGCCATACCGGCTCATAGGCCACGACATCGGCATCGACAGCATCAACCACAAAGGCGACCTGTTTGCGCCTTGGCCCTTCGGCCTTTTCCTTCAGCGCGGCGGCTTTGCCGATCCAGTCGCTCGGCTTGTTGAAGCGGATGAACCGGTCAATACCGGTCTCGCCCGGCATGTAGTCGGGCGAAAATTCGCGCGCCCAGCTTCCGAACAGTTTGTCGAGCCGAAGGCTCATCATCGCGCGCATGCCAAAGGGGCGCAGACCCATGCCTTGCCCTGCCGCCCAAAGGGTGTGCCAAAGGCTGCGCTGACTCATGAAATCGGTGAAAATTTCAAAGCCGAGGTCGCCGGTATAGCTGACGCGCTGCACAAGGCAGTTGGCCATGCCAACGGTCATGGGCCTGGCATCCATGAACCTGAACGCCTCGGGCGAAACATCGGCGCGGGTGACACTGGCCAGAAGGTCGCGTGCATGCGGGCCGGCGATCTGGAAACCGGTTACCGTGTCGGAGATATTTTCGATGCAGACATCATCGGCGAGATGCTGCTGAAACCAGCGCAAATGCTGGTCTTGCGCACCATAAGAGCCGGTGATGCGAAACTCGGTTTCCGACAGGCAGGTGACGGTGAAATCACCCAACAGCCGGCCTTTGGGCGAAAGCATCGGGGTGAGCGACAGGCGGCCGGCTTTGGGGATATTGCCCGCCATGATCCGGTTTAGCCATGCGCGCGCGCCGGTGCCGGTAATGCGGAATTTACCGAAATTCTGCACCTCGTTTATGCCAACGCCGGTGCGCACGGCCTGCACCTCTTGTGCCGTTGCCTCCCAGGCATTCGAGCGTTTGAAGCTTGGCTGCTCGTAGCGCGGCTCGCCCTTGAGGGCGAAGTAATTCGGCACTTCCAGCCCATATTGCTGGCCCCATACCGCGCCAAGACCGTCAAACACATCATACATGGGTGTTGTGCGCAAAGGGCGCGCGGCGGGGCGTTCCTCGTTGGGGTAGCTGACCGAAAAGCGCATCTGATAGTTTTCGATCACCTTGGGCACGGTATAGCCCGGCGTCGTCCATTTGCCAAAGCGCGCCACATCAAAACCACGCGGGTCGACCTCGGTTTCGCCGCGGATCATCCATTCGGCAAGGGATTTGCCCATGCCGCCGCCCTGAGAAAAGCCCGCCATCACGGCGCAGGCGCTCCAGTAATTGCGCAGGCCGGGCACGGGGCCGATAAGCGGGTTGCCATCGGGGGCGAAGGTAAACGGGCCGTGGATGACGTTTTTTACACCGGCGCGCTCCAAGACCGGAAAGCGACGATAGGCAAAGGTGACCGAATCTTCGATCTTGTCGAATTGCTCGTTCAGCAATTCGTGGCCAAAATCCCACGGCGTGCCGTCAACCGACCATGCCTCGCAGGGTTTTTCGTAAAAGCCGATGCACAACCCGCGCCCTTCCTGGCGCAGATAGCTTTCGCCGCCCGGGTCCATCACATGCGGAAATTCAACTTCGCGGTTGTAAATTTCCGGGATATCATCGGTCACCAGATATTGGTGCGCCATGGGCAAAAGCGGCAGGTACACACCCGCCATTGCCGCAACTTCGCGCGCCCAAAGCCCACCGGCATTGACGACATGTTCGGCATGCACGTTGCCCTGTTCGGTGACCACATCCCATGTGCCATCGGGGCGGGGGTTTGTTTCAAGCACGCGGTTATGCTGGATGATGGTCGCACCCCCAAGCCGCGCTGCCTTGGCATAGGCATGCGTGGTGCCGGACGGGTCGAGATGGCCATCAAGCGGGTCATATAGACCGCCGACGATACCGTCGATATTGACCAGACCATCGGTCATTTTGGAAATATCGGATGGGGTGAGCAACTCGGTATGCAGGCCCATATAGCGGTGCTTGGCACGCTCGGCGGTCAGCATTTCAAAGCGGGCCTGATTATCGGCCAAGGTTATACCGCCGACATGATGCAGCCCGCAACTCATGCCGGTGAGCTTTTCAAGCTCTTTGTAAAGCTGGATGGTATAGCCCTGAAGCGCGGCCATGTTTGTATCGCCATTCAGCGTATGAAAGCCGCCTGCTGCATGCCATGTGGAGCCGGAAGTAAGATCGGAGCGTTCGATCAGCATGACATCGGACCAGCCGAGTTTGGTGAGGTGATACAGCACCGAACAGCCGACCACGCCGCCCCCGATCACAACAACTTGCGCAGAATTCTTCATGAAAAGCCCCTTTAACCCTAGCATAAACCTTGGGCCAAGCTGCGCGTGATTCGCGGCAAAAGCAATCGCACGAGGCGACTTTTCATGCCGCTTTTGTGTTATTCCGCAGGAAGTGCTGCAGGAAGCGCTGCAGGAAGCGCCAAAACGCGCTCATCCGGAGATGTAAGCAGTTTCAGCACCTTTTTGCCACCGTAAGCGCCAAGCCGGGCTTGCGCGACAGGGGTTGTCTGCTTGTCGCCCAACGCAATTTGAAGCGCGCCAAGACACCCATCGGGCAGGCCGATAACATCACCGATGCGCAGCTCGCACAGCGCCTCTTTCGCCATGGCTTGGCGGTGCAAAACAGCGCGCAGGCTCAGCGGGGCGGCCTGCATTGCGTGGGCCAGCGCCTGCGCATGGCGCGGTGATGCCGGCCGCATGGCTGCGGGTTTTGCGCGCTCAGTGCAGCCTTGGGGCAACACAAGGCGCAGGCCCCCAAGCGGCAGCTTGCGGTGGAAAACAACAAGCGAAAACGCCCGCCAATCGCCGTTTGCGGGGGTGGGCAAGGGGCGCATATTTAGCAAGCTCGGGGAAGGCCGGACAGGCTTGGAGACGCGCGCCAATACATCCTGCACCGCATCGGCGACGACCGCACATAGCGCGTGATCGACCATCGTTAACGGCTTTCGGTTGGGCTTGGCCCCAAGGCGAAGTGCCACGATATTTTGCGCCAGCGCATCGTCAAGCCAGCAAAAAGCCTGCCCCGCTGCCCCCAGATCAAACGCTGCTTTCAAGCCTTTCTTTTGTAACCATGTATGGAGCAATGAAGAGCGCGGGGTGGTTTGTTTATCAAGCTCAATTGTGATCGGCACAGCAAGCCTGGTGCCAAGCTGCATGGCCAGCCGCTCAGCCAGCAGGTTTGCAAAATCCGGTGCTTTTTCAGGCTGAGGGTGCAACAGTTTTAGGACGGTGGGGGGCATTCTGCGCTCCTGATATCAATGCATTGAGCCTCGCGCGCAAAGATGAAGGGCAGGTTACCAGTGCAAGTTTAATCAATTGCGCCAAACAAACCCCCGACCGGCATGCGCGCTGGTTACCACTTGGCAAGACTTGGCCCCGAAGCTGCATAAAAAAAGCGAGGTGGGGGGGCGACATGGCCGAAACCAACAATTTGCGGCCGATCATCAAGAAAAAGAAGATCGTGCAAGCGGCGGGCCATCATGGTGGCGCGTGGAAGGTAGCCTATGCCGATTTCGTAACCGCGATGATGGCGTTTTTCCTGCTGATGTGGCTGCTCAATGCCACGACCGAAGAACAACGGCAGGGCATTGCCGCCTATTTCAACCCCGGTATCCCCGCCTATATGGCCACAGGCGGAGGCGATGGCATGTTCAACGGCGAAGACCTGTTCACCGAGATGACCGAAAACCAGTCTGGCACCGGTGCCAGCGAGGATTATCCAAGCGAGTTGGAGAACGCTGCAGGCGATACCGGTGGTGCCCCTATCGAAGATGCGGCCGAAGCGCAGTTCTCCGAAATCGAAAGCCTGTTTCGCGGCGATAGCGGCGAAAGCACGGTCGAGGATTCGCTGCTCAAACATGTCAACACGCGGATAACGGATGAGGGGCTGATCATCGAAATTTTCGACCTTCCCGAGACACCGCTTTTTTTCCCCGGAAGCGATGAACCAACCGAAGTCGCCCAACAATTGCTGATGATGATCGCAAATGTCACCGGCATGGTGCGCAACGATATTGCGGTTGGCGGCCATCTGGGCCGCGTGCTTGAGGTGGAAGACGGGTTTGCCCTGTCATCGGCGCGCGCGCAGATGGGGCGGCTGATGCTGGCAGAATACGGCATTGCGCCTGCGCGATTCGTGCGGGTGACGGGGCAGTCAAACCGCGCTTTGGCGCTTGTCAGCGGGCCGGATTACCGCAACCGCCGGCTGGAAATTACCCTGCTGCGCAACCCGCCTGCCTGAAAATAGAGTCAATTTAATCTGTTAGGGCCATCTTAAGCCTGTCGCGCAAATCTAGGCGCAATACTTCGTGTTCCGCATAAAAAGGCCAGCCCATGACAATTTCCTCCTCCATGAATGCCGGTGTTGCCGGGCTTAACGTAAATGCCAGCAAACTGGCAACGATTGCCGACAATATCGCGAATTCCAAAACCTACGGCTACAAGCGTGTCGATGCCGATTTTTCTGCGATGACCCTGCCCGAACAACGCGGCAAATACACTGCCGGTGGTGTGCGGGTTTCGACCTATCGTGAAGTAACCGCACAGGGCGCGCTGATCAGCACCGGCAATGCCACCGATATTGCAGTGGGCGGGCGCGGCATGCTGCCGGTGACCAGCGCCGCCGCCGTCGGGGCTGGAGCAGGCCCCTACCCGATGATGATGACAGCGACCGGCTCGTTCCGCCCCGATGCCAACGGCATTTTGCGCAGCGAAAGCGGGCTCGTGCTGCTGGGATGGCCTGCCGCAGCCGATGGCAGCATCCCGCCGCAATCGCGCGATTCTGCCGCCGGGCTGGTGCCGGTGAACGTGGCCCATAACCAGTTTGCCGCCGACCCGACGACCGAAATCACCCTCGGCATCAACCTGCCAGCAACGGCGACAGCCGCCGGATCATCGGGTGATTCGATGGAAATTTCGCTGGAGTATTTCGACAATCTGGGCGCCACACAAACCATGACAGCGGTGTTCACCCCGCAAGTGCCGGGCGCGGGCCAGTCAAACCTGTGGACGATGGAAATTATCGACCTTGCCACCGGCCCCGCCCCCATTGCCGAATTTACGGTGCAGTTTGATGCCACAACCGGCGCAGGCGGCACGGTGCAATCGGTCACGCCGGTATTCGGGGGCACCTATGACGCCGCCACTGGCGCGCTTGATGTGACGTTTGACCGTGGCCCTGTCAGCATTTCGGTGGGCAGCCCCGGCACCTCAACCGGGCTGACCCAGCTTTCCGACCAGTTCGCGCCAATCAATCTCAGCAAAAACGGCGCGCCAACCGGTAATGTCACCTCGGTTGAAATTAATGCCAATGGCATTGTCTCTGCCAATTATGACAGCGGGTTTTCACGGGTCATCTTTCAGGTGCCACTGGTCGATGTGGCCAACCCCAATGCGCTGAACCCGGCAATGGGCCAGGCTTTTACCGCTACGCGCGAAAGCGGCGCGTTCTTTTTGTGGGATGCGGGCACCGGGCCGACCGGCGCTACAATTGGCTATGCGCTCGAGGAATCCACTACCGATATTGCCGGCGAGCTAACCGCGCTCATCCAAACCCAGCGCGCCTATGCTTCCAACGCCAAGATCATTCAGACGGTTGACGAGATGCTGCAAGAAACCACCAACATCAAACGCTAACCCGCCCAAAGGAGCCGCTAAACCATGGGCCTTTCATCTGCCTTGAGCATTGCCAATTCCGGTTTGGCCACCGTTTCGCGCGCCGCCGAGCTTGTGTCAAACAACGTGGCCAACGCCACGGTTGAAAGCTATGCCCGCAAAGAGTTGGCACTGTCGCCACAAACCGTGGGCGGGCAAAGCGCAGGTGTGCGGGTAGATGGGGTTTTGCGCGCCGAAAACGCACAAGTTACCGCCGCACGCCGCCAATCGGCTGCCGAACATGGCGCGGCATTGACCGAAGGCGAAGGCCGCGCGCGGCTTTCCGCGCTGCTTGGCTTGCCCGGCGCAGCCGATGCGCTCGCCTCGCATATGGTTGCATTTGAAGATGCGTTGCGCGCAGCCGGCAATGCGCCCGATTCCACAAGCCTGCTGGCAAATGTCGCGCAGCGCGCCGGTGATATTGCAAACAATCTCAACGGAATTTCAACACAAACCAGCGCTGTGCGCGTTGCCGCTGATCGCTCGATCGCCCAGCAGGTCGAAACGGTCAATAGCTCGCTCAAGCAGATCGAAAGTATCAATGCGCAAATCCGGATGCGCGCAAATTCAGGCGATGTGACGGGGCTCGAGGATGAACGCCAGCGGTTGATCGACCAGATCAGCGCGATCATCCCCATCCGCCAGTTGCGGCGCGATGGTGGCGATGTCGCCCTTTACACGAGGAACGGCGCGCAATTGCTGGATGGAAGCGCCAAAGAGCTGGGTTTTACCAGCACCCCGACCATCACCCATGATATGACATTGGCCAGCGGCGCGCTCGCGGGCCTAACATTAAACGGTCGCCCTGTAAGCGTTGGCACGGGGTCCGGTCAGATGGATGGCGGATCGCTCGGCGCGGCATTTGCGCTACGCGACGTGATCGCACCCGCGTTTAACGCGCAAATTGATGCTGTCGCGCGCGACCTTGCCGAACGGTTCGAATCCCCCCTGCTGGACCCGACGCGCGCACCCGGCGATCCGGGCCTGTTTACTGATGCGGGTGCACCAAGCTCGCCGATAAACGAGCTTGGCCTTGCCGGTCGCCTGCAACTGAACGCGCTGGCCGACCCGAGCCAAGGCGGCGCGACATGGCGGCTGCGCGACGGGCTTGGCGCGGCCCTGCCGGGGCCAGCGGGCACCAGCACGTTGTTAACCGCCAGCCTTGCGGCACTTGCCGCGCCGCGCGCTGCCCCGACGGGTGCGGGCGTGACCCATATGCTGGGCGCGGCCGATCTTGCCGGTGAAATTGCCGCACATAACTACGCCGCCAACCAACGGGCCGACCAGAAAACCGCATTTCTTGGCGGCCAGTTTGATGCGCTGCGCAACCGCGAACTGGCCGAAACCGCTGTCGATACCGACCGTGAGATGCAGCATTTGTTGGTGATCGAGCAGGCCTATGCCGCCAATGCGCGGGTCATCTCGACTGTTGATAAATTGCTGCGCACATTGCTGGAGATCTAGGATGCAAATCAGCCCCGTTATTTCTGACCTCGCGACACAAAAAAGCCTGCTGCAACGCGGCATGTCGGTGCGTGCACAAATGCAGACCGCCAGCCAGGAAATGAGCAGCGGGTTGAAATCGGACCTTGTCGCCGCAAGTGGTGGCGATTTGAGCAGCCTTTACACCATCGAGCGCAGTATCGTGCGGCTTGACAGCCAGATCGAAGGGCTGAACTTTGCCGCCGCCAAGGCAAGCAGCGCCGAGCACCATCTTGCCCAACTTGCGGCAGGCGTTGCTCCGTTCGGGGTGGATTTGCAGGCCGCGCTTGACCGTGACGATGCTTTGGCGAGCCTAACCATCGCCAATAGCGCGCGCGCCGCGTTTGACGCTGCGGTATCGGCGCTAAACGGGCGGCACGGGCGGCATGCCTTGTTTGCCGGTGCTGCGGTTGGTGGCCCGGCCTTGGTGGATAGTGATGCGATCTATGCCGACCTTGCAGCACTTGCCAGCGGTGCCGCCAACGGCTTGGACGCGATTACCGCGATTGAAGCCTATTTCAATGCGCCGGGCGGCGGGTTTGAGACGAGCGCCTATTTGGGTGGCAATACAACGGCCCCCAGCGTTGAAATTGCCGAAGGCCAGCGGCTGGACTATGCACTTCGTGCCGATAACGCAGCCCTTCGCAATAACCTGCAAGCACTTGCGCTTGTGGCATTGGCCGCGAAGGGCGACCACCCCGGAACTCCGGCGGATGCGCGTTTATTGCTGCGCGAAGGCGCAAGCCTTGCTCTTGAGAATCCCGGCCAGATTTTGGTTTTGCGCGAAGGGCTTGGTCATGCCGCCCAGCGCATAGATGAAACGATTGCCCATACATCCGGTGCGCTCCACGGGCTGGAATTGCGCCGCGCGGCCATCGTCACCGCCGACCCCTACGCGACCGCGAGCGCCTTTCAGGCCCTGCAAGGGCAGATGGAGATTATTTATGAAATTACCGCCAGAATGGCAAATTTGCGCCTGGTTAACCACCTGCGCTAAGGGGCTGATCGCCGCAAGTTTCATTGCCACAGGCATCGCAACCGGCCCGGCCATGGCCGATGTCCGTATCAAAGACCTTGTCGAAATTGACGGGGTGCGCGGCAACGACCTTGTCGGCTATGGGCTTGTTGTGGGGCTGAATGGCACTGGCGACGGGCTGCGCAACGCGCCCTTTACCGAAGAGGCCATGCAAAACCTGCTGGAGCGTTTGGGCATTAACGTAACCGGTGAGCAGTTCCGCCCCAAAAACGTGGCCGCCGTGCTGGTAACCGCCGAGCTACCGCCTTTTGCGCGCGCCGGCGGGCAGATTGATGTTACCGTATCCACAATCGGCGATGCCTCGAACCTTATGGGTGGCACGCTGATCATGACCCCGCTGAATGCCGCCGATGGACAGATCTATGCTGTGGCCCAAGGGTCGATCATTGCAGGCGGCACCGTGGCGGCCGGCAATGGCGCTACGGAAACACAGGGCGTGCCAACGGCAGGCGTTATTCCCGGCGGCGCCCGGGTCGAACGTGAAATCGCTTTTGACTTTTCCGCTATGCGCAGCTTGCGGCTGGCGCTGCGCAATCCCGATTTTACAACAGCGGCGCGGATCGAGCGCGCCATCAACGACCGGTTCGGCATTGCAATTGCCGAAATGCAGGATAGCGGCACCGTCGCGCTGAACCTGCGGGCCGCGAACGCGCCTTCACCCGCGCATCTGATCAGCCTTTTGGAGAATATCGAGGTTGCACCAGCCATGCGCGCCCGCGTGGTGGTCGACCAACGCTCGGGCACGATTGTTTTGGGGGCCGATGTGCGCATTTCCCGCGTGGCCGTAAGCCAGGGAAACCTGACATTGCGCGTGCAAGAAGCGCCGATTGTGGTGCAGCCCAGCCCGTTTAGCGAGGGAGAGACGATTGTCGTACCGCGCACGGAGGCCCGCATTGAAGAAGAGCCCGGCACACAGCTTGCCATGGTCGACACCGCGGTTTCGCTGCCTGAAGTGATCGAAGGGCTGAACGCGCTGGGTGTTACACCGCGCGATATGATCGACATCCTCAAGGCGATCAAGGCCGCAGGGGCATTGCATGCGGAATTTGTGGTGCAGTAGTTCCGAAAGGCCGCGTCGCAATCAGGGTTGCAACAAAAGGCTGCGGCTTAGCGCCGCCTCGATCACTTTCGTGGTTTCAGGCGACAGTGTTTTTGCCTTGTCCATTGCCAGGACCGATTGCTGGGCAAGCGATTTTGGCAAAGCCCCCAGCGCGGCGCGTGCCTGATCAGGCGCTACGCGGCCCAAAACGAAGCCGATTGTTTGCGGATGCTCCCTTGCCAGAAGATCCGCGATTTCAGTGGCCGACATGCTGGCGATTGTGCCCCATAAATTCAGCTTGGAAATGCCAACCTCGCTCAACAAACGGTCCACGACAGGGGCGTCGAGCAAACCGCCAAGCAAAGCGCGTGCGGTTTCGGCTCCCTCGTCTATGGTCGGTGCTGCGTTAAGCGCTGCCAGAAACTCGCGAATAACGCCGCGCACCGCACCATCGTTCAGGCTACGCACGCCTTGAAGCGCCGATGAGAAGCGGCGCAGGTCTTCAGCCCGCAGACCGCGCAGCACGGCGGCCGCCTGATCCGGGTGCAGATGCGCCACAACAACCGCCGATTTTTCAAGCGCCGAAAGCCGCTTTTGCGCATGCATCTGGCGCGACGGTTTGGCGGATGGTGGCGTGTAAATGCTCATTGATAGCTCCGCACCAATGCGCCAGCCAATAGCGACCAGCCATCGGCGATAACAAAGAACGCAAGCTTGAAGGGCAATGACACGACAGCCGGCGGCACCATCATCATGCCCATCGACATCAACACCGCTGCAATAACGAGGTCAATGACCAGAAATGGCAGGAATACTAGAAAGCCGATTTCAAAGCCGCGCTGGATTTCTGAGAGCAGGAAAGATGGCACAAGCACGCCAAGCGGGGTTGCCGCATCGGGCGCGGTCTGAACCGGCGAGGCATCTTGCATCATTGCCAATGTAGCGGGCTGCACGCGGGCTTCCATAAAAACTCGAAATGGTGCGAGCGTTTTTTCGAGCGCGACATCGGTGGTGAGCGTGCCATCGAGCATGGGTTGCACGCCGGTGGCCCAGGCTTCGGAAAAGACCGGCTGCATGACAAACCATGTCAGGAACATCGCAAGGCTGACGATCATCATATTTGGCGGGGCCTGCTGCACGCCGATCGCTTGGCGCAGAATTGAGAGAACCGTTACCATGAACGGAAAACAGGTGACCATAATCGCGAGCCCCGGCGCGAGGCTGAGCAGGGTGAGCATGACGAATAGTTGCACCATGCGCAGGCTTAGCGCGCCACCATCGCCACCATCGCCACCATCGCCCATGTCGAGCGTAAAACTCTGCGCCGCAAGCGGGCTGGCCAGCGCAAGCAAAAGCAGGGCAATGGGGAGGGTGCGCAAAGCTAGGCGCCTTCGATCAGATCGACAATTTCAATCAACCGCACACCGAGCTTGCCGGGTTCACCATCCATTTCCTGCAACTCACCGCGGGCGATGAGCCTGTCGCCCACAAAGATTTCTACCGGGTCTTCGATGCGACTGTCGAGGGTCAGCACAGAATCGCGGCGCAGTTTGAGAAGCTCGCCGATCAGCGGGCGGGCACGGCCAACCGAGATGACCAGTTCAACCGGCACGCCCATAAGTGCGCTTTCACGGGTTAGGCTTGGCTCGGGCTGTGCGGGGTGTGTGTCCACTGGCGGGGCGCTATCGGGCATTGGTTTTTCCTTTGGTGATCATCTCGGTTTGCTCATCGGCAGCGGGGCGGGCAAAGAACCGCGCGCAAGTGGCATGGGCCTCGTTCAAAACCTGGCGCAGGTCGATGGCTTCAAACCCGTCTTCCCAGTGAAGCTGCGCTTCAAGCGGGCCAAGCTCGGGCGCGGCGGTGATACGAAAATTTGTGGGCGTGTCGTGTAAAACCGCGCCAATGGCTGCGGTATTTTCAGGAGCCAGTTGCAGCACGAAGCTGGCGTTCGGTGCGCGGGTTGCAGCCGCAAGCAAAACCATCCGCAACTCTGCGATCAACCCTTCATAGGCCAGAGGTGGTAAAATGGTGGCGATAAGCGTGTCCAGCAGCGGGCGCAGGCTGGACAGGGCAGCCATATGCGCCTCAGTCTGGCTGCGTTCGGCCTGTTGCAAAGCTTCGCGTATCGGGCCGAGCAGGCGGGTCTTTTCCGCTTCAAAAGCCGCGCTGGCCGAGGCCGCGCCAGCTTTCACCCCCTCGGCATACGCGGTTTCACGCAAAGATTGCGCAGCCACTGGTGACAAAAAACCGTCATCCTCGACTTCAAGCGCGTGCGGGCGAAAAGTTTCCAGCTTCAAAGCGGACATCACACGGCACTTTCAGACGCGCCCTCAGGCGATTCGATCCATGAACGCAGCAGGCGTGTAGACTCGTCTGCGCGTTCGTTCATGGCATTGCGCAACTGGTCCAGCGGGTCGGGTGTACTGTGATCTTCCAATGCCGCGGGGGCGTCGGATGGATAGGGCAGTTGTGCGGGATCAGCGGCATCGGGCGGTGTGCGCATTGGCGCAATCGCTGTCGGGCTGGGGCGTGCCAGCACCGGGCGCACAACAAATATTGCCAGCGCCAGAATAACCAATGCCAGCACGGCCAGCTGGATAATTGTCAGAATATTTGCGGCCAGCAGCCCCATCAGCCCGGAGCTTTGGGCAAAACTTCCTAAAGCATCGGGCGTTGAAAAAGGCATAGCGGCAATGGTCACCACATCGCCGCGCGCCGCATCGAACCCCACGGCTGATTGCACGAGGCTTCGCAGGGATTCAAGCTCTTCCGCCGGACGCGGGGCGTAGGTGATCTGGCCATCGCCATTCGCCTGACCGAGATCATTGACCAGCACAGCCACCGAAAGACGGCGGATGTCGCCCGCCGGGCGCAGGGTTTCGCGCAGCGTTTCGGATGTGTCGTAATTGATGGTTTCACGGCTGTCATTGCGGCTGGAACTGGCCGAACCGGCACCACCTGCGCCGCCATCAGGCAGGTTGCTGGCCACGGTTACGGCACCGTAGGCGGCACCGGCTGCATCGGTCGAAGTTTCGCTGCGGGTTTCGGTTTCTTGCGAGACGGGGATGCGCGCATCGGGGTTGAGCACGCGTTCGGTAATGGTTTCTTGCGCGGTGATCGTGTCGATTGTCAGCTCGACAATCGCATTTCCCGGCCCGACCCGCGCGGCCAGTAGCCGTTCGACATTGGTGCGCATGGCAGCCGCACGCGGATCAAGCTCGCCGGCAGTTGTGGCACGACTTCCCGCCCCCGCCGCGATAAGCCCGCGCGCAGAATCGATGAGCGCAACGCTGCCCGGATCAAGCCCAGCAACAGCCGAAGCCACCAGATAGCGCACCGCCTCGGCCTGCGCATTTCCCAAAGCGCCACCTGTGGTGGTGACAGTCACCGAAGCCGTCGGCGTGCCGTTGCGCGCAAAGGGCTGCTGGCTGGGCGCTGCAATATGCACACGCGCCGACCGGATAAGGCTTGAAGCCACGATCGTGCGCGCAAGCTCGCCCTCTTTGGCGCGCCAATAGGCGGCATCAAACATTTGCGCGGTGGTCGAAAAGCCGGACAATGTATCGAGCAATTCATAGCCCGCCGCACCGTTGCCGGGCAAACCGCTGGCGGCGAGCGACATGCGCACCTGATCACGCTGCCCGGCAGGCACATAAATCGAATCACCCTTTACTTCAAAAGCAACGCCCTGCGCTTCGAGTGCGGCAACGACCTGGCCGGCATCGGCAGGTTCCAGCCCGGCATAAAGCAGCGCATTGGTCGAACGCCCGACCACCTGTGTAAGCCCGTAAAGCGCAACAATCGTTGCCACTGCCGCCAAGATCGCCACCAACCGCTTTTGCGGTTCAATCGCATTCCAGAGTGTCAAAATTTGCGTCACGCGCATCCCTCACTTCGTGCCGCCAACTTTCTGTTCGCGGTTTGTCCGGGCCATCATTTGCGCGACAGGCTTAAGATTTGGTTAGCCCGCTTCGGTCTAAATAGCGAAACCGATGATTTGAGCGAGGATGCCCGATGGCAGAAGCAGAAAATGCCCAAACCGCGCAGGACGAGCCCCAAAAGCGCAGCAAAGCTTTGCTTTTCGGGCTTGTCGGCGCGGTTTTGCTGGGGGCGGGCGGATTTTATGCCACCTTTTCGGGGCTGCTGGCCTTGCCAAAATCCGGCATGACTGATTCGGCACAAAACACCAACGCGCTGGCAGAGGCTGTAAGTTTTGTGCCGCTCGACCCGATGATCATTTCACTGGGGGCGGGGGCGAACGCGTCGCATCTGCGCTTTACCGCCCAGCTCGAAGTGGCACCGGGTGCGGCATCTGCCGTAACAGCGCTAAAACCGCGCATTCTGGATGTGCTGAACACGTATTTGCATGCGGTCACCGAGGAAGAAATGTCGGCACCCGCCGCCTTGACCCGCTTGCGCGCGCAAATTTTACGCCGCGTGCAGGTCGTAGCGGGCCCCGAGAATATTCGCGACGTGCTGATCACCGAATTTGTGCTGGGATAGGAGAGTTTAATGGCCGTTATCGCCGATGTTTTACTGATTGCAGGCGTGTTCGCCGCCGCGTTTTATTGCGCCACACTGGCCCGCCGTCTGCGCAGGTTATCGCAGCTTGATACAGGGCTCGGGGCGGCCATCGCCACGCTTTCCCAGCAGGTAGACGAGATGCAGGTTTCGCTCAGCACGGCCAAAAAGGTCAGCGGGGCAAGTTCACGCGAGTTGGTCGAAATGACCGCGCGCGCCGAAATGGCTGCCGGCCGGTTGGAGTTGCTTTTGGCAGTGCTGCACGAGCGCGATACAGACGCACCCGCCACGCAATCGCGCAAAACCACCGCGCACAACTCCGAAAAACCGATTGCACGCAAATCGGCCACGCGCAAAGCCCGCGCCAGCGAATCGCTTGCCCAGTTGCGCAAGCAGGAGGCGTAGCTATGGCGCGCCCTTCCCCTGCTTCACGCCGCGCCGGGCCGCTGCGCTTTGTTTTGGTCTGTTTTGTGGTTTCGGGTTTTATCCGGCTTGGCATTGCTGCTCCGGCGCTGGCTGAACAATATGCAGCTTTGGATACAGCCGGCACGCCGGCGCTTGGCACCCCGCAAGCCTGCACGCCTGCCGAGCAGCCCGACGAACTTTTGCAAGCGCTTGCCGCGCGCGCCGATAACCTTGCATCGCGCGAAACTTATCTTAACGAGCGCGCGGCAACGCTTGCTATTGTCGAAACCCGTATTGCCGAGCAAATGCAGGCGCTTGAAGCCGCCGAAACGCGGCTTGCCGCCACATTGGCGCGCGCCGACAATGCCGCTGAAGAGGATGTCGCCCGCCTGACACTTGTATACGAGCGTATGAAGCCCGACGCCGCCGCCGCTATTTTTGAAACGATGGATGTAAATTTCGCCGCCGGTTTTTTGGCCCGCATGCAGCCCGAGGCGGCGGCAGGCGTGCTGTCATCCATGCCCGCCGAACTCGCCTATTCGGTAAGCGTGATCATCGCGGGGCGTAACGCTGCCGCGCCGCGAAACTAACCCGCTGTTGGCAAGTTCTTAACCCCCGCCCCGCCACACTGCCCATATTAACCCGTGTCTAGCCAAGAAAGCGCAACTTATGCTCGGACTGATCGGAATCGCCGTTGTTTTTGTTATGGTGTTTGGCGGCTACTTGGCGGCAGGCGGCAAGCTGGAAATTATCCTTCACGCATTGCCGTTTGAGATGACGATGATCGCCGGGGCCGCGATCGGCGCTTTTCTCATTGCCAACAACATGCATGTTGTAAAACACACGATCAAAGATCTGGGGAAGGTCTTCAAAGGTTCAAAATGGCGCACGCAAGATTATCAGGACCTTCTTTGCCTGCTATTCACGCTTATCCGCGTTGCCCGCAACAGCCCGGTGGAACTTGAAGCGCATATCGAAGCACCGGAATCATCCTCGCTTATTGGAAAATATCCAAAAATTCAGGCTGATCCCGATGCGATTGCCCTCATTTGCGACACGCTGCGCGCCGCCTCGATGAACTACAATGACCCCAACCAGGTCGAAGAGGTGCTGGAAAAACGGATGGAGGCGCTGTTGAACAATGCCCAGCATTCCAGCCACGCGCTGCAAACCATGGCAGATGGCTTGCCGGCACTGGGTATTGTGGCGGCGGTGCTCGGGGTCATCAAAACCATGGCTTCGATCGACCAGCCGCCAGCGGTGTTGGGCAAAATGATCGGCGGTGCACTGGTGGGCACCTTTCTTGGTGTGTTCTTGGCCTATTGTCTGGTCGGCCCGTTTTCTGCCCGCGTAAAGGCGGTAATTGATGAAGACCAGAATTTCTATCAACTCATTCGTGAGGTGCTGATCGCCAACCTCTACGGCCATGCGCCAAACCTCTGTATCGAGGTCGGCCGCCAGAATGTGCCCGGCGGTTTGCGGCCGAGCTACAACACACTGGAAGAGGCTCTGAAATCAACCAAGGCCGCGGCATGATCAGGCCGGCACTTGCGTTGCTGCTGACCACCGGCGCGGCTATGGCTGAAACGCCGGTTCGCATTCAATCCGGCGAGCATGAAACCTTTACCCGGCTTGTGCTATCGGTGGACCCTGCGCGCGATTGGTCGCTGACCAATGGCGACCGGCAAGCCGAATTCGTGCTACGTGGCGAAGGGGTCGCATATAACATTTCCAACGTATTTACCCGCATACCGCGCGACAGGTTGGCAACGCTTAAGGTTAGCGAATCTCCAACCAGCGGCAGCTTGCTACTGGAATTTGGCTGCGATTGCGCGGTTGAAGCGTTTGCCTATCAGGGCGCATATGTTGTTCTGGATATCGCGCAGCGTAACGCAGACGAGTTGCCCGTAACCGAAATTGCGCCAATCCCCGCGCAACGGCATCAAAGCCCCGTGCTTTATCCGCAACGCTTTGCCCAAGACGCACCGCTGATTGTAGATCTCGGGATCGAGAGTTTCGCCGAACCCATTGCGCCGCCAGCCAGCCCATCAGCCACATTGCCCGAAACTGCGCCCCAGACTGCGCCCGAAACTGCGCCCGAAACTGCGCCACCGCCCGACAGCATAACTGCGGCGCGGATTGCCGAGGCGCAGGAAGCCCTGCTCACCCAGCTTACCCGCGCCGCCGAACAGGGGCTGATAGAATTCATGCCCCCCGCCACTGCGCCGCAGATCGTAAAGCTGCGCAAAAAACCTGCGCCGCTACCCCCCCTGCCCATGCCCAGCCCCGGCCTTGCGCGGCAAATCACCGCCAGCACGGTTTATGACCGTGACAGTGCATCGGCCCTGGCTGAAATTGTCAATGACTTCGCGCGCACCCATTGCCTGGACGATTCCGCATTTGACTTTGCACTATGGGCTGGAGACGCCGATTTCAACACCGCGCTCGGCCAGTTGCACAGTGCCATGGTCGAGGAACGTGACCGCCCGCTCCCGCTTGCCGCTGCTGACCTTGTACGTTTTTATCTGCGCTACGGGCTCGGGCGCGAGGCGCGTAGCGTACTTGGGTCTTATGGG
Source organism: Paracoccaceae bacterium (assembly GCA_040880065.1). GTDB lineage: Bacteria > Pseudomonadota > Alphaproteobacteria > Rhodobacterales > Rhodobacteraceae > Abyssibius. Next base: position 27,063 of record JBBDJE010000007.1, on the reverse strand, counting down.
TTGGCTGCTGAAAACCCGGTTCTGGCGGAACTAGCGCTTATGGCAGATGGCGAGCCTGTTCCCATTGGTGGCTTGCTTGACCTTGGGCGCGGCTGTGGTGGTGCGCACGAGCTGTGGCGTATGATCGCGATTCCCGAGGCAATCACATCTCTGCCGCTTGATATTGGCAGTAGCCTGAACGCCTTCGCGTCGCTCCCGCTTGAGCTGCGGCTAGACCATATCGGCGGTGTGGTCGCCACACTGATGCGCCTCGATGCACAAGAGCACGCGCAACGTGCTCTTGATCTGGTCGCACGCGCAGGTCAGGCAGAAACCCCCGCCCTGCGGCTGATCCGCGCCGAAATGCTGCTTGCAAGCCAGCCGGAGGCGGCGGAAGCCATGCTCGCTGAAATGGTCGAGGACGATACGGCACTTGCACCCAACGCCATGCTGCTCTGGGCAAAGGCGCTGCGCGCGCGCAGCGGCGCAGCGCCGCAAGACCTGATCCAGTCACTCGCTGCAGCTGCATTCGAGCGGCGCGGCACCGCGCAGGGCCGTGCGCTGCGTTTGGCAGAAATTCAGCTTCGCGCCGGGTTTGATGGGTTTGATGCAGCGCTCATCCTGATCGAAACAGAATTGGGGCGAAATGCTGTTGCGGATGTAGCTTTACTTAGCGCCGCACAAGAAATTCTTGCAAACGCCACCCCGGACCCTGACGCGCCGACAGACTATATTGCGGCCATAATGCGGCATCGCGGGCTGATAGAGAACGGGCGGGCCGGAGATGTTGCGCGCCGTGAAATTGCCCGCCAGCTCTTAAATCTGGCCATGCCCGCCGAAGCGCTGGATCTGCTGGGCGACACGCCCGAATTTGATGACCAAGCCGGACTGCTGGCAGCGCAGGCGCGCCTTGCGCTGTTCGAGCCGCAAGCCGCGCTCGACCTTCTCTCAAACCGCCGGGACCAGCCCGCGCAGGAACTGATGGCTGCAGCCTATGCGCAGCTTGGCCAGTATGCTGCGGCGCATGACGTATTGGCAGCCGTCAATCCTGCAGCGACAGAGCGCAGCGATCTGGCCTTTTTGGCGGGCATCTGGGAAGACGTGGCGCAAGACGACATAAAAGGCGAAGCGCGCGCAACGCTAGCAGCCTATATGCGCGACCTCGGCGCGCCAACAAGCGTGGATGCATCCGCTACGCCTTTGCCGATGATGCCGGACAATCTGCCAAACACTTTGGAAGCCGCGCGGACAACACTTGACGCCAATCGTGAAAGCCGGACCTATTTGCAAAGCTTGCTTGCACCCTCCGCGCCTGAATAATGGCTCTGCGCTAGATTGCAGCACCGCGCACGGCGGTGACATCATCGGCGTTCATGGCAGCGCCATCGGCAAACACCAGTTCGATCCGGCCGCCGTTAAGGCGCGCTTCGCGCACGGTGTCAAACACCATTCCCGCATTTTTGGACAGCAGCCTGTCTTCGGCAAAACTTTCAATTTCGAAGGAATAGCGCCCGGCTGGTGCCTGCGTGCCATCGGCGCGCATCCCTGTCCAGATGGCGATGTCGTTCTCAAGCCCGACCGGCAGGCGCTGAACCTCATCGCCGCTCGCATTGCGCACCACCATGACGGCACGATCGGCGCGCGCATCAATGGCCACCTGCACATCGAGCGGGCGATCGGCATAATCGGCTTTTCCTGCATGACGCACCTGCTGGCCTATCCATTCCGAAAGCCCCGATGCCGCGCGCCCTGAAAAGGCGGCGACCAGCGAATCAAGCTTGGCATTGGATTGCACCTGCTGTTCGACAGCGGAAAAACTGGCAAGCTGCGCAACAAACTCCGTTGAATCAGACGGGTTCAACGGGTCCTGGTTGCGCATCTGCGTTGTGAGCAGCTTGAGGAATGTCTCGAAATCACCCGTAACACTGCTCGCGCCCTGCGCAAAGGTTCTGGGCGTAGATGCGCCGGAATTCGGGTTTGCAAACATGGATGACGGGGTAAATTCGACCATTGCGGTCTCCTATTTCAATGTGATTACAGGCGAATATCGAGGCGACCATCGAGATGTGTTTGCACAACTACACCTGACAGATTGGCGGCATGGTTTGAGGATATTTCGGCGAGGGGCTTGATGGCTTTGGATTCTGCCATACGCTGATTCTGGCGCTGCTCGGCTTCGCTTTGAAAGCTCAAATCAGCACCTGCGAGCCCGGCGCGCGCGAGTTCGCGGCCCAAAATATCGGCATGGCGGCGCATAAGTTCGGCAGTTTCGGCGCGTTCGGTGGTGACGATGGCGCGCAACTCGCCCTCCTGCGTTGTCATCTGGATAAGCACCCGGCCAAGCTCGGGCGGGTCGAGCCGCAACTCCATGCTGCTGGATTCAGAGGACCGAACGGTAATCGCAAGTTGGGCTGCCACATGCCGGGCCCGCTGCGCATCGGGCGCGCCGGGCACTAAGGGCAAAATTTTTGCAAGTGAACCGGTGGTCAGCGGATCGGACCAGCCGAATTGAACCGGCGCTGAATGTTCCTGAACGCGCACCGTCAGCTCACCGGGCGGTGCGGCCAGCGGTAACGGAAGCGGTAAGGTTAAAGGCGGCGCTGCTTTGATCGTGGCCATTTCGCTTTGCGCCACCACCTTGGCTGGCGCTTGATTTTCGCCAGCCGTTTCGGTTTGCACAAAAGCAACCGGTTCGCGCGTATCTGGCGCAGGCAGCGCAGACCGGTTTGTATTTGGCACCGCAACAAGCTGCGTTTTGTGCACCGGCGCGGCGAATGTGGCCGTTTGCGCAGCCTCGGGCGGCACATGCAATGCAGCCTGCGCACTGCGTTCGGGCGCGATCTGCTGCGTTTCGGGCAGCACTTTTGCCTGCGCTTGCGCTACGCCGGTTATAAGTTCCGCAGGCGGCGCATGGCCAGGAAGCGCTACGGGTGTCTCTTCATTTGCGGGCAAAGGAGGCTGTTCTATTACGGCTTCAGATGATTCGTCGGCCTCTGTTAAAGATACCTCTTCGGGTTTTTGCTGCGCCTGGCGGCCATGTTTCGCGTTTATCTCCGCCACATTAGGGGCAGTAAACGCAACATCACCATCGATGTTCAGTGTGAATTCCTCAGCATTTTCAGTGCCTTCACCTTTTTTTCCATCGATAGACGCAAACAAAGCTGCACGTTGCGGCTTGGCAGCAATTTCAACGGGCGATGCAACATCCATAGCGGGGCTTTCTGTGATTTGCCCCCAAACTGGCGCAAAACCCTTACCAAATTTTTACCTCCACCCCGCAATATGCAGCTTGATTGACAGGAGCCACCACAGGAGCCGCCATGGAATTGACCCCCGTTTCAAGCCCCGCACAGCCTGAGCCGCGCCAAGCCGCGCGGCTCGATCAGCTCCGCCAGCAGGCCGAAGCCTTCGAGGCGGTGTTTTTGGGCCTCATGCTTGAACAGGCCGGGCTTGGGGCGTCGCGCGAGAGCTTTGGCGGTGGCGCGGGCGAGGCTGTCTTTTCCTCAATGCTGGCCGAACAACAGGCGCAGGCCATGGTCGCCCAAGGCGGGCTTGGTCTGGCAACACCTATATATAACGCGCTGCGCGCGGCGGAGGGGTTGGATGATTGATGCGTTCAGTGCGCGCCTAAAAGCCCGCAAACTTCTGCGCTTGCTGGATGATGAACGGGTGTTGCTCTTGTCTGGCCAGCTTACCGCGCTGCCTGCGCTAAGTGCGGAGCGTGACCAGCTTTTCCATGCGCTCGGCCAAACCAGCCGCGCCAACACCAAGGCCCTGGCCGAATATGGCAGCGCGATTCGCAACCGCGCCGAACGCAACCACCGCCTGCTTGGCGCAGCACTTGACGGGATGCGCAGTTCTGCCAGCCTGCTGAACCAGAACAGTGACCCGTCGGCGCTACAAACCTATACCGCCAGCGGCAAACGCGTGCCGGTGAGCAATGGCCAGACAGAAGCCCTGCGCCGCACCTAGCGACCGCGCCGAATTGTCGAAAATTGCACGCATTTCGCCCTTGGGCATTAAGGTTTGTTTCAGACTAGCGCGGCAATCTGCCCCTGCGATCACGTTGATTGCGCTGCCGGCCAAAAGGCCCGCAAGAACGTCAGAACGGCGTCGTCATCACCGGAACCGGTGAAGTGTAAATCGCGGTGTCGAACGCACCGCACGCCGAAGGAATTAACAATGTCTAGCATTCTTACAAATAGCAGCGCGATGGTTGCGCTGCAGACCCTTAGCCAGATCAACAAAAACCTGGGCACCACCCAGAGCGAAATTTCGACCGGTAAAAAGGTTGATTCAGCGCGCGACAATGCCTCTGTTTGGGCCATTTCGCAGACCATGCAATCGGATGTGGATGGCTTTAAGGGCATCACCGATTCGCTGGCCACGGGCAGTGCCGCAGTGGCTGTTGCACGGACGGCATCGGAATCCATCACCGGGCTGCTCAATCAGGTCAAATCTAAAATCGTTGCCGCACAAGACCCGTCGGCCAGCCAGAGCAAGTTGCAAACAGACATCGCTGAACTGACCTTGCAAATCGGTTCGGTCGTGTCGGCTGCTCAGTTCAACGGTCTGAATCTCGTGAACGGGGGTGTTGCCTCTATCGATATTCTGGCCTCGCTTGACCGTGCCGCCAATGGCACTGTTTCGGCTTCCTCCATCGCAGTGAGCGGGCAAGACCTGTCAATCGGCACGGGTGGTGCGGTTACCAACGCATTTACCGGCTCGGGTGGCGCTGTTGGCGCGGCAAACGAGAATTTCTCGGAAACGCTTGATGCCGCCGGCACTGTCGATATCGGCTTTGGTGCCAATGCCGACTATACGGTTGGTGATAAGCTGTCCATTTCAATTGGCGACAAAACCGCAACCTACACGGTTACTGCGGACGACCTTGCCGTCGGCAACGTCGCTGCTGAAACCATTGCTGTGGGTGTGGCCGACACAATCCGCAGCATGGGCCAGAATGTCAGCATGGTGGTCGATGCCGGGGTGATCACGCTCACCAATGACGGCACATCAGCGATTACCGTTTCCGGCAACTCGGTTGAAGCCGGTGCCGGTGGCCTTGGTGCGCTGTCAACGCTGAATGTTGATGATGGTGCGGGTGGCAATTCGGGGGCTGCGCTTGCGGCGATCGAGGGGCTTATCCAGACCTCGATCGACGCGGCAGCGGCTTTTGGTTCATCGCAGGCGCGCATTGATATCCAGTCAGATTTCGTTGGCAAGCTGACCGATTCGCTTAAAACAGGTATTGGCGCGCTGATTGACGCCAATATGGAAGAAGCCTCGGCCCGTTTGCAGGCTTTGCAGGTGCAGCAGCAGTTGGCCACACAGTCGCTGTCGATTGCCAATCAGGCACCGCAGAACATCCTGTCATTGTTCCGCTAAGCCAAAACCGGGGGCCGGGCGTTTGGCCGGCCCCCCCCCCCCGATAGACCCAGCCAGACAGGAGATTTGCTATGAATTCCGCCGTGATGGCAAAGTCGCTCTATGCCCGCCCCGTTGGGGCCACGGGAACCGAGCGCAGCATCGAATACAAAGCCTTTGCGCGCGCCACCGCCAAGCTGGCCGCACATTCTGGTGGCAAAGCCGGCGCCTTCGCCGAACTGGCCGAAGCCCTGTGCGAAAACCAAAGGCTGTGGATTGTTCTGGCGGGCGATGTCGCAAGCGCGCAAAACACGTTGCCAGCAACCCTGCGCGCCCGCATCTTCTTCTTATGCGAATTCACCCAGGCCCATAGCCGCAAAGTGCTCGACGGCAAAGCCACGCCCGATGTGCTGGTCGAGGTCAACACCGCCGTTATGCGCGGGTTGCGGGCCGATGCGCAGGTGGCACAATGAGCGGGCTTGTTTTAAAACTGCGCCCCGGCGAGCGGATTATGATCAATGGTGTGGTCATGGAAAACGGCGACCGGCGCACACGGCTGAACGTGCTCACCGCCGATGCCAATGTGCTGCGCCTGCGCGATGCCATTCATCCGGATGAGGCAAACACACCTGTGCGCCGTGTGTGCTACATTGCCCAGCTTGTGCTGGCGGGCGAGGCTGATACCGAGCTTGGAACGCGCCAATTGTTGACCGGCATTTCGCAGCTTGGCGATGTTTTTACCGACAGCACCAGCCGCGGGCTGCTTGCAGCGGCGCGCGACTATGTGTGCAATCAGCGCATCTATCAGGCTCTCAAGTCGCTGCGCGACCTGTTGCCCGTGGAAGCGCGGCTGATGGCCGCCGCATCATGAGCTACCTGCCCGCCCTTCCCCTCACCGGATATGCGGGTTGGAAGCTTTTGCAGCGCACCGATGCTGCCCAGCGCACGAGCTTTGAGCGCAGCCCGGAAATACAGCGCGACATCGCCTATTTCAAAGACAAAATCGCCGCCGCAGATACGCCCGAAAAGCTGGTGGCCGACCGTCGCCTGCTCAAGGTTGCGCTTGGCGCTTTCGGACTAGACGAAAAGCTGACGCACCGCGCCTATATGCGCAAAGTGCTGGCCGAGGGCAGCGAAAGCCCCGATGCCTTTGCCAATAAAATTTCCGATCCGAGCTTTGCCAAACTGGCAAAAGCCTTTGGCTATGGCAATTTGGCTGGCACCAATGTGCGCCTGTCGGATTTTGCGGCGGGTATTACCGATGCCTACAAAACGCGGCAATATGAACGCGCGGTTGGCACGGTTGATGACAGCATGCGCCTGGCGCTCAACTTCAAGCGTGAAATGGCGGGCTATGCCAGCGGTGCGTCAACCACGGTGCAATGGTTCAAGCTCATGGGCAACCAGCCAATACGCAAAATTCTGGAGCAGGGGCTTGGCCTGCCTTCCGAGATTGGCAACATCAAGGATGTCGACCGCCAGCAAAGCCTGTTTCGCAGCGCCGCAACCAAGCTGTTTGGCAGCGATGATCCGGCGGTAATGGCAAAACCCGAGAATATGGAAACGATTCTACGCAATTTTTTTGCGCGCGATGCCGCAAGCCGTGGCCCCGGCCCCATGACGCCGGGCTACGCCGCGCTGAGCTTGCTGCAAAACGCGAGTTCGGCCTGGCAAAACCTGCTGAACCTGTCGCGCAGCTAGCGCGTGTCGCGTTCACATCCATTCACCCGCTACGCGCTAACTTTTTTGATAGCGCATGTTTAACAAGCAGAAAACCGGTTCCCACTTTTGTTGCAACACGCTCTAGCCTGCCGGGGGCCGCATGTTCAGGCGCTGCGCAAGGTCCAGATAGCTCATTGCCACACCCTCTTCTGCAGGCAAGGAATAAAACTCTTCAAGCTTGGGATAGAAGCGAATCGCTTCATCCACCACGGGGTCAGCCCCATGGGTGTAAAGCCCTGCCTGTATCATCGGGGCGGCGCTTTCATAAGCCGCGGTCAGGCGGCGCGCGCGGGCCAATACCTCGTTTTCTGCGGCGCTGGCGATAGCGGGCAGCGCGCGGGAAACCGAGCGGCGCACATCAACCGCCGGAAAGCGCCCGCGCTCGGCGATGTCACGGTCCAGCACGAAATGCCCGTCGAGCACTCCGCGCGTGATATCGGCCACCGGCTCTTCCATATCCGAACCCGCCACCAGCACCGAAAAGATCGCCGTAATATCGCCCGCACCAACCGGCCCCGGCCCGGCCCGTTCGGCCAGATGCGCGATGAGGTTGGCGGTCGATGGCGGAAATGCACGCAAACTTGGCGTTTCACCCGCCGATAATGCCACCTCGCGATGCGCCTCGGCAAAACGGGTAATGCTGTCGGTGATCAGCAAAACATGGCGGCCCTGATCGCGGAAACACTCGGCCACCGCCATTGCCATCCAGGCCGCGCGGCGCTTGACCAGTGGCGATTGATCAGACGTTGCCGCGACAACAACGGCGCGCGCCATGCCCGCCGGCCCCAAAACCTGTTCGGTAAATTCGCGCAATTCGCGCCCGCGCTCGCCTATCAGCGCATAAACCACAACATCTGCCTTAATGCCGCGCGCCAGCGTGCCAAGCAAGGTAGACTTGCCCACGCCCGAACCCGCAAACACGCCCAAACGTTGCCCGCGCGCGATGGGCAAAAGCGTGTTGAACACTGCAAGCCCTGTTGACAGTCGCGCCCCCAAACCCTTGCGCGTGGCGGCTGCGGGTGGGGCTGCACGCAAGGGCGCAGCGCAACTGCCATTAAATAGCGGGCGGCCATCAAGCGGTTTTCCAAACGCGTCAACCACGCGGCCAAGCCAGCTTTCATCCGGTGCCGCGCCATGCTCTTTCATCAGCTCCACACGGTCGCCAATGCCCAGACCATCGGCTGCGCCATAGGTCATAACGCGCAAACCATCGGCGCGCAGGGCAACAACCTCGCCGCCCATGCGTTTGCCTTGTCGCAACGTAATCTCGACCAGATCGCCAATGCCGGCATGTGCCTGCAAGCCAGCAACACCCACGGTGCCGCCATCCACCACCGCTACATGGCCAAACAGGCGGCGGCGCGGAATTTGCGCAAGCGCGCGGGTGAGGGGGGCAAAATCCAAATGCATAAAACTTGATCCATCTTTTAGGTGGCATGAATTGGCGCGGTTACCTTTTATTCACGCAAAATCCTTAAGCCTTGGTTCAAGTCACGCGAGGGAGAAGCCCCGATATGAGTTTTGATCTAACGATATTGCAAATGGCTTCGGGCCTTGCGCAGCATTCGGGTGCGCGACTTTCACTGGTTTCACAAAACATCGCCAATGCCGACACGCCGGGCTATACCGCGCGCGATTTGCCAGATTTCGGCGCGGCTTGGGCCAGCAGCCAAAGCGTGCAGCTAAGCGCAACACGTGCCGGCCATTTTGGTGCCGTAGCTGGCCAGCCAGGCACTCGTGCCACCGAATCTGCCGCTTTTGGCAGCATGTCTCCCAACGGAAACAATGTCGCGATCGAAGATCAGATGATGCGTGCCGCCGCCATCCGCCAAGAGCACGAGCTTGCGCTTGGCGTCTGGTCAAAATCGCTCGACATGCTGCGCACCGCCATCGGCAAGCGTCGCTAGAAAGGACAATCATGACCGACCTTATCGCATCAATGGCCGCTTCCGCCTCGGGTATGGCCGCTCAATCAGCCCGCATGCGGCTGGTGGGTGAAAACATCGCCAATGCCGACACGCCCGGCTACCACCGCAAGCTTGTGTCGTTTGAAAGCCTTGCCGCAGGCACGGTGGCGGCCGGGCGCGTCACGCTCGACCAAACCCAACCCGCCCGCCATTTTGACCCGAGCCACCCCATGGCCGATGCGGCGGGCTACTACGATGGCTCCAACGTCAACCTCGTGCTGGAAATTGCCGATGCACGCGAAGCCCAGCGCGGCTACGAGGCGAATTTGCGGCTGTTTGACCAGGCACGCCAAATGTCGAGCGCCGCTTTGACCCTGCTTCGCCGCTAACAAGGACACCGGAAAATGGAAACCAACCCCTTCATCGCCTCGCAGCTATATACAAACGCGCAATCCATCGCCCGTCCGGCAGAGGCAGCCGGCAGTCAGACCGGCAGTCAAACGGGGCAAGCCTTTGCAGCCATCGCCGATGATTTTATGGCCACCCTGCGCGCGGGCGAAACCACCGCAATGGCAGGCATGGCCGGTCGCGCCGACCCACAAACCGTGGTTGAAGCGCTGGCCGCATCGGAACTGGCGATTGAAACCGCTGTGGCCGTGCGCGACCGCGTGGTTGAAGCCTATCAGGAAATTCTGCGGATGCCGGTGTAATGAGCGGCACGCAGGTCATGGACGCGCTCCAACAAGGGCTCTGGCTGGCATTGATCATGTCGCTGCCGGTTCTGGCCGTCGCGCTGATTGTCGGTTTGCTGATCGGGCTGTTTCAGGCGCTGACCTCGGTGCAGGAAATGACCCTGACCTTCGTGCCGAAACTGGGCGCCATTCTGGTAACCTTCTGGCTGACAATGGATTATTCCGGCCAGCTTTTGGTGACGTTCTACACCGATCAGGTCATCGCGCGCATCGTTGCGCCCTAGGTTGAAAGGCTGAACATGGACAATATCGGATATGTCGCCCTTACCCGGCAGGCCGGGCTGCTGCGCGAAATGCAGGCGGTGGCCAATAACATCGCCAATGCCTCGACCACCGGCTTTCGCCGCGAGGGTGTGCTCTTTGCCGAGGTGATCGCAGCACTTCCGGTTGAGGGTGGCAACCTGTCCATGGCCGATGCCCGCGTGCGCTATACCGACCGCGCGCAAGGTGTGCTGCGCGAAACCGGCAACCCGCTGGACCTCGCCATTGAGGGGCCGGGCTACTTCAATGTCGAAACCCCCGATGGCACGGCCCTTACCCGCGCTGGCGCCTTTTCGCTGAGCGCCCAAAGCGAGCTTGTGACGATGGACGGTTTGCGTGTGCTTGATGATGGCGGCGCACCGATTTTCATCCCCCCCGATGCGGCCACGGTTTCTGTTGCCGCTGATGGCACGATATCCGCTGATAACCGCCCGCTGGCGCGGCTTGGCCTTGTCATTCCCGATGACCCCGCCGCACTCACAAGGCGCGACGGGGTGATGTTCAACTATGATGGCCCGCTTGCCCCGATAGAGAATCCCGGCCTCCGGCAAGGGTTTGTTGAAGGCTCTAATGTCAGCGCGGTCAGCGAAATCACCCGCATGATCGAGGTGCAGCGCAGCTATGAGTTGGGCCAGAAACTGCTCGATCAGGAACATGAACGCATCAGCGGGCTGACCCGCACCCTTGGCCAGCGCGCCTGATAAAAAATAGGAGAGACGCAATGAACGCCCTTAAAATTGCCGCCACCGGCATGGCCGCCCAGCAAACAAGGGTCGAGGTGATTTCCCACAACCTCGCCAATATGAACACAACCGCCTATAATGCGCGCCGCGCCGAGTTTGCCGATTTGCATTATGAACAGGTGGCGCGGGCGGGGTCCATCAGCTCGTCCTCCGGCACGGAATTGCCAACCGGCGTGCAGCTTGGCATGGGCGTGCGCACCGCCGCCATTGCGATGAATGTCATGCAGGGCAGCCTGAAGGAAACAGGCGGCGACCTCGATCTGGCCATTGAGGGCCGCGGCTATATCGAGGTGCAACTGCCCAGCGGCGCCAGCGCCTATACCCGCGATGGCGCGCTCAAACTTTCCGGCGAGGGGCAACTGGTCACCTCCGATGGCTTCCCCGTCATCCCCGACCTGACCATCCCCGAAGATGCGCGCGCCGTTACTATAAATGCCGATGGCGAGGTCTATGCCTATTTCGCCGATCAGCCCGAACCCCAGCTTTTGGGCCAGATTTCGCTTGCAACCTTCGTGAACGATATGGGGCTGGAGGCGATTGGCGGCAATATGTATCGTGAAACCCCCGCATCCGGCCAGCCACAGATCGGCGCACCGGCACAGGATGGGCGCGGCACTTTCCGGCAAGGCTATCTGGAAAGCAGTTCGGTTGATGCCGTGCGCGAAATTACCGAGCTGATCGAGGCCCAGCGCGGCTATGAGCTCAACGCCAAAGTGATCACCGCAGCCGACCAGATGCTCGGCGCAACCACGCAAATTCGCTGATGCGCGCGCTGGTTTTCCTGTTTTTGCTGGTGGCATCACCGACGGCAGCGCAAGTGCTTGTCGCCGCAGCACCTATTCGCAGCGCTACGGTGATTACCGCCGAACACCTCGCCATGTCCGATGCGCTTGTCAGTGGCGGCATTGGCGACCCGGCGCTCGTTATCGGGCAAGAGGCGCGGGTAAATATCTATGCGGGCCGCCCGATACTGCTGGCTGAAATCGGGCCACCCGCATTGGTGGAACGCAACGCGCTGGTCGTGCTGCGGTATTCAAACAACCTGCTCAGCATCACCACCGAAGGCCGCGCGCTTAACCGGGCGGGCATGGGCGAAATGGTGCGCGTGATGAACCTGTCATCGCGGATTGTAGTTGTGGGCCGTGTGCGCCCGGATGGAGAGATCGAGGTCGGCCTATGATTATGCGCGCAGCTTTTCTTACCCTCACGCTTACATTGCTTGGCGGCTGTCTTGAGCGGCTGGCCGATATCGGGCAAGTGCCGCATATGACCCCGGTCTCCGATGCGGTTGCGCCCAATATCTCGCCCGAACGCGCCGCAATGGCCAGTGCCGCCGCCGCACCACAGCGGCGGCATTACGAACAAGGCTCGCTTTGGGCTTCCGGGCCAACATCGTTATTCGGCGACCGGCGCGCCGCCACAACTGGCGATATCCTGACAGTCATCATCGACATCAATGACCGCGCGCAAATGTCCAATACCACGGGCCGGGCGCGAACTGGCAGCGAAAGCATGAGCATCGCAGCCCTGATGGGCCTGCCCGAGCGCATCAACGGCGACCTGCCTGCAGGCGCGAGCATGGATCCGGCGGCTGATTTCAGCTCGTCTTCGGCGAGCGGTGGCACCGGCACCGTAAACCGCAACGAAAAGATCACCCTGCGCATCGCTGCAACCGTGGTTGATGTTCTGGCAAACGGCCATCTGGTTGTGCAAGGCCTGCAAGAGGTGCGGGTAAATTACGAACTGCGCGAACTGGCCATTGCCGGCATCATCCGCCCCGCAGATATCAGCCGGAACAACGAAATCACCTATGACAAAATGGCCGGTGCGCGCATTTCATACGGTGGACGCGGGCAGATTTCCGAGCTGCAACAACCCCGCTATGGCCAGCAAATCTTCGACGTGATCGCACCATTTTAGGAGTATGTGATGAAAAAGCTGCTTCCTGTCTTGCTGGTGCTGTTCGGTCTGGTAGGCGGGGCCGGTGCGGGGCTGTTGCTTCACCCCAAACCCGCCGCCTGCCTGCCCCCTGAAGCTGACGCCGCAGCCGCACCAGATACAGATGGTGAAGGAAGCCCCGCCGATTGTGTCGAAATGGCCCAAGCCAGTGCAGATAACAATTCTAGCGCGCCGCCTTCAGCCGCCGAATATGTGCGCCTTGAGCGGCATTTCGTGATCCCGGTCATTTCACCCGAACGCGTGCGCGCCCTGGTGGTGATCTCACTGTCGATCGAAACAGATAGTGGTGCAGCCGATAAAGTCTACGCCCATGAACCCAAACTGCGCGACGCGTTCTTGCAAGTGCTATTTCGTCACGCCAATTCTGGCGGGTTCGATGGCGCTTTCACAACAGGGCAGGCAATGGCCGATCTGCGCAGCGGGTTGCGCGCCGCTTCGCAGAATGTGCTTGGCGCTTTGTCGCGTGATGTGCTGGTGGTTGATGTGGTGCGGCAGGATATCTAGTCAAAATCCGCTTCGGGGTCGAATATCTGGCCCGAAAGCAACGCCTCGTCATCCATAACCGCAGCCAATAGCCGCTCGATGGCCGAATACGCCTCGCCACCAAGCTGCCCGCAGGATTCAAGCCAGACAAGCGCCGCCTGAACGCCCGCAGGTTCGGCTTTGCACAGGGTTTCGCGGCCCTGCTTGCTTTGGCTGATCAGTCCGGCGCGTTGCAAAATCTGCAAATGCTTTGAAACCGCAGCCAGCGACATGTCAAACGGGGCGGCCAGCGCCGCGACCGGCTGATCGCCCGCCACGAGCCGTGCAAGCAATGCCCGCCGTGTGCGGTCGGCCAGAGCAGCGAAAGTGGCATCCAGCCGGGATTCGGGGTCATTATCCATAGCAATCGCCTAGCAGAGCGCGGGTTGAACGGTCAACTGATTGGTTTAGTGTCGCCCGGCACCGTCCAAACCCCACAAGCTACGCCCGCTGGTCGCATCAATTTTTTTACGCTATATTTCAATGCTTTACAAAGCTTCTATGCAAGATTCCGGGTGCTTGACAGCACAGGGCTGCCTGCCTAATGTCCGGCTCAATGAAAAGGCGGGTTTTATGCGCCGATTCTGAACACATTCAGGGGTGGGGCATGGCTGATCAGCCCGATCCAGAGAAACTGGCGGCGCTCGGCACCAAGATCGAGGCGCTTAAGGCCGCCCAAAAGCCCGAACGGGTCGGGCAAAACGGTTATGCCAATGCCAGCCAGGGCTGGCGGATGGTGATTGAACTTGTGGTCGGCGTGATCATGGGTTTCGGAATTGGATACGGGCTTGATAGCCTGTTTGGCACATTGCCGATCTTTCTGGTTCTGTTCATCATGCTCGGGTTTGCCGCCGGGTTGCGCGTTATGCTGCAAACGGCAGCAGAAATGCAGAAAAAGGGTGAAAAGCCCGAAGACGAATAGCCCCACGGGGCCCAAAGATAGAGACGAGGTTCAACGTGGCGTCAGGCGCAGAAGCAGCAAGCCCTTTCAACATCCACCCGATGGATCAGTTCGCTATTCGCCCCTTGTTTGGCGGCGATACGCTCAACTTTTACACACCCACCAACCAAACCTTGTGGCTTGGCCTTGCCGTTCTGGCAGTTTTCGCCTTGCTGGTGATGGGTGTGCGCGGCCGCGCGCTGGTGCCAAGCCGCAGCCAGTCGGTCGCCGAAATCATCTACGGTTTTGTGCGCAAAATGGTTGAGGATGTAACCGGCAAAGACGGCCTCGCCTATTTCCCCTATATCATGACACTGTTCATGCTCATTCTGATGAGCAACATACTCGGCCTGCTGCCCTATTCCTTTGCCCCCACCAGCCATATTGCTGTCACCGGAGTTTTGGCGATGCTGGTGTTTCTGGCTGTGACCATCATCGGTTTTGCCAAGCACGGCATCGGCTTTCTCAAGCTGTTCTGGGTCATGTCGGCCCCGTGGTGGATCCGCCCTGTGCTGGCGATCATCGAGGTAATCTCGTTCTTCGTGCGCCCTGCCAGCCACTCCATTCGTCTGGCAGGCAACATGATGGCCGGCCACGCTGTTATCAAAGTGTTTGCCGGTTTTGCCGGGGCACTTGGCGCCGGTGCCGTTGTGCCGATCTTCGCCATCACCGCTGTTTATGGCCTCGAGCTGCTTGTCAGCTTCTTGCAGGCCTATGTGTTCGCAATCCTGACCTGCGTCTATCTGAAAGACGCGCTCCATCCGGGTCACTAAGGGTTAATTCTTCAAGCATTCCAGATAAATAGGAGACTCTCATGGAAGGCAATATCGTCGCACTCGGGCAGGCAATTGGCGCAGGTTTGGCATGTATCGGCATGGGTGGCGCGGCCATCGGTGTTGGTAACGTGTTTGCTGCTTACCTTTCGGGTGCCTTGCGCAACCCGTCGGCTGCCAGCTCGCAGACCGCCACGCTGTTCATCGGTATGGCACTGGCCGAAGCTCTGGGGATCTTCTCGTTCCTCGTTGCCCTTCTGCTGATGTTCGTCGGCGTCTGATTTCGCATATGGTTCGGGCGGGTCTTTCGGCCCGCCTATTCCCGCCGCCTACTCGGGTGGCATTTGAAATCGGAGGTTTGAATGGCAGGTGAAGCCACAACTGGTGAACATGTCACCGGCATGCCGCAGCTCGATGTCGGCACTTTTGGCAACCAGATTTTCTGGCTGCTGATCGCGCTTGTAGCTGTCTATCTGATCATATCCAAGCTGGCCTTGCCGCGCATTGGCGCGATCATTGACCAGCGACAGGATGCGATTACCGGCGATCTGGCCAAAGCGGCTGATTTGAAGCGCGAAGCTGAAGAAGCCGATGCCGCCTATAACGCCGCCTTGGCTGAGGCACGTGCCGAAAGCCAGCGCATTTCAGGTGAAACCAAAGCGGAAATCCAGAAAGAACTGGATGTTGCGACAGCGCGGGCCGATGCGGAAATCGCCGCAAAAGCCGCAGAATCCGAAGAGCGTATCGCGGAAATTCAGGCTGGTGCGGCGCAGGCCGTTGCCACTGTTGCCCGCGACACGGCAAGCGAACTTGTAAAGAAACTGGTTCCCGCTGCCCATGATGAAAAGGCCTTGGACAAGGCTGTAACTGCACGCGCGAAAGGGTAGGGTGATGGACTTTCTTAACAATACAGACATCGTCGTCTCCATCGCATTTGTGCTGTTCATTGGCGTTTTGCTTTACGTAAAAGCGCCGGGCAAGGTAACAAAAATGCTGGATGGGCGCGCAACGTCCATTCGCAGCGAGCTTGATGAAGCCCGCGCCCTGCGCGAAGAGGCTCAAACGCTTCTGGCCAGCTATGACCGCAAAAAGCGCGAAGTAGAGGCCCAGACAGCCGAGATCGTTGCCCATGCCAAAGCCGAAGCGCGTGCTGCTGCCGAAACCGCCAAGGCGGATCTGAAGCGCAGCATTGCACGGCGTCTGGAAGCAGCCGACGAGCAAATCGCAGCCGCTGAAAGCCGTGCCTTGCGTTCGGTGCGTGATCAGGCGGTCGCGGTTGCTGTGGCTGCGGCTGGCGAAGTGATTGCCGCCAAGATGCCCAAGGCCGATGCCGATGCCATGCTTGACGCGGCAATCGCCGATATGGGCACACGCCTGAACTAGGCGGCGCATGCCGAGACTGTGCTTGAGCGACAAAGTTCAAACCCGGCCCATGTGGCCGGGTTTTTTTATGTGCGGTTCTGGAGCGTGCTTCCGCGGCCCTGCTGGTAACTGGCCCGGCGCGCATCCACCGGCCCGCGCGGCCAGTCTGAAATCTGGTGGCTTAACGCTTTCAAACTCGATCCAATCGGCAAAAAGAAAAGGGGGCCAGCGGCCCCCTGATCCTTCACTATGTCATCCGCCTTATTGGTTTGGCGTGATGTAAATCTCGACCCGGCGGTTGGCCTGGCGGCCAGCAGCGCTGGCGTTCGAGGCGACGGGCTGGTTTTGGCCCATTCCAAAGGCGCGCACGCGGCCCGCAGATACGCCCGAGTTGATCAGAACCGAGCGCACCGAAGCGGCGCGACGTTCCGACAAGCTTTGGTTATAGGCCGCAGTCCCCGTAGAATCGGTATGGCCGACAACTTCAACTGTGGTGTTGGAGTAGCTTCGCAGATTTGCGGCCAGCGTTTGCAGACTGCCAATGAAGCTGGGTTTCAGCTGTGCTGAATCCACCGCAAAGGTGATCTGCTCGGGCAGGGTCACAATCAACTGGCTGCCGGTATTGGTGATCACCGCGCCAGAACCGCCCATTTGCGCACGCAAAGCACGCTCTTGCGCATCCAACCGGTCACCAATCGCGCCACCAGCGGCGGCACCGATCATCGCGCCAACAACCGCGCCGCGCGTCGAGTTGGTCGCAACCTGCGAGCCGACGAGCGCACCAAATGCGGCACCACCAAGCGCACCGGTATTGGTGTTATTGGCCGTACCGTCCGGGTTCGTGCAACCACTCAGCGCAAATGCGCCTGTAACTGCAACTACCGTCAATGTCTTAAATCCAAACATGGTCACTCCTTCGCTTGAATATTTCTACTTGACTAGACCGTAAACCCAGAGTCTATTCAAGGTCTTGTTAGGCAGTGGCGATAAAACGGGCGGCATGTCGCCGATGCTACCCGGCTTCCAGCCGCGCCGATTCCCACGCCAGTAGCGCGCGTTTTACTGGCAAACCCCAGTGATAGCCCCCCAGTTCACCCGACTTTCGCAGCGCCCGGTGGCATGGGATAAGCCATGAAACCGGATTGCGTCCCACCGCTGTGCCGACCGCGCGGGCGGCGCGCGGGCTGCCAATGGCGCGGGCAATTTCCGAATAGCTGGTAACATGGCCCGAGGGAATCGCCAGCAGCGCCTCCCACACCTTGATTTGCAGCGGCGAGCCGATCATGAACACCGCACAATCGCCCGATTGGCCAAGCGCGGCATTCACCCAGCCACGCAGCGCATCGGGGTTGTGGTAGAAGTTTGCGCGCGGCCAGCGAGCGCGCAAATCAGCCTCGGCCGCCTCGGCGCCGCATTCAGCACCAAAGGCCAGCCCGCAAATTCCGCGCGCCGTGCCCATGGCCAATAGCGCACCGAAGGGCGAGTCAAACCAGCCCCAGTTGATGTTCAGCCCGGCACCACCGGCAGCATATTCGCCGGGGCTCATCGCTTCCCAGCGCACAAACAGATCATGCAGGCGGCCAGGGCTTGAAAGCCCGGTTGAAAGCGTGGTTTCAAGCACCGAAAAGCGGTTGGCCAGCAGGCTGCGCGCATGGTCAAGTGTTAGGTATTGCTGATAGCGCTTGGGGCTAACCCCAACCCATTGGCTGAACAGGCGCTGAAAATGCGCAGGGCTCAGGCCAACAGCGCGCGCGACATCGTCGAGATGCGGCTGGGATTCAACCGCGCTGTCGATATAGGCGATCGCGCGGCCAATCAGCCCGTAGTGATACTGTGTTTCATCATGCATATCGGCTTTCCTTTTGTGCAGTATGGCCCGCACACCCAGCCCTTCGCCACCCGAATTATGCGCAATCCAAGGCTTGAAATTCTGGCCGATACCATGCCAAGTGAGCACATGACCGCGCAGCTTGGCTATCACGACATATCAGAGATTTTTACCCGCTTTGCGGCCGCCGAGCCTTCCCCGAAGGGCGAGCTTGCGCATGTAAATGACTTCACGCTTCTGGTTGCCATCGCGCTGTCCGCCCAATCCACCGATATTGGCGTAAACAAGGCCACCGCTGCCCTGTTCAAAGCGGTAGACACGCCACAAAAAATGCTCGATCTGGGTGAAGACGCGCTGATCGGCCATATCAAAACCATTGGCCTGTTTCGCCAGAAGGCTAAAAACGTCATCAAACTCAGCCGGATACTGGTCGAGGATTTTGGCGGCGTGGTCCCCAGTTCGCGCGCGGCGCTTCAATCGCTGCCGGGTGTGGGGCGCAAAACTGCCAATGTGCTGCTGAACATGGTCTATGCCCATCCGGCGCAGGCGGTCGATACGCATATTTTCCGCGTTGGCAACCGCACGGGGCTGGCGGCGGGGCGCGACGTGGTTGCGGTGGAACGCGCAATAGAAGATAACGTGCCGGTGCAATATCAACGCCACGCGCATCACTGGCTCATTTTGCATGGGCGCTATATTTGCAAGGCCCGCAAACCCGCTTGCGGAGCCTGTATCATCGCCGATCTATGCCAATCCGAGGATAAAATACGATGAAGAAATATCAGGTTGTCGGCATTGGCAACGCAATGGTCGATGTGCTGGCCCGCGTGGATGATGCGTTTCTTGCCGAAAACAGCGTTGAGAAGGGCATTATGACCCTGATTGATACGGCCCGTGCCACCGAACTTTATGGCCAGATGGGCCCGGCGCGCGAAGTTTCGGGGGGGTCTGCCGCCAATACCATAGCCGGGCTTGCCGCACTTGGCGCGCGCACGGCCTATATCGGCAAGGTCAAGGATGACCAGCTTGGCGCGATTTTCGCCCATGATTTGCGCGCGCAAGGTGCTGGCTATGAAACCCCGTTGGCACCGGCAAGCCACAAGGCTGAAACCGGCCGCTGCATGGTGTTGGTCTCGCCCGATGGCGAGCGTTCGATGAGCACCTATCTGGGTGTGTCCGAATTTCTGTCACCCGATGATATCGACGCAGCTCAAATGGCGCAGGCAGAATGGCTCTATCTGGAAGGCTACCGTTTTGACGGGCCTGACAGCCAGGCTGCCTTTGCCAAGGCCATTGCCGCGTGCAAAGGCGCAGGCGGCAAGGTTTCGGTAACATTGTCCGACCCGTTTTGCGTGAACCGCCACCGCGATGCGTTCCGCACGCTTATTCATGACCATGTAGACCTGCTGTTTTGCAACGAGCACGAGCTTATGGCGCTTTACGAATCCGACAGTCTTGACGCTGTGCTTGCCCAAGCGCGCCATGATGTGCCTATGCTGGCCTGCACCGTAGGTGCCAAAGGCGCGCATGCGGTGATGGGCGGGCAAGACTATCACGATCCGGCAACCGCCGCCGCCGTGGTTGATGTGACCGGCGCGGGTGATTTGTTTGCCGCGGGCTTTTTGTTTGGCGTCGTCTCAGGGCGCGATGCGCAAACCTGTCTGGCAATGGGAAACCATGCGGCGGGCGAGGTTATCAGCCATATCGGGGCGCGGCCCGAGGCAGATTTGAAAGCGCTGTTTGGCGCGCAAGGTTTACTTTAAGGGGGGCAACATGGCCTATTCTTACGATGATACCAATATTTTTGCCCGCATCCTGCGTGGTGAAATTCCCTGCGCCAAGGTGCTGGAAACCGAACATGCGCTGGCCTTCAACGATATCGCCCCGCAAGCCCCGCACCATGTGCTGGTCATTCCCAAAGGCGCTTACGTGAACTTTGACGATTTTACCAGCAATGCATCCGATGCCGAAATTATCGGCTTCAACCGCGCAATTGGCGCGGTGATTGCCCAGCTCAATGCTGCCCCCGGCGATGGCGGGCTCGGCTATCGGCTTGTTGCCAATACCGGCGAGGCAGGCGTGCAGGACGTGCCGCATCTGCATGTGCATATTCTGGGCGGGCGTGTGCTTGGCCGCATGTTACCTGCTGCCTGACATCTTGCCAACGCATGTTCCAAAGCACAAAATTGGTTCCCGCTTTTGTTGCAATTTGCTCTAGCTTGCCGCCCGCGCCAAACCCGCTATTCTAAGCCAGCATTCTGACGGAGTTTTCGATATGACCCAAGACGCCCCCGAAATTGAAGAAGTTACCAAAACCCGCATCTTCTGTGATGGCGGTGAAGGTGGTCATCCGCGGGTTTGGCTGACCATTCCGGCCGATAAAGGCTATGTGGATTGCGGCTATTGCGACAAACGCTTCGTGCTGAAGCCGGGCGCGGGCGGGCATCATTGATATGGCGTTTGGCAAGGGCCATCATCTGCATCTGATCGACGGCTCGGCCTATATTTTTCGTGCCTATCACGCCCTGCCCCCGCTGACCCGCGCCTCTGACGGTTTGCCGGTCGGCGCGGTGTCGGGCTATTGCAACATGATCTACAAGCTGGTGGAAGACGCCAAGGGCCCCGATGCGCCCACGCATGTTGCGGTTATTTTCGATCATTCCGGCACGACATTTCGCAACACGATTTACGATCAGTACAAGGCCCAGCGCCCCCCTGCACCCGAAGACCTGAAGCCGCAATTTGGGCTGATCCGCCAAGCCACCCGCGCCTTCAACCTTCCCTGCATCGAGCTTGAGGGGTTTGAGGCTGATGACCTTATCGCCACCTATGCCCGTCAGGCGCGCGAAGCGGGCGGGCGTGTAACCATCGTGTCATCCGACAAAGACCTGATGCAGCTTGTCGGCGGCGGCGTCGAAATGCTGGACCCGATGAAAAACAAGCGTATTGGCCCCGATGAGGTGTTTGACAAATTCGGCGTTGACCCGGCCCGGGTGATAGATGTGCAAAGCCTTGCGGGCGATAGCGTGGATAACATTCCCGGCGCGCCCGGCATCGGCATCAAGACCGCCGCGCTGCTTATTCAGGAATATGGCGACCTTGATAGCCTGCTGGCGCGCGCAAGCGAGATCAAGCAACCAAAACGCCGCGAAAGCCTGATCGACAATGCTGACCAGATCCGGATGAGCCGCGAACTGGTGACACTGAAGCAGGACATCACCACCGTTGAAACGCTGGACGATTTTGACGTGAAAGACCCGGTGCCAGACGAGGTTCTGGCCTTTATGGCCGAAATGGAATTTCGCACTTTGGCCGAACGCATGGCCGCCAAGCTCAAGGTCGAGCCGCCAACCATAGTTGCCAAGCCCGGCGCTGCCAAACCCGGCCCCGACACGGCAGCCAGCGGCACCGATCCTATGGCCGGCGCAACCCCGATTGTTGCCAACAGCTATGAAACCGTGGGTAATGCCGCCGCCTTGCAAAAATGGATCGACGCTGCCTATCGCCGCGGGTTTGTCGCCTTTGATACCGAAACCACGGGGCTTGATGAAATGGTCGCCGATCTGGTCGGCATTTCACTGGCTGTAGAGCCGGGCGAGGCCTGCTACATTCCATTGGCCCACCGCGAAGGCGAGGGCGATTTGCTGGGCGCTTCAACCATGGCCGAAGGGCAGATGCCGCTCAATGACGCACTGGCACAGATCAAGCCCATGCTGGAAGACCCGAGCATTTTGAAAATTGGCCAGAACATCAAATATGACCTGAAGATCATGGCACGCTATGGCGTAAATATAGCCCCGATTGACGACACGATGCTGCTTTCCTATGCGCTGCATGCGGGCCTGCACAATCATGGCTTGGATGCGCTGAGCGACCGGTATTTGAGCCATCGGCCCATCCCCATCAAATCGCTGCTCGGCACCGGCAAAGCGGCCAAAAGCTTCGATCAGGTGCCCATTGCCGATGCGGCACCTTATGCTGCGGAAGATGCCGATATTACCCTGCGGCTGTGGAAAACCTTCAAACCGCGGCTGGTGCAGGCAGGTGTGACCACGGTTTATGAAACCATGGAACGCCCGCTTGTGCCGGTGCTGGCGCAGATGGAGCGGCACGGGATTTTGGTGGATCGTGACCATCTCAGCCGCATGTCGAACAATTTCGCGCAGAAAATGGCGCAGTTGGAAGACGAGATCCACGGCCTGGCCGGTGGTAAATTCAACGTGGCCAGCCCCAAGCAACTTGGCGAGATTCTGTTCGAGCAGATGGGGCTTTTAGGTGGCAAGAAAGGCAAGACCGATGCCTATTCCACCGGGGCCGATGTGCTGGAAGACCTTGCCGCCGAAGGCCATGAATTGCCCGCCCGCGTGCTGGACTGGCGGCAAATGGCCAAGCTCAAAAGCACCTATACCGACGCGCTGCAAACCCATATCAACACTGAGACGGGCCGCGTGCATACCAGCTATTCCATCGCCGGGGCCAATACCGGGCGGCTGGCTTCGACCGACCCGAACCTGCAAAACATTCCCGTGCGCACCGAAGAGGGCCGCCGCATTCGCGAAGCCTTTATCGCCGCACCCGGCAATGTGCTCGTGTCGCTTGATTACAGCCAGATCGAGCTGCGCATTCTGGCGCATATCGCTGAAATTGACAGCCTGCGCCAAGCCTTTGCCGATGGTCATGACATTCATGCCATGACCGCCAGCCAGATGTTCGGCGTGCCGATTGAAAACATGGACCCGGCCATTCGCCGTCGGGCCAAGGCCATCAACTTTGGTGTTATCTACGGCATATCAGGCTTTGGCCTTGCGCGGAATTTGCGCATTCCACGCGCCGAGGCGCAGGCGTTTATCGACATGTATTTCGAACGCTTCCCCGGCATTCGCGAGTATATGGACGCCACAATCGCATTTGGTAAAGCGCATGGCTATGTGCAAACCCTGTTCGGCCGCAAGATCCACACACCGGAAATTGGCGCCAAAGGCCCGCAAGCCGGTTTTGCCAAACGTGCCGCGATCAACGCACCCATTCAGGGCACGGCAGCCGATATCATCCGCCGCGCGATGATCCGCATGCCCGAAGCCATCGCCGGGCTGCCGGCAAAAATGCTGTTGCAGGTGCATGACGAATTGCTGTTCGAGGTTGAGCAAAGCGCAGTTGAGGACACAATCGCCGCCGCACGCCGCGTGATGGAAGGCGCAAACCTGCCCGCCGTTGATCTTGCGGTTAAAATGACCGTGGATTCAGGGCAAGGGCCGAACTGGGCGGTTGCGCATTAGCCGCTAGACCAGCCCCAGCTTTTCACGCATGCCATAGCGCCACAGGCCCAGAACCGAAGCCACTGTCAGCCCCGTCGCCAGCCCCAGCCAAACCCCCACGCCCTCAAGCGCGGTATATTGCGACAGCAGATAGGCGCAGGGCACGCCGATAATCCAATACGAGATCATCGCGAAATACATGGGCACACGCGTGTCTTTCAGCCCCCGCAGCAAACCCGCAGCCATAACCTGAATACTATCAACCAGTTGAAACGCCCCGGCCACGGCCATCAAGGGCACGCCGTAAGCCAGCACGGCGGCGGTGTCGGGGTTGGCAGCATCCTGAAACAGGCCGATAAGGGTTTTAGGGATGATCACGAAAAGCGCCGCAGCCAGCAGTGAAATCCCCCCGCCCATCAGCAAAATAACCTGCCCTGCACGTTGAACGCCAAGTTTGTCCTTGCGGCCCCGTGCTATGCCAATACGCACGGTTGCCGCCTGCGACAGGCCAAGCGGAATCATAAAACTGACCGAGGCAAGCTGAAGGGCGATGCCATGCGCGGCCAGGGGAATTTTACCAAACCAGCCCATCATGACGGCAGAAAACGAAAACAGCCCAACCTCGGCCAGCAAGGTTAGCCCGATGGGCCAACCGACCACCAGAACTTCCATGAAGGCGGGCCAGTCGGCGCGCCAGAAGCGCACCATAACTTTGTATTTGCGCACAACCGCGTGGCGCATCACATAAACCATCAGCAACAGCAGCGACAATGTGGAGGAGCCGAGCGTCGCCCAGGCCGCGCCCTCAACCCCCAAAGCAGGCGCGCCCCAATTGCCAAAAATCAGCGCATAGTTCAGCACTGCGTTCAGCGCGGCAGCGCCAAGCGTGAATATCAGCACAACACCGGCGCGCGATAACACCGACAGGAAACTTCGCAGCACCATGACCAGCAGGTTGGGCACCAGCGACCAGCGCGCAATGGCCAGATATTCGTCGGCCACGACAGCAAGCGCCGCATCTTGCCCCATGGCGATGAGAATTTCCTTGGTGAAAAACATGATCGGCATCACCAGCGCCGCATAGGCCAGCGAAACCCACATGCCCATGCGCACCATGCGGCGCACAGCGCGCACATCGCCAGCGCCTTCGGCACCTGCAGCGAGCGCACCCACTGCGCTGCCAAAGCCAAAGCCCGTAATCATCAGCACGAACAAAATGTTGGAGCCAAGCACGGTTGCCGCAAGCGCCTCGGTGCTGAGCCAGCCGAGCATAAGCGTATCTGTCACGCCCATCAGCATTTGCGCAAGCTGCGCACCGATCAGCGGCAGACCAAGCGCCAGCGTTGCGCGAATATGCGCAGGCCAGCTATTGTTAAGCGCGGGGGCAAAAGTTGATTCGCCAGTATGGTTCAAGCTCGACATGCGCGGACAGTATTGTCGCCCGCTGTTAAAGCCAAGCCTAAGAGATGATTTCGCGCAGCCTTTCCAGAGCGGCTGAAATTTGTGCTTTATCAACCCCGCGCACCACTATATCGGCCCCGAATTTTCCGTCACGAATAAACGGATATGACCCGAAACTCAGGTCGGGGAAGGCAGATGCAATTGCGGCCAGTGGCGTGGCGATCTGGCTTTCAGGCAGGTGAATGCGCATACTTTCCGACAGCAGCGGCACACCGCCTGCAAGGCCGGGCAGCAAGCCATCAACCATGGCCTGAAACACCGCTGGCACCCCGGCCATAACATGCACATTGCCCATGGTAAAACCCGGCGCGCCGGAAACCGGATTGTGGATAAGGCTTGAACCCTCGGGCACCCGCGCCATGCGGCGGCGCGCGGGTGTCAGATCGGCCACGCCGTTCTTGTAGTTTCGCGCCAAGGCCGCCACGGCATCATCACGCTCGATCAGCGCCACGTCAAAGGCAGCCGCCACTGCATCGGCGGTAATATCATCATGTGTGGGGCCGATGCCGCCCGACGTGAACACATGGTCATAGGCTGTTCGCAGCGCGTTCAGCGTTGTGACAATCGTCGCTTCCACATCCCCCACTACCCGAATTTCGCGCAGGTCAATCCCATGGGCATAAAGCGCCCTGGCCAGAAAGTTGCCGTTGCTGTCCTGCGTGCGTCCCGACAGGATTTCATCGCCAATCAGCAAAATTGCAGCACTTGGGTTGGTCATTTTGTGCCTCTTTGCGTCAACAACGTTACGGCGGCATGAATTGAAACCCGCCGTCTTCCTTGCTATATCAGAAAAAACACAAACAGGAACATGCGCTTTGGAAGGTTTAACCCCCGGTCGTCTTACCAAGAACGGCATCAAGCTCTATGAACCCGCCGATTTTGCGGGCATGCGCGCGGCTGGCCAACTTGCTGCAGAGGTGCTGGATATGATCGCCAGATATGTCGCACCTGGCGTGACCACAGCCGAGTTGAATGAGCGCATTCAAACCCATGTTGAAGACGCGGGCGCGACCTCGGCCACCATTGGCTATCGCGGCTACCAGCACGCCTCGTGCATTTCGATCAACCATGTAGTTTGCCACGGCATTCCCAGCGAGAAACGGCTGAAAGACGGCGATATCCTGAATATTGATGTGACCGTCATTCTAAACGGGTGGTTCGGCGATACCAGCCGCATGTATGCTGCCGGCACGCTCAGCCGCAAGGCCGAACGGTTGATAGATGTAACCCATGAAAGCCTGATGAAGGCAATCGAGCAGGTTCGCCCCGGCAATACTTTCGGTGATATCGGCGCGGCCATCCAGCGCTATGCCGAAGGGCAGCGCATGTCGGTTGTGCGCGATTTTTGCGGCCACGGGCTCGGGCGCGTGTTTCATGCGCCCCCCAATGTGCTGCATTACGGGCGCTGGGGCACCGGGCCCGTGCTGGAGCCGGGCATGTTTTTCACCATCGAGCCGATGATCAACCTTGGCCGCCCCGAAACCAAGGTGCTGGCTGATGACTGGACCGCCGTGACCAAAGACAAATCACTGTCGGCGCAGTTTGAACATTCGGTCGGCGTAACCGAAACCGGTTGCGAAATATTTACGCTGTCGCCCGCTGGCAAGTTCTATCCGACCTGGGGCTAGGTCGGCGTTAACGTCTTGCTAACCAAAAGGCGCGACAGTCTTTCCATGTCGCGCCCGCTAAAACCAGAATTTGCCGAAGCGCCCCTGCCCGGCTTTGATGTATCGCCAGCCGCCAAGCCGGTGGCGGTGCCGCATTTTCACGACCATCGCCAACGCCTGCGCGCCCGGTTCATGGCCGCAGGCGGTGCCGCCCTGGCCGATTACGAGCTGCTTGAACTGGTTCTGTTTCGTGCCATTCCGCGCCGCGATGTCAAACCATTGGCCAAGCAGTTGCTGGCCGAATTTGGTGACTTTAACCGCGTCATCTCGGCCCCGCCAGCACGGCTGACACAGGTGCAAGGCGTGGGCGATGCCGTGGTGCAGGAACTCAAAATCGTCGAGGCCGCAGCGCATAGGCTTGGGCAGGCGCGTGTGTTGGGGCGAAACGCCCTGACCAGTTGGGCGGCGCTGATGGACTATTGCAAAACCACGATGGCGCACCGTGAAACCGAACAGTTTCGTATTTTGTTTTTAGACCGGAAAAACGTGTTGGTGGCCGACGAGCCGCAGGCCAAAGGCACGGTCGACCATGTGCCGGTTTATCCGCGCGAGGTGGTGAAGCGGG
>JBBDJE010000006.1:46070-50565 GCA_040880065.1 Paracoccaceae bacterium | reverse complement strand
GCCGAAACGCCCAAATCCCCCACATGTCTCTTCCAATTAAAATTCTCAAAGAGCGTGAGACAACAATAAACCGGAACGCTATTTCTAGCGTCTACCCGCTTATCAGCCTCAATGTTTTTTTTCGTTACCGACGAGGCAGAGTATGTCCCGTCCGGTGAACCGTTATCTAGGGAGTTGCGCCGAGTCGCGCAAGCGGTTTTTTACAGATTTGCGAAAGTTTTTTAACTTTTCCGCGTTTTCCTTCATTTC
Source organism: Paracoccaceae bacterium (assembly GCA_040880065.1). GTDB lineage: Bacteria > Pseudomonadota > Alphaproteobacteria > Rhodobacterales > Rhodobacteraceae > Abyssibius. The sequence continues at coordinate 50,316 of JBBDJE010000006.1, read as the reverse complement.
ATCCGCCCAACGATGTTGAATCTTTGCTATTCTTGGCAAAATCGGCGGGAAGCGCCGAAGTTTTCGCTTAAAATCTGCCTTATTCTTCTCTGTATACCCGCTTTCACGCTGGCCAAACCACCGATGAGTCGTGTGGTTGGGCGCGATTATGGTGACATTGCCATTGATCTGGAAAGGGCTCGCCATGTCAGCGCGCTGCGCGATACGAATGTGAATGCGTCCGCCGCAAAGCAGGGTGCGCATTCATTGCGAACCATAAACCCTTGCTCACCATCAAAGGCATAAGAGGTCACAGCCTAACGGTAATAGAAATACAGCCCGGCGATAAGCACCACCGGCCAAGCCATAAATGCCAGCCGTATGCACATGCGGATGCTAAAGCCAAGCAACCAGATCAACACCCGCTCTCACCCCATCATACACCGGGCACACATAATGCGCACCTTTGGCTGTATGTTAAAGGGTGCGCAATGAATGCGCACCCTACAATCGTGGCGCCGCTGGCCGCGTTTAGAGCATGTTGCAGAAAAGTGGGAACCGGTTTTCTGCATTTCAACATGCGTTATCAGAAAGTTAGAGCGTATTGCGTGAATTCAAATGAATGCAACACGCTCTAATGCACTGTTAATGCACTGTGGCCGTTTTCTTCTCGGCTGGCACATATCCGGCAATGATCAGCCCCTCGGGGCCGGCACTTACCGGCACCGCCGTGCCATCCAGCAGCTTGCCGCCCAGCATCAGTTCGGCGAGCGGGTTTTGCAGCGCGCGCTGGATCACCCGTTTCAACGGCCTTGCGCCATAGACCGGGTCATAGCCCTGATTGGCCAGCCAGTTGCGGGCCTCCTGATCCAGTTCCAGCACGATCTTGCGCGCCTCCAGCCGTTTGGCCAACAGATCAAGCTGGATGTCGACAATCGCGCCCATGTTTTCACGGCTCAGCCGTTCAAACAACACGATCTCGTCAAGCCGGTTCAGAAATTCCGGGCGAAAATGCGCCTTCACCGCCTCCATCACCTGCACGCGGGCGCTTTCGGTATCGGCCCCATCCTCCAGATGGCTCAGCGCCTGGCTGCCAAGGTTGCTGGTCAGAATGATCAGCGTGTTCTTGAAATCCACCACGCGGCCCTGCCCGTCGGTCAGCCGCCCATCATCAAGCACCTGCAACAACACGTTGAACACATCGGGATGCGCCTTTTCCACCTCGTCAAACAGCACCACCTGATAGGGCTTGCGCCGCACCGCCTCGGTCAACACGCCGCCCTCGTCATAGCCGACATAGCCCGGCGGTGCGCCGATCAGCCGCGAGACCGCATGTTTTTCCATGAACTCGCTCATATCAACGCGGACCATGGCCTGATCATCGTTGAACAGGAAGGCGGCCAGCGCTTTTGTCAGCTCGGTCTTGCCAACGCCGGTTGGCCCAAGGAACAGGAAGCTGCCCTGCGGGCGGTTCGGGTCAGACAGCCCCGCGCGCGCGCGGCGCACCGCATTGGCCACCGCGGTCACAGCCTCGTTCTGGCCAATCACCCGACGGCCCAGCGCCTCTTCCATGCGCAGCAGCTTGTCGCGCTCGCCCTCCAACATCCGGTCAACCGGAATGCCGGTCCAGCGCTCAACCACCGAGGCGACATGCTCAGGGGTTACCGCCTCTTCAACCATCACATCGGGCTGTTCGGCATTTTCCGCCTCGGCGAGTTGCTTTTCCAGCTTCGGAATCACACCGTAAGCCAGTTCGCCCGCCTTGGCGAGGTTGCCCTCGCGCTTGGCGGCATCCAGTTCGCTGCGCGCATGGTCAAGCTGCTCTTTCACGTCACGCGCCCCGGCCAGCTTGTCGCGCTCGGCCTGCCAGCGTGCCGTCAGCGCGGCCGATTTACCCTTTAACTCGGCCAGTTCACGCTCCAGCTTTTCCAGCCGGTCAACCGAAGCCGCGTCTTTTTCCTTCTTCAGCGCCTCGGCCTCGATCTGCTTTTGCAGAATGTCGCGGTCCAGCGCGTCGAGCTCTTCGGGCTTGCTGTCCACCTCCATGCGCAAGCGGCTGGCGGCCTCGTCCATCAGGTCAATCGCCTTGTCCGGCAGGAACCGGTCGGTGATATAGCGGTTGGACAGGGTGGCCGCGGCCACAAGTGCTGCATCAGCAATGCGAATGCCGTGGTGCATTTCGTATTTGTCCTTGATACCGCGCAGAATGGAGATGGTATCTTCAACCGTCGGTTCATCAACCAGAACCGGCTGGAAGCGCCGCGCCAAAGCCGCGTCCTTTTCCACATATTTGCGGTATTCATCCAGCGTGGTTGCACCAATACAGTGCAGCTCGCCCCGCGCCAAAGCCGGTTTCAGCAGGTTCGATGCATCCATCGCCCCGTCCGATTTTCCAGCCCCGACCAGTGTGTGCATCTCGTCGATGAACAGGATGATCTCGCCATTGGCATGGGTCACCTCGCCCAGTACCGCCTTCAGACGCTCCTCAAACTCGCCGCGATATTTCGCACCGGCAATCAGCGCGCCCATATCCAGCGCCAGCAGCTTCTTGCCGGCAATCGAATCCGGCACATCGCCGTTGACAATGCGCAAGGCAAGCCCTTCGGCAATCGCGGTCTTGCCGACACCGGGGTCGCCAATCAAGACCGGGTTGTTCTTGGTGCGCCGCGTCAGCACCTGCATGGTGCGGCGGATTTCCTCATCGCGCCCGATGATCGGGTCTATCTTGCCCTGCGCGGCGGCCTCGGTCAGGTCGCGCGCATATTTCTTCAGCGCATCATAGGTATTCTCGGCGCTGGCGCTATCTGCCGTGCGGCCCTTCCTTATGTCATTTATCGCTGCGTTCAACTTCTGGGCGGAAACCCCTGCCGCCTTCAGTGCATCTGCCGCGCCCGATTTCACAATTGCCAGCGCGGTGAGCAACCGCTCTGCGGGCACGAAACTGTCGCCAGCCTTTTTGGCCAGCGCCTCAGCCTCGGCCAGCACCTTGCCGGTGACACTGTCAAGGTAAAGCTGGTCCTGCCCCTGCACCTTGGGTTGCTTGGCCAAAGCGGCTTCATTACCGGCTGCTGCAAGTCGGGCATCCCCACCAGCCGCGTTGATCAGATTTGCCGCCAAACCTTCGCTGTCATCCAGCAGGGCTTTCAAAATATGCTCGGGCAAAAACCGCTGATGGCTTTCACGCTGCGCAATGCCCTGGGCCGCCTGCACAAAACCACGCGCCCGCTCAGTGAACTTCTCGAAGTCCATAACTATCTCCTTCATCCAGCACCCCGGCCGTGCCCAAATTCGGCACACGGCAAAGGCCTCACATCCAAAATGGGTTCGCACAGCGCCGGTTGCAAGCCGTGTGCCTGCCCTGCGTCAGAATATCCTGCCCGCTTGCCGCATCGCCCCTCTTGCCCCTATATGCACAGAATGTAGCAAAGGAGCCCGCCATGCACCCGAAAGACCGTCTTATCGTCGCACTGGATGTGCCAAACGCACTGGAAGGGCTGCGCCTTGTTGAAGCTCTGGGCGACACCGTCAGCTTTTACAAAATCGGGCTTGGCATGCTTACCGGTGGCGGGCTGGCGCTGGCCGATGAAATCAAGAATCTCGGCAAGCGCGTGTTTCTCGATATGAAGCTATTCGACATCACAGCCACGATTGAACATGCCGTGCGCGGCCTTGCCCAATACGATCTCGATTTTCTCACCGTGCAGGGCGACCCGCATGTCGTGCGCGCGGCTGTTGCGGGCCGGGGCGAAAAACCTACACGCATTCTTGCGGTCACCGTGCTCACATCGCTTGACCGTGCCGATCTCGACCTTAACCTCATCAAAGCCGGCAGCATGGCCGAAATTGTGGCCGAACGCGCGCGCCTCGCCTTTGCAGCTGGCGCCGATGGCGTCATCGCCTCCCCGCATGAGGCCGCGACCATCCGCGCTTTGCCCGAGGCGAAAGGCAAACTCATCGTCACCCCCGGTGTGCGCCCGCTTGGCGGCGATAAGGGCGACCAGAAGCGCATCGCCACCCCCGCACAAGCCATTGCCGAGGGGGCCGACCATGTGGTCATTGGCCGCCCCGTCTGGCAAGCCGCCGACCCCCGCGCCGCCGCAGAAGCGATTCAGGCAGAAATCATGCGCGCCCACAAAAACAATGCGCGCCCCTAAGCCCATCTTTTGTTCATAAATATCCCACGGGGGGTCCCGGGGGGTGTGAAACCCCCCGGCCACCCCCCGTCAGGGCAAACAACCTCCGCCGGAAGGGCAAACAACCTCGCCCG
>JBBDJE010000006.1:0-46060 GCA_040880065.1 Paracoccaceae bacterium | reverse complement strand
CCCCCCCCCCCCCCCCCCCCCCCCCCCCCCCCCCCCCCCCCCCCCCCCCCCACCGCCCGTCAGGGCAAACAACGTCGCCCGTCAGGGCAAACAACGTCGCCCGTCACCGCGCGTGGTGCGCAATGAATGCGCACCCTACCTTTTGCGCAGGCTCCGACGTAATCTAGGCCATGCCCGAATCACTCTGCCGCGATTGTTGCACCCTGCTGGATGGTCGGCCCGCACGCTGCCCGCATTGCCGCTCGCCGCGCCTGCTGCACCATCCCGAACTCACTACGCTCGATATCGCCCATGTTGATTGCGATGCGTTTTATGCCAGCGTTGAAAAACGCGACAATCCCGAACTCCGCGCCGTCCCGCTTATCGTAGGTGGCGGGCAGCGCGGCGTGGTCACCACGGCCTGCTATTTGGCGCGCATCAAGGGGGTGCGCTCGGCCATGCCCATGTTTCAGGCCCGCAAACTCTGCCCCGAAGCCACCGTCGTGCCGCCGCGCATGGCGGTTTATGTCGAGGTCAGCCGCCAGATCCGCGCGCTGATGGATGCGCTTACCCCCGTCATCGAGCCGCTTTCGCTCGACGAAGCCTTCCTCGATCTGCGTGGCACAAGGCGGCTGCACCACGCCCCGCCCGTTGTCATGCTCGCCCGCCTCGCCCGCGCAGTGGAAACCGAAATCGGTGTCACGCTTTCCGTTGGCCTTAGCCACAACAAATTCCTCGCCAAAATCGCTTCCGACCTTGATAAGCCCCGCGGCATGGCGCTGATTGGCGTGGCGGAGACTGAACGCTTCTTTGCCACCCTGCCCATCAGCAAAATCTGGGGGGCCGGTCCGGTTACGCAGGCGCGGCTGGAACGCGACGGCATCCGCAAAATCGGCGATATTCTGCGTTACAGCGAAGCCGAGCTTGCGAAAAAATTCGGCAGCTTTGGCCTGCAGCTTCACGCGCTTTCCCGTGGGCGCGATGCAAGGCGCGTATCGGGGCGCGAAACCGTCAAATCCATCTCCAATGAAACTACGTTTTTTGAAGATACATCCGAGCCTGCGCTACTTGACGGTCATATCTGGCGGCTCGCGCTCAAAGCCTCCGACCGCGCCAAGGCGCGCAACATCGAAGGCCAAACAGTTACGCTCAAGCTCAAAACCGCGCAGTTTCGCACCCTCACCCGCCGCCGCACCCTGCGCGCCCCCACAAATTTGGCCGATGATATCTATCGCTACGCCGCAGACCTGCTCGCCCCGTGCTTGCCCGAAGGCCCCTTTCGCCTTGTCGGTGTCGGCTTGAGTGATCTCGCCGCCGCCGGTGCCAAGGCAACAATAGATGATTTGCTCGATACTGGCGCCGCGCATCGCCGCGCCGCCGAAACCGCCAGTGATAAGATTCGTGCGAAATTTGGCAAAGATGCGATCAAAAAGGGGCGCGCATTACGCTAGCTGTGACATATTCACAACAAAAGTCATAAAACATCGCCGCCTTCGCAGATGCACAATTTACTATATGCGCCGCACAACAGATAGTTGCCCAACGGTCACTTTGATCGTTGCCCGGTTTCGGGCACTCCTCCCTGAACTTGAGCCGTGCAAATTGTGCGGCTTTTTTTTATGAGAAAAGGCAGCGCGCCTATTCTGCCGCCAGCGCCTGCCCCGGATTGCGCAATAGGCTTAGCGTTGCAAGCACGCCGGTCAACCGGCTGCGAATCGCCTCGAAATCGGCATTCGGCTCAACCTTCGCCTCATCCATGTAAATTGCGCGGTCAATTTCTATTTGCAGCGCATGGATGTTTTGCGACGGTCGCCCGTAAAACTTCGTTATATGCCCGCCCGCAAAGGGTGCGTTGCGCGCCACGCGAAAGCCCGCCGCCACAAAAACCGCATGCGCCGCCTCAAAAACCCAAGGCGCGCAGGCAGCACCGTAGCGGTCGCCAAGCACAATATCGGGCGGGCCGCCGGCTGTGCGCGGGGCGGCGCGGCGTGCTTCGCTTGGCATCGAATGGCAGTCAAACAAAATCGCCTCGCCAAACCTGTCACGACTATCGGTCAGCAGGCGGGCAAGGCAGTTGTGATAGGGCCGATAGCCGCGTGCCAGCCGCGATTCCGCCTCATACAGGGTTATTTTGCCCGACATAATCTCGCGCCCTTCGCCCACCACACGGGGAATCACCCCCAGACCGGCGCAAATCCGGGCATTCGCGGCCTGTTTCGGTGCGCCATGCACCACGGCGGGGTCCATTTCACTGACGGCACGGTTCAAATCGACAAAGGCGCGCGAATAGGTTGCGGCCAGCAGCGGCGCACCAAAACCTGTTACAGCCTCGATGAGCTTGTCGACATATGCATCTTCAGACGATCGCAGCCGCAATTCATCCAGCACCACCCGTGCCATGAACGACGCAGGATAGCATCGCCCGCTATGAGGCGAGGAAAACACCGCGCATGAACTGCGTTTGCGCGGTAAAATCAATCTATAGGCGCGATCTATCATCGGGTTGGGCCAATTTTGGTGGCGGTAATGCCGCGCGCAGTATGCGCTATGCAATCACGTCTGAAAAGGTCTTGAACACCGCCCCGAACCCTTCTATAGAACCTCGCACGAGGCGTTGCCGCAGGGGCCTTCACGGGTTTTTGGGCTGCGCCGCTGTTCTTTCGGGCGTATAGCTCAGCGGGAGAGCACTTCGTTGACATCGAAGGGGTCACTGGTTCAATCCCAGTTACGCCCACCATTCCCCGCAATGGGAGTGGCCGCAGGAACAGGCCCATACGGGCATAGAGTTTAACTGGCGCAAACAATTGCTGCGCGCCGCATATAAGGAGAGTGGCTATGAAAGTCCGTAATTCACTTCGCTCCCTGAAGCAGCGCCACCGCGATTGCCGTGTCGTTCGCCGCAAGGGCCGGGTTTATGTGATCAACAAAACCCAGCGCCGTTTCAAAGCCCGCCAGGGCTAAGCGACAGCACATTCCACACAAAAGGCCGCGCATTGCGCGGCCTTTTGTATTTATACATTCCGCTCGCATCGCTGCACACCGGCTAGAGCGTGACGCGTTCATATCCATTCACGCGACCCGCTCTAACGTATTGATAACGCATGTTCGAGAAGCACAAACCGGTTCCCACTTTTGTTCAACATGCTCTATATTCCAGCGCGCGGGCCTTTCTCAACCGCCCCGTAACAGGGCCGAAATGACCGGTGCGCTTACATAGCCGGTTGCCGGCATGTTGCGGTCGCGCTGAAAGGCCGAAATCGCCTGGCGGGTCGCGGCATCAAAAATGCCGTCGGTCGCGCCGGGGCGATAGCCAAGTGCCACAAGGCGCAGCTCGATCAGCAAGCGCGTGCCGCTATCCAGCCCAAGCGCTCGTTCAGCGGCCACGGCTGCGGCTTCGGCATCATCATCGCGCCCCGATGTATCGCGGTCTGCCGCACCACCCAGTTCGCGAATACGCACTTTGGCAGGGCGGTTATACAACCCGTCGGGATAGTCGCGCAGGTAACGCTCATAGGCACGCACCGTGTCGCGGTCGCGCGCAAGGTCCCATGCGGCTTGGTCGGCTTCACTGTTAAGCTCTTGCACTGCGCGTCGTGCCTCCTGTGCATGTGCGCCATTTGGGTAACGCTCCAAATAGCTGTTCAATCCAGCCAGCGAGCCCGTAGCACCCGTGCGTGCCCAATAGGCTTCATCGGCCGCGGCCGCTTCACGCCGCGCCGCACTGCCAAGCCGCTCCAGCCGGGCAATTTGCGGCGAGGTCAGATAGCCGGTGGCTTCTATGCCCTCATCGCGCTGCCAACTGGCGATGGCACTGCGTGAGCCGCGGCCAAATACACCATCAATCCCGCGCGTATCAAAGCCCAGAAGGTTCAGGTTTTCTTGCACACGGCGGCGCTGGGTGCGGGTCAGGTTCAACCCGTTTTCAATGGTTTGCGGCGTGCGCAGCACCACGGGCGGCTGCGGCTGTGGCGGGCGCACGGTGACAATCGCGCCGGAACTGCGCGGCGCCAGAACAAGGCGCGACGAGATGTAGCCCTCATAGGTCAGACGCGTGCCGGTGCGCGCAATTGCATCGGAAACCCGCGTATCGCGGCGCAAGAATTCATTGATCACAGAGCGGTTCACATTTGTAGCTGTGCCGCTGGCAACCAGCAGCCCCAGCGGGGCGTTTATCGCACCGTTACCCGCCTCAATCCCCGGCATAACGCTGAAGGGCCGCTCGGTCGCGCCGATGAACAACGCTGCGCGCCCGTCAAGCGGGGCAAGAAGCTGCGCAATTGCGCTCAGCGAAAGCGCACCAAACTCGAAATCGGTCGCACTGTCGGGGTTGATATCAACCGGCAGGAACCAGCCATGGTCGCCTGCCGCCATCGTATGGCCGGTCAGATGCACCACGGCAATCTCGGCATTCCCCAAGGCTGCCTCGAACGCTTCCATCTGGCGGGCAAGGTTGTTGCGGTCGAGGTTTTCGCCGCCATACACCTCATATCCCGATTGCTGATAGGCGCGCAGAACCGAATTGTAGTCGCGGGCAATCGAAGGCTCGTTGCGGCCATGGCGATACTCGCCATTGGCCACGACAAGCGCTACATTTTCAGCCCATGCAGGCACCACGCTGAACAGCGCCGCCGCAACAATTCCGTATCGTATCATGTTTAGTCGAGCCATTTTTACACTCCTTTGACTATTTGATCAAAGGCTAGCAGTGTGCTGCGGGCAAAGCATCCCCCGCGCCTGTCACCAAATGGTCAATGGCAGGTTTTAGTCATATTTCCGCCTATCCTCGATGACCAACCCGTTATTTTCAAGGGTGTTCGGGGCAACGGCCACCAGTTTCGGGCGCAGCTTCAGCACGTCTTGCGCGCTTTGCGCAAGCGTGTCCGGCAGGTTTCCGCCTGTTTCCACCAGCAGGCTCAGAACATCGGCCTCGCCCTCGCGGTCAATCACCACGCGCATCCGGCCCAGTGCCGGGTATCGTGCGGCAAGTTCTGCCACCTGTTCGGGGCGGATGAACATGCCCTTGGCCTTGGCAGTCTGATCGGCCCGCCCCATCCAGCCCTTGATGCGCATATTGCTGCGCCCGCAAGGCGAAATGCCCGGCAGCACAGCGCTCAGATCACCCGTCGCAAAGCGGATGAGCGGATAATCGGGGTTCAGGCTGGTTACAACCACCTCGCCCACTTCGCCATCTTGCACCACATCGCCTGTGCCGGGGCGCACGATTTCAACGATCACCCCTTCATCCACGATCAGCCCGTCATGGCCGGGCGATTCATAGGCGATCAGCCCGACATCGGCAGTTGCATAGGCCTGAATGCAGGCAATGCCGCGATCGGCATAGAATTGCCGCAGGCTGGGGAAAAGGGCACCGCCGGAAACCAGCGCCTTGGTAACCTTCAGTGTCAGGCCCAATTCATCGGCCTTTTCCAGTATCACTTTCAAATAGTCCGGCGTGCCCGCATAGGCCGTGGCCCCGATATGCGCCGCCGCCTGTGCCTGCAATTCAGTCTGCCCTGTACCGGCGGGAATAACCGCCGCCCCCACCGCCGCCGCAGCGCTTTCAAACATCATCCCCGCGGGGGTCAGATGATACGCAAAGCAGTTTTGCACAATATCGCCTGCCCCTACCCCGCCCGCATGGGCAAAGCGCCCAAGCCGCCAGAAATCCGGCGCGCGGCCACCGGGTTCGTAAATCGGGCCGGGGCTTTGGAAATAATGGCTGATATTGCTGGCCGGAATGCCGCCAAAGGGCGGGGTTTCACGCTGCCATGCCACAAGGTCGGATTTGCGCAACACCGGCAGGCGCGCCAGATCATGCAGAGAAGCAAGCGGCGCGCCCGCGGCTATGCGCCCTCCGCCAGCCGTGGCCTGCGCCAGTATCGCGTTGAGCCGGGCAAGCTGATCTGCCGCGCGACGTTCAGCGCTGCGGGTTTCCAGGTCATCAAAATGGGTCATCAAAAATCCTGTTTCATCAGGTTATTGCGTGAAATTCTTCGGCTGACGGGCGCAAGTGCCATGATTATGCGGGCCGTAAGCGCCGTTCAACCCACAAGCTCCACCGTTTGCGGTGTCACCCCCGGCTGGCGGCGTATTTCGCCGCGCACTTCCAGTTCAAGCTTCACGCCCATCATATGCCAGCCAAGCTTGCCGAGCTTTTCCAGTGCTTCAGCGTCAATCCGCGGGCGGATCGCTTCTGTCAGGTCTTTCATCTTGCACGGACCTGTCGCCAATTGCGCCAATATTGCCGCGCGCACCACCTCAAACTTCCATTTCGGAATGTTCGTTACGCTTTTTCCGCCGTTATTGGGCGTGCGCAGCCCTACCTTTTCGTCTATGCCAGCCACCGCTTGCGTCTCCTGTAGCTTCTAACGTCGCGGAAAGATTTGCGCCCCTTATCCGACATGCCAAGGTAGAATTCCTTTACATCCGGGTTTTCGCGCAATTCCGCCGCGGGCCCGTCCATGACAACGCGCCCGCTTTCCAGTATATACCCATAATGCGCGAAACGCAGCGCCACATTGGTGTTTTGTTCGGCCAGCAAGAAGCTCACGCCCTCGTTCTCGTTCACCGATTTCACGATCTGGAATATCTGCTCTACCAGTTGCGGGGCCAGCCCCATGCTTGGCTCGTCCAGCAAAATCGTCTCTGGGCGGCTCATCAGGGCGCGGCCAATGGCCACCATCTGCTGCTCGCCGCCGCTGGTATAACCCGCCTGGCTTTTGCGCCGCTCGCGCAGACGCGGAAAATAGTTATACACCATTTCAAGGTCGGCGCTGATCGCGCCCTTGCCGTCGCGCCGTGTATAGGCGCCGGTCATCAGATTTTCCTCGACCGTCAAATGTTCAAAACAATGGCGGCCCTCCATCACCTGAATAACACCCGCCTTTACCATATCGGCGGGGTTTTTATCCAGGATCGAGGCACCGCGATAGCTGATGCTGCCCTTTGTAACCTCGCCACGCTCAGATCGTAGCAGGTTCGAGATTGTCTTCAATGTGGTTGTCTTGCCCGCGCCATTACCGCCGAGCAGCGCTGTAATGCCGCCCTTTTTCACATTCAGGCTCACGCCCTTCAGCACCAGAATGACATGGTTGTAAATCACCTCGATGTTGTTCACATCAAGCAGGATTTCATCGGTTTTCGGTGCGTCCAACATGGGCCATCCACTTGTTTAAACACCCCCCGGCGCAAAGCCGGGGGGCGAAGTTGGTTTAGTTGCAGCCCGGCGTTACACCGGCTTCAGCCGCATAAGCCGCCGCATCTTCAGCAATCAATGCATCAATCACTTCGTTATCGGTGGCTTCAAAATCGGTGATCAGCGACCAGCTCTGGCTGGCGGCATCCCACTGCTGCACGGCAACAAGGCCGGGTCCGCCGTGGTTTTCACAGCTTGCCGCAAATTCCGGGCCAAAGCCCGCCATGCCTGCCGCAGCCATCACCTCTTCGGTGATAACCAGCGCCTCCAGCCCGGCACGCATCTGCGCACCGGTCAGTTCGGTCACGCCATGAATGGCCTGTGCGGTGCGCGCAGCCTCAACGGCCAAAAAGCCCGCATACATGCCACGGTTATAGAGCGCACGTCCGATTTTATCGCCAGCACCGGCGGCAAGGCCACGGTCCACAACATAGGTCTGGATGTCGTCAAACACCGGAAAATCCGAACCCACAGCATGGTATGTCAGCGCCTTGTAGCCATCGGCACCGGCACCAACCGGGCTTACGTCATTTTCCGAACCCGACCACCAGATGCCAATGAAATTCTCCATTGGAAAGTTGATATTCGAGGCTTCCTGAATGGCAACGGCGCTCATCACACCCCAGCCATACATGATGATGTAGTCGGGGCGTTCACGGCGGATCTGCAACCACTGGCTGGCCTGCTCCTGACCGGGGTGGTCAACGGGAATAAGCGTCAGGTTATAGCCGTGCAGTTCGGCCAGCACTTCCAGCGTGCGGATCGGTTCCTTGCCATAGGCCGAGTTGTGATAGACCAGCGCGATGGTTTTACCTTCAAGCGAGCCGCCTTCCATTTCCATCGCATGGTTCACGGCCCCGGAAGCGCCGTTCCAGTAGTTGGCCGGATAGTTGAACACCCAAGGAAATGTTGAACCGTCCGCCGCCGAGGTGCGCCCGTAGCCCGATGTCAGCATCGGAATCTGGTCTGTTTCGGTGCGCGGAATGATCTGATAGGTGATCCCGGTCGACAGCGGTTGATACAGCAAGCTGCCTTCGCCGCGCGTGGCTTCATAGCATTCCACGCCTTTTTCGGTGTTATAGGCGGTTTCACATTCGATCATCCGCACCATTTCACCGTTAATGCCGCCATCGCGCTCATTGATCAGGGTGAAATAATCCATATAGCCGTCGGCCCATTCAGTGCCGTTCGCCCCGTAAGGCCCGGTGCGGTATGACAGCGATGGAAATACCAACTCCGCTACAGCAGGTGCGCCTATACCGGCGACCATTGCGGTCATTACCGCCAGTTTCTTCAAATTCATGTCAGTCTCCCTTTTGGTGAACAATTGAATGCCCCGGTTTTCCGGTGGCGCTTGGGCCCGCCGCTAATGCGGAAAGGGCCAGAGTCTCAGTTTTTGCTTGGTCATCGCCCATAGGCGCGCAAGCCCGTGTGGCTCGACGATCAGGAAAAACATGATCAGCGCACCGACAATGACAAATTCGAGATGTGCCGCCAGATCCGGCGGCCAGCCAAGCTGCCCGACCATCATGTTCTTCAGCAGCACCGGCAAAAGCACCATGAAGGCGGCACCCGCAAAGCTGCCCAAAATACTACCAAGGCCACCGATGATGACCATGAACAGCACAAGAAAGGATTTGTTGATGCCAAAGGCCTCGCCCACCTCGACCGCGCCCAGATAGATGCTGAAAAACAGCGCCCCCGCGACGCCAATAAAGAACGAGCTGACGGCGAATGCTGATAGTTTAGTGGTTAACGGGTTAACCCCGATGATCTCGGCGGCAATATCCATATCGCGTATCGCCATCCAGCTTCGCCCGATGCGGCCGCGCGTCAGATTGCGCGCCACCCATGCCAGCGCCACCGCAAATACAAGGCAGATCATGTACTTCGCCCAGGCGGCGGTTTCCGCGCCCGTCACCACAATGCCAAAGACCGAGCGCTGCGGCACCGAAATCTGCCCCGAAGCGGAATAGTTGTAAAACCACGGCACCTTGTTGAACAGCCAAACCAGAAAGAACTGCGCCGCCAGCGTGGCCACGGCAAGGTAAAACCCTTTGATCCGCAGGCTTGGCAGGCCGAAAAGCACACCCACCATCGCCGTAATGCCACCCGACAACAGCACCGCAAACACGATGTTCAGGTCAGGAAACGAGGTCATCAGCTTGTAGCTGGCATAGGCACCCACGGCCATGAACCCGCCGGTGCCAAGGCTGACCTGCCCGCAATAGCCCGTCAGAATGTTCAGCCCCAGCGCGGCGATCGACCATATCAGGAACGGCACCATCACCGCCGTGGCCCAATAGGCGTCCAGCACGAAAGGCACCACCAGAAAGGCCACCGCCATCAGCGCATAATAGGCCCAGCGGTCAAACCTGATGGGAAAGGTCTGGCTATCGTCGCGATAGCGGGCCTTGAAATCTCCGGCCTCACGATACAGCATCAAACGCCCCCTTCATCTTGCCAGATTTCGCCGCCGCGCAGCGTGACGGTTGCGCCGCCGAACTTGCAAAGTTTTGCGCAATGCACATGCCTAGACCCTCTCGATAATTTTTTCGCCGAACAGCCCCTGCGGGCGCACGACCAGAAACAACAGGGCCAGCAGATAGGCGAACCAGTTTTCAGTCGCCCCGCCAATCAGCGGGCCAATCGAAAATTCGAACAGTTTTTCGCCCACACCAATGATCAACCCGCCGACAATTGCACCGGGGATCGAGGTAAACCCGCCCAGCATCAGCACCGGCAAGGCCTTTAGCGCAATCAGGCTCAGCGAAAAACTCACCCCCGATTTTGCGCCCCACATGGCCCCGGCCACCAGCGCCACACCCCCGGCGATGGACCAGACAATCACCCAGATCATCCGCAAGCTGATGCCCACCGAAAGCGCGGCCTGATGGTCATCGGCCACGGCCCGCAGCGCGCGCCCCGTCTTGGTATACTGGAACATCAGCGTCAGTGCGGTCACCAGCACGATGGCCACAAGCGATGCCGTAATGGCAAGGTTATCAAGGTAGAAGCCATAAAACCCGTCGGCCCAGCCCTCGGTTGCGCCTTCAATCCATCTATTGCCGCCCTGCACCAGACCGATATCAATGGTTTTGATGTTCGACCCCCACATCAGATCGCCCATACCTTCAAGGAAATAGGCCAGCCCGATGGTCGCCATGAACAGGATAATCGGTTCCTGATTCACCAGATATTTCAGCAGGTAGCGCTCGACCAGAATTGCCAGCAGCACCATCACGCCCAGCGTCAGGACAATGGCGAGGGCCGCCGGCAGCGTCCAGCCGAAGCCGTGAATGTCGGTGCCGAATGTTGCGTTGATCAGATGCGCAAACGGCACTTGCCCGCTTTGCAGCCCCACCAGCGTAAGCGCCGCAAAAAGCGCCATAACCCCTTGCGCATAGTTGAAAATTCCGCTGGCCTTGTAGATCAGCACAAAGCCGAGCGCGACAAGCGCATACATCACACCGGCCATCAGCCCGTTGAGTATGACCTCGATGGTATAATAGAAATTAGCGCTCATCAGTTCGCTCCCGTTTCAAGGTCATTCTGTGGCTCCCGCACAGTCAGGCGCGCTGCCATCGGGCAGGTTGCGGGCCACGCCTATGCGCAGTTCGGCATCGTGGCGGGCTTGCGAGGCGGCAAAGACAAGGTGCTCGCCCCGGCTGTCGCACCAAAACACCATACGGCCGAAGAATTGCGCATCGGGCAAATCCACCGCTGTAACACCTTCAACCGCCGCCATGCGGGCAAATTCATCAACAACCCAGTCCCGCAATGCGGCTTTATCATCTGCGGCCATGGGCTGGCGTGGTTGCGTCAGGCAAAACACCGGCGGCACTTCGCGCTGGCCGGGGCTGGTGCCCGCCAGAATGACATCCACAATCCGGTCTTGGTCGCTGTAAAGCCGGTTTTCCATGCCAAGGCTGGGGCTTTCGCCCAAATGGTCGAGCACGCGCAAAGGCAGCGCATTGCCCATACGCATCGCCCCTACACACAGGTTTGCGCCCATGGCCAGCAGCGGCTGCACACCTTCAACCATATCGCTGCGCAACTGCGGGTTGGCGGCCAAGGCAGGCGGTGCCACCCCAAAGGCGAGAATAAGAGCAAAAGCGCGCCTAATCATGGGCAACACCCAAATAGGCATCAATCACGGCCTGATTGTTGCGCACCTCATCGGGTGCGCCATCGCCAATTTTCTGCCCATAGTCGAGCACGACGACCCGGTCGGAGATATCCATCACCACACCCATGTCATGTTCGATTAGTGCAATTGTGGTGCCAAATTCATCATTCACATCAAGGATAAAGCGGCTCATATCTTCTTTTTCTTCAACATTCATACCAGCCATCGGCTCGTCCAGCAGCAGCAGGCGGGGTTGGGCGGCCAGCGCACGGCCCAGTTCCACGCGCTTTTGCAAACCGTAAGGCAGGCTGCCCACCGGGGTTTTGCGAATGGCTTGAATTTCAAGAAAATCAATCACCTGTTCAACGATAGCGCGGTTCTCTTCTTCCTCACGCGCCGCCGCACCATGCCAGATTGCCTGTTTCAGAATGCCGGTTTTCATCTGCGTGAACCGCCCGGTCATGATATTGTCGAGCGTGCTCATCCCCTTGAACAGCGCGATGTTCTGGAAGGTGCGCGCAATGCCTTGCCGCGCAATCTGGTAGGGTTTCATCGGTCCGCGCCGCGCCCCTTCAAACCAGATCTCGCCCTCTTGCGGATGATAAAACCCGTTGATGACGTTGAGCATCGAAGATTTCCCTGCCCCGTTCGGCCCGATAATCGCGCGGATTTCACCCTCGCGGATATCAAAGGAAATATCCTTGATCGCCACCACTCCGCCAAAGCGCAGCGTGATGTTCCTCATCTCCATCATGGTGCCGCCAATCGTGCGGCCATCGGGGGAGATTGTTTGCTCTACCGCACTCACGCCGCCACCGCCTTTTCCGCTGCCACTTTGGCATCTTCAATCCGCAATGTCGCCTTGATCTTGCCCTTGCGGCCATCTTCATAGGTCACTTCGGTTTCGGTATAAATCTCGTGCGCGCCTCCATAAAGCGCGCCAATCAAATCATCGAATTTCGCTTCCACGATCTTGCGGCGCACCTTGCGGGTGCGGGTCATCTCGCCGTCATCGGCGTCCAGTTCCTTGTGCAAAATCAGGAATCTATGCACCTGACAGCCGGCAAGCATATCATCCTGCGCCACACTCTCGTTCACCGCAGCCACATGGGCGGCGATCATCTCGTAAACGCGCGGGTGCCCGGCCAGTTCCTGATATGACGCATAGGCGATGTTGTTACGCTCCGCCCAGTTGCCTACGGCCCCAAGGTCGATATTGATGAAGGCCGTGCAAAAATCCCGGCCATTGCCAAACACCACGGCTTCCAGAATCGCGGGGTAGAATTTCAGCTTGTTTTCAACGTATTTCGGCGCAAACAACCGGCCATCGGCCATTTTGCCCACATCTTTGGCGCGGTCGATAATCCGCAAATGCCCCGAGCTTTCCTCGATGAACCCGGCATCGCCCGTGGCCACCCAACCCTCGGCATCCTTGGTATCGGCCGTGCTTTCGGGGTTTTTGTAATATTCCACGAACACGCCGGGGCTGCGGTAGAACACCTCGCCATTATCGGCGATTTTCAGTTCAACACCGGGGCTGGCCACGCCAACCGTATCGGCGCGCACTTCGCCATCGGGCTGCTGGGTAATGAACACGCTCGCCTCGGTCTGCCCGTAAAGCTGTTTGAGGTTTATCCCTAAACTACGATAAAACTCGAAAATTTCCGGGCCAATCGCCTCGCCCGCCGTATAGCCTACGCGCACGCGGCTCAGGCCGAGCGTGTTTTTCAGCGGTGCATAAACCAGCAGGTTGCCCAGCGCATATTTCAGCCGCGCACCCAACCCAACCGCCTTGCCATCGAGCAGCGCTGGCCCGACCTTTTTGGCATGGGCCATGAAGTTGTAAAACATGCGCTGCTTGATCTTGCTGGCATCCTGAATGCGAATCATCACATTGGTCAGCAGGCCCTCAAAAAACCGCGGCGGCGCAAAGAAATAACTTGGCCCGATCTCGCGCAGGTCTGATTGCATCGTATCGGGGCTTTCCGGGCAGGCCACGCAAAACCCGCTCCACAGCGCCTGCCCCATCGAGAAGATGAAATCCCCCACCCATGCCATTGGCAGATAGGCCAGAACAATGTCGTCCGCGTGCAAATGGTCAAATTCCGAGCTCGCCTGCGCGGTGGAAATGATGTTGATATTCGACAGCACCACGCCTTTGGGCTTGCCCGTGGTGCCCGATGTATAAAGCATCACGCAGGTCGAATCCGGCTGCAACGCATCCTTGCGCCGCGCCAGTTCATCACCCAGATCACCCTTTGCTGCGCGGCCCTTGTCTTGCACCGCTGCATAGGCGTGCAAATGGCCGTGGTCGTATTTGCGAAGGCCCCGCGGGTCGAGATAGATCATCTCTTTCACCGCTGGCACCTGCTCGGCAATTTCCAGAACCTTGTCGACCTGTTCCTGATCACCCGCCACCACAAACCGCGCGCCGCAATGCTCCAGCACATAGGCCATTTCTTCGGCATTCGCGTCTTGATACAGCGGCACGGGAATGGCACCTGCGGCCTGCGCAGCCAGCATCGCCCAGTAAAGCGCCGGGCGGTTGCGGCCAATCACGGCCACATAGTCGCCCACATCCAGCCCCAGCGCCATCATGCCCAACGCCAGCGCCTCAACCTCTTGTGCGGCTTCAGCCCATGTCCAGCTTTGCCAGATCCCGTATTCTTTTTCACGATAAGCGGCACGGTTTCCACGCTCGGCGGCATTGCGCGCCAAGAGCTTTGGAAACGTCTCAAGCCCGTTGGCCAGAACGTTGGTGTTCATTCGTTATCCTCCCAGCCGGTCACCCAGCCCCTTCGGGTATCCACAACGCTCATCCCGGCGCTTAAAACCAGAATAATCTGGCGCGGATGGATGTAGCTTAGCAAGATTCGTTCATCGGGCAAGGATTAAATTGAACCATCGTTCAGTTAATTGCAAAATTCGCGCGGCCAGTCGCCGACAACTCAGCGCTGCGCAAAGCCGGAAGCGCTGCCTGAACGTATCGGGGCCGCGCGCCTGTGCCTAGGTTTAAACCGGAATCATTGTACCTTGAAGGGCGGCTACTTGCTTGCGCGCGCCCTGTCCGTCTTGCGCCCACACATCGGCAGCAACAACAACCAGCCGCCGTCCGGCTTTCAGCACACGGCCTTGCGCCAGCAGCCGCCCCGTGGCAGGGGCCATGAGGTTGATCTTCATTTCAACGGTCATCACTTCGGCTTGGGCGGGCAGCAGGCTTAGGGCGGCATAGCCCGCCGCACTATCGCCCAGCGCAAACACCATGCCGGCATGGGCAAAGCCCTGTTGCTGGCCAAAGGCGGGGGCAACATCCGCCATAATATCCACATGCCCGCTTTCAACGCGCACAAGCAGTGCCCCAAAGCTCGCCATCAGCCCCTGACAGGCAAAACTTTCGCGGATTTTCAAAGCTATCTCTGGGGCCAGCACGCTCATCGCGACCGCACAAACCCCACAATATCATAGGCCTGCGCCAGAATCGGGGTGGCAATGGCGGCAGCGCGTTCCGCCCCCTGCCCCAAAATCCTGTCCAGCTCGTCGGGGGCTTTCATCAACCGCGCCATTTCGGTTGAAATCGGGGCCAACTTGGCCACGGCCAGTTCGGCCAGCGCGGGCTTGAACACACCCCAGCCTGCGCCTGCAAATTCGGCCACCACAGCCTCGGCGCTGCTTTCGCTCAGGGCGGCATAAATATCGACAAGATTGCGCGCCTCAGCCCGCCCGTCCAGCCCTTTCAATTCGGAGGGAACCCCGTCCGGGTCGGTGCGGGCCTTCTTGAACTTCTTGGCAATCGTATCGGCATCATCGGTCATGTTGATGCGCTCCATATCGCTCTCGCCCGATTTCGACATCTTCTTTGTCGCATCGCGAAGGTTCATCACCCGCGTGGCCGGCCCTTCAATCACAGGTTCCGGCAGCGGAAAGAACCCCGGCACGCCAAAGTCATTGTTGAATTTCGTGGCAATGTCGCGCGTCAACTCTACATGCTGCTTCTGGTCTTCACCCACCGGCACATGGGTGGCGTGGTATAGTAAAATATCGGCGGCCATCAGGCTCGGGTAGGCGTATAGCCCCAGCGACACCTTCTCGGCATTCTTGCCCGCCTTGTCCTTGAACTGCGTCATGCGGTTCATCCAGCCCATGCGCGCGACGCAGTTAAACAACCAGCCAAGCTCGGCATGGGCCGAAACCTGGCTCTGGTTGAACAGAATGGATTTTTCGGGCTTCAGCCCCGCCGCCACATAGGCGGCCACAAGCTCGCGCGTGGCATAGCGCAGTTGGGCGGGGTCTTGCCATACGGTTATGGCGTGCAAATCCACAACACAATACAGCGTTTCAACGCCGCTATCCTGCGTATCGACAAAACGTTTGATCGCCCCCAGATAGTTGCCAAGCGTCAGCCCGCCGCTGGGTTTGATCCCCGAAAACACCCGTTTTGTGTGGGTTTGCTCTGTCATCATCACTCTCCTGCGCCAGCTGTTTGCGGTTTATGGCCCCAGCCTTGCGCCCCGTCAACCGCCCCGTGCTATACGCAAGTAATGGACAGGCGGGCAAAATTTGCGCTAGATGCAGCACAGAAGCGGAGCCGACATGACAAAACTCAAGCCAACAAAAAACCCCGTCGCCTATGACAGCCATTCGGTGCTCAACCCGATTTCGCCAATCCTGCTGATAATTGCAGGCGCGGCGTTGCTGCTTGAAGCCCTGTTCCAGCTTACAGACAGGGGCATTGTCGGTGGCGATGCAGCATTGGCCTGGCGGCTGGAAGCCATTCAGACTTACGGGTTTTTTGACAGCGTGTTCGAGCATTTCCGCACCAACGGGCTCGAAGCGTTCCTGCACCAGCCCGCGCTTGCGCTCAGCTTTTTCACCTACCCGTTCCTGCACTGGTCCATTCCCGATGCGCTGATCGGCGCGGCCATTTTTGTGGCCTTCGGGCGCATGGTCTCGCTGCGCTTTTCCATCTGGGCCACGCTTGTGCTCTTTGTGGCAGGCACTTTTGTTGCCGGCCTCGCCTTTGGCATCGTTTCCAGTTCCCGCCAGCCGATGATCGGGTTGTTCGAGCCGAGCTGCGCGCTGATCGGTGGCTATTGCTGGACAGAATACCGCTTTCGCAAATTTCAGGGCGAACCGGTCTGGCCGGCTTTCCGCATCCTGATATTCCTGGCGATTTTCAACGTCGCCCTCTACCTTTTCTTCGAGCCGCGCGACTATTGGGTTGGCCAGCTTGCCGCTTTTGCTGCGGGCTTCTGGCTATCTTATGTGCTCGCCCCGGGGGCGGCGCGAAGGATCGTGCAGCGGTTGCGCGGCGGCTAAGGTTGGCGATGCGCCCGCAGATCAGACAGTTTTGCACCGCCAATCGCCAAAAGCAGGCCGCCATATACCACCGCGCCTGTCACCACGACCAAACCCAAGGCGGCGAACCGTGCGCCGCTGCCACCGTCAAGCCAGGGCGCAAGCGCCTGGCCAAGCAGCCATACAACCCCGCCCATAACCAGCGCCGCCAGTAACTGGCGCGGCACGCGGCGCGCCAGGCGCGCATCAATTTGCGCAGCAGCGCCGTAGCCGCGCGCACCCCAAAGCAGCAGACCAAGCATTGTCCAACCCGCCACGCCCGTGGCCACAGGTGCCGCCAAATAGCCCAGCCATGGCATCAGCCCCACGGCCAGCACCAAATTCACCAGCATCGAGCACAGCGCATAGTAAAACGGGCGGCGCGTGTCTTCGCGGGCAAAAAACAGCGGCGAGGCGACCTTTTGCAACACAAAGGCCGGCAGGCCCAGCCCATAGATTGCCACGGCCCAAGCGGTGGCCGCCGTGTCGCTGGCCGTAAACGCCCCGCGCTCGAACAACACGCCAACCAGCAGATGCGGCACAAGCAGCAGCGCCACACCCGCAGGCAGCGCCAATAGCAGCGCAAATTCGGCGGCGCGGTTCAGTGCGCTCTGCCCGCCAGCCCCGTCGCCCGCCGCCAGCCGGCGCGACAGTTCGGGCAAAAGCACAACGCCAATCGCAATACCCACCACCCCAAGCGGCAGTTGATACAGCCGGTCGGCATAGCTCAGCCACGCAATCGCGCCATCGGTAAAGCTGGCCACCTGACGGCCCACAAGCAGATTGACCTGCACCACACCCCCCGCAAGGGCCGCCGGTGCCGCAATAATCGCCAGCCGTTTCAGCGCGGGTGAAAAGCGGATGCGCGGCACAATGGTATAGCCCGCGCGTCGCGCCGCCCACCAGACCAGCGCAAGCTGCGCAATGCCCGCCACCGGCACGCCCCATGCCAAAGCATCGCCCACCGCCAGCCCCATGCGCGTCGCGGCCAGCATAAAGACAATAAGGATGACATTCAGCAAAACCGGCGCCGCCGCTGCCGCCACAAACCGCCCCAGCGCGTTCAAAACCCCCGAAGCCAGCGCCGCCAATGAAATAAACAGAATATAGACAAACACGATCCGCCCCATGCCGACCGCAAGCTCAAAGCGCTCGTCGCCTGCAAAGCCGCTGGCCATGGCCCAGACCAGCCACGGCATGAAGACCAGCGCCAGCAGGCATAGCCCGATCAGCAGCAACCCCAGCACACCGGCGGCCGAATTGGCGAAGCTTTGCGCATCTTCCCCCGCCTCGACGCGCTTGGCAAACATTGGCACAAAGGCGATGTTGAACGCGCCCTCGGCAAAAAACCGGCGGAACATGTTGGGCAGGGCAAATGCAATAAGAAACGCCTCGGCCATCGGCCCCGCGCCTAAAAATGCCGCGATCATCACATCGCGCACAAACCCCAAAATCCGGCTCAGCAGGGTCCACCCGCCCACCGTGATGAAGGCGCCAAACAATCTTATCGGCTTCACGATATCGCCTCGCGCCCGGCATCAATGGCTTCACGCAGCCGGGTTTCCACCTGTTTGCGGCGGCTTTCGGAATGCAGCTTATGGCCGAACAGGTCCTTCACATAAAAACTGTCTACCGCCTGTTCACCGAATGTGGCGATAATGGCCGATGAAATCGAGACGTTGCACGCCGTCAGCGTGCGCGCCAGATCGTGCAGCAGCCCCAGCCTGTCGCGGGTATCGACCTCGATGATTGTATAAATCTCGCTGCCCTCGTTATCAAAGCTGATGGTCGTGGGCACACGAAACTCCTGCTCGCGTTTCTTCAGCTTGCCACGGCTTTGCAACTCGTCACGGGCAATCACCTCACCCTTCAAAATCCGGTCGATCATGCGGCGCAGGCGCGTCAGGCGCGAAACTTCAAACGGGTGCCCCTCGCCATCCTGAATCCAGAAGGCCGCAGTCGCCACACCATCCGAGCTGGTATAGGTGCGCGCATCGACAACATTCGCCCCCACCAGCGCCAGCGCACCGGCCAGCCGCGCAAAAATACCCGGATGGTCGGCCATCATGAAACAGGCGCGGGTCGCATCACGCGCCGGGTCTTGGGTGATTGACGAGCTTGCACCTTCGGTCTGGCTGAGGCTCATTTCGGCAAAAATCTGGTGGGTTTCGCTATCAAAGCCCAGCCAATAGGGCAAATAGTGCCGCGCGCATTCGGCATCCAGCGCCGCCTCATCCCAGCCTTGCAGGGCGGCGCGCAACGCGGCCTTGGCCTCGGCCTCGCGCTCCTTGGCGCTGGCGGTCTGGCTGCCATCGGTCAGACAATCCAGCGCCTGCGCATAGAGGTCGCGCAGCAGCATCGCCTTCCAGTTGTTCCATGTCGTTGGCCCAACGCCGCGAATATCGCAGACCGTCAGCACGGTCAGCAGGTTCAGCCGCGCGACCGATTGCACCTGATGCGCAAAATCCTGCGCCGAGCGCGGGTCTGAAAGGTCGCGCTTTTGCGCCACATCCGACATCAGCAAATGGTTTTGCACCAGCCAGATAACGGTTTCGCATTCCCCCGGCTCCAGCCCAAGGCGCGGGGCGACCTTGCGCGCAATTTCCGCCCCCACTTGCGAGTGATCGCCCGGCAGCCCCTTGCCGATATCGTGCAACAGCAGTGCCACATACAGCACCCGCCGGTTCACCCCGCGCTTCAAAATCGCGCTGGCCACGGGCAGATCTTCCACCAGCGCGCCCGCCTCAAGCTGCGCCAGCACCGAGATACACTGGATCGTATGCTCGTCCACCGTGAAGGAATGATACATGTTGAACTGCATCATCGCCACGATGCGGCCAAATTCCGGCATGAACGCCCCCAGAAAGCCTAGCTCGTTCATGCGGCGCAGGGCGCGTTCGGGGTTGTTATGGTCCAGCAGCAATTCCATAAAAATTTCATTGGCCCGCGGGTTGTTGATGAAAGCCTCGTCAATCATATCAAGGTTGCGCGCCACCACGCGCATGGCATCGGGGTGGATGAGGGTTTCGCTTTTCAGCGCCTCTTCAAACAACTCCATGAAGTTCAGCGGATCGCTGGCAAAGACTTTGTTATCTTCAACATTCAGCCGCCCATGGGTTAGTATAAACCCGTCGGGCAAGCCGCTGCGCCCAAAGCTGAAGGCGTTGCGCAAGGTGGTGCCAAGGCTTGCGCGCCGCTTCACATGCAGGGCCTCGAGCCCGGTGAGGAAAACGCGCGTCAACTCGCCCACATCCTTGGCATGCAGAAAGTAGCGCTGCATGAACCATTCTACGCCGCGCATGCCGTCATGGTCGATAAACCCAAGCCGCGCGGCCACATCCACCTGATTGTTGAAGGTAAGTTGCTCGGTTGCGCGCCCGTTGATCAAATGAAGCTGGCAGCGCACTGTCCACAAAAAGCTTTCGGCCTCATCAAACACCTCAAACTCGTCATCGCGCAGCACGCCAGCCTTCACCATGGCCGCGCCGCTTTCAACATTGTTCAGGTATTTCGCGATCCAGAACAGGGTTTGCAGGTCGCGCAAACCGCCCTTGCCTTCTTTGACATTCGGCTCCACCACATAGCGCGCGCCGCCGTTGCGGGCGTGGCGCTGGCTGCGTTCTGCAAGCTTTTGCTCAATAAATTCCGGCCCGGTGCTGCGAAACAGGTTGCGCCACAGCTTTTGGTTCAGCAGCCGCGCCAAGGCCGCATCGCCACAAATGCGCCGATGCTCCAGCAAGGCCGTGCGGATGGTAATATCCTCGCTTGCAAGACGCAGGCAATCATCAACCGTGCGGGTGGCATGCCCGACCTTCATCTTCAAATCCCACAGGGTGTAGAGCACCGATTCAATCACGCTCTCGCCCCAGGCGGTTTGTTTGTAAGGCGTCAGGAAAAGCAGGTCGACATCGGAAAACGGTGCCATTTCCCCACGTCCGTAACCACCCACGCCCAGCACGCAAAGCCGCTGGCTGGCCGTGGGCATCGGGTTGGGGTGCAGGCGGGTTTGCGCGAAACTGACCACGCTGTGCACGATCTGGTCTGTCAGCCAGCTATAGGCGTGCGTGGCGCTGCGCGCGGCAAACGGGTCGGCCTCAAGTGCTGCGGCAATCACCGCGCGCCCGTTTTGTAATGCGCTGGCCAGCACCGGCACGGCGCAGGCCCGCAATTTAGCAACGTCGTTGCCATCGGCGGTTGCGGCATCAAGCGCGCTGGCCAGCGCCTTGGTGTCCAGAATCGTGTTGGGCGAGCCGATCAGCCCGCCCATCAACATATCCTTTTGCACTTTGCCCAAGCTTAGCTGCCAGTGGCCCCGAAGCTGCGCGGTGCAGGCGAGACGATTGTGGCCACACCGCGGCCCACTTCCATAACGGCAAGGCCGCGCTGGTTGGTGCCGTTGGCATTAAAGCGGAACACGCCGTTCACACCGGCAAAGCCTGCCCGATTGGTCAGCCGCTCGGCTGAAAACGCGCTGCTTGCCCCTTCGGCGCGCGCGCTGGCAATCATCGCGCCCACGGCGGCAATTGCGTCATAGGCGAGGCCCGAAAGATTGTGCGGCTCGGCACCATAGGCAGCCAGATAGCGCGCATCGAACTGCGCTGTCAGGTCGGGGTCGGGCACGGCAAACCAGCCGCCCTCAAGGCTTGGCGCGTCCAGCATTTCGGGGCTGCTATCCCAACGGGTCAGCCCCATGAACTGCGCATCACGCCCGCCGCGATAATTGCGCGTGGCAAGGCTTGCGGCCATATAGCCAACCCCGCCCAGCGGGCTATCGGTAAAGAACACCGCATTGGCACCACTGCCTTTCAGCGCCGGTGCAATCTGGTCGGCGCGGTCGCTCATTTCCTGCAGGTTGCGCGCGTAATTCAGCGTGGCAACTACATTGCCACCATTACGACCAATCGCTCCGGCCACAGCCGCGCGCCCGGCTTCTCCCTCAAGCCCGTCTTGGTGGACAATGGCAAAACGGTTCATGCCCTGACCAACCGAATAGCTGACAAGCCGGTCGGCGACCGAATCAAACGTCACGCCCATCAGGAACACGTTGCCCCCTGCCACGCTGGTATTGTTGGAAAAGCTCAGAACGTTCAAACCGGCGCTGCGCGCAACATTCGCCGCCGCCGTTGTGGCCGGTGAAAACAGCGGCCCGACGATAATCTGCGCGCCTTCCGCAACCGCGCGTGTGGCGGCCGTTGTGGCCATTTCGGCATTGCCGCCGGTTTCATACACGCGCACATCAACCACGGCACCGCGAATATCGCTCTGCGCCATGCGGGCGGCGTTGATCAACGATTGTGCCAGTTGGTCGGTCACAGCATTGCCCGAACCCAGCGGCACTAAAAGCGCCACAACCACAGGTTCATTCGGGTCAACCGCGCGGGTGGCGGTTGGCACAGCGTCACAAGCGGCAACGCCTGAAAAGGCCAGCATCACGGCCAGCGGTTTGAAAAATCTCTTAAACGGCGCGAACATGACCAATCCTCATTTGGGCGCCCGTCAAAGCGGGCGGATGTTTGGGGCGGTTGTATTGTAAAACGTCCGGTGCGAAAAGGTAAGGCGTGAACCCCCTTATGTAAACGACCGGATTTCGCGCATGCCCACCGCCCCCAGCCTGACCCCCGGTCTGTATCTCGTCGCAACCCCCATTGGTGCGGCGCGCGACATCACGCTGCGCGCGCTCGATATTTTGGCCAGCGCCGATGTGCTGGCGGCCGAAGATACCCGCAATACCCGCCACCTGATGGAGATTCACGGCATCAGCCTCAATGGCCGTAAAATCGTGCCTTATCATGACCATAACGGCGAAAAGCAGCGCCCGCGCCTGCTGGCTGCCGTGGCCGAGGGGCGCACGGTGGCCTATGTGTCCGACGCTGGCACCCCCATGGTGGCCGACCCCGGCTACCAACTCGCCCAAGGGATGATTGCGCAAGGCCTGCCGGTTTTCGCCGCCCCCGGTGCCTCGGCCCTGCTTGCCGCACTCGCCGTTGCCGGCCAACCAACCGACCGGTTTTTGTTTGCAGGCTTCCCGCCCCCCAAGGCAGCCGCCCGCGCACGCTTCATGGCCGAGCTGGCCGCCGTGCCCGCCACACTGGTGTTTTACGAATCACCCCGCCGTCTGGCCGAATGCCTCGCCAGCATGGCCACGGCCTTTGGCGATGCACGCCCGGCCTCGGTCTGCCGCGAACTTACCAAGAAGTTCGAAGAGGTCCGCCGCGGGCATCTCGGCACCCTCGCCGCAGACTATGCCGCTGAGCCCGCCCCGCGCGGCGAGGTCGTTATTGTGCTCGGCCCGCCGCTCGCGCAGGAAACCTCTGCCGACACGCTCGATGACGCGCTGAACAAAGCGATGGCCAGCCATTCGCTGAAAGACGCCGTGGCCGCCGTGGCCGAGGCGCTTGGCCTGCCGCGCAAGCAGGTCTATGCCCGCGCGCTAGACCTTTCAAAATGAGCAGCCGCAACTACCAAAGCGGCCTCGCCGCCGAAGACATCGCCACCCGCCATTACACGGCCATGGGCGCAACCCTGCTTGCCACCCGATGGCGCAGCAAGGCCGGTGAAATAGACC
This sequence comes from Paracoccaceae bacterium, assembly GCA_040880065.1. GTDB lineage: Bacteria > Pseudomonadota > Alphaproteobacteria > Rhodobacterales > Rhodobacteraceae > Abyssibius. The sequence continues at coordinate 22,858 of JBBDJE010000006.1, read as the reverse complement.
TTATTTTCACCCACGGCCCCACCGTTGTATTTGTCGAGGTCAAGGCCCGCCGCACCCATGACAGCGCCGCAGAATCGCTTGCGCCAAGGCAAATCGCCCGCCTGCTGGCCGCGGCCGAAATCTACCTCGCCACGCAGTGCCCGCCAAACCAGAATGCCCGCTTTGACCTTGCGCTTGTCAATCGCGCGGGCGGTTTGGAAATTCTGCAAAACTGCTTTCAATAACCCGCCCCATGAACACGGAAAACAGGCCAAAATGCTCAAAAATACCGATATTATCTCGCTGACCGCCTTTCGCCGCGCGCTTCATAAATTCTCCGAAATTTCGGGGTAGGAAGCCGAGACCGCGCAACTCGGCTTTGTCGTAGCATTTCAAATCCATAATAATTTCGCAGCCTCGCGCAACAACCCCGAGCCCCCCAAAAATCGCGCGCCTCGCAAGATTTTGGCGTTCGGCCGGAGCGCAAAAGCCGCCATGCTCTTGCATGGGTCAGGCAAGGACCATGCCGCACTTCACAACCCGGATTATAATTTTCTTGACGATCTTATCTTCACCGGAGTCGCAATTTTCAGCACGCTCGCGCCCGATCTGCCGGGCGCTGCGGCAAGTGGTTAATTTTACACCTTGTTAAGCTTTAAACGCCGCTAAATCGGCCCTAAATGCGCAAAAATGCACAAAAATGCGTGTTTTTGCGGTTATAATGTATCAATAGCGCAGCCCCTCTTGCATCTATCTTAACAAACGGCCAAATCTGCACCTGCACAAAATGGAGCCCCCTATGACCCTGCGCGTCGCCTTCCAGATGGACCCGATCGGCCCGATAAACATTGATGCCGACAGCACGTTTCGCATCGCGATTGAGGCGCAGGCCCGCGGCCACAAACTATTTTACTACACCCCCGACAAGCTGACATTCGACGAAGGCAAGATCACCGCACGCGGCAATGCCCTGACCGTGCGCCGCCAAAAGGGAAGCCACTATACCCTTGAAAACGAAGAGGTTTTGGACCTTTCCAGCATGGATGTAATCTGGCTGCGCCAGGACCCGCCCTTTGATATGTCCTATATCACCTCCACCCACATGCTCGACATGCTCCACCCCAAAACCATGGTCGTGAACGACCCGTTCTGGGTGCGCAACTACCCCGAAAAACTGCTGGTCCTCACCTTCCCCGACCTGACCCCGCCCACGATGATCGCGCGCGATATCGACATGCTAAAAGCCTTTAAGGCCAAACACTTGGATATTATCCTCAAGCCACTTTACGGCAATGGCGGCGCCGGTGTTTTCCGTCTTGGCCCCGATGACCGCAACCTAAATTCGCTGCATGAACTCTTCGCCGGCATCAACCGCGAACCGCTCATCGCACAAAAATTCCTGCCGGCCGTTGCCAAGGGCGACAAGCGCGTGATCTTGGTCAATGGCGAACCCGTCGGCGCCATCAACCGTGTGCCCGCAGAAGGCGAAACCCGCTCCAACATGCATGTCGGCGGCCGCCCCGAACAGGTAGACCTGACCGCGCGTGACCTTGAAATCTGCGCCCGCATCGGCCCGCTTCTGCGCGAAAAGGGGCAGATATTCGTGGGCATCGACGTGATCGGCGACTGGCTGACCGAGATCAACCTCACCTCGCCTACCGGCATCCAAGAGCTTGAAAGATTTAGCCAAATCAACGCCGCAGAAAAAATGTGGCAGGCCATTGAGGCTAAGCGCGCCTAGCTTCTTTTGTTTTTGATATCCGCGCCGGAGGCACCCGCCCCAACCAGCGCGCGCGGTTTTAGCGCCAGCAAAACCCCGTCTGCCGCGCGCACTGTCAGATGCGCCACAGGGCGGGGTTCGCGGTCTTTGATGAGCGAAAACTCCCAGCGTGACACCAACATCGCCAGCAGCAAAACCCCCTCGACCATGGCAAAACCCGCCCCCGTGCAAACGCGCGGACCCGCCGAGAACGGGATATAGGCCTCGCGCGCGCAGGCCTTGCCGTTTTCGGTTTGCCAGCGCTCGGGGTCAAAGCCGTGCGGGTTGTTCCAGAGCCGTTCATGCCGGTGCAAATGCCAGGGTGAAAGAATGGCCAGCGCACCCTTTGGCAACACACGGTCGCGCATCGGCTCAGCCTGCACGGTCTGGCGGGGCATCATCGGCACGGGCGGGTAAAGGCGCAGGGTTTCGCGGAAAACATCGCGGGTGAAGGCGAGTTTCGACAGGTTGGCAAACGCCATCGTGGCGGGGTCAACCGCCTGCGCCTCGGCCGCAACGCGCGCCTGCGCTTCAGGGTATTTTGCCAGCAAATACAATGCCCAAGACAGCGCCGATGCCGAGGTTTCATGCCCTGCCAGAAAGAAGATCGCCACCTGATCAACCATGTCTTCAGCGCTGAACAGCGCACCGGTTTCAGGGTCGGGTGTGGTCATGATCTTGCCAGCCAAGTCGCCCGGAATATCGCCCGCGGCAATGCGCGCCGCATGGGCGTTCACAAACTTCAGCAGAATGCGGCGGATTTCGGCGGCAGCACGGCGTGAGGCGCGCGAATGAAAGCGCGGCACCCAGCGCGGCAAGCGCAGCAAGCCGGGCAGGTTCCACAGGGGCTGGGCGCGCTGGTAGTCGCGAAAGGCGGTGAAAACGCGGCTCGCATCGTCGCTGTCGATCGGCACGGAAAACAGCGTGCGGAAAATGACATCGGCGGCCAGATGCGCGGTTTCAAACTCCATTTCCACCTTGCCGGGCGCGAGCCGCGCCAGCGCCGCCTGCCCCGCAGCCTGCATGGCGGGAAAGGTGCTGCGCAGGTTGCCGCGCGCAAAGGCCGGGTCGATGATACGGCGCTGCGCACGCCATGTTGCACCATTGGTCACAAACACCGAATTGCCCAAAAGCGCGCGCAGCGTATCATGCACAATGGGCGATTTGGGGAAATCGTCGGGCCGGTCTTGCAGCACGGTTTTCACAAGGTCCGGCTGGTTGATGATATAGCTGCGATAGATCAGGTTGCGCCGCTCGGCCAGCCATGCGCGATAGAGCCGTTCAGGCAGGGCGGCAAACAGATCGGCGCGGAAATCACGTATCTGGCGGCGCAGGCTGCGGCCCTTGGGGTAGGTTTTCGGGCGGGCGGGCAGATCATCCATGGCCCGCATCCTTGTAGGCACGAAAGGGTTTGGTGATGGATTGCGGCGAGTTCTTGCGCCCCGCATAGCGCGCCGCCAGCGGCATTGGCCCGGCGGTTATGGCAAAATAGTCGTAGTTTTCGGGCTTAGTAAAGGCACGGTAATACTGGAAGTGGCGGGCGAAAAAGCGTTGCGTTTCTGCACCTTGAACGGTTTGCGCAAAGGCTGCGGAAATGACACTGGGGTTTGGGGCATGGGCAGGCGCCACCCCGCTGACCGCCGCCGCATCAGACAGCGCAAAACAGCCACCATCGGCTTGGGATGAAACATCGAGCCAGAAGATCCTGTCGCTACCCGCAATATCAGCAAGGTTCCGGCGCAGGCGGTGTGCGTCGGGCAGGAAAGACATCATCGGGATGACATGGCCAAGGGTGAGCAGCGCAACATGGCCCTGCCCGTTGAGCCGCCCGCCGCGCAGCATGTCGCCCAAAAGGTCAACGGCCAGTTGCGCGCCAAGCGAATGGCCGACGATCAGCACCTCGTCGACACCCTGTTTCAGCGCAGCCTCAACCGCGCCAGCCAACGCCTCCATGCGGGCGGCAAGGGCTTGGTTGGGCCTTGTCATATTACGTGCGGCGAAGGCGTAAAGATGCAGCAAATAGTAGATATAAGTGCGGCTGTCCTGCCGGCGCAGGTATTCGGCAGCCCCAAGGCTTGCGCCAAGGCCAAGCGCAAGGCCAAGCCAGCCCGCCAAATGCCAGCCAAGTGCTGCAAGCGCGGCAGCCAGAAGCAGTTGCCCCAGCAGCACCGCCAGCGGGTAGAAAACTGCCAGCATCGGCTGCCAACGCAGGCGCAGCAATGCCCAAAGCGTGCCGCCTTTAAGATAGGCCCACAGGGTGCGCGCGGCCAGCGCGTAAACGCCGAATATGCCTGCATGCATCGAGCCGCGCACAAGGTCATTCCACGGTAAAATCCAGTGCGCGCTTCGGGTTACGATGCCGGATTGCTCCGCGCTGACCTGCCAGCCATAAAACGGCGCGGGGCGGGCGGCAGCGGAAAGCGCCAGCTTCTGGCCGGTGATTTCGCCCTGCTTTGCCGCCTCGCTGCGATAAATCTCGCGATAGCGGCGGGGCGGGGCGGGGTCATATCCGGGCAGCACAAAAACCGCGCGGCGGCGGATGGTTTCGGGCTTCATTTGATCAGGCGCGGCGCTCATGGGCTCAGCATAGGGCGGGGCGGTGGCTTGGCAAGCTCAGCCGATATTCTGGAGCGCGGGAAAAACTTCGAGCAGCCAGAAAGAAATGCGGGTGAACTGGTCGGTCAGCAGCATCAGCCCGATGGTCCAGAGCAGCAGGCCCGCAACACGCTCGATCTTTTCCATATGGCGCAGCATCATCTTCATCATCCGGCGCGAGGCACCAAAGAACAAAGCGAACAGCAAGAAGGGAATGCCAAGGCCGAAAGCGTATGTCCCCATGAGAACCATGCCGCGCGACATGGATTGGTCTTGTGCGACCAAAGCCAGAACGGTGGACAGAATAGGCCCGATGCAGGGCGCCCAGCCAAGCGAAAAGGCCAGCCCAAGCACGTAGGCGCCAAAGGGGGTGCCGCCGCGGTCGCCTGCATCAAAGCGGGCTTCGCGGTTCAAAAAGCCGATGCGGATGATGCCCAGAAAATGCAGGCCAAACAGCATGACGATGAGGCCCGAAACGATGGGAAACCATTCGCGGAACCCGGCAATACTGCCCGCCAGCGCGGTTGCGCCAATGGCCAGCAGCAAAAACACGGTGGAAAGGCCCAACACAAAGAAGGTGGCGGTGAGCAAGGCACGGCCACGGCGCGCGCCCATATCATCAAGCGAGGCACCGGTCATGTAAGACAGATAGGCCGGCACCACCGGCAAAACGCAGGGCGACAAAAAGCTGACAAGCCCCGCAACGAGGGCCACCAGCATGGAGGGCAGCAGCGCCGCCGTGAAGATATCAATTCCGAACATGCACCCTTGTTAGCGTGCAATGCAGGCGGCGTCACGGCACCAATTGTCACATTGCCGTGGACAGGCGCACAACGCCGCTCTAGCAAGGGCGCATGAAGATTGACCACGAGCTTGATGCGCAGGGGCTGCTTTGCCCGCTACCGGTGTTAAAGGCGCGCAAGCGCCTTTTGGGGCTGGCATCGGGGCAGGTGCTGCGCCTGCTGGCCGATGACCCTGCAGCGGTGATTGATGTGCCGCATTTTTGCGCGGAATCCGGGCATGAATTGCTGTCCAGCGTGCCCATAAAGGGTGCGCTGCGCGCCTATCTGATTCGCAAGGCCTGAGAGGAGGCCGCCCTACTGGGCGGCCATTGTCTGCGGTGCATTCAGTGCCGCCAGCAAAGCGGCACGGTCTTTTTCAAACCGGCCCACCGCCGCCATTTTGACATGGCCAAAACCACGGATTTTAAGCGGAAGTTCGGCAAGTGCGGTGCAGGTTTCAGCGGTTTGAGGCGTGAAACGCGCCGACACAGTATCCATATCCGCCTCGTATTGCGAAATCAGCGCACGCTCCATCTTGCGCTCAGCGCTGCGGCCAAACGGGTCGGCCCAAGTGCCGCGCAGGCCCTTCATGCGGGCGAGCAGGCCAAAGGCGCGCATCATCCACGGGCCAAACTCCGATTTTATAGGGTTGCCCTTGGCATCTTTGCGCCCGAAAATTGGCGGGGCCATGTGAAAGCGCATGTTTTTAACGCCTTCAAACTGCGCATTAACCGCGCTTTGCAGCGTCTCAAGGTGCAGGCGGGCGACCTCGTATTCATCCTTATAGGCCAGCAGCTTGTGGTAGCCCTTTGCCATGGCCATGGCAAAATCGGCATCAATTTCGCGCGCACCGGCAATGCGGGCCTTGTAGCGCGCGGCCAGTCCGGCGTTTTGAAACTTGGCCAGATGGTTGGCGCGAAAGGTGATGCTGGCCTCAAGGTCAAGGGCGGCAGCGGGCGCATCGGCGGCTTGTGCCTGATCGGGGAAGGCGATGGCCCAGCGCCCGACTTTAAGCGCAAGCATATTGCCGGCAACGCCCGCACCGTTCAACTCGATCGCGCGTTCCAGCGCCTCCAGCCCCAGCGGAACAAGCCCGGCCTGCCAAGCAGCACCCAACAGCAGCACATTGGCATAAATCGCATCGCCCAAATATCGCTCAGCCATGCGGGTGGCTTCGATCATGGTCAGCGCATCCGTGCCGATGCGCCCGCGCAATGCGGTTTCCATCTGGTCGCCCGGCAGGGAAAACTCGGTATCTTTGGTGAAAGCGCCCGTGATAATTTCATGGCTGTTGCAGACCGCTTTTGTGCGCCCGCGCGACATGAGCCCAAGGTTGGGTGTGCCCGAAGAGGTGACGATATCGCCGCCGATCAGCGCATCCATTTCGCCATTGGCCACGCGCACCGCCGAAATATCTTCGGGCGTGTTGGCAATGCGGCAATGCACGGTGACAGCGCCGCCTTTTTGCGCGAGCCCCGCCATTTCCATCATGCCCGCGCCCTTGCCTTCAAGATGCGCCGCCATGGCGAGCAACGCGCCGACAGTTACAATGCCGGTGCCACCAACGCCGGTGGCAACAATGTTGAAGGTGCCGTTGATAGCGGGCAATTGAGGTGCTGGCAGGTCGGGAATATTCACCGATTCTGCCTTTGGTTTTTTCACCTTGGCACCGCTCAGCGTTACAAAACTGGGGCAAAAGCCGTTGATGCAGCTAAAGTCCTTGTTACAGGCCGACTGGTCGATCTGGCGTTTGCGCCCAAGCTCGGTTTCCAGCGGCAATATCGCCACGCAGTTGGATTGGACACCGCAATCACCGCAGCCTTCACAAACCGACGGGTTGATGAAAATACGTTTATCGGGGTCGGGAAACTGCTTGCGCTTGCGGCGGCGGCGCTTTTCGGCGGCGCAGGTCTGGATGTAGAGCAGCGCGGTGACGCCCTTGATTTTTGAAAGGCGGGTTTGCACATCCATCAGCCCGGCGCGCTCCACCATTTCCACGCCGCGCGGGAAGGCACTTTCAACCACATCTTCCTTTTGGTCATAAACAACGATGAGCTTGGCAACACCCATCGCCACAACCTCATGGGCAATTTGTTGCGCGGTCAGCCCGCCTTCATTGGCCTGCCCGCCTGTCATGGCAACCGCGTCATTGAACAGAATTTTATAGGTGATGTTCACATTGGCCGCCAAAGCGGCGCGAATGGCAAGCGAGCCGGAATGGTTATAGGTGCCATCGCCAAGGTTCTGAAAAACATGATCACGCGAGGAGAACGGCGCTTCGCCAACCCAATTGGCCCCCTCGCCGCCCATATGGGTAAAGCCGGTGGTTTCGCGGTCCATCCATTGCACCATCCAGTGACAGCCAATGCCGGCATAGGCGCGCGCGCCTTCGGGCAGTTTGGTTGAAGAATTATGCGGACAGCCCGCGCAGAAATACGGCAGACGCTTGGCGATTGAGGGTGTGTTATCGGCAACGGCAGCGGCGTCAATGGCGGCGGCGGCGGGGTTCAAAGCGTCATCCCACACGCCCTCTTGGCGCAGCACGCGCGCCAGCCCACGGGCAATGCCCACAGGGTCGAGCGCCTTTTTGACCGAGAACAGCGTTTCGCCGTTCTCCAGCTTCCAGCCAATCACGCGGCGGCCATGGCGGTCGTTGAAAATCGCTTCCTTGATCTGCACTTCGACAAGTTTGCGCTTTTCTTCAACCACGATGATCAGGTCAAGCTTTTCCGACCAGTCACGAAAGCTCTGCATGTCGAGCGGCCAGACCATGCCAACCTTATAGGTTGAAATGCCCAGCTTTTTGGCCATCGCCGCATCAATGCCCAAAAGCTGCATGGCCTGCACGGTGTCGAGCCATGATTTGCCCGAAGACACGATGCCGATTTTTGCACCTTTGGCGGGAATGACCGGATGGTCGAGCTTGTTGGCACGCGCAAAAGCTTCCGCCGCGAAGCGCTTATAGTCGTGCAGGCGGGCCTCTTGATCGGCGGGTGTGTCATTGAGGCGGATGTTCAGCCCGTCGGCGGGCAAGTCGAAATCGGTCGGCAGTTTGACGGTTACGCGCTCGGGCGTGCCATCGACCACGCCGGTGGCTTCAACGGTATCCTTCAGGCATTTGATGCCAACCCAGCAGCCGGTATAGCGCGACAATGCCCAGCCATAAATGCCGTAATCAAGCAGTTCCTGCACGCCCGCAGGGGCGAGAATGGGCATCATCACATCGACAAGCGCAAATTCGGATTGGTGCAACGTTGTCGAGCTTTCGGCGGTATGGTCATCGCCCATCGCCACCAGCACGCCGCCCAGCGCCGAGGTTCCGGCAAAGTTCGCGTGGCGGAAAACATCGCCGCAGCGATCTACCCCCGGCCCCTTGCCATACCACAGCCCGAACACGCCGTCATAGCGCCCCTCGCCGCGCAGTTCGGCCTGTTGGCTGCCCCACATGGCGGTGGCGGCAAGGTCTTCATTCAGACCGGGGTTGAAGGTGATATCGGCGGCCTTCAGGTCTTTTTCCGCGCGCTGATATTGCTGGTCGACCGCCCCGAGCGGCGAGCCACGATAGCCGGTTACATAGCCCGCAGTGTTATGCCCCGCCGCCGTATCGCGGGCCTTTTGCATGAGCGGCAGACGCACAAGCGCCTGTGTGCCAGACAGCAGCACATGCTGTTTGGAAAGATCGAAACGGTCGTGTAAGGATACATCGCGCAATGTCATGGTGGGCCTCCCGAGCTCGCGAAATTTGTTGCGCCATTATACGTCATAATCTCTGACCAAAATAGGGTGTATTTTTACCTGCCCTCGCGCGGGGCTTGGAAAAAAACGGCGCGCAGCTTAGGGTGCGCCGCAGGGAAGAAAATTACAAAACAAAACTTCTTCCGGGGGGAGACTGCGCGAAATGGACTGGGACAAGCTAAGAATATTTCACGCCGTCGCCGATGCGGGAAGCCTGACCCATGCGGGTGATGCGCTGCATTTGAGCCAGTCGGCCGTCAGCCGCCAAATTCGCGGGCTGGAGGAAAGTCTGAATGTCACGCTGTTTCATCGCCATGCGCGCGGACTGATTCTTACCGAGCAGGGCGAATTGCTGTTTGACGCCACCAAAGCCATGACCCGCCGCCTTGATACAGCCGCCGCCCGCATCAAGGACAGCGAGGACGAGGTGTTCGGCGAGCTGCGCGTCACCACGACCATCGGCTTTGGCACGCTGTGGCTGGCCCCGCGCATGGGGCAGCTTTATCGCCATTATCCGAACCTCAAAATTGATTTGATGCTCGAAGAGCGTGTGCTGGATTTGCCTATGCGCGAGGCCGATATCGCCATTCGCATGAAAGAGCCGAGTCAGGCAGACCTGATCCGCCGCAGGCTGATGGATGTGAATATCCGGCTTTATGCCTCGCCCGAATATCTGGCCAAGCACGACATGCCGCAAACCCCCGCCGACCTGGCCAAGCACAGGCTGATCTGTCAAAGCCCCTCGGCCCCGCAGGTTGCCGCAGGTGCTGGGTGGATGGCGCCGTATCTGGCCGCCAATGAAACCTCGCTGCTCACAGTGAACAACTATTTCGGCATTTTGCAGGCGGTGCGATCGGGGCTTGGTATTGGCGCCCTGCCCGACTATCTGACCGCCGATTCCCCCGAGCTTGTCAATGTTCTGCCCGAAGAGGGCAGCGGCGTGGTTCCGGTTTATCTGGCCTACCCCGAAGAGCTGCGCCATTCAAAACGCGTGGCCGTGTTCCGCGATTTCGTGATCGAAGAAGTGATCGCCTATCGCAAGTCGCTGCGCGTTTAGCGCGAAACGCCAAGCCGTTAACTATTTTTCAAAGGCGCCCTGCTAGCTATGCAATTATGAGATAGCGGGTATGCATGGAATTTGGCGTATTTTTCTTGAACCAGTCGCCGTGCCTACCTATATCCATCGCGAAGCCGGCGGCCATGCCGCCAGTGGTTTCAACCTCCCTGTTGGACTTGGGCCGGGCTATGCCCGGCCTTTTTTTGTCCAAAGCCGCCCAAAACCTATTTATTCGTGCGGACCCGCAACAATGCATAAATCGGGCAAAACTTCATGAAAGCCGTGGCAACAAGCACTGCCCCGACGATGATTGCGACCCATTTCCACACGCCTAAAGTTACCACAAAGGCCAGTACAATAAGAACTGCGCCAATAACCAGCCGCGCGATACGGTCTGCACTTCCAAGATTCGTTGTAAACATTCTGCTCGCTCCTTGCCTACAGGTGTTGAAACTTACCTTAACAACAGGCAGCGTGCTGGCAAATGATTTAGATCAAGCGTGCAACACCTGCTGCGCATGAACGGGGCAGAACATGACAAGTGACACCGACAACCGCCGCGGCGCGGTTTTGATGATGGTCGCGATGGGCGCATTCACCTGCAACGACGCCTTTATGAAAGAGGCGTTGACGCTTTTACCGCTTGGCCAGTCCCTGTTCTTGCGCGGGCTGGTGGCGAGCCTGCTGACCGCGCTGATCACATGGCATGGTGGCGGCTTCGCCAGCCGCCCCAATCGCAGCGAGACGCGCGCCATCGGGTTGCGCACCATTGGTGAAATTGGCGGCACGGCTTGTTTCATGGTGGCGCTGTCGCATTTGCCGCTTGCTGACCTTACTGCGATTTTGCAGGCTTTGCCGCTTTTTGTTACGCTGGCCGCTGCGCTGTTCTTGCGCGAAACCGTGGGCTGGCGGCGCTGGTCGGCTATTTTGCTGGGCTTTAGCGGTGTGTTGCTCATTGTGCAGCCCGGTGGCTCAACCTTCAGCCCCTATGCGCTTCTGGCCCTGCTGGCGGTGTGTTTTATTACCTTGCGCGACCTGTCAACCCGCCGGATAGCGGGCCGCATGTCGTCAGCTTTGATCGCGCATATCACAGCACTTTCGGTCACGGCACTGGGCATTGCGCTGCTGCCCTTTGCAGCATGGGAGCCGGTGAGCTGGCGCGCCATACTCCCGTTGATAGGCTCGGCAATTTTTCTTTCTGCGGGCTATCTGACCGTTGTCGCCGCCACCCGCACCGGCGATATCGGCTTTGTTGCGCCGTTCCGCTACACGGGTTTGGTTTGGGCGATCGTGCTGGGGGTGTTGTTTTTCTCCGAATTCCCGTCGGTCTATATGCTGTCGGGTGCGGCGATTATTGTGGCGGCTGGGCTTTATGCGTTTTGGCGCGAGCGCCAACTACGCGATCACATGCGCAAAAGCGCCATAAACCCGGCCACGCCGCTGACCGATCGTGCCAAGCTCGACGCCAAGTGAATCGGCTGCCTGCCAGAGCGGGTTTTCAGGATCTTGATGCGCTATGGTCGCATAGTGAAATTCGTGCCCATACCGCGCTGCTGCACCAAATGGGCCGCCAAGCGGGGAAAGGCGCCGGTAGCCGAGCGTAAGCTTGCGTTGCTCAAAACTGGTTTCAACAGGCAAAAGGCCCAGCATTTTATGGCGCGCGCCGTTAGCATCAACCAGCCCGGCCCCCAGCACCATATAGCCGCCGCATTCACCATAGACCGTTGCACCGCGCACCACCGCTGCCGCCATGCCCGCGCGAAACTGCGTGGCCCCGCTCAGAACGCCCGCATGAAGCTCGGGATAGCCACCGGGCAGGAACACAGCATCGGCGCTGGCATCCGGCCCTTCATCGGCAAGAGGTGAAAACAGCATTATCACGGCCCCTGCGCGGTGCCATCCCTCCAGCAGATGCGGATAGGCAAAGGCAAAAGCCACATCCCGCGCCACTGCAATGCGCTGGCCAAAGGGCGGCAGGCCGCAAACAGTAGCCGCAGGCGCCAGTGGAGCCGCCAAAGCCTGCAAAGCGGCCAGATCGACATGCGCCGCCACATGCGCAGCCATAGCGGCCAGATGCGCGGGCAGGCCAGCATCCTCACCCGCCTGCACCAGCCCCAAATGGCGGGATTCGCGCGCCATTACAGCAGCGCGCGGCACCGCACCAAGCACATTCAGCCCGTAATGCCCAAATGCGGCACGCAACATCGCCTCATGCCGGGGCGAGGCCACCCGGTTCAGGATCACCCCAACCATCTTTTGTTCATAAATATCCCCGCCGGAGGCACCTGCCCGCGCTGCAAGCGCATCCGCCAGCCCTTTGGCCAGCACCGCCGCCGTTTGCGCCGCGCGGCTGACATCCACCACCAGCACAACCGGCAGGCCCAGATGCACGGCAAGCTCGGCCACCGCGCCGCGCCCCATCGGGTTATGTGCATCGGGCGCGCCGTCAAACAGCCCCATCGCACCTTCAACCAGCAGCAAATCGCCCCCCTGCGCAGCGGCCAGCCCGCGCAACTGTTCAGGCGGCATGGCCCAGGCATCGAGGTTCACGCAGCTTTGCCCGCTCGCGGCACAATGAAAGGCGGGGTCGATATAGTCCGGCCCGCTTTTTGCAGCGCGCACATCAACACCACGCGCGCGTAAAGCGGCAAGCAATCCGGCCACGATCATCGTTTTTCCCGCACCGGAACCTGGTGCTGCGATGACCAGACCCCGGCTCATTTTGCCAGCGGGTTCAGGTTGCGCGGCCCGTTGCCGCTTTGCCATTCCAGCGCCAGCCTCAGGCTGGCATTCTGGCCGATACATATGATTGCGGGCGGTTGGATATTTTGTGCAACAATGTCATTGGCAACAGTCCCGAGCGTGGTTTCCAGCACCTGCATATCCGGCAGGGTCGCGTTGACAACCACGGCGACCGGCTCGTCGGCACTGCGCCCGTTGCCCAGCAAATGGCCGGCAATTTCACCAATGTGTTTGATGGCCATATAAAGCACCAATACCGGACAGGCGCGGGCAATGGCGGGCCAGTCGATCTGGCTGGGGGTAAGGCCCGATTGGTCGTGGCCGGTCAGGAAAGTTACCGAATGCGTAATGTCGCGGTGTGTGACCGGAATACCCGCATAGGCCAGCCCGCCAATGCCTGCGGTAATCCCCGGAACAACGCGGAACCTGATGCCCGCGGCAACCAGCGCCAGCGCCTCTTCACCGCCACGGCCAAACACGAAAGGGTCGCCCCCTTTCAGGCGCAGCACCCGCTTGCCAGCGAGGGCCAATTCCACCAGCCGCAACGAGATATCGCCCTGTTTGGGCGAGGGTTTGCCACCGCGCTTGCCTGCGTAAATCTGCACGGCCACCGGGTTGGCCCAAGCCAGAATTTGCGGTGAAACCAGCGCATCATAAACCACGACATCGGCCGATTTGAGCGCGTGCAGCGCATGCAGTGTCAGCAAGCCCGGATCACCCGGACCAGCCCCGACCAACCAGACCGTGCCGGGCTGAAAGGCCGGAAAATCGGCCCCTGCTGCAATATCAGCCAGTGCGCTCATGCGCGCACCTTGGGGCGCAGCACATGCGGGATGGCCGGGTCGTAAAGCGCGGAATCCTTGAAATCGGTGATGCCGCCAAGCGCGGGGCCAATGAAAATGAGCGCCGTGCGGGTAATTTTTTCAGCCCGCACCTTGGCATGAATATCGCCAAGCGTGCCGCGAATGATCATCTGATCGGGCCAGCCTACGCGGTAAGCCACAACCACTGCGCAATCGGCCCCGTAAAAGGGCGCAAGGCGGCGCTCTATATCGCGCAGGGCACGCACGCCAAGGTGGATAGCCAGCGTGGCCCCGGTGCGGCCAAAATTTTCCAGCGTTTCGCCCGGCGGCATGTCGGTTGATTTCATCGACACGCGCGTCAGCACGATGGATTGCGCAATTTCCGGTATGGTCAGTTCCTGCCCCAGTGCCGCTGCTGCCGCCGCATAGGCGGGCACGCCGGGGGTGATGTCGTAAGGAATGCCATCGGCCCGCAGGCGGCGGATCTGCTCGGCAATCGCGCCGTAAAGCGAAGGGTCGCCGGAATGGACACGGGCCACATCCTGCCCCCGCGCATGGGCGGCGACAATTTCGGCATGGGTGTCATCCAGCGTCATGGGGGCGGTGTCGAGCACGCGCGCGCCACTTGGGGCAATCGCCACAACCTCGGCCGGCACAAGCGAGCCTGCATAAAGGCAAACGGGGCAGGATTTGATAAGCCGCGCGGCCTTGAGCGTGAGCAGTTCAGGGTCCCCCGGTCCGGCGCCGATGAAATGGACGGTCATGCGCTGGCCTCCTGTTGGTCGGCAAGATCACCGTCGATTTTGCGCGCATAGCCGCGCGGTGTAAACATGCGCGGCCCCTCGCCCAATTGCGCAAGGCGGGTGTTGGACGAGCCGACAAGAACCACAGTCAGCATATCCACCTCATCCACCTCAAGTGCATCCAGCCGCCGATAGCGGAGATGTTCGCTCGGCCGCCCAAGGTTGCTGGCCAGCATCACAGGCGTATCGGCGGGGCGGTGGCGCAGTAATATGTCGCGCGCCTCGGCCAGCAATGTGCGGCGGGTTCTGGAGACGGGGTTGTAAAATGCAATCACAAAATCACCTTGTGCGGCGGCATTCAGGCGGCGGATGATATCGGCGCGTGGGGTGAGCAGATCAGACAGCGAGATCGTGCAAAAATCATGTCCCAAGGGCGCGCCGGCGCGGGCAGCGGCCCCTTGCAGGGCAGATACGCCGGGCGAGCAGATGATTTCGGCGCGCTTGGCCGCACCCGATACGCCCAGCGCATCAGGGCCACGGTCGAGCAGTTCAAAAACCAGCGCGCCCATGGCGTAAATCCCTGCATCGCCTGAACAGACCAGTGCCACATTACGCCCCTCGCCCGCGCGCTCCAGCGCATAGCGGCAACGGTCTTCCTCGCCACCCAGCGGAAAGTCACTGCGTTTTTTACCCGCAGCCAGCGGGCCGAGCAGGTCGATATACAGACCATAGCCGACCAGTTCTTCTGCCTCGGCCACAAGGCGGCTGACCTCGGGCGTGCGCCATGCAGCCTGGCCCGGGCCGATACCGACAACCGACAGGCGGCCGCGCGCACGCCCCGGCAGCGCGGTGAGCGGTGCGGGTGCAAGCGCGAGCGCACAGGTGGCATTTGCCGATTTGCGTTTTGCAAGCAGAAGCTTTGCCTGCGGGCCAGCGGCGGCAAGTGCGGCGGCTTCGCAAACACCATGGCAGCCGACTTCGGCAAAAACCACATCTGACGGGTTTTCAAGGCGGGGTGTTTCTGCTTCCAGCGCATCGGCTGTGAACAGCCGGAACGGGCGGTCGAGGCTTTGGGCCAGTTGGTTCATTGCAGGCTCGTCTGCCTTCAGATCGAGCGAGAACACACCGGCAATGGCACCGCGCGCGATATTGGCCTCGGCCAGCGCGCCATCAACCAGCGCCGCCAGTTCTTCGGGCGGGCAATTGCGCGCACAGCCAACACCGAGCGTGATTTGCAGCGGGTGATAGGCGAGCGCGGCGGTATCGGCCACAGGCGCAAGGCCGGAGACGATGTGCACGGGTGGCTTTGCGCTTTCTTGCGACGCAGGCAAACCGGCAAGGGCGCGGCCAAAAGGATCATCACCCGTCAACGTTACCCCTGCGCCCGCCAGCAGCCGCGCGGTTGCCTCTTTTGCACCTTCGGGGTTGGCCAAAACCCAGCCCGCGGGCGGCTCATCCAGCCCCAGCCCAAGGGTTACATCGCCAGCCGTCGTCACCGCCGCAACCCCGCCCAGCAGCGCCGAAATCTCGCGCGCCAGCCGGTTCGCACCATGGTGGCCGCCAAGCAGCGGCACAACGACCGCCCCGTCATCGCTGACAGACACGACCGCAGGTTCAATGCGTTTATCGGCCAACAGGGGCGCGACAGCGCGGATAAGAATGCCGCTGGCACAGACGCCAACAATCGGGATGCCCGCAGCGAACAGATCGCGCACATGATCAAGCGCGTTGTCAAAGAAAGCATCGGCCTGCGCCACACGGCCCGCGCGGCCATGGAGTTGCGCGCCCAAATGGGCGGCGATACGGGTGGCAACGTCTGCACCCGACGCGTTCAGCGCCAGAATGACGGGTTTCACAGCCATGGATCGGCCCCTTTGGTGATAAGAATCATTGAGAAATACGGTGCCTTTTCGGGGGCTTCAGCCAGCGGCAAAACAACCTCGTTTGGCAATGTGGCATGGGCGACATAGCGCGCTTGCTCAACCAGGCCGAGTGCGGCAATCACCCCACGAATTTTGCCCATATGGCGGCCAACTTTCATGATGACCACCGATTCAGCACCTTCAATCCGCGCCGAAAGCTCGGGTGCGGGCAGCGGGCCGGGCAGCACGGTCAGGCGTTCGTTGCGCGCCACGAGCGGGCAACCGGCCCGCGCTGCCCCGGCGGTGACAGAGGTAACGCCGGGCACCACCTCGACCTCGAACCGCCTTGATAGCCGCGCGAACAGATACATGAACGAGCCGTAAAAGAACGGATCCCCCTCACACAGACACACAACATCCTCGCCCGCCTCCAGCGCTTCGGCAATTTTGGCAGCGCCAATGTCATAGGCCGCTTGGGCGGGGGCGCGCGCGACGCTCATCGGCACATTGATGGCGATTTCGACAGCGCCGGGGGCGATATGTGCGGCGGCAATGGCGCGTGCAAAGCTCGTCCCGCCCTCCAGCGTAGGGAAGGCGAGCACGCGCGCGCGCGCCACCAGTTTGGCGGCGCGCAGGGTCATCAGCTCCGGGTCACCGGGGCCAAGGCCAACACCATATAGCTTGCCGCTCATCGCTTGATCAGGCTCCACTGGGTGACGGGCATTTGTGGTTTCATACCGGTCAGCCCGCCAAGCGGGGTGGCGCGGTCCACCGAAATGCGCACCAGCTCGCCGCCATGCGCCTTGAACAGGTCGAGCAACTGGCGTTCAGATTCAAGCGTGACCGCGTTGACCACCAAGCGGCCCAGCGGGCGCAGCGCGGCCCATGCGGCTAGGAATACTTCAGGCGACAGCCCCCCGCCGATGAACACAGCATCGGGTGCGGGCAACGCGCCCAACGCGTCGGGCGCTTCACCTTCGATCAGTTGCAAACCGGGCGCGCCCAAAGCCTGCGCGTTTTCAGCAGCCATTGCACGCCTGTCGGCGCGTGGCTCTATGCCGACGGCGCGGGCATAGCGGGCGGCGCGCATCCATTCGATGGCAACAGACCCCGACCCGCAGCCGATATCCCATAACAGCGCGCCGCGCATCGGCATGAGCTTGGCAAGGGTCACGGCGCGCAGCTCGCGCTTGGTCATCGTGCCATCAGAGCGGAACAGCTCATCGGCCAGGCCCGGCACGCGGGGCATAAGTGCTGCATTGGGTGCGGCGATGCATTCGACCGCCAGCGTATTGAAGGCGGGCACGCTGTGGCACCAGCCTTGCGCCGTGCCTTCAAAGCGCGCCTCATCCGCACCACCCATGGCGGCCAGCACGGTCATACGGCTGGCACCATAGCCGCGCGCGGCCAGAAATTCGGCAATCTGCCCCGGCGTTTCGGCACCTGTGGTCAGGATCAGCAGGCGGGCATCGGGCTGGATGAAGGCGATCATCTGCGCCACAGGGCGGCCATGCACGGTAAGGGTTTCAAGGTCGGCCATCGACCAGCCCATGCGCGCGGCGGCAAGCTGGAAGGCGGAGACTTGCGGATAATACACAATTTCGGCGGGCGCAATGGCACGGCCAATGCGCGCCCCGACCGAAAACCAGAGCGGATCGCCGGTGACGAGAATGACCACGCGGCGGGATTTGAGCGCGAGAAGCTGGTCGATGAGCGCATTGAACGGCGAAGGCCATGCGATGCGTTCGGCGGCATTGTCGGGCGTCAGGCTATGGTGCCGGTCGCCACCGACAATGACCTCGGCCGCATCCACAACCGCGCGCGCCGCTGGCGTAAGGCCAGACAGCCCGTCTTCGCCAATGCCAACGATATGCAGCCACGGGGTCAAGATTTCGCCCCTATTGCCAGCGCGTTGAGCGCGGCAGCGGCCATGGCCGAGCCGCCACGCCGCCCCAGAAGCGTTATGAAGGGCACGCCGCGCGCGTTTGCGGCCAGTTCCGCCTTGCTTTCGGCAGCCCCCACAAAGCCAACGGGAAAGCCCAGAATGGCGGCAGGCTTCGGCCAGCCATCATCGAGCCGCTCAAGCAAATGAAACAGCGTGGTCGGGGCATTGCCGATAACGACGATCGCGCCGTCAAGCCGGTCTTGCCAAAGCTCGACTGCCGCAGCGCTGCGCGTGGTTGACAGATGCGCGGCAAGGATGGGGGTTTCGGGGTCGTTGAGTGTGCAGAACACCTCGGAGCCCTGCAAATTGCGGCGGATAATGCCGCTGGCAACCATTTCACAATCACACAATATCGGCGCACCCGCGCGCATGGCCGCATGGCCCGCTACTGCCAGATCAGTGCTGGCGCGCAGATCGGCGGGCAGGTCGGTCATGCCGCAGGCATGGATGAGGCGCACGGCTACATCGCCCAGCCCGACGGGCAGGCAGGACAGATCAGCCTCGGCCCGGACAGTTGCAAAACTGGCGGCATAAATTGCGGCGGGGTCGCGGATATAGTCCATCATTTCAAACGCTTGCGCACGCTTTCCGGCCCATGCGGATGCTTGGCCTGCGGGTAGGGCGGGTGCACATGGTCGTGATCATGGTGGTGGTCATGCCCATGCTCGTGGCTATGCCCATGGTTATGATCATGATGGTGGTGATGGTCCATGTCCAGTCGGCAGGCCCCCGTGCAGAAGGTGTCGCATAACGCGCAGTTTTCCACCGTCGCGCCGGGGGCAGATGCGCCTTGCCCTTCCACATGGTGGTGGTGGCTTTCCTGCACCATGCCCACCTCGGCTTCAAACCCCAGAACCTGCGCGCGATATTTACACATCGCACAGTTCATCAGGTTTTCGCCATCCAGAATTTCACGCACACGCTCGGCAAAGGTTTCAATCACCTTCGGATGGTCGTTCAAATACGGGGCTTTGATGATCTCGATATCGGGGTTGGCGGCGGCAGCCTCGTCGGTAAAACCATAGATCCGGTCAATCAGCACACCGGTGAACAGGAAATACGGAAACACGACAATGCGTTTATAGCCGAGCTTCACCGCATGGTTCAGCGTTGGCTCGACCAGCGGGAAGGTCACGCCGGAATAGCCAACCTCGACCCAGCCAAAACCCATGCCTTCCTGCAACAGCCGGGCCACTTTGGAGACATTGGCGTTGGCATCGGGGTCGGAGGCTCCGCGCCCGATGACCACAAGGCAGGTGTCTTCCCGCGCCACGGGTTTTTTTGCATCTGCCGCTTCAATCGCCTCGGTCACGCGCGCGGCGGCGGCGGAAATCATCTTCGGGTCGACCCCCAATTCGCGGCCATAGGAAATTTTGACATCGTGCTTGGCGGCATAGGTGTTCAGCACGGTTGGAATGTCGTTTTTGGCATGCATGGCGGCAAACAACATGCCCGGCACAGCAAGGATATGGTCGCACCCCTTGGCGCGCAGCGCATCAAGCCCGTCGCGCATGACCGGGTTGGCAAATTCCAGATAGCCGTAATCAACCGGCCAGTCGGGAAAATGCGGGGCGAGCCGGTCGGCGAGCACCTTGAATTCATCAACTGCCGCCTGCGAGCGCGACCCGTGCCCGCAAACCATGACACCAAACCTCGCCATCAGCGGCGACCGTAGCGGCGAATGATGATCACAGCCGCAACGATGACGACCGCAACAAGCCCGATGCTGAGCGCGTGCTCGGTATCATGGCCCAAAAGGCTGCCATGGCCCGAATGGGCGGCGGCTGAGGTTGCAACAAGACTGAGCAGGATGGCGAGTTTATTCATTGATCGTTCCTTTCATGGCTGGTGGCGCCCGAAAGAAAAGCAGGGGCCGCAAAGGCCCCGTCTGACAGTTTTCGCCTTGGCCCCCTGTTTGGGTCAGCCGCCGACGAAACGCGCTTTCAGCCCCGGGCGGGGCACCGTCTGATGCCCCGTTGATAACCCTGTAGCGCCGCCTTGTGCAAGCGATGAACGACTAGGCAAGCGCCAAAAGCGCCTCAAGATCAATGCGCGTGTTCGACATTTTGAGCGCGCCAGTCGCATCGCGTGGCCATTCGCTTTGCGGCCGGTCCCAATAAAGCTCAACCCCGTTACCATCCGGGTCATCCAGATACAGCGCTTCGGACACGCCATGATCGGCGGCACCGGAAAGCGACAGGCCCGCGTCCAGCACGCGTTTGAACGCATTGGCCAGATCGCCGCGCGTGGGATAGAGAATCGCTGTATGGTAAAGGCCGGTATGGCCCGGCGGGGGCGGTGTGCCGCCAAGGCTTTCCCATGTGTTCAGCCCGATATGGTGATGATAGCCGCCCGCCGAAATAAAGGCCGCGCCAGTGCCATAGCGCTGCACAAGCTCAAAGCCCAGCACGCCGCAGTAAAAGCCAAGCGCGCGCTCCAGATCGGCCACTTTCAGATGCACATGGCCAATGCGTGTGCCCGCGGCAATGGGTGTTTTGGGTGTCATGAAATGCCTCATTGTTTCCGGGTTGAATGTATTTGACCTGCTTTGAATTGGTAGGGGGCAATTCGGAAACGATCAATTTCGAATCATGCTGGTCAGTTGCGGGGTGGCGCGCTATCAGGCGGCATGGATATTTACACAATCGACCGGCTTGGCCATGAAGGCGATGGCATTGCCACCACGCCTCAAGGCGCCGTTTACGCCCCCTTCACCCTACCCGGCGAGGTGGTTTCGGGCAGGCTGGAAGCTACGCGCCTGCTGGATGTGCAGGTTCAGACGCCCGCGCCAGCACGTGTTGCCGCGCCTTGTGTGCATTTCACGCGCTGCGGCGGGTGCAGCCTGCAACATGCAAGCGATGCGTTTCTGGCCGACTGGAAGCAGGATGTGGTGCAGCGCGCGCTTACAGCGCAGGGGCTGGAGGCTGAATTTCGCGCGGTGCAAACCTCGCCCGACCATAGCCGAAGGCGCGCCACATTTAGCGCGCGGCGCACACGCAAGACCGAACAGATCGGCTTTTTCGAGGGCGGCAGCGAGGTGCTGGTCGACCTGGTGGAATGCCACATTCTGCGCCCCGCACTGATGGCCGCACGCCCGACGCTGGCAGCCATTACCCGCACAGGCGGCAGCCGCAACGGCGTGCTGCGCCTCACTGTCATGGACTCCTGCGAAGGTTTGGATATTGCGGTCAGCGGGGGCAAACCGCTCGACATTACCCTGCGCACCAAGCTGGCCGCGATTGCCGAAGCCGATGACATTGCCCGCCTGACATGGGGCGAAGACCAGATCGCCCTGCGCCGCCGCCCCGTGCAACCCTTTGGCCGCGCGCTGGTCGCCCCGCCGCCGGGTGCGTTTTTGCAGGCCACGGCGCAAGGCGAGGCCGCGTTGCTGGCGGCTGTGCGCGATGCCATTGGCCCCGCCAAACGCGTAGTCGACCTGTTTGCGGGTTGCGGCACATTCTCTCTGCCATTGGCGGCAACCGCCGAGGTGCTGGCGATTGAGGGCGATGCGGCCATGGTGGCCGCGCTCGACCGTGGCTGGCGCGAGGCCAAGGGCCTGCACCGCGTTGAAGCTGTGGCGCGCGACTTGTTCCGCCGCCCTCTGCTGCCTGCCGAGGTCAAGACTTACGACGCCGTGGTGATTGATCCGCCGCGCGCGGGCGCGGCTGCGCAAATGGCCGAGCTTGCACTCTCAGCCATTGCGCGCGTTGCAGCCGTGTCGTGCAGCCCCGTCACATTTGCGCGCGATGCAAAAACCTTGTGCGATGCGGGGTTCAGCCTAGATTGGGTGCAGGTGGTCGACCAGTTCCGCTGGAGCGGCCATGTCGAGCTTGCAGCGCAGTTCAGCCGCTAGCGCGCTTGTGGCTGCGAAACAGCGTATATAGCCCGCTCGCCACGATAATGGCGCTGCCCAACAGGGTGAGCGTATCGGGGCGTTCGGCAAACACGGTAATGCCGATGACCATGGCAAAAATCAGCCGCGTGTAGCGAAAGGGCGCAACCAGCGCGATATCGCCGCTGCGCATGGCCCCTGTCAGCGCATTATAGGCCAGCACCCCAAAACCCACGGCCAGCCCCAGATAGGCCCATTGACCGGCATTTGGCCACGCCGCGCCGCCGCTATAGGCCAGCGCCAGCGCGCCCGCGATGACCAGCATCAGAAAGCCGTAAACACCCAGCAGGGCGTTGGACATTGATACAGGCGCTGCGCGCGTTGCCAGATCGCGCCCGGCAAAACCCAGCGTGCCGATCACCGCAAACAGCGAGGCGGGGGTGAAGCCATCAAGCCCCGGGCGCAGGATAAGCAGCACGCCAAGAAAGCCAAAGCCAATGGCCAGCCAGCGGCGCGGGCCGACATATTCGCCAAAGAACACCACCGCCCCCGCCGCAACCACAAGCGGTGTGGCCTGCAAAATTGCGGCGGCAGATGATAACGGCGTCAGCGCAATGGCCAGCGTATAGCCAAGCCGCCCCGTTACCTCGCAGACTGCGCGCAGCAACATGGGGGTAGAGGTGGCCGCAGGGTGGCGAAGTGATTGGCCCTTCAGTTGCGCAACCAGCGCAAAGACCAGCATACCGCCAAGGCCAAACAGGATCAGCACCTCGCCGACAGGCAGCGAAACGGTCAGCTTTTTGATGAATGTATCTTCAAGCGCAAAGCCCGCCATGGCCAGCACCATCAGCAACGGGCCGTGCAGGGGGCCACGCAGGGGGGCGGCGATGGGGGCAGGCTTATCCAATATAGCCCTGGTTTCCGCCGGTCTGGCCACGATGCAGCAATACATGGTCCAAAAGCGTGCAAGCCATCATCGCCTCGCCCACAGGCACGGCGCGAATGCCGACGCAGGGGTCGTGGC
>JBBDJE010000005.1:0-52237 GCA_040880065.1 Paracoccaceae bacterium | reverse complement strand
CCGTGGCTGCGCCAAATCAGGACAACATGGGCGGTTGCGAGGTTCCCTCCGCGGCCCCATATGAGAAACGCACCGAAAATCGACATCGAAAGTAGCTGGACGAATGACGCCGTTTGACGACCAGATGCTGGACAGCATCCGCAGCAATTTTGATCTGCCGGGCGATCCGGCAGCGACGCGCGTGGTGGTGGCCATGTCGGGCGGCGTGGATTCATCGGTCGTCGCCGGACTCCTGAAGGCGGCCGGTTACGACGTCATCGGCATCACGCTGCAACTCTACGATCACGGCGAAGCCACGAGTGGCGCAGCTGGCAGCCAGACACGGAGTTGTTGCGCCGGTCGCGATATTCACGATGCCCGCCGCGTGGCTGAAACCATGGGTTTTGCGCATTATGTGCTTGATTACGAAAACAAATTTCGTGAAGCCGTAATGGATGAATTTGCCGATGCCTATTTGGCCGGCGCCACCCCTGTTCCTTGCATTCGCTGCAACGAGCGGGTGAAATTTCGTGACCTTATGGATACGGCCCGCGATCTGAACGCCGATTGCATGGCCACTGGCCATTATATCCAGCGTGCAATGGGGCCAAGCAAAGCCGAGCTTCACCGCGCCGCCGACCCTGAGCGCGACCAGAGCTATTTTCTGTTTTCCACCACACAAAGCCAGCTCGACTATCTGCGCTTTCCGCTCGGGCATTTGACTTCCAAAGCCGAAACCCGCGCTTTGGCAGCTGAATTCGGGCTTGGCGTGGCCGACAAGCCCGACAGTCAGGATATTTGCTTTGTGCCCAATGGCTCTTATGCCGCAGTAATCGAAAAACTGCGCCCCGGTGCGGCACAGCCCGGCGAGATCGTGCATGTCGATGGCCGCGTTCTGGGAGAACATAATGGTGTGATCCACTACACAATCGGCCAGCGCCGTGGGCTGGGCATTGGTGGCGGCGAGCCTTTTTATGTGGTCAAGCTCGATGCCGATACAAAGCAGGTTGTTGTCGGCCCGCGCGAAGACCTTGCCACACGCCGCATTCCGGTGCGTGAAATCAACTGGCTGGGCGATAATGCGTTTGAAGATGCGCCCGAACAGGGCTGGGAGGTTGAGGTGAAAGTCCGCTCGACCCGCCCATCAACGCCCGCGCGCATACGCCCCACCGGCCCCGCAACCGCCGAGGTTGAACTTGCCGTTGCCGAACAGGGCGTTGCCCCCGGCCAGGCCTGCGTTTTTTATGCCACGAGCGGTGCGCGCATTCTGGGTGGCGGCTGGATTCACAAGGGCTAGCGGCAGGCAAGCCGGCACCACGCGCCGCACCAGCGCATTACATATGCTCTTTTCAGGCAAACACAGACTTGCCGCAATTGGATTCTGGTGGTTAACTGTTCGCGATTAAACGTCACGAACAGGGATTTATTTGCTATGTTTAAAAAACTTCGTCTTTTGGCTGTAGCCGCCATTTTGGCCGTTATGAGCACGCCGTCATACGCGCAAAGCGAATGGGCCGGGTATGATTCATGGGATACTCTTTATAGCCGCGGCAACTGGCGGCTTGATCGCAATGTCCATACCGATGGGTTTATGAGCTGCGAAAGCCGCACCTCAAATAACAACAATTTCAGCTTCAGCCTGTTCACATGGCAAGATGGCCGCGTTTCAATCCGCTTCCAAAGCAACAGCTGGAATTTCGGCGACACGATCCAGGATGTTGCCTTTGTGGTTAAGGTTGACAACCGCCCGATCTGGAACCTCACCGGCTCCAAAGCCGATGACGTGATTCAGGTTACGATTGTCACGCCCGACAACGATTTAACGCGCTTTTTGCGCGAAGTCCGTGCCGGGCGCACGCTGTATCTTGGTAATGCCAATAGCAGCGAAATCACCCGTTTCTCGCTTTCGGGCACCACTGCCACGCTAAGCCAGCACGCGCGCTGCGAAGACTCGATCCTGACAGGCGGCGGCAACCCGTCCGACCCATTCCTTTAAAAAGCACAAACCAGAACATAGCGGGCGCTTTGGCGCCCGTTTTTTTGTGAAAGGCCCATAATGCTAAACGCTGTTCTTGATCAGATTGACGAAGACCAGAATGCTGCGATCGCGCGGCTATTTATGCTCATGCGCATCCCCAGCATCTCGACCGACCCGGCATATTCCAAGGATTGCAGGCGCGCCGCCGACTGGTTGGTCGCCGATCTGGCCAGTATCGGCTTTGAAGCCATGTGCCACGATACGCCGGGCCACCCGATGGTTGTAGCGCGGCATGTGGCCGATGGCCCGCACATTTTGTTTTATGGCCATTACGATGTGCAGCCGGTTGACCCGCTTGCGGAATGGAACAGCCCCCCATTTGAGCCGCAGCTTGAAGATGGACCCCAT
Source organism: Paracoccaceae bacterium (assembly GCA_040880065.1). Classification (GTDB taxonomy): domain Bacteria; phylum Pseudomonadota; class Alphaproteobacteria; order Rhodobacterales; family Rhodobacteraceae; genus Abyssibius. The sequence continues at coordinate 49,872 of JBBDJE010000005.1, read as the reverse complement.
GGAAAGCTGCTGCGCGGGCGCGGCAGCGCCGATGACAAGGGCCAGTTGATGACCTTTGTTGAGGCCTGCCGCGCCTTCAAGGCGGCCACAGGCGCGCTGCCGGGCAATATCACGATATTGCTTGAGGGCGAGGAGGAAAGCGGCTCGCCCTCGCTCATCCCATTCCTGAAAGCGCATAAACAGACGCTTTCGGCCGATATTGCGCTGGTCTGCGACACGAATATGTGGAACCGCCAGACCCCCGCCATTACCACCAGCTTGCGCGGCACATTGGCCGAAGAGGTAACGCTGCACGGCGCACGGGTTGATCTGCATTCCGGCATGTATGGCGGGGCTGCGGCCAACCCAATTCATGTTTTGGCCCGCGCGCTTGGCGCTTTGCATGACGAAACTGGCCGCATTGCCCTGCCCGGCTTTTACGATGGTGTGCCAGAGCTAAATGCCACCACCCGCGCCGCCTGGGCCGCGCTTGATTTCAGCGAAGATACGTTTTTGGGCGCAGTCGGCCTTGCGATTCCCGCCGGTGAAGCCGGATTTTCACTGCTCGAAAACATATGGGCGCGCCCGACTGCCGAGGTGAACGGCATTTGGGGCGGCTATACCGGGCCCGGCTTCAAAACCGTGCTGCCCGCCAGCGCGCATGCCAAGGTCAGCTTTCGGCTTGTCGGCGATCAGGACCCGGAGGCCGTTCGCGCCAATTTTCGTGCTTGGATGCAGGCACAAATCCCCGCTGATATGCGCCTGAGCTTCAAAAGCAAAGACGGCTCGCGCGGGCTGAACATGCAAACAGATGCGCCGCTCTACCAGCGCTGCGCTGCTGCATTGAGCCAAGAATGGGGCCAGCCCGCCGCGATGATCGGCAGCGGTGTCTCCATTCCCATTGTTGCGCTGTTTCGCAGCATTTTGGGCATGGAATCTGCCCTTATCGGCTTTGGGCAGGACGATGACGCCATTCATTCGCCCAACGAAAAATACGACCTGCGCAGCTTTCACAATGGCGCGCGGAGCTGGGCGCGGATTTTGGATGATTTATGCAAAGGCGGCTGGCAAGCGCCCTAGCGCATGTTGCAACAAAAGTGGGAACCGGTTTTTTGCGTATTTAACATGCGTTATCAAAATGTCAGGGCGTGGCGCGTGAATGGCTATGAACGCGATGCGCCTAGCCCCGGTTGCGCCCCATGGCCCCGCCCCGACGGCGCGGTTGTGCGGGCGCGGCAAGCCCGTCGCGCAAAACCTGTGTCATCGGGTGGTTGGGGTTTTGCGGCGCGTAACGTTCCAGAAGGGCTGCAATCGCATCGGGGGTCTGGCGCGAATGCGGCACGTTCATTGCCCAATCCAGAAAGATGGACCGGCATTCGCCCGGCGTTATGCCATCAATGCGGAAGCTTTCAAATATCAGCCCGCGCGGGTCATCTTCGTGTCCGCCCTTATCGACCATAACGCTCTTCCCTTACCCACCAAGCTTGCTGTCAATCAGCGCACACATGTCGCTTTGCACCTGCTTTAGCAAGGCTTCAAGCACCGCTGTATCGGCTGATTCTGTTACACGGCACAACAATTCCATCACGCCTTGGCCTGCGCGCTCCGGTTCCAGCCGCCCGTCAATGGCCAACCGCCCGATTTGCTGCACCGTAGCGAAGAGAGTCAAGGCCGCTTCGAGTTGCGCAAGCTCGTCTTTGCCAAGCCAGCCATCGCGTGCCAGTGCACGGGCCATGGCAGGGGCGGCGCGCTTGTTGGTCACATCGCGCATCAGTGCGCCCGCCTGCAGCATCAGCTCGATATCCAGCAGACGGCCACGGCCTAGCTTCACCTCCCAGACAAAATCGTCATGGGCGGCGTTTGCGGCGGCAAGCCGGGTGCGCAGTTCCACCACATCTGTGCGAATTTGCGCGGCATCCAGCGGCAGGTTTTGTGCCGCCTTGAGCGCAGCCGCGGTGGCCTCGCGCATGTCATCGGTTCCGGCCACCACACGGGCGCGCAGCAACGCCAGATGCTCCCATGTCCAGGCTTCTTGGCGGTGGTAGGTTTCAAAGGCGCTCAGCGCTACGGCAACCGGCCCTTTGCGCCCCGACGGGCGCAGCCGCAAATCCACCTCGTAAAGCCGGCCTTCGCTGGTTTCCACGGTCAACGCCGAAATAAGCGATTGCGTCAGCCGCGCATAATACGGCCCCGGCAATAGCGGGCGCTTGCCGTCGCTTTCGCCCTGATCGCTGCCGTCATAAATAACGATCAGGTCAAGATCGGAGGTGACGGTCATTTCGCGCGAACCAAGTTTACCCATGGCAATCACCGCCGCACCCTTGCCCGGCGCAAAACCGTGCCGCTCGGCCAGATGTTTGCACACAATGGGGAAAAGCAAAGCAAGGCAGGTTTCGGCAAGGTCGGAATAGGCTTTTGCCGAATGCGCAGCGCTGCAAATACCGCGCAGCAAATGCACACCAATGCGAAAGCGCAGCTCTTGTGCCCAAATGCGCGTCGCGTTGAGCGCTTCCTCATAGTCTTGTGCTTTTTGCAATGCAGCCGCCAGACCCTGCGACATGGTGGCCATGTCGGGCAGTGGGCCAAAAAAGTCAGACCCGATAACCGCGTCGAACACTTTAGGGTTTCGGCCCAGATAACGGGCAAGTTCTGGGGCCGAGCCGCAGATATCGACCAGCATTTCCAGCAATTCGGGGTTGGCCTCAAACAGCGCAAAAAGCTGCACGCCTGCAGGCAGGCCGCGCAGAAAGGCATCAAACTGCAACAGCGCCTCGTCGGGGCTTGGGGCGCGGGCAAGGCGGGCAAGCAGCACTGGCATCAGCCCGTCAAACAACCTTCGGCTGCGAACAGTGCGCAGCGCCGGGTAGCGCGGCCATGCGGCAAACAGGCTTTCAGCTAGTTCGGGGCGCTCGAAATTCGGTGTTTCATTCGGCGCAACCGATGTTTCGCGGCTAAAAAACGGCTCGGTAAGCGATTGGACAAGCTGTAGCCGCGCCAGAATATCAGCCTCAAACGCGGCTTGGTCGCTGGCACCGCAAAATGCCGCCAGCCGCGCCCGCTTTTCGGCAGGCTCGGGAATGATATGGGTTTGCGCATCATCCAGCATTTGCAAGCGGTGCTCAAGCGTACGGTGCGCGACATAGGCCGCATCAAGCGCCTTGGCCGTGTCGGCCTCGATCCACCCCTTATCTGCCAGTGCTGCCAGCGCCGCGCGCGTGCCACGCTGGCGCAAACCGGCGTCACGCCCCCCACAGATAAGCTGACGGGTCTGGGCGAAGAACTCGATATCGCGAATGCCACCCTGCCCGAGCTTCAAATCGTGGCCCGCCACGGCAATCGCACCCGCAAGGCCCTTATGGTCACGAATGCGCAGCCGCATGTTATGGGCATCTTCGATCGCGGCAAAATCGAGGTGGCGGCGCCATACAAACGGCGTGAGCCTGTCCAAAAACCCCTGCCCGGCAGCAATGGCCCCCGCACAGGGCCGCGCCTTGATATAGGCCGCCCGTTCCCATGTGCGGCCAAGCGATTCATAATAGCTTTCGGCTGGTTCCATGGCGATGCAGACCGGCGTGACCGAAGGGTCGGGGCGCAAGCGTAGATCGGTGCGAAACACATAGCCTTCGGCGGTAACTTCCGACAGCAGCTTGACCATGCGCTGCGTTACACGAATGAAGGCGGCCCGCGCGGTGGCATAGTCATCAGGCACAAAGCGGGTTTCATCAAACAGCATGATCAGATCTATATCGGAGGAGTAATTCAACTCGCCCGCCCCGCCCTTGCCCATGGCCAAAGCAACCATGCCTGCCGCTTCGGCAATATCCGCCTCGGTTGCGCCGGGGATTTTGCCGCGCGCGATTTCAGCGCCGATCAGGTGGCGCAGGGCCGTGTCAACGGCGAAATCGGAAAGCGCGGTCAGCGCGGCGGTTACCTCTTCAAGGCTCCACAAGCCGCCGAGATCGGCCAAGGCTGTCAGCAGCGCAACGCGGCGTTTGGCTTGGCGCAAGGCATCCGAGAGCGCGTTGAAATTATCGGCTTCTGCAGTAAGCGCGTCGGCCAGAACCTCGGCCAACGGGGTGTTGATGATGCGCACCAGCCACGCCGCCTCACGCAACAGCAGCGCATCCAGATACGGGCTGCACCCGGCAACACCCTCGATGAGCGCGGCCAGATCATCGGGCATTACACCGGGAAAATCGGCAAAGCGGGCACGCGCAAGCGCACCGCGCGCGGCATCATGGGGAATCGGGGATGGCTTGGCCTGCGCTAAACTGGTCATCGCGACAGAATGGCTGGCAAAGCGGCAAGGTCAAGGGGGCTAGTGGCCTTTGAAACGTGGCATACGTTTTTCCTTGAAGGCAGCAACCCCTTCGGCAAAATCATCCGACGCACCAGCCTTGGCTTGCAAGCGCGCTTCAAGCGCCAGTTGTTCGTCGAGGTCATTGGCATAGCTCGTGCGCATGGCCTGCTTCAGCAGTGCATAGCTTTGGGTAGGCCCCTTGGCCAAATGCACGGCCCGCGCGGCCACATGCTCTGTAAATGCGGCATCAGGCACGGCTTCCCAAATCATCCCCCAGGCGGCGGCCTGATCAGCGGATACGCTTTCGGCAAACAAGGCCGCCCCCATGGCGCGCGCAAACCCCACCTGTCGGGGCAGCCAATAGGTGCCACCGGCATCGGGAATAAGGCCAATGCGCGTGAACGCCTGAATGAACACCGCCGATTGTGTCGCAATCACCACATCGGCCGCCAGCGCAAGATTGGCCCCTGCCCCCGCTGCAGGGCCATTCACGGCAGAAATGGTCGGGATAGGGCAGTTGTAAATAGCACGCAAAAGCGGCTCGTATTCATCGCGCAAGGTGGCTTCAAGGTCCAGTTCCTCGGGCGAAAAATCGTGGCTTAAATCCTGACCCGAACAAAAGGCGCGGCCAGCACCTGTCAGCACGAGCACACGGCCATCGGCGGGGGCGCGGGTTACAGCGGCCAGAAGCGCGGCGCGCAACGCTGCATTCAACCCGTTCATCACATTCGGGCGGTTGAGCGTGATTGTAACCACATTATCGGCCACGGCATAAAGTAGCGTGCTTTCGGTCATTATCCCCTTAGTCTTCCTCTTTCAGAAGCTTGGCAATGCGCGCCTCTTCTGCCTTGGTAAGGGTTACCGTTGCCAGTTTCGGACGACGGCGGATATAGACCACGGCCAAGCTAAGCCCGGCCAGCAGCAGCACAGGGCCAGCCCACCACAATATCACATTCGCCCCGGTCATACTGGGGCGCAGCAACACAAATTCGCCATAGCGCGCCACAAGCGAGGCGATGATTTCCGCATCGCTATCACCTGCAAGCAACCTCTCGCGCACCAAAAGCCTCAGGTCGCGGGCAATTTCAGCGTTTGAATCGTCGATATTCTCGTTTTGGCAGACCACGCAGCGCAGGTCTTTGGAAATGACACGCGCGCGGGCTTCCAGCACGGGGTCATCCAGCATTTCATCGGGGGTTACAGCCAGAACGGGGCTGGCAAGTAGCGCAATGATAAGGACAAGTTTGCGCATCGCCTACTCCGCCGGCACAGCGCTACGCGCGGGGCGGCTTTTAAGCGCAGCAACACGATAGCGCCTGTCCATCAGGCTGATGACACCACCAAGCGCCATGATGAGCGACCCGATCCAGATCCAGTTTACAAAGGGTTTGATATAGGCGCGCACGGCAAAGCCGCCGCCCTCCTGCGGCTCACCGAGCACCACGTAAATATCGCGCAAAAGGCCAATGGTGATGGCCGCTTCGGTCGTGGGCATTTGCTGGACAGGGTAGGAGCGTTTTTCGGGCAAAAGCTGGCCAATTTCACGCCCGTCACGGGAATAGGTAAACACACCACGGGTGGCGCTGTAATTCGGTCCCTGAATATCCTCAACCGCATCCAGCCTTAACTCAAAAGCCCCGAGCGGCATGGTTTCTCCAATGGCCATCTCGCTGTTTGACTCGATCTCCCATGCGGTTACGGCGGCAATACCGAAAATCGTCAGCCCAAAGCCCGCATGGGCAACAAAACGGCCCCAGTCCGCCCCCGGCAAATGGCGGGCGCGGCGCAGGGATTCAAGCAGCGGAACTGCACGAAACCGCACCTTGTTGGCAAAATCGGCCAATGCGCCAAGCACGATCCATGAAGCAAGCACCAACCCGATTGGCCCCATCATCCGCCCGCCGGTGCCAAAGGCCCAAACAGCAGCGCCAAGCGCAACCGACAGGGCCACCGCACCGTAAAGCGGGCGCAGATTGCGGCCGAGCTGCGCGCGTTTCCACGGCAATATCGCGCCAATCGGCAAGAGCATGGCCAGCAGCACCATGAACGGGGTGAAAACTATGTTGAAGAACGGCTCGCCGACCGAAACAACCGCACCGGTCAGCGCCTCGTTCACCAAGGGCCAGATTGTGCCGATAAACACCACCGCTGTTGCAACAACAAGCAGCAGGTTATTCAGCACCAGCCCGCTTTCGCGGCTAATGGTGGAAAAGGCAGAATTGCTGCGCAGGCTAGAAGCACGCGCCGCATAAAGCGTAAGCCCGCCGCCAATAGCAACGATGAGAATCCACAGAATGTATTTGCCGCGCGTCGGATCATTTGCAAAAGCGTGCACCGAGGTGATGACCCCCGAGCGCACCAGAAACGCGCCGATCAGGCTGAAGGAGAAGGCCAGAATCGCCAAAAGCACCGTCCAGCTTTTAAGCGCATCGCGCTTTTCAACAACAATGGCCGAATGCAGCAATGCGGTGGCTAACAGCCATGGCATGAAGCTGGCATTTTCAACCGGATCCCAGAACCACCAGCCACCCCAGCCAAGCTCGTAATAGGCCCACCACGACCCCATGGCGATGCCGATTGTCAGAAACATCCATGCCGTCAATGTCCATGGGCGCACCCAGCGGGCCCATGAGGCATCAACACGACCCTCTATAAGGGCGGCAATGGCAAAGGAAAACGCTGTCGAAAGCCCGACATAGCCGAGATACAGAAATGGCGGATGAAAGGCGAGGCCGGGGTCTTGCAGCAGCGGATTAAGGTCGTTGCCATCAAGCGGGGGCGCGACCAGCCGCGAAAACGGGTTCGAGGTGAAGAGGATAAAACCAAGAAATGCAACCCCGATCATGGCCTGAACCGAAAGCACACGCGCGCGCAAACTGGGCGGCAAGTTCCGCCCGAAAGCAGCAACAAGCGCACCAAACAGTGTGAGAATCAAAATCCAGAGTAAAAGCGAGCCTTCATGATTGCCCCAAACACCGGTTATTTTATAGATAAGCGGCTTGGCCGAATGCGAGTTGCCCGCCACAAGCGCAAGCGAGAAATCCGAGGTGACAAAGGCGTTGGTGAGCGCAGCAAAGGCGAAGGCAACGGCGATAAACTGCGCGAATGCGGCAAGGGTGCCAACGCGCATCCAGTCATGCCAGCCGCGCCATGCGCCAACCATGGGCACCACGGTTTGAATGCAGGCCGCTGCCAGTGCAAATATCAGGGCAAAGTGGCCAAGTTCAGCAATCATCTAATGGCTCCATCCCAAGTGTCGGGGCCATCATAGGTGCTTGGCTGGCAGTTGCAATTTTCAATTGCGTGATAAGGGGGCGGCCTGCGGTCGCGGGCCGCCCCGCAACACTAGCGCGTGGCGCGCCAGTCTTCGAGCGCTTCGTTCATTTCTGGTGCGGGGGCAAAAGGCTCGGCTGGCGGTGTTGCCGGGTTTGGCACGCGCGGAGCATAGCCGCGAAAATGGTGCAGCTCACGCGCGCCAAAATAAAATGACACCACCGCGCCGAGCAGCCACCAAAGCGGTTCGGGCACATAGGCTAAACCCTGCATACGCACCGAGAACCCAGCAGGCGCAGCCATGGCATAGGCAAACAGGCCAATTGTTGCCAATGCCAAAAGCGGGCGTGGCAAGCGGTTGAGCGCGTTGACAAAACGGTCAAACCAACCCTCTTGTGCCCCCTCAAATTCGGCCCCCGCCTGCGCCATTGCGGCTGTATAGCGTTTTGTCGCCGCCTCTTCGGCTTTGGTGGCGTTGCTGGTGAAAACTTCGGCAACCTGAGCGACCGCGCCGCCAACCTGCTGTGCCGTGCGGCCAAAGTTGAACAATGCCATTACCATGCTCCTGTGCGGGCCGCGTGCTGGGCGGCGGTGAGGTGGTATTCCGCCGCGATGAACTCTTCGGCGCGTAAAATCCAGCCACCCTTGCCACCATCGCGGCGGCGCGCATATTTGCGGCTTGCCGGGCGGGCATCGGCCAGGGTGTAGTAATAATTACGCCGCGCAATACCGTAAGCGTTAACAAAATGGTCGGGTGCCGCGCGCATTGCACGCGCAGTTGCCGCCTGTGTGTTCGGGCCAAGCGCACCATCAAGCACGACAGGTTGGCCGAAATCGCCCAAAAGCCGCTGCAGAATTTTCACCGCATTGGCCCCGGCGTTTACATACATATCAAGCACGCTGGCCTGTAGCGGCGCAGGCAGGCCCGCAATGCCGCTGTTAACAAAATAGTGTTTGCGATAAATCTCGCGGGCACGCGCCAAGGGCAAGCGGCGCACATCGTCAATGTCGATATCACCATCGCCATCAACATCCACACCCAAACGGCGCAAGGTGCCAATGGTCACGCCATGGTTTGTAGCGCCGCCCGGATCATCCGGGTCATTCACAAAGCCGCCTTCGCGCGCAAGTATTCCGTCTATCAGATCGTCAATTGACGTCATCTCGGCATTCCTGACAATTTGGTTAAGATTGCCGGAGTATTGCCGAAAAAAGTTACAAACCCGTTGAGATGGCCTTAACTAATTGTAGGGGTTGATATCAACACCCTGCGCGCCAAGCGCGTCTATCACCTCGGCGGGCTCGTAGCGTTCGTCATGCTTGGCCAAAATCGTGGTGGCAACGAACTCGCCGTCAACCATCTGGCCGGTCACAACGGTGCCGCGCCCTTCTGCGAACAAATCGGGGATAGGGTCAAGCCCGACATAGCGCACGGGGATGTCGTGGTTGGTATCGGTTACAACGAATGTTGACTCGGTGCCGCGCACAATGCTGCCCTCAAGCACCAGCCCGCCAAGCTTGAACACCTCGGTTTCACCCGGCGGGTTTGACATGATTTGCGTGGGCGAGCGGAACAGGTTGATACCGTCGCGCGCCGCATAGCCAATGAGCGAGCCACCCGCGACAAGCAGCGTCATACTGAGAACGATCAGTTGAATCCGGCGTTTTTTACGAAGTCCTGCCATGGTGCACCTACGGAAATACGGGGGCCATATCCAGCCCCATGGTTTCAGGATGGCCGAGCATCAGGTTGGCATTTTGTAACGCCTGGCCAGAGGCGCCCTTCATCAGATTGTCGAGCACCGAGATCACAACCATCCGCCCTGCGCGCCGGTCGGCCACAACGCCAATCTTGCACCGGTTGGAGCCGCGCACATGCCGTGTTGCAGGGGTTTGACCAAGTTCAAGAACATCGACAAAGGGTTCATTTGCGTATTTTGCCACAAGCGCCGCATGCGCTGCTTTTGCATCGCCGCGCAGGTAAATCGTCGCCATCATCCCGCGGTTCTGTGGCAACAAATGTGGCGTGAAACTGCATTCCACAGCCCGCCCTGCCGCGGCCGACATTTCCTGATCAAGCTCGCCCATATGCCGATGCCCGGCCACGCCATAGGCATGAAAACCTTCAGAAACCTCGGTAAACAAATTCGCCTCTTTGGCCGCGCGCCCGGCCCCGCTTACACCCGATGCCGCGTCGATGATAATGTCATCGGGGTCAACCAGTTGCGCGTGCAGCAACGGCAGCACAGCCAAAAGCGAGGTGGCAACATAACAGCCCGTATTGGCGGTGAAACGTGCGGCTTTAATATCGTCACGGTAAAACTCGGGCAGGCCATAGGCCACATGCGGCTGCACATCCATCGCCGTGTGCTCGAGCCCATACCATTTCTTGTAAACCGCAGCATCGCGCAGCCTGAAATCAGCCGAAAGATCAACCATTTTCACATGCGGGGGCAATTGGTGCGCAACCGAATGTGTGAGACCGTGCGGCAATGCGGCAAAAACAAGGTCAATGCCTGCAAAGTCGATATCTTCGATCTTTTGCAGCACAGGCAGATCTAGATGCGCCAGATGCGGGAACACTTCGGCCATGGACACACCGGCCTTGCGATCGGCGCTAAGCGCACCAATGCGCAGGTTAGGGTGGCCAGCGATCAGTCGCAGCAGTTCAGAACCTGTATAGCCCGAAGCCCCAAGAATGGCGATTGTGTGGTGCGTCATGTTCCAACCTTTCGTTGCTACCCTATTTAGGCGCGATTGCCTGCCTTCGCAACGGGTGCCTAATGCGCAGAAAATTGCGCGTCGCGCCCAAGGAACCGGGTTGCACCCGTGCTAACTTCGGCGGCATCGCCGCTTGTCAGGTAGCGGGTTGTACCGGCTTCGGCAAAATGCGGATAGCGCGCCAGATAGTCGGCAAGGCTGTCGGCCACAATTTCGGGCTGGTCGATAAGCCGGGTTGTGGCGGGCAATGCAGCGGCAAACATGTCGCGCACCAAAGGATAATGCGTGCAGCCCAGCACGGCCGCCTGTGGTGCGGGCAGGCGTTCAAGAAGCGACCCTGCAAAGCGCTCAACAAGCGCCTTGGCGGCGGCATCGTCGCGCGCCTCGATCGCATCGACAAGGCCCGGACAGGCCTGCCCTTCAACCAGCACATCGCGCGCCCGAAACTTCAACTCGCGCGGAAAGGCACCGCTTGCAACGGTTGCTGCGGTGGCAAAAAGCGCGACATTGGCAAGGCCGGTATGGGTGGGCGGTGCATTGTCGCCCCAGTTACGGCGGGTCAGGTTTTCGATCATCGGCACGAAAACACCCAGCACGCGGCGCTTGCCCTTTGGCAACCATTCGGTTTGCAGCTTGTGCAAGGCCGTCGCTGCCGAGGTGTTGCAGGCGATGATCACCAAATCGCACCCCAAATCGAACAATTTGGTGCAGGCAGCGGTGGTCAGCTCATAAATTTCATCGGTATTTTTGGGGCCATAGGGGGCATTTGCGTTATCACCAAAATAGATAAACGCCTGATCTGGCAGCTTTTTTTGCAAGGCGGCCAAAATGCTTAGCCCGCCTAGCCCGCTGTCAAAAACCCCTATTGGCATGAAGTGCCCTACCCGTTTGTGCCCCGTTTGCGCCTATCACTATGCCGCAGGTTGGCTGATGTCCAGAAGCTGCGCACCAAACAAAAAGGGCCGGTCGATGACCAGCCCTTTATCCGAAATTTAAAGCTGCAATCAGCGGCCGATCAATATCCGGGTGCTTGGCAGAATGGCATCATCACCGGCTACGGCCAACCATGTGGCAACCACACTAGCAATACGCTCAACATTGGCAACCCGCATTGTAAAACCGGCTTCATCTTCCTGACGGGCGCGTGCACCGCCAGAAGCTTTCTGATCGGATTCAAGGAAAGACCGCGGCGAGATCGCCTCGCCTGTAGCAACATCAAAGGCTTGAATGTAGAAATCGACGTTGTGAATACCGCCGATATTCGAACGTGCGCGGCTTGTCAGGGTGTGAAACTGCGCAACCTCAACCTCCAGCCGCACAGCGCGCCCGCCTTTAAGCGAGGCATCAAGCCGACCGGCACCAAGGGCAACGCCCTCTTCAAAAATGCGCTGCACCTGCGCATAGGTGTCGCCCGGGCCTTCTTCGATCCAGACGATATCAACATCGGGGGCCTGACTATTCTGGTCGGTCGTGGTCAGCGTGCGCGGCACGCTTACATTGATCTGGGTGACATTCCAGTTAAATGTCTGATCTTCGCGCAACACCTCTGAATAGCGGACATTTGTGTCGATACACCCGCTCAGCGTTGCGGCGGCTGCGACTGCAATAAGAAAACTTTTTAAGGACATATTTGCTCCAAATAAATAGCAAGGGCTTGGCAACCGTTTAACTGGCGGGACAATGCCATTTTCACAGGCTGCAATCAAGCCAGATTGCGCGGTTTACTGTAATCTGCGCCAATTCTTTGTTGCGATTGTGCAAAAATTTGGCACGGAAACTCGTTTAGGGCGAAAAGGGCGGGTGGCAATGCGCGCTATAGGTGCTGGCCGCAACACAGACTGCGTAAGGCGGCGCATCGGCAAGGCAGTTTTCTGCAAAGAGCAGCCATCATCTTAAACAAAAAAGGGCCGCACAATGTGCAGCCCCTCTGAATATCGGTGTTTGCGGCTTAGCGCTTGGAGAACTGGAAGCTACGACGGGCTTTGCGCTTGCCGTATTTCTTGCGTTCTACGGTACGTGCATCACGGGTCAGGAAGCCGGCGGCTTTCAGTGCGCCGCGCAGGCTTGGCTCGTAAAAGGTCAGCGCTTTGGAAATGCCGTGCTTGACCGCTCCGGCCTGGCCCGACAGACCACCACCGGAAACGGTTGCCATCACGTCAAACTCACCAGCAACGCCGGCAACGGTAAAGGCCTGGCCAATAACCATTTGCAGCACGGGGCGGGCGAAATATTCATTCATGGCTTTGCCATTCACGATAACCTTGCCGGAACCGGGCTTAACCCAAACGCGGGCAACCGCGTCTTTGCGTTTGCCGGTAGCGTAGGAGCGGCCAAGCGCATCGCGCTTGGGTTCGCGAATAACAGCGGCAGCTTCAACAGCGGCGGCTTCGCCGGTTACGGCTTCCTTGAGGTCGTCGAGCGATTTGATGTCAGACATGTTCATGCACTCCGGGTGTTTTTCGGGTTCATCGACGCGATGTCGAGAACTTCAGGGTTCTGCGCTTCATGCGGATGATCGGCACTTGCGTAAACACGCAGGTTGGTCATCTGCTGGCGCGAGAGCGGGCCGCCGGGCAGCATGCGCTGGATGGCCTTTTCAACAACACGCTCGGGGTGCTTGCCTTCAAGGATTTTATCGGCCGTGCGCGACTTGATGCCGCCGGGGTGGCCGGTATGCCAGTAATAGGTCTTGTCGGTGCGCTTGTTACCCGTGAGCTGGATTTTGTCGGCGTTCACAATGATAACATTGTCGCCCATATCCATATGCGGGGTGAAAGTCGGCTTGTGCTTGCCGCGCAAGCGCATGGCAACGATTGTTGCAAGACGACCAAGAACAATGCCTTCGGCATCAATCAGGATCCATTTCTTGTCAATATCGGCCGGTTTGGCAGAAAAAGTTTTCATATCTCGTATCCGTTCCGTCGGGGGGATGGCTGAATACCAGCCCCACATGAATTCCGAGATGCCCTTTTAGCGATGTTTGGCGCACTGTCAATTGCAGCAAGCCGCGCATTTACATGTGTTTTCAATAGCTTACAAAATAGGTATAATATTACCCCATTGCTTTGGGTGGAATCGCATAGGTCAGGCAGGCATGGGCAACGGGTTCAACCTCGCTGTCGCTGAAGATCAACACATCGCCAACACTCAGGCTGCGCCCGAGTTTAAGAATGCGCGCCTTGGCCACAATATCGCCCTGCCCTGCGGGTTTGCGCATGAAATTGATGGTGCAGCTTGTGGTTACAGTTAGCGTTTGCGGGCCGATCATTGCCATTGTGGCAAGGTAGAATGCCACATCGGCAAGGCTGAACATGGTCGGGCCGGAGACAGTGCCACCCGGGCGCAAATCTGCCTTGCGCACGGGCATCACCACGGTGATTTCGTTTTGCGCAAGCGCGGTGATACGAAACCGGTCGCCCACTTGTGGAAATTCACGCATGAGCACTTCATGCAGCTCATCAATTGTCATCACTGGCAACATTTGGGGGTTTCCTCGTCGTTTAACATTCCTCAAACTGCATTTCAGAACTCGTGGAGAAATGCAAATGCCCGATATCCTGTTGCGCGATGATGCAGACGGCATCACGACACTAACCCTGAACACGCCCGAAAAGCTGAACGCGCTGTCCGATGAGATGCTTGCAGCGCTGCAATCCCAGCTTGATGCGCTGAAAGGCGACCACGACAGCCGCGTGGTCATTTTGCGCGGGGCGGGCAAGGCGTTTTGTGCCGGGCATGATCTTAAGCAAATGCAGGCCGCGCGCGCCGGGGCCGATAAGGGCCGCGCCTATTTCAAAGACCTGTTTGAGCGGTGCACGCGCGTCATGCTGGCCATTCAGGCCCTGCCCCAGCCGGTTATCGCCCAACCCCATGGCATTGCAACGGCGGCGGGCTGCCAGCTTGTTGCAACCTGCGATCTGGCCGTGGCGGCGCAAGACACGCGCTTTGGTGTGAATGGCGTGAATGTCGGGCTGTTTTGCTCCACCCCCATGGTGGCGCTCACGCGCAACGTGCCTGCCAAAGTAGCGTTTGAAATGCTGACCACCGGCCAGTTTATTGATACCGACCGCGCCGAGCGTGTGGGCCTGATCAACCGCGCTGTTCCGTATGAGGTTCTGGATAGCGAAACCCGCGCGCTGGCGCGTGTTATCGCTGACAAGCGCGCAACCGTTGTGAAAATCGGCAAAGAGGCGTTCTATGCGCAGCGCAACATGACCCCGGCCCAGGCCTATGACTATGCCGGCGCGGTGATGGTTGAAAACATGCTGTTGCGCGACACCGAAGAAGGCATCGCCGCGTTTATTGACAAGCGCCCGCCAAACTGGAGCTAGCGCAGCGCCTGTCGCGGCGGATAGGTGGCCAGGAAGCGCAGGCGAATCGCCAGAACAAACAACAGCACCGCGCCAAGCTGGTGGGCCAGCGCCCAATCCAGCGGAGCGGCCAGCAGCACCGTGCCGATACCTAGCCCCAGTTGCAGAACCAACGCCACCACGACCGCACCATAGGCCCTGCGCACGGACTTTAGGGGCGAGCGGCGCACGTTCCACCATATGCCCAGCCCGATGACAAAGGAAAAATAGCCGACAAGACGATGGTTGAACTGCACAAGGCTTGGATTTTCGAAAAAGTTGCTCCACAGCGGCGCATAGTCAAAGCTTTCGCTGGGCAAGAACTCGCCCGCCATCAGCGGCCATGTTGGAAAACTGCGCCCGGCGTCAATACCGGCAACCAGCGCCCCAAGCAGAACTTGCACGAACACCAACGCCGTGAACAGGCCCGCAATCCGCATCAGCCGCGCATCGCGCTGGCGGCGGGCCTGCAAAAGCTCGACCGAAGATTTGCCCAGCCGCAGCACAAACCATGCGATCAGCCCGAGGATGATAAAGGCCAGCCCCAGATGAACCGCCAGCCGGTATGATGCAACGCTGACCATTTGCCCGACAAGGCCGGATGACACCATCCACCAGCCGACCAGCCCTTGAAGGCCGATCAGCGCGCCGACCAACACCAGCCGCGGGTGCCAGCCGCCCGGGACCTGCCCGCGCAGCGCGAACCACGCATAGCCCAGAAACCAGACCAGCCCGATAATGCGGCCAAGTTGCCGGTGGCCCCATTCCCACCAGAAAATCGTCTTGAAGGCCGCAAGGTCCATATGGCTGTTTTGCAACTGGAATTGCGGCGAAGCCTGATATTTGGCGAACTCAACCGCCCAGGCGGCGTCCGACATCGGCGGCACGGTGCCCATAACAAGGTTCCATTCGGTGATCGACAGGCCGGAATCGGTCAGCCGCGTCAGCCCGCCGATGGCAATGATCAGCACGACCAGCCCGAACAGCACCATCAACCAGCGCGCAATGGCGCGGCGGGCATCGGGCTTGGCAACTTGGGTTTTTGCCACTTGCTTGGTGTCGCTGCCGACCTCTTCAAAGATATTGGGCATGGCTATTCCTCTTGCTGGTTTAGACATAGGGGCACGCGTGCGGCGCTGCCATCGGTCATTTTGGCGCGGGGTGTTTCTCGGTCAGGGCACGAATAATGCCGTGGAACATGCGAATATCAGCATCGGTCATATCAAACCGTGCCAGCAATGCGCGCAGGCTTTCAAGCAGACTGTCGCGCTTGGGCTCCGGCCAGAAGAAGTTGACCGCATCGAGCTTGGCTTCCAGATGCTCGTTCAGCTTTTGGCGTTCAATGGCCAGTGCAGGGCGCGCAGCCCGCCCCATTTGCAATGAAACATCCTGATCCACCCCCTGCGCGCGCCGCCATTCATAGGCCGTCAGCAGCACGCATTGCGCAAGGTTGAGCGAGGCAAAGGCCGGGTTGACCGGCACCGAAATGAGCGCATTGGCCCCCACAAGGTCGGCATTTTCAAGCCCGGCGCGTTCGGGGCCAAACAACACACCAACATTTTCGCCCCGTGCAATGCGGCGCGCGGCCTCGGCCATTGCCGCTTCGGGGGTGAATACCGGTTTGGTCAGGTCGCGTGTGCGCGCGGTCGTGGCGAAGGTAAAGTGCAAATCTGCCGTGGCGGCAGGCACATCTCCATCAACGCGCACATGGTCCAGCACGCGCCCCGCCCCGCTGGCCATGGCCACCGCACGGCTGTTGGGCCAGCCATCGCGCGGGTCGACAAGACGCATCCGGTCAAGCCCGAAATTCCACATTGCACGCGCCGCCCCGCCGATATTTTCGCCCATTTGCGGGCGCACAAGCACAAATATCGGCCCCGGCCCGCCCCAGTCATTCTGTGCTGTGTGGTCTGTTCCGGCCATTTCGCGCTCCGTTTTTTGTGGCTCGCGTGATACGCTTTTGCTTGAGCGGATGCAATCGCCCGCGAAAAGACCGCCAATTCGTATACCAACGTATACCGCCCTCTTCCCTTTTTGCTGAATTTGTCCTAATAAGGCGCGGAATCATCCAAAAAAATAGAAGGCACAGCATGACCAAAATCAAAGTTGCCAACCCGGTTGTAGAGCTTGACGGCGATGAAATGACCCGCATCATCTGGGATTTCATCAAACAAAAGCTGATCCTGCCGTATCTGGACATCGACCTGAAATATTACGATCTTGGCATGGAAGAGCGCGACCGCACCGATGACCAGATCACCATTGATGCCGCCGAAGCGATCAAGAAATACGGCGTTGGTGTCAAATGCGCGACCATAACCCCCGATGAGCAACGGGTCGAGGAATTTGGCCTGAAGAAGATGTGGCGCAGCCCCAACGGCACCATACGCAACATTCTGGGCGGCGTTGTGTTCCGCCAGCCGATCATCTGCAAAAACGTGCCGCGCCTTGTGCCGGGCTGGACACAGCCAATTGTGATTGGCCGCCACGCCTTTGGCGACCAGTATAAAGCCACCGACTTTCTGTTCCCCGGTGCCGGCAAGCTAAGCATGAAATTCGTTGGCGAAGACGGCACGGTGATTGAACGCGAAGTTTATGACGCTGCCAGCGCCGGCGTTTACATGGGGATGTATAACCTCGACAGTTCGATCATCGACTTTGCGCGCGCTTCCTTGAATTACGGGCTGCAAATGGGTTGGCCGGTGTATCTCTCTACCAAGAACACCATCCTCAAAGCCTATGATGGCCGCTTCAAAGACCTGTTCCAGCAGGTGTTCGAAGACGAGTTCGAAGAAAAATTCAAGGCCGCCGGTATTACCTACGAGCACAGGTTGATCGACGATATGGTCGCCTGCGCGATGAAGTGGAACGGCGGTTTTGTCTGGGCCTGCAAGAACTACGATGGCGACGTGCAGTCCGACACGGTGGCGCAGGGTTTCGGCTCGCTCGGGCTGATGACCTCGGTTCTGATGACGCCAGATGGCAAGATCGTGGAATCCGAAGCCGCGCATGGCACGGTGACACGCCACTACCGCCAGCACCAGAAGGGCGAGAAAACCTCGACCAATTCCATCGCCTCGATCTATGCTTGGACGGGTGGGCTGAAGCACCGCGCCAAGCTAGATGAAAACGCCGCGCTGATGAGCTTTGCGCAAACGCTGGAGCGGGTGATTGTGGACACGGTTGAAAGCGGCTGGATGACCAAGGACCTGGCACTGCTGGTTGGGCCAAACCAGAAATGGCTGACCACCGAGGGCTTTCTGGAGAAGATCGACGAAAACCTGAACGCCGCATTGGTGGGCTGACCAAGGGAATGCCCCCTGCGCCCCGTAATTTGGGGCGCAGGAACTTGCCGATCTATGCTAGTTTATTTTTCTTCGATATGAATCAGTAAGATGGATCAGTCAAATGGCACCCAACAGCACCGACAAAGACCCGCGCATGAAAGACGTCAAGTCTGCCTTGCAAAAGGTCGCCAGCCTTGATGGCCAGGCAAACAACTTTCAGACACGCGGCAAGGTCGCTCTTTCAGAAACGAAAACAGCAGACGCGGGCATTGCCAAGGCCGAAAAAATGGTGGCCGGGCTGATGAAGGGCGGCTCTGCGGTCAACAAATCCATGAAGCGGCTGCTTGAAGAGTATAAGAAGCTGAAGAATACTGGTGAATTTGGCGTTTTTGCAGCCCAGCTCAAGAAAGAAAACGCAACGCTTAACGCCGTCGCATCACTTGCAAAGCAATACACCACACTTCTTGCAGATGGACAAATTCATAACCAGCTAAAGCGCGAGTCGATCAGCTATGAAGGTATGTTCCAATATTGCAACCAGTTCGTGACCATTTACATTTCCTTTGCAAAAGACTTCAACACCATCTCGAAGTTCAAGGATGACGGAACCTCCAGCACCGCAGACCCTAAACTTGCGAGCGTGCAGGAAAGCCTGACAGTTGGTGCCAAGCTCGAAGGCATGTGTGACAATTTCCAATCGCGCGGCAAAGTCGCCCTGAAAGAACTGAAAACCGCCAAGAAATCGTCAAAGGACAAGGCGGTCAACAAAGACTATGACGCGACAACAGCCGCCGTCGAGGCCCTTGTCAAAAGCGCTGGTCAGGCTTCGGCGGAGTATAAAGCGATGCTGAAAGATTACGCCGCCGCCAAGAAAGACGGTGATTTTTCAGCCTGCGCCGTCAAGATCAAAAGCCGCGCGCCAGCCTTTCGCACGGTTCAGCAACACGCGGCTGATCTGGCAAAAAAGCTGGAATCGGTTTCGTTCGATCACAAAAGCACATCTTTGCACCCCGGCATTGTCGGTCTACTGAACTATCGCAAAATGTTCGACGACTATCACAAAAGCTTTAAATCCGCGCTGGGCTAGAGGGCAAAGCACCAGCGCCCGCGCGGCGCGCTAAACGCCTTCTACGACCATCAGGTCACGCTCGGCAGCCCCTTTGGCAAAGCTCAGCGCGTGCTGATACTCGGGTGATTCATAGCAGGCAATCGCAGCCTCGAATGTCGGGAAAACAGCCACGACATTGCGCGCCCTGTCGCGGCCCTCAAGTTGCTTGTAGCGGCCCGAGCGCGCCAGAAATTCGCCGCCATGTGCGGCAATCGCCACAGTCGCGCGGCTGGCATACTCGCCGTAGGCTTCGGGGTCGGTCACGGTGACATGGGCAATCCAGTATGCGGGCATGTCAGGCTCCTTCAACAATCACGAGTTCACGTTTCGATGCGGCCAGTGCCAGCGGCAATATCGCCTTGTAGTCTGCGCTGTTGTAAAATTCGAGCGCACGCGCGTAAGACGGGAAGCGGATGACGACCTGACGCGAACGCCCTTCGCCTTCCGCCTGTTCGCACTGCCCGCCACGCACCAAAAACTCGCCGCCGAATTTTGCTGCAACTATAGGTGTTTGCGCGGTATACTTCGCGTAGGTTTCAGCGTCATACACGTCAATCCGCGCGATAATATAGCCTTGCATCAAACTGCCTCCAACATGGTTGTAACGCGGGCGATGGCGCTGTCGGCCTTGCCGGGGTCTGTGCCCCCGGCTTGGGCCATATCGGGCCGCCCGCCGCCGCCCTGCCCGCCAAGCTCGACAGCCGCCGCACGCACCAGATCTACGGCGCTCACGCGGTTCGTAAGGTCGGGGCTAACCGAAACAGCTACGGCGGCCTTGCCATCGGCATCGGCCACCATGATGACCACACCACTGCCGTGGCTCGCCTTTTGTTCGTTCATCATTTCACGCAGATCCTTGGCCGAAACACCCGAAACCACCTGTGAAAGAAGGCGAATGCCGTTCACCTCGGTTACGGGCGCAGCAGCGCCAGCCCCGCCAAGCGCAAGCTTGCGCCGGGTTTCCGCCAGTTCTGCCTGAAGCGCCTTGCGCTCGCCCTGCAAGGCGGCAATCCGCGCGGCAAGGTCTTCGGGCTTGGCCTTGATCTGCTCTGCCGCCGCACCAAGCGCCGCAATCTGGTTGGCAATATAGGCCGTTGCACCCGCGCCGGTCAGCGCCTCGATCCGGCGCACACCTGCTGCCGTGGCGCTTTCGCCAAGCAGTTTGAACGCACCAATATCACCCGTGCGCGTTACATGCGTGCCGCCGCAAAGCTCCAGCGAATAGGTGTCGCGCGCAACGCCAAGGTTCGAGCCTGCCTTTTTACCCATTGAGACAACGCGCACCTCGTCGCCGTATTTCTCGCCAAACAAGGCACGCGCGCCCAGTGCCTCTGCCTCATCCGGGGTCATCACGCGGGTATCAACGGGGGCGTTCTGGCGGATATAGTCGTTCACCTCGAACTCAACCCGCGCCAGTTCGTCAGCCTCCATCGCCTTGGCATGCGAAAAGTCGAACCTTAGGCGCTGGTCATCATTGAGCGAGCCGCGCTGCGCCACATGATCGCCCAACACCGTTCGCAGCGCTTCGTGCAGCAAATGCGTGGCGGAATGGTTGGCGCGGATGGCTGTGCGGCGCGCATGTTCGACATGCAGGCGCGCCGCATCGCCGGTTTTCACCCTGCCTTCAATCACATCGCCAATATGCACAAACACACCGGCCTTTTTGCGCACATCGGTGATATGCACAGCACCCGAATCGCTGCGCAAAATGCCCGAATCTCCAACCTGGCCGCCGCTTTCGGCATAAAACGGTGTCTGGTTCACGACGATTTGCACCTTGTCGCCTTTTTGGGCGGCAGTTGTGGTCGCACCGTTCACCACAATGGCCAGAACCGCGCCTTCGGCCTCTTCGGTGTCATAGCCCAAAAACTCGGTCTGCCCATGGCTATCGGCGATATCAAACCAAATGCTTTCATCTGCCGCCTCGCCCGAACCTACCCAAGCCGCACGCGCCATGGCTTTCTGGTTGGCCATCGCGGCATCAAACCCGTCGGTGTCCACGACACGGCCCTGCTCACGCAAGGCATCTTGTGTAAGGTCGAGCGGAAAGCCGTAGGTGTCATAAAGCTTGAAGGCAGTCTCGCCCGCCAGGGCTTCGCCATCGGCAAGGCCTTCAAGCTCGGCATCGAGCAGGCGCAAGCCACGATCGAGCGTTGTTTTGAACCGCGTTTCCTCCAGCTTCAGGGTTTCCTCGATCATTGCGCGCGCACGGCCAAGTTCAGGAAATGCCTGCCCCATCTGGCCAACAAGCGTGCCCACCAGACGGTGCATGACCGGGTCTTTCGTGCCCAGCAAATGTGCGTGGCGCATGGCGCGGCGCATGATGCGGCGCAGCACATAGCCGCGGCCCTCGTTGCTTGGCAGCACGCCATCGGCAATAAGAAACGAGGTGGCGCGCAAATGGTCAGCAATCACCCGGTGGTGAATATTGCCCGCACCGTCAGGGTCGGAGCTTGTGGCATTGGCCGACGCTTCGATCAAGCTGCGCATCAGATCGGTGTCATAATTGTCGTGCTTGCCCTGAAGCAGCGCGCCAAACCGTTCCAGCCCCATGCCGGTATCAATAGAGGGGCGCGGAAGGTCGCTGCGGCTTTCATCGGCATGCTGCTCGAACTGCATGAACACAAGGTTCCAGATTTCGATGAACCGGTCGCCGTCTTCATCGGGGCTGCCTGGCGGGCCGCCCGGAATGCCTTCGCCATGGTCGTAGAAAATTTCGGAACACGGGCCACAGGGGCCGGTGGCTCCCATCATCCAGAAATTGTCATTCGTCGCGATGCGGATGATCCGCTCATCAGGCAGGCCGGCAACCTTTTTCCACAAAGCGGCGGCCTCGTCATCGGTATGATAAACGGTGACCAGAAGCTTGTCTTTGTTGATACCGTATTCCTGGGTCAGCAGGTTCCAAGCCAGAGGAATCGCCTCGTCTTTGAAATAGTCGCCAAAGCTGAAATTGCCGAGCATTTCAAAGAAGGTGTGGTGGCGCGCGGTATAGCCGACATTGTCGAGATCATTATGCTTGCCACCGGCACGCACGCATTTCTGGCTGGTTACGGCGCGCGAATAATCGCGCTTTTCCAAGCCCGTAAAAACGTTCTTGAACTGCACCATACCGGCATTGGTGAACATCAGTGTCGGGTCGTTGCGCGGCACGAGCGGCGAGCTTTCAACATGGGTATGCCCGTTGCTCTCAAAATACTCGGTAAATTTGCTGCGGATGTCGTTGAGCGTGACCATGTTTCTTCCACTAAATCGGTTATTTATAGTGGAAATAGCTTTTGCGCGCGGCACTGTCTATGGGCTGAACCCCTCTAAACGCGAAAAGGCCACCGCAGGGGTGGCCTTTCACGGGGTTTTGGGCGTTCAATCGTCGGCGATCACGTCATCATCGCTAACCGATCCGGCCAGCATCTCGAAATCCAGCCCGTTGGCGGCGCGGATCTTGTCTTCGAGTTCGACGGCTATTTCAACGTTTTCTTTCAGGAAAGTTTTGGCATTCTCGCGCCCCTGCCCGATGCGCACATCACCATATGAGAACCACGAACCCGACTTTTCGACTAACCCTGCCTTTATGCCAAGGTCGATCAGCTCGCCGCGTTTGGAGATGCCCTCGCCATACATGATGTCAAATTCCACCTGTTTGAAGGGGGGTGCCACCTTGTTTTTCACAACTTTCACGCGGGTGGCGTTGCCCACAACCTCTTCACGGTCTTTCAGCGAACCTATGCGCCGGATATCAAGCCGAACCGAGGCGTAGAATTTCAGCGCATTACCACCTGACGTGGTTTCGGGGCTGCCGAACATCACCCCGATTTTCATGCGAATCTGGTTGATGAAAATAACCATGCATTTGGACTTGCTGATGGCGGCAGTAAGTTTGCGCATGGCCTGGCTCATCAAACGGGCCTGCGCGCCAACCTGATGGTCGCCCATATCGCCCTCAAGCTCGGATTTCGGCGTAAGTGCGGCCACCGAATCGATCACCACAACCGAAACGGCGCCGGAACGCACCAGAGTTTCGGTGATTTCCAGCGCTTGCTCTCCGGCATCGGGCTGGCTGATCAGCAATTCATCAAGGTTCACACCAAGTTTCTTGGCATATTGCGGGTCAAGCGCGTGTTCGGCATCGACAAAGGCGCAGATGCCGCCATTTTTTTGCTCTTCGGCAAGCACATGCAGCGCCAGTGTGGTTTTACCCGAACTTTCCGGCCCGTAAATTTCAATAATCCGGCCACGCGGCAGGCCGCCAATACCAAGCGCAATATCAAGCCCGATGGAACCTGTTGAAATTGCTGCAATATCCATAACGGGGCTGTTTGCGCCCAGTCGCATGATAGAGCCTTTGCCAAAGCTCCGCTCAATCTGTGAGAGCGCGGATTCGAGCGCTTTTTCCTTGTCCATTTGTCGCCTTTCGCCTAGGTCCAGCACTGATTGCGCCATGTTCTTACCTCTTATTCCACATCTTGCCCAAGCGGGCAATCGGCGGGTTTGTTCACATTATGTTCTTGCTACCATGAGATCAAAGCGGGAACAATGCAATATAATTTTTAGTAAACTCAGATTTCTCCATATTCATTGAGAAATCGTAAACAGGCTGGATTTAGAGCGCATCTTTTGAATGCAGAAAACCGGTTCCCACTTTTTTTTTGCGGCACGCTCTAGCGCTGCACCAGTTTTTCGCTGGCCAGTGATGTAAGGTCTTTGAGCGAGAACGGCTTGGCCAAAAATGCCGCGCCCTCTACGCTTGTTTGGGTGTCGTTGAACACATCTTCGGCATAGCCCGACATGAACACCACCTCGGCATTCGGAAAGCGCGGCTTGGCCTTGCGCACCCAGCTCGGGCCATCGAGCCCCGGCATGATCACATCGGTGATAAACAACTGGTAATCTGCGCCTGGGCTATCGAGCATGGCAAGCGCGGCTTCACCGCTGTCAGCCTCGTCCACGTCAAAACCACGCAGGCGCAAGGCGCGGGCAGCAAAGGCGCGCACGGCGGCCTCGTCCTCCACCAGCAGAATACGCCCATGTGTCACCTCGGGCTTGGTTTGGGTCGAGCGGCTGGCGGGCACAGGTGTGGCAGATTGGTCATTGCTATGGGCGGGCAGATAGATTGTAAAACATGTGCCTTTTCCGGGCGTGCTATCAGTAAAGATATAGCCGCCGGTTTGTTTGATTATGCCATATGCCGTTGAAAGCCCCAGCCCCGTTCCCTCGCCGATGCGTTTGGTGGTAAAGAAAGGTTCAAATATCTTGTCGAGCTTGTCGGGGTCTATGCCGCAGCCGGTATCTGTTACACGCAGCACAACATAGCGCCCAGCCGGCACGATCGCGCGATTGCGCCGCAGCGGATGGGCGAGTGTTTCGTTATGCGAAGATATGTCCACCTGCCCGCCGCTTGGCATGGCATCACGCGCGTTGACAACGAGGTTCATGATCACCTGTTCCAACTGGCGTTCATCAACACGCACCGGCCAGAGCGCGTCGCCATATTCTATGGCGAGCGTAACTTTTTCGCCCAAAAGCCGATTGAGCAGATGGGCGAGTTCGGAAAGCGTATCCATCATGTTAAGCACTTTTGGCTGCAGGGTCTGCTTGCGCGAAAACGCCAAAAGCTGCTTGACCAGCCCTGCCGCGCGCATGGCGTTCTGCCGTATCTGGATAAGATCGCCATAATCGGGGTCGCCGCTTTCATGCCGCAGCAAAAGTAGATCGACATGGCCGCTGATAGCGGTCAGCAGGTTGTTGAAATCATGCGCCACACCACCGGCCAACTGCCCCACAGCCTGCATTTTCTGGCTTTGCACAAATTGCGCCTCAAGCGTTTTCAGCTCGGTCTTGTCGCTGAGCACGGCAATGAGGTTGCCACCGGTGCCGGCTTCATGCATCAGCGAAACCTGCACATACATTTCCTGCCCGTCGCGTTGGCAGCGGGCAATTTCCGAGCGGCGCGAAATCTCTCCCGCCGCCGCCTCGGTGATACGTTCGCGCATCGAGCGGCCAAGTCCTTCGGCCTGATTCTCAAGCAGAACGCCCCGCAGATCATCCGCACCCAGCAACGCGCGCGCCGCGCCATTGGCGTTTATAATTCTGCCCTCATGGTTCAGGCTCAGGATGGAGACAGGCAGCAGTTCTATCAGATCAAGGATCGAGTTTTCAGCAACCGGCGCGGCGGGTTGCGGTTTGTGCCACATCAATGTGCCATCGTGCAATTCCAGCGGCACAAGGCCAAGGCTGTTTTCAGGCGCTATCTTGCGCAGCAAACCACCCGCACCGGGGCTGGACCACAGGATATTACCGCGCGCATCGCTGAGCATCAAAGCGGGCAATTTACTGGCACGTTTGGCTGCCCGCCTTGTTTGAAGCGCGCCAAAGCCGACCACACAGGCCACGGCCAGTAGCGGCACGAGTATCGCAAAAACATCGCCAAATACCAGCCGCAATTCCGGCCACAGTGCGATTGTAAGCAAAACCAGAAGCAATATTGCAAAGCCAAATGCAGATTGCATAACTTGGCGAATCTGGCTCCATTTCTGCTTAAGATTCAAACTCGTAACTGCCACCAGCCCACCCCGGATGCACTCGGGCATCGCATTCCGCCCCGATTGCTACAACCTTTGATTGTGCATGGCAATTCAAGCGACGCAAGGTAAAAATGCGGTCGCGCAAATACGAGCAGTCTAGCGGCGCGCCAGAACGGCCACGAAAAACCCGTCGCCCGCCGTAACCGGGGTCAGGGTCAGAGCATCGCGCTGCACCCAGCCTGTATTGGCGGCAAGAAAGGCATCTACCCGGTCCTGATTTTCACAGGCAAGCAGCGAACAGGTTGCATAAACAAGCCTGCCATCGGGCGCGACAAAGCCGCTGGCGGTTTGCAGCACTTCGTCCTGAATAGTGTTGATCCGCGCAAGGCTTGCCGGGCTCATCCGCCATTTGGCATCGGGGTTGCGCCGCCATGCGCCTGTGCCCGAACAGGGTGCATCGGCCAGAACAAGGTTGCAAGGCGGGGCCTTGGCCAGTTGCGCTGTGGTCCAGATCTCTACCTCGGCACCAGCGCGGCGGGCGCGGTCGGGCAAATCCTTCATGCGACCGGGGTTTACATCATGGGCGATAAGGCGGCCCTGATTGCCCGTAAGCGCGGCCAGTGCAAGGGTTTTGCCGCCACCGCCAGCGCAATAATCCAGCACCAACTCCCCTGCCTTTGGCGCTGCCAACCGCGCGACCATCTGGCTGGATGCATCCTGCAATTCAACCATACCATAGGTATAGGCACGCGAATTTCCAACGGCGCGGGCATTGTCGAGCACGCGCAGCGCATCGGGCAGGCCCGCGACAGGTTCGGCAAAGATAAGCTCGCGCGCCAACAGGTTTTGCGCCTCGGCCAGACCGGTTTTCAGCCGGTTCACGCGCAAATCTACCGGCGCGCGGTGCTGCATGGCCGCCAGAACCGGCACAAAATCATCCCCCAGTGAACGGCGAAGCTCTGCATCCAGAAAATCCGGGTAATCCAGCGCAACAGGGTCTGGGGCGGGGGTGCTTGCCGCGAGCGCGGCCAACTCATCAGCATTTAGCGGTTCGGGTGCGTAGCCATCACCGCTGAACAGCGCTTGCACATCTTCACCTGCTGCATGTTGATGTGCGGCAAAAACCATACGCCCGCTACCTGCCCCGCCTGAATGTGTAAGGCTGCGTTTGCGGCGCAGCGCATCATAAACCAAATCGCGAATTGCTGCGCGGTCTTTGGAGCCCGCAAAGCGGCTGGCCCGCGCCCAGCGTGTCAGCGCACGCTCGGCCGGTTCACCCGCTTCGATGGCATCAAACAACGAAATTGCTGCAGCAAGGCGCGCGCCCGGTGTCATGCAATGACCATACCAATGGCAAGCGAAACCCAAAGCCCGACCAGCGCCAGCAGGCTGATAACATAAATCGTGAAACGATGGCCCAGCCGGTTGCTGCCCACATGCACATAACGGTGCGCAAGGCGCAGCACGGCAAAGGCCACGGCAAAGAATGCCAACCCCCATGTGCTGGCATTCAGGGCAGCACCAAGCGCCACGGCGGCATAAAACAGTTGCGGGGTTTCAAACTGGTTATGGGTGTTGCGCTCCAGTTGAGCGACAGCATCGGAATAACGGTGCCGCCCGACGGCCAGTTCGGCCATATCGGGGCGAAAGGCGCGCAAATCGGCCAGCCGCATCGCACCCATGCGGTAAATGGCCCAAAGCGTAAGTGCAACCTGCACAAACACGGCGATCACGGCAATCGTCAGATGAAGCGGCATCAACCTATCCTGTAGTTCGGGCTTTCACGGGTGATCTGCACATCATGCACATGGCTTTCCTTCAGCCCGGCCCCGGTGATTTTCACAAAGCTGCAATTGCGGCGCATACTGTCAATTGTAGGCGTGCCGGTATAACCCATAGCCGCGCGCAAACCGCCCACAAGCTGGTGAACAACCGCACCCGCAGCGCCCTTGTAAGGCACCTGCCCTTCAATACCTTCCGGCACCAGCTTGTCGCTTGCCACCTCTTTTTGGAAGTAACGGTCAGCCGAGCCGCGCGCCATGGCCGAAAGCGAGCCCATGCCGCGATAGGCTTTAAAGCTGCGCCCCTGATAGAGTATCACTTCTCCCGGTGCCTCGTCGGTGCCCGCCAGCATCGAGCCGATCATCGCACAGCTTGCGCCGGCCGCAATCGCCTTGGCAAAATCGCCCGAAAACTTGATGCCGCCATCGGCAATTACTGGCGAATTTGTATCGGCCGCCGCTTCGGCGCAATCCATAATCGCGGTCAGTTGCGGCACACCAACACCGGCCACAATGCGCGTGGTGCAAATAGAGCCCGGCCCGATGCCAACCTTCACAGCATCGGCCCCGGCGGCCAGCAGCGCGCGCGTGGCTTCACCCGTGGCCACATTGCCGGCAACAATCTGCACTGCGTTTGAATGTGCGCGCAGCCGTTCAACAGCCGCAGACACAGCCGCCGAATGGCCATGCGCGGTATCAATAACAATCAGATCAACCCCCGCATCAACCAAAGCCACCGAACGCTCGAACCCGAAATCGCCAACCGTGCTGGCGGCAGCTACACGCAACTGCCCACGCTCGTCTTTGCAGGCTTGCGGGTTCAGCACGGCTTGTTCGATGTCACGAATGGTCAGCAAACCGGTCAGTTGGTTATCGGCATCAACCACCAGCAGCTTTTCAATCCGGCGGGCATGCATCAGGCTTTTTGCATCGGCCAGATCGGCAGGCTCGCGCAAAATGGCCAGGTTGTCGGCGGTCATCATAGCGTGAACGGGGGTGGCATCGTCTTCGGCAAAGCGCATGTCGCGATTGGTGACAATGCCCAGAACGCGGCCACGCTCATCCACCACCGGAAAGCCCGAAATGGCATATTGCGCCTGAAGCACCTTCGCATCGGCCAGAGTTTGGTTCGGACGCAACGTAATAGGGTTATAAACCACGCCGCTTTCAAAGCGCTTCACCTTGCGCACCTGATCGGCCTGTTCGGCAATATCAAGGTTGCGGTGGATAACACCCATGCCACCGGCCTGCGCCATGGCAATCGCCATCCGGCTTTCGGTTACCGTATCCATGGCCGATGACAGTAGCGGAATGTTCAAAGCAATGGATTTTGTGACCCATGTGCGCGTATCCGCGGTGCTGGGCATCACTTCGGATGCCCCCGGAACCAGCAATACATCATCAAAGGTCAGCGCCTCACGAATGTCCATCTGGACCCCCTAAATCGGATTCGGTGTTGGCGCTTTCCTATTTCACGAGTGGCGGGAAATGAAAACCCCCCGCTGCAATTTCATCTATGTAAAAATCAGATCGGCGGGGTCTTGAATGCCGTTGAGCCAGCCGTCATCAACGGTAATCACCTGCGCCCCGATCGTAATAATCGCATCATCCCCGTTTTGCACAACCGAGGTGCTTCCGGCGCTGCCATTGCGGATGATGATGACATCATTGCCATTGCCATAATCATAAATGTGGTCATTGCCCGACTGGTTGGCGTTGAAGATGAACTTGTCATCACCTGCCCCGCCCCAGTAATGGTCATCACCGCCCTGCCCGTTCAGCTTGTCATTGCCCGCGCCGCCATAGAGCATATCGTTGCCCGCACCGCCAACAAGCACATCGCGGCCCGCGTCGCCGTAAAGATCATCATCATCCCCACCGCCTTGGATGTAATCACGACCGGAGCCGCCATAAATGGTGTCGTTACCGGCATTGCCTTTGAGCATGTCATGTTTGGAACCGCCGTTAAGCGTGTCGTGACCCTTGCCGCCGTAGATCTCGTCATCGCCACCAAAGCCGAACAGCGTATCCGCCCCATCCTTGCCCTTAAGAACATTGCCCGCTGCGTTGCCATAAATCGTATCAGTGCCCGAACCGCCGATGGCGTTTTCAATGACCGAACCGCGCGCAATGCCCACCGTGCCAATTTCGCCATAGACGTTGGAAAACGCCTCTTCGCGCAGGTCGATCATCTGTTCAACAATGCCGTTGGAAAAATCGAACGTATCAGTGCCGCCATCGTCGATCACGGCCATAACGGTGTTGTTCCCGTAATGCTCCCAATCGCCAACAGTGCCACCGGCGTTGGAGTTATGGCCATAAGTCGTATCGCCCGTGCGCGTGGTATAGGTAGAGCCGTAGAGGTTCCGAATGGCGATGATATCGGCAACCATCGGGGTGATTGTGTAGGCAAAATCCGCATTTACCCAATCGTTATCTGGCCAGCCTTGCGAAAAATACGACATGACTGAGGCTTGCCAGCTATCGTTCAGATAGTGGTTGTCGCCGCTTCCGTCTTGTTCGTAATCGGCGCTGCCGTTGTAGTCGCCCGAATGGCCAAGGCCAAGCGCATGGCCGATTTCGTGGATATAGGTCTGAAATGAATAGTTATCATATTCACCTTCTTCGCCTGATATCCATGACGTATGAACGTTTACAACACTGTCAACAATATGCCAGCCGCCTGCACTACTTTTCCAGCTTTGACTGAATGCACCGCTCTGATTATCGGTGAAATTCAGATCGGCACCGGACGATACCTCAACAAACTGAATTCCCGTTGCGTCGCTCCACACCTGCATCGCTGCAAGCGCAAAGAATTGTCCATCAGCATTTAAGCCATTGGGGTCTGTATACCCATACAGCGAGATGTCATTAAGGCCCGAAAACGTATAGGAAATAGTGCCGCCGATGGGAATTGAATAGGCAGCGGGCTGGGAGCCAGTGGCATTCCAATACCCGTGTGTCAAATAATCGGCGATCTGGTCATTCGTATAGATTGGCAAAGGCATATGCGTTTCCACGTATTGAAATCTTAACAATAACTTACTGTCCGGTCACGGTCATGCAAGTTAAAGTTTAGTGATCAGGCCAAAATTGCGCAAATTAGTTCCATCGCTGGCGTGTGTGGTAAGCTTAGCGCGTCAGTAAATCTTGCGCTTGCCTGCCTTGTGCTCATAGGGGTTGTCGCCAGAGCGGAAGTATAGCCGGATCGGCGTGCCGGGCATGTCGAAATGCTCACGCAAGCCGTTCACAAGGTAGCGCTCGTAGCTATCGGGCAGTTTTTCGGGGATGGATGCAAACACCACAAAGGTGGGTGGCCGGGTTTTGGCCTGGGTCATATAGCGCAGCTTGATGCGCCGCCCCGAAGGTGCGGGCGGCGGGTGTGCCTCGGTTGCGGCCATCAGCCAGCGGTTCAGCCGCGCGGTGGAAATGCGGGTGTTCCATGTGGCATGGGCCTTCAGAATGGCGGCATGCAACCTGTCCAGCCCCTGCCCGGTTGCCGCCGAAATTGTCACCAGCGGCGCACCGCGCAACTGTGGCAAAAGCCGGGCAAATGTTTCGCGCAACTCCATCATCTTGCCGGATTTCTCGGCCTCAAGGTCCCATTTGTTCACCGCAATCACCACGGCACGGCCTTCGCGTTCGGCAAGGTCAGCCAGCCGCAAATCCTGTTG
The DNA here is from genome assembly GCA_040880065.1 of Paracoccaceae bacterium. Lineage (GTDB taxonomy): Bacteria > Pseudomonadota > Alphaproteobacteria > Rhodobacterales > Rhodobacteraceae > Abyssibius. The sequence continues at coordinate 18,876 of JBBDJE010000005.1, read as the reverse complement.
TTCGAACGGAATTTGCACATCCAGCAGCACAACGACAACTTCGGCAAACTTGACCGCACGCACCCCGTCCGACACGGAAAGCTTTTCGAGCTTGTCCTGCACCTTGGCGCGCTTGCGCATGCCTGCCGTGTCAAAAATCCTGAAATCGCGGCCCGACCAACGGGTTGTAACGGCAATGGAATCACGCGTGATCCCGGCTTCCGGCCCGGTCAACAGCCGTTCTTCGCCCAGAATTTTGTTGATGAGGGTGGATTTACCCGCATTCGGGCGGCCCATAACCGCAATCTGGATGGGGCGATCGTCGGGGATGACCTCGGCATTGCCGTCTTCATCAACCGTGTTGTCGATGGCGGGCAGATCGTCTTTGGCTTCGGCGGTTTCGGCCAGTTCGGCGGCCAAAGGCTCAAGCAGGCGCAAAAGGTCTTCCATCCCCTCGCCGTGCTCGCCGGAAAGCTGCACAGGCGTGCCAAGGCCAAGGCTGAACGCATCGTAAAACCCGACTTCGCCAGCCTTACCCTCGGCCTTGTTGGCAGCAACAATCACATGCTTGGCACGTTTGCGCAGAATTTCGGCAAGTTCCACATCAAACGGGGTCACGCCAACGCGCGCGTCGATCATAAACAGGCAGATATCGGCCATATCAACGGCACGCTCGGTCAGTTTGCGCATGCGGCCCTGCAAACTGTCATCGGTCGCGGCCTCAAGCCCTGCCGTGTCGATGACCGTAAAGCGCAAAGGGCCAATGCGGCCAGAACCTTCGCGCAGGTCGCGGGTTACGCCGGGTTGATCGTCGACCAGCGCAAGCCGCCTGCCAACCAGCCGGTTGAACAGCGTTGATTTGCCCACATTGGGGCGACCGACCAGTGCCAGTTTGAAATGCGCCATGATATGCCTTTGCTTGCCAAGGCGCGCTGATAGCGGGTTTTGAACCTATTGGAAAGCGTTCAACGTGCCATTACGCCCAAGAACATACAAAACACCTTGCGCAACCACGGGCGCGGTTGCCGCACCACCGGGAATTTCGGCGCTGTGCACCTGTGTGCCCGACTGCGGGTCAAACCCGCGCAACTGGCCATCGGCCCCTGCAACCCACAAGACGCCCCCCGCTATAACCGGGCCGAAATGCGCAATGAAGCCACGGCGGCGGTCGGGGTTGGTCCATTTCGGGAGTTGCACGGCCCAAAGGGCTGCGCCGCTTGCGGCATTCAGGCGCACAAGTCGTGCATCATCGGTGACCATGAACAGCGCGCCGCCCAACACCGCAGGCGCGGACATGGCGCCAATCGGCTGGCTCCAGAGCTTGCCACCGCCTTGCAGGCTGAGTGCGGCGGTTTCGCCATTTTGGTTGGCAATGAAAATACGACCATTTGCAATGACAGGCCCGCCGGTGAAATCACCCAAAAAGCTGCGCGATTGCGAAGGCGCGCCTTCGTTTACCGTGCTCGCCCAGCGGCCACGGCCATCGGTGCCCGCGCCAATAACCTGCCCCGTTGAATAGGGCAGCACAACAACGCCGCTGGCAACCGCAGGTGCGGCTGCGGCCAATGTATAGGGTGCGCCCGCGGTCGGGCCCTGAACGGTCCATTCCAGCGCGCCCTCAAAGCTGAGCGCATAGGCTTTTTCGGCGCGGGTCATCACATAAATGCGGCCATCAGCGATTGTGGGGGCCGCACGCATGGGCGCGTCAAGATCATAGCGCCACAGCACATCGCCGCTGGCACGGCTGAGCGCGACAACTTCACCAAAGCCGGTTGTGGCAACAAGCCGCTCACCAGCCACAGCCAGCCCGCCGCCAAAGCCTTCACCCGGCCTGTCGGTGATCGGGGTGATGTTGTTTTCCCACAGCACAGCGCCGCCGGGGCCAAAGGCCCGCACAAGCGATTCTGTATCCATTGTGTAAACCACGCCACCGGCAACAACCGGTGCGCTGGTCAGCCGCGTGCGGCGGCTGTCGCCACGGCCGATATCAAGGCTGTAGCGCAGGCTCGGAGTGGGCGAAAGCGCCAGATGCGGCATTTGGTGGGTTGCATTGCCACCGCTTTGCGCCCAGTCGGCATTGCTGACAGGGGCCCCAAGGGCCACGCCCGCACTGGCATTTTGCACCTGAATTTCGGCATTGGGGCGGATCGAGAGCCGTTCCCCCGGCAAAATCACATCGCGGTTGCCGCAGCCTGCCAATGCAGTCACGCCAATCAATGCAGCTATCAGAATTCCGGATTTATGTATTACCATGCCTGCAACGCCAGATTGGCGCACCCTCAAATATCTGTTTCTAGTCGGGGCGATTTCAACCGCCCGCATTTAACCATTGTTAGCAGCATCAAGACTGCCACCCAAGGCAATTGTCAACTCTTGCGCGCGTTGGCGCAAGGCATCGCTTGCATCGGCGGCGTTAACAATTTCGGCAAGCGTGGCGATGGCGGCATCGGAATCACCCCGGCGCACATTATGCAGGGCGCGTTGCTCCAGTGCCAGCATGCGGTAGGGCGCGCCCGGCACGGTGAGCGCTTCAAGCGCTGCCAGAACATCGGTATCAGGCATATTGGCGGCATCGAGCATGAGCAGTTTGAGCAATGCAAGGTCGCGATATATGGCAGGAACATCCGTGCGGGCCGAAATGCCCGATAAGATCGTCTTGGCTCCGTCCCGATTATCTGCCGCAGCCAAAATGGCAGCCTGCTGGAGTTGCGCAATCACGGCCGTGTCGGAATTGCCGTTCGCCAGCTCGTCAAGAAGTGCTGCATCGCCTGTCTGGTCAGCCAATTGCAGAATGCGGCCCGCAGCTTCGGATTGCGCAATGCGGTTGGCTTTGGAATATTCGTTCCATGCAGCGCCACCAACAATGACAAGCACCAGAGCGACCAGAATCCAGCCGTATCTTTTGTAAACCTTGAACAGCCGATCGCGGCGGACCTCTTCGCTGACTTCGTTGATAAATGAATCTGTGTTGCTCACGTCGCGCTCCTGCCTATCTTGCGAAGAAAACTTCGCCTCGTTCACCCGGCGGGTTTGCCCCGTGTTGAACACTGGGCCTCACCCTGCCCGGCCAAGCCGTGCGATGCATACTATTTCGGCAACCAAATGCAAAGCCATTTCGCCACGCACCGCGACCGTTCCGCAAACTTATGCCACTATTGGGCGGCGGCGGCGGTCGTATCTTCGTCCTCAAACTGCTGGCGTTGCCACATGCGGGCATAGCGCGCGTTCAACACCAGAAGTTCATCATGCGTGCCCCGTTCGGCAATCACACCCGCGTCGAGCACGATAATCTCGTCGGCATGGGAAATGGTTGAAAGCCTGTGCGCGATAGTGATGACAGAGCGCCCCTGCCCCATTTCACGCAAACTTTCCAGAATTTCGGATTCCGTGTCGCTGTCGAGCGCGGATGTAGCCTCGTCGAGCAGCAATATCGGCGGGTTTTTCAGCAAGGTGCGGGCAATACCCACGCGCTGCTTCTCGCCACCGGAAAGCTTCAAGCCGCGTTCGCCGACCTGTGTTTCATAGCCGAGCGGCAGGCTGGCGATAAAATCGTGGATCTGTGCGGCCTTGGCAGCGCCCTCAACTTCGGCCTGGCTTGCACCGTGGCGGCCATAGGCGATGTTATAGCCGATCGTATCGTTAAACAGCACCGTGTCTTGCGGCACCACGCCGATTTGGGCGCGCAGGCTGGTTTGGGTAATGTCGCGAATGTTTTGCCCGTCAACCAGCAACCCGCCTTTTGCGACATCATAAAAGCGAAACAGCAGCCGCCCGATGGTTGATTTGCCCGAACCCGACGGCCCGACAACCGCCAGCGTTTTGCCCGGCTCAACCGTAAAGCTGACACCGTGCAGCACCTCGCGGTTGGAATCATAACCGAAATACACATTGTCAAATTCGATCTTGCCTTCTGTCACCTTCAAATCGGGCGCGTTCGGCTTATCGGCAACCTCGGCGGGTTGTTCGAGCAGGTCAAACATTTCACCCATATCAACCAAAGCCTGCCGGATCTCGCGATAGACCGTGCCCAGAAAGTTGAGCGGCATGACAAGCTGCACCATATAGGCATTTACGCCCACAAACTCGCCCACGGTCAGCGTGCCATTCTGCACGCCAAGCGCGGCCATGACCATTACACTGCTTAGCCCGACCGTTATCAGCAAAGACTGGCCGAAATTCAAAAACGCCAGCGAAAGGCCGGTTGACACGGCGGCTTTTTCATAGCCCTCCATCGAATTGTCATAGCGGCCTGCCTCGCGCGCTTCGGCGTTGAAATATTTGACCGTTTCATAATTGAGCAGCGCGTCTATCGCCTTTTGGTTGGCATCTTGGTCGCGCTCGTTCATACGGCGGCGAATGGCCACGCGCCATTCGGTAACCGCGAAGGTAAACCATACATAAAGCGCGATTGTCACCGCAACCACGAGCATATACCAGACGTTGAACACCACCAGCAGGATGACACCCACCATCAGCAATTCCAGCACCAGCGGCCCCATGGAAAACAGCAAGAAGCGAAGCAGGAAATCCACCCCCTTCACACCGCGTTCGATAATGCGGCTCAACGCGCCGGTTTTGCGTGAAATATGGTAGCGCAGCGACAGCGCGTGCAGATGCTGGAAGGTTTCAAGCGCCAATTGGCGCAAGGCGCGCTGGCCAACACGGGTAAAAACCGCGTCGCGCAACTGGGCGAACCCGACCGCGGCCAGCCGCATAAACCCGTAAGCCACCACAAGGCCGATTGCGCCGATGGCAAGCAGCATACCGCCTTCGCTATTGGCCCCGGCAGGGGCGAGCGCATCAACTGCCGCCATAAAAAACAAGGGTGTTGCGACTGTGGCCAGCTTTGCAAACACCAGCGCCACCATTGACAGAACCACGCGCCGTTTCACCCATCTTTGCCCTTTCGGCCATAGATAGGGCGCAACCTTGCGCATAATTTGCAAGCCGGAATAGGCTTTGGCCGGGGCTGTCTGGGGCATAGAAATCCTTTGGCTGGAACATAGTCCTAGCCTGTCAGCGCTTCAATGGCCAGACGGCATAAAGCCTAGGGCAGCACCGGAATCGCAAAGACCTGACCGGGATAAATCAGGTCGGGGTCGCGGATGGAATCTGAATTTGCGGCGAAAATCTGGGTATAGAGCAGCCCCTCGCCATAGGCCTGACTGGCCAGAAGCCACAGCGTGTTGCCGGGCTGCACGATCACCTGCCCACCTGCTTGTGCGGCCAAAGCCTGTGCCGCCGCCGCTTCCGGCGTTTCGCGCTGGAACGGGCTTTCGACGCGGCTTGTCACCGCGCCGCTTGCGTCAATCTCGTCAATGCGCAGCCGGTAAACGCCGGCATCTAGCCCCGGCACATCGAGCCGCCATTGGCCGGATTCACCCACCACGGTTTCGCCGATCAACCCGTCATCGGCATAAGCGCGAATGGCTGTGCCGGGCTGGGCGCGACCGTTCAGCACCACCGCGCCAACCGTTGAATAGCTGATCGTATCAAGGCTTACGGCGTCAACCTCGCCCACAAAAGGCTGCACAAGCTCCACCGTTTCGGGGCTGGAGCGCACCAAGGCAGGTGTTGTATCGGCGGCACCGGCGGGGGCTGGCAGCACGATAAACGCTTCGGTGCCCGCCACGCTTGTTTGTTCTGGCAAGGCCGATTCCAGTTGCAAGGCCTGCGGGGCTTCGCTGGCGGGGGCGTTGATAATGGCAACAAACTGGCCGTTGCCATCAACCCGTGCCTGCGCAATCACATCACCACCAAGGCGAACTGTAACGGTAGACTCCGGGGCGGCGCGGCCCGCAACAACAATGCCGCCATTGGCATCAATGCGCACAACATCAAAGCGTGGCACCGTGCCGTCGGACGCCAAACCGCTGATCTGGTCATCATTGTTATCGGTCGCTGCGGGCGGTATTTCTGCTTGCGGCAGCGCGCTGAGCCCGGGCGAGGTGTTGGCCGCAATCTCGGGCGCTGGCGCGCCTTGCGGTGCTATGGGCGCTGCGGGCACACCAAAACCCGGCGTTGCTGCGTCGATCGAGGCGAAAACCTCAGGCGCGGACGTGGTTATATCTTCAACCGGTTCGGTCGCCAAGGTTTCAGGCAAAAATTCAGGCGGCGCCGGTTCTTGCACAACAGGCACTTCCGGAGCATCAACCGCGCTGGCAACACTTGGCTGCTCGGGCGCGTTGATAGCCAATTCTTCGGCTGCGGGGGCGATAGGCCCAACAGCCCCGGCCCCGTCTGCATCGACTGGCGCTTCCGCTTCGGCCATGTCAGTTGCGGTTTGCGCTGGTGCAGGCTCGGCTTGTTCTGCACCGGGTGCAGGCTCGGCCACATCATCAGATGCGGCTTGAGCAGGTGCGTCATTGGCCGGTTCTGTCTGTGCACCACCACCCTCCTGCGCTAAAACGGGTTCAGGCGCGCTGGCCGTGATTTGCGCAGCTTGCTCGGCTTGCTCGGCGGTTTCTTCCGCGCTTGCAGCGCTGGCAGTATCTGTATTGGCCGTGTCTGCGGCGGCTGGATCTGCCGGAGCGCTTGCCTGTGGTTCCGGCTTTTGATCGGCCCAATACACATATGCCGCGACCGCCAAACCGAAAAGAAGAAGTAGAACCAAAACCAACGGGCTGCGCCGCTTTGCCTGTTGCTCTGTCATTTTCTAACCTGAATTCTAAACCTTACCCCCTTTCAATAGCAGAGCGTTCCTGTCAAATAAACACGAGATATTGCAAAAACATCGCCGCGGCACGCGGCCCAAGAGGTGACCATGCCCTATTCTGTTTGCGTTTATTGCGGCTCGCGTTTTGGCACATCTTACACGTATCGCACCGAGGCACAGGCGCTCGGCACATGGCTGGCCGAAAATGATATGCGGCTGGTTTATGGCGCAGGCGATGTGGGGCTTATGGGTGAGGTTGCCCGCGCAGCACAAGCGGCGGGCGGCATAACGCTTGGAGTTATCCCCGCACATTTGCAAAAGGCCGAGGTGGCAAAAACCGACCTGACGCAATATATCGTTACCGAAACCATGCATGAGCGCAAGAAAGTCATGTTCATGAATGCCGATGCCGTGGTCGCCCTGCCCGGCGGTGCCGGCACGCTTGACGAGCTGTTTGAAGTGCTCACATGGCGGCAGCTTGGGCTGCACGCCAAGCCGGTGTTTTTACTGAATACCGAAGGCTATTGGGATGATCTGGTCACGCTTATCAATGGCATTTGCGAGAAGGGCTTCGCCGCCGACAGCCTGCGCGACTATTATCAGTTGGTTGGCACGGTTGGCGATTTGGCAACGCGCCTGCGTTCCGTGCGCCAGTTATCCCAGGTATAAAGCGCCAGCCCCGCCCAGATGAGCGGAAAAGCAATGCTGTGCCACAGCGTGACCGGCTCGGCAAATATCAGCGCAGCAATGGCGAATTGCAAGGTGGGGTTGAGGTATTGGATAAGGCCGACGCTGGTCAGCGTAAGCCTGCGCGCGGCATAGGAAAACAACACAAGCGGCCCGCCGGTCATGATGCCGGAAAAGGCCAAAAGCAGGCTGTCTTGCCAATTGGTGCCAAATACGCCCGCGCTGCGGCCAACCAGCGACCAGTCGTTCAGATAGGCCCCCAGCAGCCAGATAATCGCCAAAGGCGCAAGCAGCAAGGTTTCAAAAAACACGCTGATGACAGGGCCAAGGTCGAGCTGTTTCTTGATCATCCCGTAGGCACCGAAGGTGGTGGCGAGCATCAGCGCCATCCACGGGGCCGCCCCAAGACCAATGGTCAGCACAAGAACGGCAATGGCGGCAATTGTAATGGCAATGGCCTGTTTGGTGCGGAAGCGTTCGCCGAATACGAAATAGCCAATCGCCACCGAAACCAGCGGGAAAATATAGTAGCCAAGGCTGGCTTCAAGCGCCCACCCCATCTGGATAGACAGGATAAACCCGCCCCAGTTCATAGCAATTACAACGGCGGCAACGGCCAGCCGCGCAAGCGTTTTATAGTTGGCGAATGTGGCGCGCACCTGCCCCGCCCGCCCTTGCACCAGCAAAACCAAGCCGAAAAACACCATGCTCCACAATGTGCGATGGCTGAGCACTTCAAGCGGCGGCACATGGGCAATGGCTTTGTAATAAATTCCCGACAAGCCCCAGACCGAGCAGGCACAAACAAGCGCGAAAACGGCGCGCATTGGGGTGGAAACGAGCGCCATTTTGGCCCTTTACAGAAAAAGGGCCGCCACAATGGGCGGCCCGTTATGCAGAAGCTCTAGCTATCAGGCATTGGCCAGACGCGCGGCCACATTGTCCCAGTTGACCAGTTTATCAAGGAAGTTGGTCAGGTAGGCGGGGCGTTTGTTGCGAAAATCGATGTAGTAGGAATGCTCCCACACATCGCAGCCCAGCAAGGCGGTTTGGCCAAAGCATAGCGGGTTTACGCCGTTTTCGGTTTTACTCACCTTCAGGCCGCCGTCTTTATCCTTTACCAGCCATGCCCAACCCGAACCAAACTGGCCTGCACCGGCAGCCGAAAAATCATCCTTGAACTTCTGGACGGAACCAAAGCTGGCCACGATCTCGCGCTCAAGCTCACCGGGCATGGCGGATGCGCCCGGCCCCATCATTTCCCAGAACTGGTTATGGTTCCACAACTGGCTGATATTATTGAAAATACCATTCTGTGCCACCGAGGTAGCGTTATAGGTGCCTGTGATGATGTCTTCGAGCGATTTGCCTTCCCACTCAGTGCCGGCAACAAGCTTGTTGCCGTTATCGACATAGGCTTTGTGGTGCATATCGTGGTGAAATTCCAGCGTTTCGGCGCTCATGCCTTTGGAGGCAAGGGCGTCATGGGCATAGGGGAGATCGGGGAGTGAAAAAGCCATGTGATGTTCCTTTCGTTATACGCGACTCGTCGGTCGGCTTACCTTCAAGATAGGCTTGAAGCGGGCGCATGCAACCATCAATCGCCGATTAAGGGCGGAATGGGCTGGCCAACGGGCAAAACGGCCAATGCCACGCGCCGCGCTTCGGCCAGCAAAACATTATAGGTGCGCAGGGCTGCAGGCGTGGCCATCGGGTCGGCCCACAGGTCATGCTTGACGAGCATTGCGCGGAATGCAGGCGGAAACGGCGCGACATCGGCCCCCGTGCCCACCAAAAGCACGTCAACCTGCCCTGCAAGTGCGGCAATCGGGTCCAGATCATCCCACCCGCCCCACGGCATGGCCGAGTTTGGGCTGATAATCATCGGGCCGTTATGAATGTGACCGGTGACACGAAAAAAGCCGGGGCCATAGCCTTCAACCTGCATGCCGTTTTCAAAGTTTTGCGTGTTCAGCTTCATCAGCGCACCCCGTCAAATAATGGCAAACCAGAGAATGCCGCCACCGCGATCAGACCATAGGCAACGCTGCGAAACAACCGCGCCTGTTCGGGACGAAACAGCGCCTGACCGATTATAGCACCAATGGCAAGCGGAATGGCGCAGACGATGCCGAGCACAATTTCCTGAACCCCGACATAGCCACGCAGCCCCAGCGTGACGATCAGCACGACATCGGTTGAAAACAGGAATAACAGGCTTACGCCACGAATTTCAGCAATTGCGCGGCGGCCTGACAGATAGAATAAAATAACGATCGGGCCAGGCAACCCCGCCAGCCCGCCCAAAAACCCAGCGCCAAGGCCAATGGCCAGAACCAGCCGCGCAGTGGGTTGGCCATCATAGCGCCAGCCGCTGGCAAGCAGTGCAAGCAAAATCAGGCATGTGGCCGAAACGCCCCAACGAAACGCCATAGGATCAAGCGCGGTCAGCGCAAGCGTGCCCAGCGGAATGCCGACAAGCCCGCCGAGCACCAGCCGCGCAAGTTCGGCACGATCAACGGCGCGCCACGCACGGCGCAACAACGGCAATGGCCCGAAAATATCGGTCACAACAAGGGTTGCGATGACAACAACCGGCGGCATGAAGATACTGGCGACGGGAATAAACACCATGGCGGTGCCAAAACCGGCAAAGCCGCGCACCAGCCCGCCAATGAATGCCGCAAAGAGCAGCCAAGCCAGCCCCGGAAAAATCAGGGACTGGCCAAGGGCTTCAATCATGCATCAGCATCTGCGAATTGCGTGCCTGCATTCGGGTCGGGCTTGGACCAGTCGCGCTTTACGCCCAGCCAAAGCACAATGTTCGAGGCCACAAAAACCGAGGAATAAGTGCCGATGATAATGCCCCAGATCATCGCAAATGTGAAGCCGCGCACAACGTCGCCACCAAGGAAGTAAAGCGCAAACAGCGCCATCAGCGTTGTAACCGCGGTCATGACCGTGCGGCTCAGGGTTTCGTTGATGGCGCGGTCGAGCAACTCTTTCAAATCCATGGTCTTGAACTTGCGCAGGTTCTCGCGCACGCGGTCAAACACCACCACCGTATCGTTCAGAGAATAGCCGACAATGGTAAGCAGGGCCGCAATGATCGACAGGTTGAACTCCAGCCCGATCAGCGAAAACACCCCGATGGTGAGAATAACGTCATGCACAAGTGCCGCCACCGCGCCCACGGAAAACTGCCATTCAAAGCGCAGCCAAACATAAAACAGCACGGCAATGACCGAAATCATCACAGCGATGATACTGCCCTGAACCAACTCGCCCGACACTTTGCCGCTGACCGCTTCGGTTTGAAGGTAAATCAACCCCTCGAAATTCGCATCAAGTGTGGCCTTGATCAATGCGACCGCACCATTTTGCTCGGCGTCGTCATCGCCTTGCTGAACAACACGCACCATATATTCGTGTCTGACTGTGCCAGCGTCCAGCGCAGCAGACGGGTCGAACACTTCGGTAACGTTGATATCGCCCATTCCGAGCGGCGACAGCACATCGCGAAATGCGCCAACGCCGCTGTCAACGGGGCTTTCAATGCGCAGCATTGTGCCGCCACGAAAGTCGATACCGTAATTCAAACCGTTGCTGAGGAATATGATGATCGACGCGATCACCGCCACAACTGACGCCCCGAATGTTATGCGGGCGAATTTGAAGAACTTGATATGCGTTTCGTCCTTGACCAGCTTTAGCCGCATCTTGGCACCTTTATATGGTAAGAGTTTTGGGCCGGCGCCATTTGAGCCAGCTTGAGAGAATGAGCCGTGTCAGCCAGATCGCCGTAAAGACGGATGTGACAATGCCAAGGCCAAGCGTAATGGCAAAACCACGGATCGGGCCCGAGCCAAAGGCATAAAGCACAATCGCGGCAATGAGTGTGGTGAGGTTGCCGTCGATAATCGCGCTCAGCGCCTTGGAATAGCCTTCTTCTACGGCGCGAAACGGGTTTCGCCCGGCGCGCAGTTCTTCGCGCGTTCGCTCGAAGATCAGCACATTGGCATCAACCGCCATACCCATTGTCAGCACAATACCCGCAATGCCCGGCAGTGTAAGCGTGCCGCCAATGGCAGAAAGCAGGCCAAAAATCATCGCGACGTTCATGAACAGCGCGATATTGGCGATCATGCCGAACATGCCATAAGACAGGACCATAAAGATCGCCACGCCCGCAAAACCGACAAGCGCCGCAATTTTGCCAGCCTCAACCGAATCTGCGCCCAGTTCCGGGCCAACGGTGCGTTGTTCCATAACCTTGAGCTCGGCAGGCAAAGCGCCCGCGCGCAGCAAAATAGACAGACGCGTGGTTTCTTCCAGTGTAAAGTTACCGGTAATCTGCCCCGCCCCGCCAGAGATATGGGACTGGATAACAGGTGCCGAGACGACCTTGCCATCAAGCACGATCGCAAATGGCTGACCGATATTTTCCGCCGTAAACTGGCCAAACAACCGCGCACCGGTCACGTTGAAACTAAAGCTCACCGAAGGGCGGCCATTTTGGTCAAACGCGGCCTGAGCATTGGTAAGCTGGTCGCCGCCCACAACAGGAATTTGCGAGACAATGTAGAACAAGCCCTCTTCATCCTGACTGGGCAGCAGCAGATTGCCCGCGCCGGGGTTGGTGTTGGCATCGCGTGTGGTCGGGCCTGTTACCGCGTTAAAGGTAAGCTTGGCGGTTTCACCCAGCAGCGCCAGCAATTCTTCGGCTGAACCGATGCCCGGCACCTGAATAAGAATACGGTTGGAGCCCTGACGCTGGATTGTCGGCTCGCGCGTGCCCGCTTCGTCAATACGGCGGCGCACAATTTCCAGCGATTGCTCCATCGTGCGCTCGTCCGTCGCAAGACGCTCGGCATCGGAGAGTGTGATGACCAGTTCGTCGAGCTCGGAAGAGACCACAAAATCGCGTGACCCTGCACCGGAGAGCGAGATAACCGGCGAGGTCAGCGCATGGGCAGTTTCAATTGCCAGGCGCATATTTTCCGAGTTTTCGATGCGGATGCGCAACTCGTTGGGGTTGTCATATTGGCGGCGGATGCTGCCTAGCGCGTCACGCTCGTTGCGAAGCGCGCGCAGGGCTTCTGTCCAGAAACTGTCCAGCCGCTCGGCATAAATATCCTCAACTGCGACCTCAACCAGCAAATGCGCACCGCCCCGCAGATCCAGCCCCAAATTCACAACATCCGAGGGCAGGAACTGTGGCCATGCGTCGCGCGCGGCCAGACGTTCCGGTGTCTGGGGCAATCCGGCCTCCAGCTCGGCCACCGCATCATTGGAAGATTCTGCAATCGTGTAATAGACATTGGGCGCTGCTGCGACCAACCCCCAGGCACAGATCAGCAGAATGACGATTTTTTTCCACAGCGAGAAGTGCAGCATTACGTATCCTTTGGCACGGGGTGCCGACAGTCAGTTTGGCTTAGTCTTTGACGACGGGTTCGGGCTTGGCCAGTACCTGCACAATGGTCGAACGCACAACGCGCACCTTCACGCCGGTGGCAATTTCAACCTCAAGCTCGGCATCGTCTTCTTTAACCTTGGTCACGCGGGCATAAATGCCGCCTTGGGTGATTACCTTGTCACCCACGCGCAGCGAGGAAACCATGGCGCGGTGCTGCTTCATCTTTTTTTGCTGCGGGCGGATCATAAGAAAATACATGATGGCGAAAATCAGCACGATGGGCAGAAGGCTGCCAAAACCGGCAACAGCACTCGATCCGGCGGCCTGAGCGTAGGCGGGGGTTACAAACATCTTTCGGTCCTTTGGCTAGGTGACGCGGGCGCGCCAAAACAGGGAATTACCCCAGATTCATAGCGGCGGACACTAAAGCGGCGCGCCATCATTGGCAAGGTGAGTAACCATCTAATTACGCCGCTGCGCGCATCAAGGCTGTAAGCGTAAAAATCAGCCGGGCACCAGCACAAGCAGCACAATGCCGCCGGCGACCAGCGCAATGCCTGTTATCTCCATGCGCGTAATGCGCTCGCGGAAAAACAGCCACGAGGCCAGCACCGAAAATACCAGTTCGACCTGCCCCACAGCCTTGACATAGGCCGCATGTTGCAGCGTGAAGGCAATGAACCAGCCAAGCGAGCCGAGCATTCCGGTAATGCCCACCCAAATGGCGATGCGCCACAACCCCAGCACCGCCAAAACTTGCCCCGGCGCGCGCAATGCCATCCAGACCGCCATGATCAGCGTTTGAAATGCAGTAACAAAAGCCAGCGTAAGTGCGGCGCGAATCAAAAAGTCGCCACCATCCAGCGCAAGCGAGGCGCCGCGATAGCCAATAGAGGCCAGCGCGAATAGCACGCCAGAGCCAATGCCGATAAGCGCAGGTTTGCCAAATATTCCGGCCCGCAAGTTCCCCATGCGCGGCAGGCCCGACATGAGCACCACACCCGCCAGCGTAACCAGCATGGCAAGCAGCGCCAGTAGCCCCACACCTTCGCCCAATATCATTGCCGACAGCGCGACCGTGGCTATGGTTTCGGTTTTGGAATAGGCAATGCCCACAGCAAAGTTACGCAGTGAAAACAGCGCCACAAGCAGCGCAGTCGCCACAATTTGCGCCACACCGCCAATGCTTGCGTAAATGAAAAATGCCGCTGTGAGCCCCGGCATGGTATAGCCGCCAAACCACACCAGCCCCGCAACAAGAGCGGCGGCAAACGGTGCGGCGAAAATGAAGCGTGAAAAGGTAACGCCAAGCGTGCTGATCTGCGATTTCAGCGTTTTTTGCAGCACGAAGCGCAGGTTTTGCAAAAACGCCGCTGCGAGCGACGCGACAATCCAAACGCTCATGCTTTACCTGTTCTTGCAACACACCGCCGTAGGGTGCGCATTCATTGCGCACCTTTGCGGGCGCATTGATTGCGCACCTTTGGTGCGTTTGGGGTGCGCAATGGATGCGCACCCAAGGGGTCTAGGCTTTCAACGCAACTTCGAGCTTGTCCAAACCTTCATCGAGCATTTCCATTGGCATGGTGATCGGTGCCAGAATGCGGATTGTGTTGGCGTAATAACCACATGAAAGCAGGATAAGCCCGGCATCAAACGCTGCGGCGGTCACGGCCTTGGTGGCATCGGCGTCCGGCTCGTTGCCGCCACGCTCTTTGACCAGTTCAAAGGCCACCATCGCGCCCAGTCCGCGCACATCGCCAATCGGGCGCAGGCTGTTGGCGGTTTTGAAGGTGTTGATGCGCTTGACCATATGCGCCCCAAGCTCGTTGGCACGCTCGCACAGGTTTTCGTCGTTTATAACGTCAAGCACGGCAAGTGCTGCGGCACAGGAAATAGGGTTGCCGGCATAGGTGCCGCCAAGGCCACCGGGTTCGGCCGCATCCATTATTTCAGCCTTGCCAATCACACCGGAAATCGGGAAACCGCCACCAAGCGCCTTGGCCACGGGAATAAGGTCGGGCTCGATGTCGTAATGCTCGATGGCAAACACCTTGCCCGTGCGCGCAAAACCGGTTTGCACCTCGTCGGCCACAAGGCAAATGCCGTGCTGGTCGCAAATTTCGCGCAGCTTTTTCATGAACGGCTTGGGGGTCTGGTAGAACCCGCCCTCACCTTGCACCGGCTCGATCACGATTGCGGCCACATCTTGCGGCGGGCAATCGGCCTTGAATACATGCGCCAGTGCTTTTAGCGACTCCTCCTCGCTTACACCGTGATGCTCGATCGGGAACGGAACATGATAGACATAGGGCGCGGGCGGCATGCCGGGCGTGCGGTAGGGTGAAGCTTTACCCGTCATCGTTACCGTCAGCATCGTGCGGCCATGAAATGCACCGGTAAAGGTGATAACACCGGGGCGCTTGGTGTAGGCACGCGCAATTTTAACTGCGTTTTCAGTAGCTTCGGCACCGGTGGTAAAGAAGATCGACTTGGCGTTCTTGATAGGGGCAAGCGCGTTCAGCCGCTCGGCCAGTTCTACATAACCGGGGTAGCCGGTAACCTGAAAGCAGACATGCGCGAATTTTTCGGCCTGTGCTGCGGCAGCGGCCATAACGCGCGGATGGCGGTGGCCGGTATTGGTTACCGCAATGCCCGAGGCAAAATCGACATAGCGGTGCCCCTCGATATCCCACAACTCGCCGTTTTCGGCCTTGTCGAGAAAAATTGGCGCAGCAGTGGCAAGGCCACGCGGAATGGCGGCATTGCGCCGCGCAACGAAGGATGCGTTATCGGTCATGTTACCCTCAAAGGAAATTACGGCGATATGCTAGCGAGGGCGCCCGCCAGTGGCAAGGTGCCAAACGATGCAGGGCTAGGCGCAGGTGGTGGCAAGGGTTAAGCAGGCGGCATGACAACGATTCTGTTTAACAAGCCCTATAATGTGCTTTCGCAGTTTACCGATGGTGGCGCGCGCACGACTCTGGCCGCCTATATCGCCCTGCCGAGCGTTTATGCCGCAGGCCGGCTGGACCGCGACAGCGAAGGGCTGTTGGTGCTGACCGATGACGGCAAACTGCAAAACCGCATCGCCAGCCCGAAATTCAAGCAGCCCAAAACCTATTTTGCGCAAATCGAAGGCGTGCCCAATGATGCCGCCTGCGCCATACTTGCGGCGGGCGTGGTGCTGAAGGACGGCCCTACCCTTCCTGCCCGCATCCGCACTGTGCCGCCGCCCGTCTGGCTGTGGCCGCGCACCCCGCCTATTCGTGTGCGTCAGACCGTGCCCGATAGCTGGCTGGAAATCACAATCACCGAGGGGCGCAACCGGCAGGTGCGCCGCATGACAGCCGCAATTGGCCACCCGACCCTGCGCCTGATCCGCTATTCTATTGGCGACTGGACACTTGACGGGCTCAAAAACGGCGAATGGCGGCAGGTGTAACCCTGCCGCCATTCAAGCTGTGGTACCCGAGGCCGGACTCGAACCGGCACACCCGTTAAGGCGGCGGATTTTGAATCCGCTGCGTCTACCATTCCGCCACTCGGGCAACGCAGCGCCCGTTTAACCCCGCTTCAGGGCGTCGTCAATCGTTTAGCTTGCCATATCCGAAACGGATCGCCCATGGCTCAAGCAGCGGCAGAATTCCGGCCATGGGTTTGGCATAATGCTTCCAGCGCTGCTGGGCATCCTTGTAAAGCGGCTTGACAACCTGATTGTAGCTCGGCGTGCGGATGCGCCCGCGCTCCAGCGCTGTCTGGCGATAGTTTTCCATGTTTTCATCCCAGTCCAGCCCCAGCAGCTTCAGCACCGGGGTCAGCGTGGTTTGCATGTCATCCACCAAGTCTTCATAGCGGCTTTCGACAAAGTTTTCACCGATGAGCGGCAATGTCGCAACCCAGATCCGCATCGCAAGATCATAGAACTGGGCTGCAGTCGAAAGCTTGTTCATCACCGCCATGGCCTGATTCTGGTCAAAGGCCTGCATGTAGTTTGACAGCACAGAATCGGCCGGATGGCGCAATGTAAGGATGAAGCGTGCATTGGGGAACACACGGCATATGACCGGCACGTGCAGAATATTAAGCGGCAGTTTGTCGATGATGATCTTGCCATTGCCAGTAACACCCGCGTTCAGCGTTTGCAGGTAGACGGCGCGCAGTTTTGCCGCCTGTTTGGCGGTCATGTTTTTCAGGCCCTCGTCGCGGTTCTCGTTCACCTCGCCCAAAGCCCGCAGCATATCGCGCATTGCCGGGCCTTCCTCGACCACCTCAATCTCGGGGTGGCTGCGCAAGATCGTATCGAGCAAGGTCGTGCCCGAGCGCGGAAACCCTATCAGAAAAACCGGCGCGACATCATCTGGCAGATCATAGGGCACCCAATCATCAAACTGGCGGGCTTCCACATAGCCCAGCGTGCGGCTGATGGTTTTGAAATAGGGCTCGGTCTCATATCCAAGTGCCAACGATCGTTTTGCCAGTATTGCCTTGCACTTGCCAAAATAACCAAAGGCCGCCGGATAATCGCCCAGTTTGTCACAAATCCGCCCCAGATGCGCGCAGCGGCTTACCTCGATCGAGCGGTTGCGAAACGGGGGCAGATCGAAGCGCACGGCCTCCAGATACTTGCGCGCCGCTGCCATGTCGCCGCTGCGCTGCGCAAGAACACCCTCAAAATAAGTTACAATAGCATTGCCGGGAATGTGCTTGCGTGCCTGTTCAAGCCCGGCTTCAAGCGCCGCGCTATCATTGGTAATTTCAAGCTGGGCAAGCAGGTTGTTATGGGCGGCGGGAGCTTTGGGTAAAAGTTCGACCGCCTTGTAATATGCATCCAGCGCCTTTTGCTGCGCGCCGAGCGAGTCGTAAATGCCGCCGATTGTTGTATAAGCCTCACCAAAGTTCGGATTGATCGCAATGGCTTTTTTCAGCGCCTTTTCGGCTTCGCCGTAGTTTTTTGCCCGTTGCTCCAACATGCCAATATTGCGCCAGACATCGGCGTTGTTCGGCTCTAGCCGCGCGACTTTGTGAAACTGCTTGAGCGCTTCGTCCGACTTGTCCTGCTCGGCCAGCGAAATGCCAAGCATCATCTGCACAATCGCCACGCGCGGGTATTTCTTGGCCGCCTTGCGCGCCGGGGCTTCGGCTTGCACAAAAGCGCCGGCTTTCATCATCTTTTGAAGCTGTAAAATGTCATCGTGCGCCGCACCGGGCTGCTTGGAGACGGGGCGTTTTGGTGGGTTCAGGTTCATCAAAGCCTCGAAGTGTTAAAGGTGTCACATTGGCCGGTCTCGTTATGGCAATCACGGCGCTGAAACCAGCGCGCGCGCCGGTTGTGAATATCGCGCGTTGCGCGCCGTCTTTGCCACTTCATTGCAGAACCTCCGCCTGCGCCAATCCTGCCCCTAGATAACCCCTCAAAGCCCTGCTTTGCAATCGCACTTGACCGCGCCGTGCAAGCTTGCAACATGCGCCCCTATGTTACGCACCATATACAACCGCACCCTGCTTATGGCCGAACACCGCCATGCCCTGTGGCTTTTGGCGCTGGTGGCCTTTGTTGAGAGTTCGATCTTTCCCATTCCACCCGATGTGCTGCTTATTCCCATTATTCTGGCACGCCCGCATATGGCGTTTCGCATAGCGGCAATTTGCACGGTTTCATCGGTTGCAGGCGGCGCACTTGGATATGCGATTGGCGCGTTGCTGTTTGAAACAGTTGGCCAGCCGATTCTGGCCTTTTACGGGATGGAAGCGAAATTCGATACTTTTCGCACCAGCTTTAACGAAAACGGCGCGCTGGCTGTGCTTATTGCCGGGGTCACACCCTTCCCTTACAAGGTTATCACGATTGTTTCTGGCGCGACCGAGCTGAACTTTACCGCCTTCATGGGCTATAGTCTGATCGCGCGCGCCGCGCGGTTTTTTATTGTCGCTGCCCTGTTGTGGAAATTCGGCCCGCCGATAAAGACCTTTATCGAAAAGCGGCTCGGGTTGATGTTCACCATTGGCTGCGTGCTGTTGATTGGTGGCTTTATGGCGGTAAAATACCTATGAAAGCATGGCAAAAATCATCACTGGTTGCGGCTGGCGGCTCGGTTGCGCTGCTTGGCGGCGCTTTGGCCTTTCAATATATCGG
>JBBDJE010000004.1:0-52302 GCA_040880065.1 Paracoccaceae bacterium | reverse complement strand
CAGGTCATGGCCGCCAACGTCGTGCTGCGGCCCACATCGAAAAACCTTCAAGGAAACGGCCCACCGCAGCCGCAGCGCCTGAAACAGGTTAAAAGTTTGCAATGGGGCTCAAAACCGTCATCGCGTATCCTGTGCCTGCTGGTGGCAAGTGCTAGTCCTTGATGAAAAGCCGCCTCTCGGTGGTGCAAAAACACTCATACCCGGTTTCGGTAATGAGGATCGGCTCGGTTATTTCCAGCCCGCCATCATCCAGCCACAGCGCGGGCATGAAATGGAAGGTCATGCCAGCTTGCAGCACCGATTTGTCGCCTGGGCGAAAGGACATGGTCCGCTCGCCCCAGTCAGGCGGGTATGACAGACCGATGGAATAGCCGCAGCGCCCGTCCTTGTTGAAACCGGCTGCGTTCAGCGCGGCGTTGAAGGCATTGGCGATGTCTTCGCACAGATTGCCCGGCTTGGCCTGTTCCAGCCCCGCCTCAACCGCATCGAGCACAGCGGATTCCGCATCGAGGTATTTTTGCGGGGCCGCCCCCAAAAACAGCGTGCGCGATTGCGGCACGTGGTAGCGGCGATGCACACCGGCGATTTCAAAGAACGTGCTTTCGTTCTTGCGCAGCGGTGCGCCATCCCATGTCAGATGTGCGGCGGTCGCGTCCAGCCCCGAGGGCGCAAGCGGCACGATGGCCGGGTAGTCGCCCCAGAATTCGTCGGTGCCGCGAATGCCTGCGGCATAAATCTCGGCAACAAGGTCATTCTTGCGCATGCCCGGTTCGGCGCGTTCAACAATGGCGGCGTGCATCTTGTCGGTAATGCCCGCAGCCCCGCGCATATAGGCTATTTCGCGGGGTGATTTGATGGCGCGCTGCCAGTTGATCAGCCCGTTCGCATCCAGAAAGACCGCGTCGGGCAGATGCGTAACAAGGGTGATATGCGCGGCGGCAGAATAGTAATAGTTGTCAAGTTCCACACCGATGCGCGCCGTCTCGAAACCGCGCGCCTTGAGCAGGGCAGCAAGGTCGGTCATGGTGTGGATTTCGGGGTTTTGCACCAGATAGTCGGGATAGCCGACGATATCATCATCATTCATGAATACGGTGCGTTGCGCGCCCACGGCATCCATCCCACGGCCCCAAAAGACAGGGTCGCCCTCCATGCCCAGAATAATGGCCTGATGCACGTAGAACGACCAGCCGTCATAGCCGCTGATCCACGCCATGTTGCTGGGGTCGGAAATGATGATGCAATCTAGCCCGCGCGCGGCCATCTCGGCGCGCGCGCCCTTGATGCGGGCGTGGTATTCTTCGGTTGGAAAATTGTTGATCTGGTAAGACATGCTTCGGCCTGTTTTTGCGTTCGGGCCGAAGCCCACTGGTTATAAGCTAGCGGTGACTTTATCCACCGCTTGCACGGTAGCGTCGACTATACGGTCCATTTCCGACGTTGAAACGCAAAATGGCGGGGCAAAGCCCAGGATATCGCCCTGCGGCATGGCGCGCGCGATGATACCCTGTTCAAGCATGGCGGCGGCCAGTTGCGGGCCGACTTTCTGGCCAGGGTCAAAATAGGTGCGGCTGTCTTTATCGGCCACAACTTCAACTGCGGCCAAAAGCCCCTCGCCACGCACATCACCCACAATGCGCTTGCCCGCCAGCGCCGATTTCAGCGCTTCATTGAAATAGGCACCTTGGGTTTTGGCGGCATCTACAAGCTTCAGATCGTCGATGAGCTTGAGGTTGGCCACACCGGCGGCGGCGCAAATCGGGTGGGCGGAATAGGTCCAGCCGTGGCCGATGGGGCCAAGCTTGTCGGTGCCGTCAGCCAGAACCTTGAACATCTTTTCAGACACGATCGAGCCGGACAGCGGCGCATAGGCCGAGGTGAGACCCTTGGCGATGGTGATGAGGTCGGGCTTCAGCCCATAATGCTCAGAACCAAACATGCTGCCCAGACGGCCAAAGCCGGTGACAACCTCGTCAACCACCAGCAGGATGTCGTATTTTGCCAGCACCGCCTGAATGGCCGCCCAATAGCCTGCGGGCGGCGGCACAATGCCGCCAGTGCCGAGCACAGGCTCGCCAATGAACGCGGCCACGGTGTCCGGCCCTTCGGCAAGAATGAGCTCTTCGAGCGCCTGCGCGCAATGGGCCACAAACTCGGCTTCGCTCTGGTCGAGATTATCGCGGCGATAGTAGTAGGGTGCTTCGGTATGCACAACCTGGCTGAGCGGCAGGTCAAATTTCTTGTGGAAAAGCTCCAGCCCCGTCAGGCTACCTGTCATCAGACCCGAGCCATGATAACCGCGCCAGCGCGAGATGATCTTCTTCTTTTCCGGCCGGTCGAGCACGTTGTTATAATACCATATGAGCTTGATATTGGTTTCATTCGCATCCGAACCGCCAAGCCCATAATAAACCTTGGACATGCCCGCCGGCGCACGGTCGATGATCATTTTGGACAGCGTGATGCTGGCCTCGGTGCCGTGGCCGACATAGGCGTGGTAATAGGCCAGTTCGCGGGCCTGATCGGCAATCGCCTCGGCTATCTCGGGGCGGCCATAGCCGACATTCACGCAATACAGGCCCGAGAACGCGTCCAGCAGGCGGGTGCCGTTACGGTCTTCGATTTCACAGCCCTTGGCGGTGGTGATAACGCGGTTGCCCTGCTCACCCCGCGCAAATTGCCCTAAATGGGTGGAGGGGTGAAAGAAGGTGTCACGGTCCCACTGGGCCAGATGGTCATTGGTCAGCATGTTGTTTCCTTGAATTACACTGAGCTTGCCTTACCACCCAAAAAAATAGCGTCAACCCCATGGGTTGCGCGCAGCGTTTTCGTATGCGCATTTCCTTTACCGCATACGGGGCGGCTCTGATAGGATTGGGCGCAGCGAAAACGGCATGAACAGTTGAAAGGTTGACCCATGAGTGCTTCCAAAAACACCATCTGCATCTGGTATGAAAATGATGCAGAGGCGGCTGCGCATTTTTATGCTGCAACCTTCCCCGATAGTGCGGTCACGGCCGTCCACCGCGCGCCTGCCGATAACCCTTCCACCAAAACAGGCGCGGTGCTGACGGTGGAATTCACCGTCTGCGGCATTCCCTGTATCGGGCTGAACGGCGGGCCGCACTACAAGCAAAGCGAGGCGTTTTCCTTCCAGATCGCCACTGACGATCAAGCCGAAACCGACCGTTACTGGAACGCGATTGTTGATAATGGCGGGCAGGAGAGCATGTGCGGCTGGTGCAAGGATAGATGGGGCGTGTCATGGCAGATCACCCCCCGTGCGCTGAGCGAGGCGATGGCTGCGGGCGGCGAAAAGGCAAAACGGGCCTTTGGTGCGATGATGGAGATGCGCAAACTCGATATCGCTGCGATTGAGGCGGCGTTGCACGGCGCATAGGGCTTGAGTTGCATCGCTTTTTCCGCAATTCTTGTGTGAAATAATTAGCGAGGCAACCATGACTATTTACTCACCGACCCGGCGCGACCTGATAAGGCTTGCCGCATTGACCCCGGCGCTGGCCATACCCGGCATGTTGCGGGCTGAACTGGCGCCGCCGCGTGGCGGGCAGGCGGCGGGGTGGTTCCGGTTCTCGCTTGGTGCGCTGGACATTACAATCGTGTCAGACGGAAATATCAACCAGCCCGCCAATGGCTTGGCGGTGAATGCACCGGATGGCGAACTGGCGGCGTTTCTGGCCGCGCACCGCTTGGCGGCAGATGTGAACTATGCCCATACCAACCATGTGCTCATTCAAAACGGCACCGATACGCTGCTGGTCGATGTCGGCTCGGGCAGCCGGTTCCAATCGGGCGCGGGGCGGCTTATGGGCAACCTTGCTGCGGCTGGGATTGACACTGGCGCCGTTACCCATGTTGCCCTGACCCATGCCCACCCAGACCATATCTGGGGCTTGCGGGATGACTTTGACGAGTTGATCTTGCCCGATGCCGCTTATTTCATGGGCCGTGCGGAATATGAAAACTGGACCGCGCCGGGGCTGGTGAACCGGGTCGACGAGACCATGCAGCAATTTGTCGTGGGCGCGGTGAACTCGCTTGAGGTGGTGGAACCATTGCTAAGTTTGGTGGGCGACGGTGCGGCTTTGATAAACGGTGTGACCATGATCGACACGCCCGGCCATACGGCGGGGCATATGGGGCTATATGTTGAAAGCGACGGGCAAAAGCTGTTGGTGCTGGGCGATAGCATTGCGCATGCCTATATTTCGTTCGAGCGCCCCGACTGGACACCGGGGGTTGACGCGTTGCCCGACATCGCAGTGGCCATGCGCCGCAAGCTGATGGATTGGGCGGCAGCCGAAAACATCGCGCTTGCGGGCTATCACTTCCCCTTCCCCGGCGTTGGCCATGTGCTGAAGGAGGGCGATGCCTATCGCTTTCTTCCGGCGCTGTGGAATTGGGGTTAGGGGCGCAGCGCAGCGCCAAAGGCCGCAAATAGTGGGCGCGACACTGAATCATGCGCGGCATTCCATTCGGGGTGCCACTGCACGGCCAAGGCAAAGCCGGTTGCGCCTGCAATATGGATGGCTTCGGGCGTTTCATCATCAGCATAGCCTTCGATGATGACGCGGCTGCCTGCAACCTCGATCCCCTGCCCGTGCAGCGAGTTGACGCGCACGCGATCAGCCCCGAAAATGCGCGCGAACCGGCCGCCCGGGGTTAGGTGCACATCGTGGCGCAGGGCGAATTTTTCTTCGATCGTGCCATCGGGCGGCATGCGGTGGTTCATCCGGCCCGGCAGGTCGCGGATTTCGGGGTGCAGCGTGCCGCCAAAGGCGACGTTGAATTCCTGAAAGCCGCGGCAGATGCCCAATATCGGTTTGCCCGCTGCAACACAGGCCTGAATGAGCGGCAAGGCCAGCGCATCGCGGTTACGGTCAAACGCGCCATGGGCCTCGGTTTCTTCATGGCCGTAATGGCTGGGGTGCACATTGGGGCGGCCACCGGGAAAGAGAAACCCCGCGCAGGCATCCATCAGGCTGGCAATTTCGCTTGTGTCCGGCAAAGCGGGCACAATCAGCGGCAGCGCCTCGCACACTTCAGCCACGGCGCGCATGTTCATATCACCCGCGCCCTGCACCATGTAACTGTCGTTGATGATATGGGCGTTGCCAATAATACCGATAACGGGCCGCACGCAGGCTCTCCTTCAGTGGTATGGCGCACCGGGGCAAGCCCGATGCGCCACGGATCGTATGTTCACGCCCGCTTCACAACGCGAATGACGATAAGCAACAGAACCGCGCCAATTGTGGCGTTGATAATGCTGCCGATGATGCCCGAACCGATGGAAACACCAATGGCGGGGAACAAAAAGCTGGCAATAGCCGCGCCAACAACCCCCACGATGATATTGCCGACAAGGCCAAAGCCAAAGCCCTTGACCAACTGGCCAGCCAGCCAGCCCGCAATAGCACCAATGACAACGAGTATAATAAGGCCTTCTAGCGTAATAGACATGTCTCTGCTCCTGTTTCTAGATAGGGCGAGTCTTGCCTATTTGAGGGAAAATACAACCCACAATCGCATGGTAAAATTTGTCGGTGCGAACTGGCCCGCTCAGCACCCGACGCGCCTATAGCAGCCCGGCAAAGCGTTCCGGCAAGATGACAACGGGTTCACCCGGCAGCCTGGCCGGTTTGTTCCACGCCAAGAGCTTGCGCACCCAGGTCAGCCGCCGGCGCGCCTTGGGGAAAACAGCATCGCCACCTTGCGGGACAGACGCCTCGACATGGCGAAAAGCTGCGTGCCGGCGCTGCAGATGCGGGCCCCAACCCGACTTGATCAGATTGGGATCATTCACCCGGCCCATCGCGGTTTCATAATCTATCAGACCAAAGTGCAAGAGGAACAGATCCTGCCCGATATGGTAATTCCGGCGCTTGACCCGGTGAAAACCCCCGCCCCAGGTGACGGGGCGAAAGGCCAGAACCGGCTTGGTGTAGGCATGCGAGACGACCGCATGGCTCCTTTGCAACAAGAACGGGCGCGCAGGATCAATTGCACGCTCTTTGCCCAGATGCTGGACCACGTCCAAACCCAGCCCCGACAAGGTCGCATAGCGGCGCGGGGCCGCTTCGACATAGGCACGCAGCGACGTATGACGTGCGGGGTCCGCGATCAGGAACTCATCGACATCCATTGCCATGATGGCCTGATAGTCATAGCGCCAGAGCGCCCTCGCAAGATCGGATACTGCGCGGGACCGGTTATGATCCACCCCGACCCGCCGCATCGGAACCGAGGCGATCTCGCTCTCATAATTCCGGTGGGGCAGATGAAGGAAATTGACACCTTCGCAACCCGCGGGGACATCCTGATCATGGCCATCGATGATGACGAACAAGTTCCGCCGCCCGAAATTCGCGCCGTAATAGTCGATCCACTTGCGCAAAAACAGCCGGTCATTGCGGACAGTGGTGATCGCTGCAATCTGCACTTTATCTTCCCCAATAATGTTCGCTCGATATGCGCGGCAACATAGCCTGTCTGTCAGTTGGGTGCAAATCGCTGGCCCAATTCGCTGGTTACTTGATCTGGCGCAATGCGGGCGCGCACAAATGCAGCCATCGTCGGATGCGACAGTAATTGACACTAAAGGAGCATTGAATGAGCCATACCCCGAACCAGTTGAGCGACCAGTTCCCCGCCAAGGCCGAGCAAATTCACGCACTGAAGCTGGATGACGCGCATTTTGCCCGGCTGGCCGATGAATATGAGGCGCTGAACCAACAGATTCATCGCGCCGAAACCGATATCGAGCCGGTGGATGACACCATAGCCGAAACATGGCGTAAGCAGCGCCTGGCCCTTTTGGACGCGATTGCACCCTATCTGCGCTAGCATGCAGTCAGTGCCAGCGCCCAAACGCGTTAACCCGTTTGGGCTGCCTTGGCCTGCAAGCGGTAGGCGTGCAAAAGCGGTTCGGTATAGCCCGAAGGCTGCGCGGCACCTTTGAGCACGAGGTCACAGGCTGCGTTGAAGGCCGCCCCATCAAACGCTGGCGCCATTGGCTGATAGGCCGCATCGTCGGCGTTTTGCGCATCAACGATCAGCGCCATCTTGCGCATTACGTCGCGCACGCGCGCCTCATCCACCACGCCATGCGCCAGCCAATTGGCCATGTGCTGGCTGGAAATGCGGCAGGTGGCGCGGTCTTCCATCAGGCCAACATCGTTGATATCTGGCACTTTGGAGCAGCCAACCCCCTGATCGACCCAGCGCACAACATAGCCAAGAATGCCCTGCGCGTTGTTTTCCAACTCGGCGGTAATTTCGTCTTGCGACCAGTTCTGCCCATGTGCCAGCGGTATTTCCAACAGCCCCTGCCGCCCGGGGCGCGGGCCTGCCGCCAGCAGTTTGTGCTGCACGGCAGCCACGTCGCACAGGTGGTAGTGGGTGGCATGCAGCGTGGCGGCGGTGGGGCTTGGCACCCATGCGCAATTGGCCCCGGCGGCGGGGTGGGCGCCTTTCTGGGCCAACATATCGGCCATAAGGTCGGGCATGGCCCACATGCCTTTGCCGATTTGCGCGCGCCCCATCAGCCCGCAGGCCAAGCCGGTATCAACATTGTTATTCTCATAAGCACCGATCCATGCGGCGGTTTTCATATCGCCTTTGCGCAGCATCGGGCCGGCCTGCATGGAGCTGTGAATCTCGTCACCTGTCCGGTCCAGAAAGCCGGTATTGATGAAGGCCACACGGTGGCGCGCGGCGCGGATGCATTCGCCAAGGTTTAGCGATGTGCGCCGCTCTTCATCCATGATGCCAAGCTTGACGGTGTGGCGCGGCAGGTTCAGCGCATCTTCGACACGGTCAAAAAGCTTGTCGGCAAAAGCCACCTCTTCCGGCCCGTGCATCTTGGGTTTGACGACATAGATTGAACCGGCCGCCGAGTTTGCACCATCGCCTTTCAGGTCATGAATGGCGCAAAGCGTAGTGATCATGGCATCCATGATACCTTCGGGAATTTCCGCGCCATAGGCATCGAGAATGGCGGGGGTGGTCATCAAATGGCCAACATTGCGCACCAGCATCAGCGCGCGGCCTTTCACGGTGATCTTGCCACCGTCGGGCGTAAAGTAGGTGGAATCGGGGCTCAGCTTGCGCTTGAATGTCTCGCCGCCCTTGCTGACGGTTTCGGCCAAATCGCCCTTCATCAGCCCCAACCAGTTGGAATAGGCCAGCACCTTGTCTTGCGCATCAACGGCGGCGACGGAATCTTCGCAATCCATGATCACAGAGACGGCGGCTTCGAGGTAGATATCCGAAATACCCGCCGCATCCTGCGCGCCAACGGGGGTGGACGGGTCGACCAGAATTTCCAGCAGCAGGCCGCCTTTGCGCAAAAGCACCTGAAGCGGGCAAAGATCGTTTTCAAGATAACCGACAAATTGCGACGGGTCGGCAAGGCCGGTTTCACCCATCGGCGTGGCCACGATCAGCATTTCACCATCAACCCGCAGCGTGGTGACATCGGCCCAGCTTTCACCTGCCAGCGGCGCGGCCTTGTCCAGATGCGCCTTGGCCCATGCAATAACACGCGCGCCGCGCGCGGCATCATAGCCCTTGCCAGCAGGCAGATCGCCCAGCGCATCGGTGCCGTAGAGCGCATCGTAAAGGCTGCCCCAACGAGCATTGGCGGCGTTCAGCGCATAGCGGGCATTCATAACCGGCACGACAAGCTGCGGGCCGGCGATGCTGGCAATTTCGGGGTCGATATTGCTGGTTTCAACCTCAAACGGCGCACCCGCGGGCACAATATAGCCAATGTCGGCCAGCATGTCGGCATAGGCTTTTGCGTCATGCGGCTGGTCGCGGCGGTCGGTGTGCCACGTATCCAGCTTTGCCTGTAGGGTCTCGCGTTTTTGTAGCAGCGCGCGGTTTTCCGGGGCCAGTTCGGCGACCAGCGCTTCAAAGCCGCGCCAGAAATCACGGGCGGTTATGCCGGTGCCGGGCAGCGCCTGTTGCTCAATAAAGGCGACAAGCCGGTCATCAACCTGCAATCCGGATTTTTCACTACGAGCAGTCATATCAGCCTCAAATTATTGCAGGTGCAGGCGATTGCATACACCGGGATACTGGGCAGATAAGGTTTTTCACGGGCGCTGACAACCGTCGGGCGGCACATTGGGGGTGGACATAATTTCGCGTTCGCTAAATGCTTAGCCTTATGACTAAGTATTTGCACGAACTTGATTCGATTTTCCACGCGCTGGCCGACCCGACCCGCCGTGCGGTTCTGGCGCGGTTGGCGCGCGGCCCCGCCAGCGTGGGTGTGCTGGCCGAGCCGTTTAGCATGGCCCTGCCCTCGCTTATGCAACACATCAAAAAGCTGGAAGATGGCGGGCTGATTGAAACCCGAAAAGCCGGGCGCACACGGCATTGTGCGCTGCGCCCCGATGCGCTGGCACCGGTGGAAGACTGGCTGTCTGCCCAGCGCGATATGTGGAACGGCCGGCTCGACCGGCTGGAGGCCTATATTGAAACCCTGACAAAGGAAAAACCATGAACGACCTGAAATTGCACCGTATTCTGAAAGCCCCGCGCGCGCTGATTTGGGCGTGCATGACACAGCCTGAGCATCTCAAACACTTCTACGTGCCCAAGCCGCACAAGATTCTGCAAGCCGAGGTGCAGCTTTATGGCGGCGGGCGTTATTTCTTGCTGATGGAGGTAGACGGGCAGGAATACCCCAATGACGGCAGTGTGCTTGAAGTTGTACCGGGCGAAAAGCTGGTGACAACCGACACGCTGCTGGCGGGCTATATTCCCGCGCCCAACCCGTTTTTCTCGGCAATCATGACATTTGCCGACCATCCGGACGGCACCGAATATACAGCACTGGCCCGCCACGCAAACCCGGAATCTGCCAAACGGCACGAAGACATGGGCTTTCATGATGGCTGGGGCACGGTGGCCGACCAGTTGGAAGCCTATGCCCAAAGCCTGCAGAACTGAGGTGTGAAATGGATAATAGAACAATGGTGTTGAAGCGCCAGCTTGACGCCACCCCCGAAACGGTCTGGGCCGCGCTGAGTAACCCGGCGGCCCTGCCAGCTTGGTGGGGGCCAGACGGGTTTAGCTGCAAAACCAAAGAGATAGATTTGCGGCAAGGCGGGCAATGGCGGTTTGACATGATCGCGCCGGATGGCACGGTATTTCCCAACCGGCACCGCTTTACGGTTTATGACAAGCCCAGCCGGATCGTGTATCTGCTTGATGATGACGGCGTGGGCGCACAATCCAAAACCGCCGAAATCACCCTGACACCAAAGGATGGCGGCACAGCGCTGCGCCTGAGCATGACGTTTTCGAGCGCAGAAGAATTGCGCGAAGCTGAAGGCTATAATGCTGTCGATATGGGCTATCAGACATTGGGCAAACTGGCGGCCTATCTGAAGGCCAATGCTCAAACCCTGCCCCGATAGGGCTATGAGGCCCTTGCCTAGGCCACGGTGGCGCGATTGAATGGCACCATTACAACAATGCTGGGGTGCAGAATGAACGCGCGCGGGTTTCACCTTGTTTTGGCGCTATTGGCCTTCGCTACGCTGGCCACGCAGATATGGGCCACGCTGAGCAGCCCGCTGTTTTCGAGCGCGGCTGCTGCCTTGGTGAACCTGTTCAGCTTTTTCACAATTCTAACCAATACGCTGGCAGCCGTTGTGGTCGGCGCAGTTGCGCTCGCTCCTGCCGGGCGCATTGCGCAAAACGCCTCGCTGCGCGCATCCGTGGCGCTTTACATTGCCGTGGTGGCGGTGGTGTATCACGTTTTGCTGGCCCCACTTTTCAGCCCGACGGGGCTGAACTGGGTGCTCGACCAGATGTTTCACACAGCACTTCCGGCGCTTTATATTGGCGGCTGGATCGCGTTTGCGCCCAAAGCCGGCCTGCGGTTTTCACATGCGCTTTACTGGCTGATCTATCCGGTTATGTATTTCGGATATGCCATGGCGCGCGGGGCGGCGACAGGGCTATACCCATACTTCTTTCTTGACCCGGCACCGGCAGGCTATGGGCCGGTTTTGCAAATGGTCGGGTTGCTCGCGGTGGCCTTCCTGCTGGTCGGTTTGGCACAAATCGCCCTATGCCGCGCCCTTGCGCGTGGCTGAGCCCTTGCCCAAGCCCGCCTAACTGCCTACAACCCTTTGCAAACCTAGCTGAGGGCCATAATGAACACGCTTGCCTATACCGACCCGAACCCAAAAATTTATCACGGCGCAAAGGGCGACTACGAGGTTGTGATTGGGATGGAGGTGCATGCGCAGATCGCCAGCAAAACCAAGCTTTTCTCGGGCGCTTCAACCGGCTTTGGCGCCGCACCCAACACCCATGTCAGCCTTGTGGATGCCGCCATGCCCGGCATGCTGCCGGTGGTGAATGAATTCTGCATTGAGCAGGCCGTGCGCACAGGGCTGGGGCTGAAGGCCCAAATCAACCTCTTTTCGCGCTTTGACCGCAAGAACTATTTCTACCCTGATCTGCCGCAGGGCTATCAGATTTCCCAGCTTTACCACCCGATTGTGGGTGAGGGCGAAGTGCTGGTCGATATGGCCCCCGGCATTGGCCGCCGCGTGCGGATCGAGCGGATTCATGTTGAGCAGGATGCCGGAAAATCGGTGCATGACATGGACCCTTCGATGAGCTTTGTTGACCTCAACCGCACCGGCGTTGCGCTGATGGAAATCGTCTCGCGCCCCGATATTCGTGGCCCGGAAGAGGCGGCGGAATATGTGCGAAAACTGCGCCAGATTCTGCGTTACTTAGGCACCTGCGATGGCAATATGCAGGAAGGCAGCCTGCGCGCCGATGTCAACGTGTCAATCTGCACCGCCGGAACATACGAAAAATTCCGCGAAACCGGCGATTTTGGCCTGCTTGGCACGCGCTGCGAAATCAAGAACATGAACTCGATGCGCTTTATCCAGCAGGCGATAGATTATGAGGTGAAGCGCCAGATCGCCATTGTCGAAGACGGTGGCACGGTCGATCAGGAAACAAGGCTTTATGACCCGAACAAGGGCGAAACCCGCTCAATGCGGTCCAAGGAAGAGGCGCATGACTATCGCTATTTCCCCTGCCCGGATTTGTTGCCGCTTGAAATTGAACAGGCCTGGGTTGATGCCATTGCCGCAAGCCTGCCCGAACTGCCCGACGCCAAGAAAGCCCGCTTTGTCGAAAGCTTCGGCATGACCGAATATGACGCAGGCGTGTTGACCGCCGACACCGCGAACGCTGATTTCTTTGAAACCGTGGCCAAGGGCCGCGATGGCAAGACGGCCGCGAACTGGATCATCAACGAGCTGTTTGGCCGGCTGAACAAGGAGGGGATGGAAATCGACTCCTCGCCGATTTCCGCCGATCAGCTTGGCGGATTGCTGGACCTGCTTGCAGCCGACGCGATTTCCGGCAAGATCGCCAAGGACGTGTTCGAGATCGTCTGGAGCGAAGGTGGCGACCCCGCCGAGATTGTAAAGGCCCGCGGGATGCAGCAGGTCACCGATACCGGCGCGATTGAAGCGGCGGTGGATGCGGTGATCGCCGCCAACCCCGACAAGGTGGCCGCGGCGCGCGAAAAACCCTCGATGGCGGGGTGGTTCGTGGGTCAGGTGATCAAGGCGTCGGGGGGCAAGGCCAACCCGAAGGTCGTAAATGAAATGGTCCGCGCCAAGCTCGGGCTATAGGGGGACGGATGTCTGACTTTGAATATAAGGTGATTGTGGCACCGAGCGTAGCCAAAAAGGTCAAGGGGGCCAAAACCCTTGCCGAACGGTTCGCGCATGGGTTGAGTGAGGTGATCAACGCCGAAGCCCGCGAAGGCTGGGACTATGTCGCGCAAGAACGGTTTCAGGTTGAGGGCAAGTCGGGCCTGCTGGGCAAATCACGAACCGCCGAAGAAACCTTCCTGATTTTTCGCCGCGCGAAAGATGCGAAAAGCGCCGTGCCGCTCGACCAACGCCTTGAAACGATGGTGGAAAAACGCGCGCGCAACAAACCGGTAGAAAAACCGGCCACACAAAGCGAACCGATTGAAACCGTCGTGCCCGTGCCCGCCCCCAACCAGCCCAAACCCGAACGGGCAGAGCCGCGCATGCTGGCCGACCCCGAAGCGCCGCGCACAGCCTCCACCAGTGGCATTTTCAGCCCGCTAAGCAGCCGCGATGACGATGGCGCCGATACCGCCCCGGAAAATGGCCCGAAAATCGGCCCTGCCGGCCGCGACTAGGGCGCGGCCACATCAAGCACCAGCGCGTGCACACGCTCGGCCAACTCGTCACGCAAAGCCGCCATCACCGCGCGCTGTGCGGCCACACGCGTCTGCCCGCGAAACGCCTCGGCACGGATTTTCACCGAAAAATGTGTCTGCCCCCCATCGCGATAGCCGCCATGACCGCGATGCGCCTCGCTATCATCTTGAATTTCAAGCAATTCAGGGTGGAATGCGGCTGAAAGTTTGCTATGAATGCGCGCAGCATAATCCAATTGTTTTCTCCAATGCCGTTTAATGCCTCATGAACCACGCCCGCGCGATTCGATGACCAGAGTTTAGGGATATTACCAATGGCGGCAGCCAGCAACGCCCCGCGGCGCGGACTGATCTTTCCGTTCAACCTGATATGCACAGTGCTGGCCACCGCGCTCATTTGCACATTGGCCGCTGCGACCTATCATGCGGCAAGCCATTATGTGGTGGAATCTGGCTTTGAATATTTGCAACTTGCCGTGATCTTGTGGCTGCTCATCGGCTTTGTCGCCGGGCGCTTGGTGGCGGGTGCCGCGCGGCGCTTTGGGCTGCGCAACATGCTTTTGGTGTTTTTGCTTGCGCTCGCAAGCGCCTGGATGGTGCTGGTCGCCAATTGGGCGGTGTGGACAGGGCTGCAGATTGGCGGGCTTTCGTTTAACGGCGGGCCTGGCGCCATTGCCGCGCAGTTCATGCACTTTGCCCGCCTGCCACCGCCGGAATGGCTGGAGGCGGTTGATGAAGCGGCGCGCAGATCGTTTCGCCACTATGGCGGCAGCCTTGGCGAAATGTTTACAACCGAGCAGGTTTACTGGCTGGAAAGCGGTGTCATGGCAGGCGTGGCCGCACTTACGGTTCTGTTCAAAACGCGGCGATAAGGCACTATCTTCGCCGTTTTACTGTATTCCGCCCTTGGCCTTGGCGCCAAAATGGCTATGGTGTTTCGCTCTTGAGCATTTGAGGAATCAAAACTATGCGCCGTCGCTCACCACTCGAATTTGATATTTCCGTGTCTGCCGATAAGAAGAAACGCGCTCGTGCACGGGGCATGTCGGGTGCTGTGGAAACCTCGTCGCGCAAATGCGACCATGAGGGTTGCGCCAAACCCGGCAAATATCGCGCGCCCAAAAGCGTGGAAAACCCCGATGAATTCCTTTGGTTATGCCTTGAGCATGTGCGCGCCTTTAACCAGAAGTGGAACTTCTTTGACGCCGCCGCCGCCCCCAGCCCTGACGAGCAGGTGCAGGCCGATGGCGTTTGGGGCCGTGCGACCAAGCCGTTTTCCGGCTCGACCGAAAAGCTGCGCAATGCCAACCCCGAAGGGCGTGCATGGCACCGGTTTGGCTTTGATGATCCGCATGAGGTTCTTGGCGACAAGGCCACGCTGAACCCGGCAAGCCCCACAGCGCGTTCAAGCCAGCGCCGCCTACCCCCGACCGAGCGCAAGGCGCTTGAAATTCTGGGCGCGCGCGACGATATGACAAAAGCCGAAATCCGTAAGGTTTACAAAGCTTTGGTAAAAGACCTGCACCCCGACACCAATTCCGGCAGCCGTGCCGATGAGGACCGTTTGACCGAAGTCGTCTGGGCCTGGGACCAGGTCAAGGCCAGCCGAAGCTTTAGGGATTAGAAATTAAAAAGGGCCGCATGGCGAACCATGCGACCCCGTTGCGCCGCTCGTAGGGAGAACCGGCGCGCCAACCTTGCTTTTACATCGCTGGCAGCAGAACGCGGTCGATCACATGAATGACACCATTTGACTGTTTAACGTCTGCAATCGTTACATTCGCAACCGCACCTGTTTCGTCTTCGATCATGATCGAACCTTCAGCGCCGGAGCTGACTTTCAGCACGCAGCCACCAACGGTTGTCACTTCGTGCACGCCACCAGCATCTTCAATCATGCCAATAATGGCATCAGACAGCGCATTGGCCGAAACAACATGGCAGGTCAGGATTTTGACCAGCGTTTCCAGATTTTCCGGCATCAGCAGCGATTCAACCGTGCCTTCGGGCAAAGCGGCAAAGGCGTCATTGACCGGGGCGAATACGGTGAACGGGCCTTCGCTTTGCAGCGTGTCAACCAGACCGGCGGCGGCCACAGCGGCAACAAGCGTGGTGTGGTCGGCGGAGTTCATGGCATTTTCAACAATGTTCATGGTTTCGAACATTTCAGCGCCACCCACCATGGGGTTGCCCATTGCGTGGCTTCCGGCAAATACGCTCCCGGCGGTCATGCTCAGGGCTACTGCTGTGGTCATCATACGAAATTTCATTATGTCTCTCCTTTGTTGGCAGTCCAACTCTCTCGGACCTGAAGTAGGAACGGAGGCAGGCGCCGAAGAGTTTCAAAATAGAGAGATATTTTTTGCGCAAGGCTGTAATTCGGACGGATTATCCGGTTATCGCATTGTTTTTGCTAAATTATATTTTCAATAAAAAACGGCAAAGTTGCAGATCAATTCAGCGCAAGCGGCCCTACGGCCAGCACGGCACCGGTTGCAACACCGGTAGGCGAGCCGCCCAAAGGCTCATCCGAGATCGCCAGAACCGCTTGGCTCAGGCTGGCGCGATAGGTTTCGGGGATAGTGATTTCGGTCACGATCGCAGGCAGAACGCCAAGCGAGATCGGCGCTTCCACTTCGGGCACGATCAGCCATAGTTCTTGGTCGCGGCCCTCGGGCAACACACCGGCCACGCGGGTCACGGTCAGCACACCGGTTTGCGAATTTACGGCAGCGCTCAGAACTATGCTGCGGTCTTCATCGGCCATTTCGGCGGTATAAATCGGGGCATCCGGTGAAAACAGGTTGGGCTGGAGCACCGCAATCGCCAAGGCGGCGGCCACAAGCGCGCCTGCCAGCCACGGCCACCACATGCGGCGGCGCGCGGGGGCTTCAAACAAGCGCGACTCGATTTTCCCGAACAGGGCTGCGGGCGGGGTGGTGGGGGCAAAATCATCGTCAAGCGGCGACAACCTGTCGTGCCAGAAATCGACCATAGAAGCCAAAGCAGGCTCGGCCGTCATGCGCGCCTCAAATGCCGCACGATCAGCGGGCGCCATGAGGTGCAGCGCGTATTCGGCGGCGCTGTCCTCATCATTGGGCTTATGCAGATCGGTGTCGCTCATGGACTCAAGCACTCTTTCAGTTTTTGCAGGCTGCGGCGCAGCCAGGTTCGCATTGTGTTCAGCGGCACATCATGGCGTGTCGCAAGGTCTTGGTAGCTGTCGCCGTCCAGATAGACACGGCGCACGGCATCGGAGTGGACAGGGTCGAGCCCGTCGAGGCAGGCACCAAGCCGGGCGCCTTCATCTGCCGCAAGCGCGGCCTGTTCGGGGTTGGGGCCACTATCGGGCAGTGTTTCCAACACCTCGGTGCCATCGGTGGGCGCACGGCGCGCACGCAAATGGTCTATCGCAAGGTTGCGGGCTATGGTGATCAGCCATGTCATGGGGGAATAGCCCCGCTGTGCATACTGATCGGCCCGCTGCCATATCCGGACATAGGCCTCTTGCAAGGCATCTTCGGATGCAGCCCTATCCCCTAAGATACGAAGGCAAACGCCAAATAGTTTCGCCGAAGTCGCCTGATAAAGTGCCAAAAACGCCGCACGGTCGCGCAGGGCAACCCGTCCGATAAGTTTCTCGACGTCATTAATTTGCACAAACTGGCCCTTATTGCGCGGCGGTTGCTGCCAGAATATGGGGATGGAGCACAATGGCAAGGGGTATTTGCGGGCTTACTCTTGAACCCGCTTTGCGATTCCTTCATACCTCAACCAAACGATTGCACGCATATTTTGCCGATAGAGGACCCAATGGAACAACGCATCAAACCCACCGAAGATATTGACGTTCGCGAAGTCTTCGGGATTGATTCCGATATGATCGTGAAAGGGTTTGAAGAGCGGACCGACCGCGTGCCCGAGTTTGACAGCACCTACAAGTTCGACCCCGACACAACGCTGGCCATTCTGGCGGGGTTTCGCAACAACCGCCGCGTGATGATCCAAGGCTATCACGGCACCGGCAAATCCACCCATATCGAACAGGTGGCCGCGCGGCTCAACTGGCCCTGCGTGCGTGTGAACCTTGACAGCCATGTCAGCCGGATCGACCTGATCGGCAAGGACGCGATCAAGCTCAAAGACGGCAAACAGATCACCGAGTTTCAGGAAGGCATTCTGCCTTGGGCGCTGCGCACCAATACCGCCATTGTGTTTGATGAATATGATGCCGGTCGCCCCGATGTGATGTTCGTCATCCAGCGCGTGCTGGAAACCGATGGCAAGCTGACGCTGCTCGACCAGAACAAGGTGCTCACCCCGCACCCCTATTTCCGGATTTTTGCCACGTCCAACACGGTTGGTCTGGGTGATACGACGGGGCTTTACCATGGCACCCAGCAAATCAACCAAGGGCAGATGGACCGCTGGTCACTGGTCGCAACGCTGAACTACCTTAGCCATGATGCCGAGGCGGCCATCGTTCTGTCCAAGTCGCCGCATTACAATAGTGAAAAGGGCCGCAAAACCGTTGGCCGCATGGTCACTGTGGCCGACCTGTCGCGCGCCGCGTTCAAAAACGGCGATATTTCAACGGTCATGTCGCCCCGCACGGTGATTACATGGGCGCAAAACGCCGAGATTTTCGGCTCGGTCGGTTTCGCCTTCCGCCTGACATTCCTGAACAAATGCGACGAGTTGGAGCGCCAGACCGTCGCCGAATTCTACCAACGCTGCTTTGACGAGGAACTGCCGGAAAGCGCTGTGAGCATGAGTTTAGGGTGATGATCGGAATTGCATCAACTTCGCTAACTGGCGCAGCGGGTGAACATCTCGTCATGTCCCGCTTGCTTTCACGAGGTTTGATCGCGGCATTAGCGCCTCAGGGCGTTCCAAATATGGATATTGTCGTGACATCGGTTGATGGCATGCAGCTTTGCGCAATTCAGGTCAAAACACGGTGGGAAAAAGGATCGGACGGCGGTTGGCACATGGGCCGCAAACACGAAACCATTGTGGGTTCAAATATTTTTTACTGTTTCGTCGACCTCGGCACATCAGTCACGGATTTGCCGGTTGTATACGTTTTGCCAAGCGAGACTGTCGCCAATGTCATTGCGCGAACGCATGCAACTTGGTTGGCGGGAACCGGTAAAAATGGTCATGTCAGAAAAGATTCAAACTTCCGCCGATTATCTCCCGACAATAGCAAGCTTCTTGGCGATGATTCTGAATTTGGCCAGAATTGGCTAGCGCCCTACCGCGAAGCGTGGGACATCCTGCACGATACCTCCAATCATTCTGCAACGCCGTTAATACCTGGAGGCCAATAAGTGGCTAAACCAACCGACAACCCCTCTGATCCGTTCAAAAAGGCGCTGGTGGAAGCCACGCGCGCGATTGCCGGTGATGGTGAGTTGAAGGTGACATTCTCGCTCGACCCTGCAGGGCTGACGGGTGATGGCGGGTTGCGCCTGCCGCAGGTTTCGCGCCGCATGGCGGCTGATGAGGTGATTGCCGCGCGCGGCACCGCCGATGCGCTGGCGCTAAAGCTGCGCTTTCATGATACGGGTGTGCATCGGCGCTATCGACCACAAGGCGAAACGGCGGCGGCCTTGTATGAGGCGATGGAAACCGCCCGCTGCGAGGCGATGGGGGCCGACACAATGCCCGGCACACAGCGCAACATAGACGCGCGCATCGGGGCCGATGCCAAGCGCATGGGCTATGCCCAACTGCGCGACGCTGCCGATGCGCCGCTGGCCACCGCAGCGGGCTATTACCTGCGCCAGATGGCTACGGGCCGCGCCTTGCCCGAAGGGGCTGACAACGTGCTGAACCTTTGGCAAGGCTTTCTGGACAGCAATGCCGGCGACCGGCTGCGCGACGCCTCGGAAATGATGGATGATCAGGCCAGCTTCGCACGGTTGGCGCGGCAGGTGATATCCGACCTCGGCTATGGCGACCAGCTAGGCGACGACCCCGACGAGATGGACGACGAAGCCGAAGACAGTGCTGAGTCCGAGGGTGAAGACAGCGAGCCGCAAAACGATGGCGGCGAGGACGAGAGCGAGGGCGAGCCTTCCGACGAGGATAGTCAGGAAAGCAGCGAGGACGAGCAGCAGCAACAGGCCCAGGCCGCGCTGCAAGACGATGCCGATGCCGAGCCGATGGAAGACGCCGAAATGCAAGACGGCGCGCCACCCGATGAAACCGCGCCGCCGCCGCCAGTTTCCGAAGCCGATGTCAATTACAGGGTGTATCAGACCGCGTTTGACGAGGAAATTCACGCAGAAGACCTTGCCGACCCTGCCGAGCTGGAGCGATTGCGCAGCTATCTCGACCAACAGCTTGAACCGCTGAAAGGCGCGGTCAGCCGGCTTGCCAACAAGCTGCAACGCCGCCTACAAGCCCAGCAAAACCGCGCATGGGAGTTTGATTTGGAGGAAGGCACGCTTGATGCGGCCCGCCTTGCCCGTGTGGTCGCCAACCCGACAACGCCGCTCAGCTTCAAACAAGAACAGGAGACCGAGTTTCGCGATACGGTGGTGACGCTGTTGCTCGACAATTCCGGCTCGATGCGCGGTCGCCCCATTTCCATTGCTGCGATTTGCGCCGATGTTCTGGCCCGCACGCTGGAACGCTGCCAGGTGAAATGCGAAATTCTGGGCTTTACCACGCGCGCATGGAAGGGTGGCCAAAGCCGCGAGGCATGGCTGGCTGCCAACCGCCCCGCTTTGCCCGGCCGCCTGAATGACTTGCGCCATATCATCTATAAATCGGCCGATGCGCCATGGCGGCGCGCGCGCCCCAACCTTGGGCTGATGATGAAAGAGGGCTTGCTGAAGGAAAACATTGACGGCGAGGCGCTGGAATGGGCGCATCGGCGCATTACATCCCGCCGCGAGGCCCGCAAAATCCTGATGGTGATTTCCGATGGTGCACCGGTGGATGACAGCACGCTGAGCGTGAACCCCGCCAACTACCTTGAAAAGCATTTGCGCGATGTCATTGAAATGGTTGAAAAACGCCGTGCGGTCGAGCTTTTGGCCATTGGCATTGGCCATGATGTTACACGTTACTACAAACGCGCCGTCACCATTACCGATGTCGAGCAGCTTGCAGGTGCGATGACCGAACAGCTTGCCAGCCTGTTTGAAACCGATAACCGCAAACGCAGGCGCATCAGCGCATTCGCCTGACCGGCCCGCTGCTGGCGGTATGCGCCTCGCGGTGCATGCCCGCATGTTTGGAATCTGCGTTGCGCCGCGCGCGGGTCGAGTTTTTGGCAACTTGCACCTTGCCGGGCTTGGGGGGTGCCGTAGGGCGGCGCTTGAACAGGCCGCCCAAAATCCACAGCACAATGGCAATAACGGCAAGGGTCGGGGCTGCGGGCATCAGCAAAAACTCGAACATATATTCCATGAGCGACCATAGGCCCATTTGCTCGAACAAGCCCTGCAAACCGAACAGGCTGTCAGGGTGCAGTTGGAACCAGTAATCCCCGATCGGCTGGAAATGGATGTCGGTGCGCTTGTCCAGCGCGGTGAACACATCCGCACCACCGGCAGCCAGCGCCGCGATGAAAATTATGAATGCCAGCAGCCTTGCCATTCCCGGCCCTTTCGTATTCCATCCGCCACGATGCTAGCCATGTTTGTTTCACTGCGCAAACGGCATATGCCACATGACCACAGAAAGCCGGATACCATGTTCCAGACCTTTGAAGCCACCACATCGCCAAGCACCGGGGCCGTGCGGCTGAAAATGCTGCGCGAAGAGCTTGCGCGCCGCGGGCTAAACGGGTTTCTGGTGCCGCGCGCCGATGCGCATCAGGGCGAAAATGTTGCGCCCGCCGATGAGCGTCTGGCCTGGCTTACCGGCTTTACCGGCTCGGCTGGTTTGGGGCTGGTGCTGGCCGACAAAGCCGGGGTTGAGGTAGATGGCCGCTATCGTTTGCAGGCCGTGGCGCAGTGCGACAGTGCCGCCTTTACCCCTGTGCATGTGCCGCCCGCCGCCAGTGGTAGCTGGCTGGCCGAACACGCGCCGCGCGGGGCAAAAATCGGCTATGATCCGATGCTGCACACCGACGAGCAGATTAAGGCGCTGGAGGCGGTTTTGGCCCCGAAAGCCGCCACGCTTGTGAAGTGCCAATCGGCAACAGGCACGCCCGATAACCCGATCGACGCAATCTGGGCCGACCAGCCCCGGCGCCCTGCTGCGCCCATTGTGCCGCATCCGCTGGAATTTGCGGGTGTTCCCAGCGCCGACAAACGTGCAGCATTGGCCGAAGGTTTGCGCAAAGCGGGGTTGGCGGCTTGTGTGCTGAGCCTTCCGGATTCCATCGCATGGCTGTTGAATTTGCGCGGGGCCGATATTGCGCGCACGCCGGTCGTGCTTGCCTTTGCCATTGCCTATGATGATGAAAAGGTTGACCTGTTTGTTGACCCCGCCCGCATTACACCGGCTTTGAGTGACCATTTTGGCCCCGATATCCGGCCCGTTGCGCCGGGCGAGCTTGGTGCAGTTTTGCATGCGCTTGATGTGCCTGTCGGGGTTGATCTGGCCAGCGCGCCGGTTTGGATAGCCGACCAACTCGAACACCCCCGCCCCTATCCTGACCCGTGCCGCCTGCCCAAAGCACGCAAAAACCCCGCTGAACTGGCCGGAATGCGCGCCGCGCATCTGCGCGACGGGGCGGCGATGGCTGAATTTCTGTTCTGGCTCGACGAAACCGCGCCCAAAGGCGGGCTAACGGAAATAGACGTGGTCACCAAGCTTGAGGCGATCCGCACCAGCGCCAACCAGATGACCGATATTTCCTTTGAAACCATCTGCGGGGCGGGTCCGAACGGGGCGATCATCCATTATCGCGTCACCAAAGAGACCAACCGCGCCGTAAACCCCGGCGAATTGCTTTTGGTGGATAGCGGCGCACAATATCTGGATGGCACCACCGATATTACCCGCACCGTGGCGATTGGCACGGCCCCGCCCGAGGCGATTGCCCCCTTCACCCGCGTTTTGGCCGGCTTGATTGATATGTCGCGCCTGCGCTTTCCCGAAGGTATAGCGGGTGCCCATATTGATGTGCTGGCGCGTGCAGCCCTTTGGGCTGCCGGGCAGGATTATGACCACGGCACCGGGCATGGTGTGGGTGCCTATCTGGGTGTGCATGAAGGCCCGCACGGGCTGGCGCGCCGCGCAATCGCGCCAATTGAGGCGGGTGTGGTTCTGTCAAACGAGCCGGGCTATTACCGCGAGGGGGCTTTCGGCATCAGGCTCGAAAACCTGATGGCCACAACGCCGGCCCTGCCCGTTGAGGGCGGCGATCGGCCCATGCATGCCTTTGAAACCATTACACTTGCGCCCATCGACCGGCGACTGATTGAAGCGGCTTTGCTGAATTCTGCCCAACGTGACTGGCTCAACAGCTATCATGCTCGCGTATTGGCAGAAATTGGCCCGCTTGTCAGCGCAGCATGCCAAACTTGGCTGCGCGAAGCCTGCGCGCCGATTTCGTGAAATACCCCAAGCAACCATGGCAGGAGGCTATATGACCATGACCGCACAGCGCGTAACCCTGATCACATTGGGGGTTGAAGAGTTGAGCCGTGCCAAGGCGTTTTACAACGCGCTTGGCTGGGTTGAGGCGCGCGCATCGGATGGCATTGTGTTTTTCCAGATGCACGGCGCGGTGCTGGGCCTGTTTGGCCGTGCAGCTCTGGCCGAAGATCAGGGCCGCGCGGGGGCTATGCTTGGCACCGGCGCCATGACTTTGGCGCAAAATTTCAGCACCAAAGACGAAGTAGACACTGCCTTTGCCCGCGCATTGGCTGCCGGGGCCAAAGCGCTCAAAGCACCAGAGGATGTGTTTTGGGGTGGCTATTCCGGCTATTTCGCCGACCCCGATGGCCATG
Source organism: Paracoccaceae bacterium (assembly GCA_040880065.1). Taxonomy (GTDB): domain Bacteria; phylum Pseudomonadota; class Alphaproteobacteria; order Rhodobacterales; family Rhodobacteraceae; genus Abyssibius. The sequence goes on along the minus strand of JBBDJE010000004.1, from coordinate 29,109 downwards.
TCTGGGAGTTGGCGATGAACCCGTTCTGGCCGCTGAACGCTGATGGCTCCTCACCCTGCCAAGCGACCCCGAGCAGATTTAGGCACCCGCCGCGAACACCATTTCAAGCATTGCCTGCGTGCCGCGCGCCTGTTCAAGCGGCCATGCATAAGGTGTCCCATTGCGCGCGGCGAAGCAAAAGGCCTGCACCTGCAAAACATATTGGTTGATATTGGCAAACCGCTCGACCACCAGACGATTATCTGCCAGTTCAAGCGCAACCTCGGGCAGCCCGACAACGTTTGCCGTAAAGGCCGCGTTCAGCCGCATCACGCCTTTGGTGCCATGAAAAACCATTTCCTGCCGCGCCGCCATACGGATCGACACCATGGTATTGAGCGTGAAGCTGCCAAAATCGGCACTGAAATTGGTGTAGGTATCAATGCCGTTCACAAACTCCATTTGCGCGGCACGAATGGATACAGGCTCCGCCCCTGTGGCAAAGCGGGTTGCGCCAATCGGATAAACGCCGACATCACGCAGCGCGCCACCGCCGGTTTCCGGCCGGTTGCGAATGTTCTGCCCTTCGGCCAGCGGAAAGCTGAACACACCATCGACATGCCGCAAATCACCAATCGCACCTTCGGCCAGCAGCGCCTTGGCGCGGTGCCATTGTGGGTGGTGCACGATCATATATGCCTCGGCCAGTTGCAGCCCGCTGGCGTCGCGCGCGGCGATCAGCCGGTCAATTTCCGCGGTCTTTAGCGCAATGGGCTTTTCGCATAGCACATGCTTGCCCGCCGCATTGGCCTTGAGCGCCCATTCCACATGCAAATGGTTGGGCAACGGAATGTAAACAGCATCAATTTCAGGGTCGGCCAGCAGGGCTTCATAGCTGTCATGCACCCGCAAATCGGGGCAAAATGCGGCAAAGCGTGCAATACCCGCTGCGTTCTGACTGGCAAGTGCCGCAAGGCGCACACCTTGGGCGGCATGAATGGCAGGTGCCATCGTGCCTGCCGCAAAATTCGAAGCGCCCAGCACGCCAAAATTGAATGGTTTGCCCGTCATCATCGCCCCTTTATATGCTTTCGGCTGCACTATGCGCGTTGGGCGGTATCGGTGCAAGTGTGCCACATCAAGATGCCCGCCGCTTCAGGAATGTTCCTCGCGCGCGGTTTCGGCCAAGGCGCGCGCATAGGCTTTGAGCGCGTCGACATGGTAAACCGCGCCCATGATCTCAGGGCCGCTACCATCAGCCGCTTGTCGCACCACAGGCAAAACGCCCACCTTGTCGAGCAACGGCAGCGCCTTTTCCAGCGTATCATTCGGGGCGACAAACACGCCTTGTGCCACCAGATCGCTAAGCTGGCTTTCCGATGGGCCATTATCGGCACCTATTGCGCGCATAAGCCGCCCTGCAGAGATTGTTGCTGGCAAATAGTCCTGCGGACCGCCGGCCAGATGCACGCCTTTGCGTTCCAGTTGCGTCAGAAAGAAAGAACGGTCGACAAGCCGGCTGGCCAGTGCCGATGACAGCGACACCGTAACCATCACCGCAATGCCTGCCTGCCAGTCGCCCGTAAGTTCAAACACAATCAGCGTGGTGGAGATGGGTGCGCCCAGCACTGCCGCCGCCACCGCCCCCATTCCGGCCAACGCATACAGGGTTTCTGTGCCCGAAACGCCGGGGAAAATCGTGGTGGCCACCGCCCCGAATGCCAGCCCGGTAAACGCCCCCATCATCAGCGATGGCGAAAATATGCCACCGCCCATGCGCCCTGCAAAGGTAATGGCCACCGCAATACATTTGACAATGGCAAAGACAATCGCCTCCCATAGCAAGAGCTTGCCGGTCAGCGCGGCTTCGGTCGTCTCGTAGCCAACGCCAATGATATGCGGGAACGCGATGGCAATGCCGCCCAAAAGCGCACCGGCCACAGCGGGGCGCAACCATTTTGGCATGCGCGATACGCGCACGATGTAATCGCCGGCATCCTCGGCAATGAAAATCGTCCGCATCATTGCAAATGCAACAAAGCCGCAAAGCAGGCCAAGCAGCATGAAGGCGGGAAGCTCTTCGTAAAAACCGAGCATGTTCACGGGCAGAATGAACTCGGTCACATTGCCCATTTGCAAACGGCTGATCACCGTGCCGGCGACCGATGCAATAACGATCGGCGCAAAGGCATGCACGGCAAAATGGCGCAGCACGACTTCAAGCGCGAACAAGGCACCGGCGATGGGGGCGTTGAAGCTGGCTGAAACGGCAGCGGCAACGGCACAGCCCATCAGGTCGCGTGCGGTAATGCCATCGGCATGGATGAGGTTGGACACCCAGCTTGAAATGATCGCGCCCAAATGCACCACCGGCCCTTCGCGCCCGCTGGACCCGCCGGTTGAAAGCGTAATAAGCGAAGCGAGGGTCGAGGCAAGCCCCACCCGCTTTTCCACCCGCCCGTTGCCTATAGCTGCCCCCTCGATCACCGCAGCAAGGTTCTGGGCGCGCCCATCGGGGGTGAATTTATTCAAAATCAGCCCGACAGCCAAGCCGCCGAGAACGGGGATGGTAAGCACCCAGCCCCAGTGCAGCTCGGCGAGGTGGCTGGCCAAGGTGTAATCATCAACACCATAAAACAGCTCTTGCAGGGCAAGAATGGAAACACGAAAGCCAATCGCCGCCAGCCCCGCGACAATGCCGATGACCAGCGCGATCAGCCAGAACTGCACCTGCCCCGGCCCTTTCAGGCGAATGGCGGTCAGCGCGGCGCGCAATTCGGCCATAATGGCCCGCCACCAGCGCGCCAGAACAGTGCCGGCATTCGATGCGGCCACGCGCGCCCATGCGCGCAGGCGTGACAGCCGCCCCGGTTTTACGGGCGATCCGGTTTGGTCTTTTGCGGCCTTTGTCATCCAAGCCCTTTTACTTGCACAAATTGCGCGCTACCGTGCCTGCGCATCGGAGACGCATGAATGAGCATTGATACAGCGATTGAAGCCCTGCGCAACCAATTGGGCACCCGGCTTTCCACCAATGCGGCCATCTTGGAGCAACATGGCCAGAATGAGGCGTATTTTCCCGTAACCCCGCCCGACGCAGTCGTGTTTCCCGCCAGCACCGCCGAGGTTTCGGAAATCGTCAAAATATGCGCATTGCATGACTGTCCGGTGGTGGCCTATGGCACAGGAACCGCGCTGGAAGGCCACCAGCTCGCCACGCGCGGCGGTGTGGTGGTTGATCTGATGCACATGGACAAGGTGCTTGCGGTGCATGGCGAAGACCTCGATTGCACCGTTCAGCCCGGTGTTACGCGCGAGGCGCTGAATGCGGAGTTGCGCACCACCGGCCTGTTCTTTCCGATCGACCCCGGCGCGAATGCCAGTCTTGGCGGCATGGCCGCAACCCGCGCCAGCGGCACGGCTGCGGTGCGTTACGGCACGATGCGCGAATCTGTGCTGGCGCTTGAAGTGGTGCTGGCCGATGGCCAGATCATCCGGACCGGCACGCGGGCGCGCAAATCGTCCAGCGGCTATGACCTCACCCATCTGTTTGTCGGCTCGGAAGGCACACTTGGCATCATCACCGAGTTGACCTTGAAGCTTCAGGCAATTCCGGAAGCGACAAGTGCCGCCACCTGCCGTTTTTCAAGCTTTGACGATGCGGTGAACACGGTCATTGCAACAATCCAGTCCAATATCCCGATGGCGCGGATCGAGTTTGTAGACGAGATGATGGCGCGCGGCTTTAACCTTTATGCAGGCGTAAACCTGCCCGAAGTGCCGCATTTGTTTGTGGAGTTTAACGGCACAAAAGCCAGCGTGCAGGAACAGGCGGCTGCTTTTGGTGAAATCGCCACCGAGTTTGGGGCCGAGGGGTTTGAATGGGCGCATCTGGCCGAAGACCGCAACCGGCTTTGGAAAATGCGCCACAATGCCTATTACGCACAAAAGGCGCATCGCCCCGGCGCGCGGGTAAAAAACACCGATATCTGCGTGCCCATTTCCAAACTGGCCGAGGCCGTTGCCAAAGCCCGCGCCGATGCCACCGATCTGGGGCTGACGGTGTCGATGGTCGGGCATGTGGGCGATGGCAATTTTCATTGCGGCATAGCCGTTGACCATGACGATGCCGACGAGTTGGCCCGCGCGAAGGAGTTTTCAAACCGCTTGAACGGGTTGGCGCTGTCGCTTGGCGGCACCATCAGCGGCGAGCATGGCATTGGCATGGGCAAGACAGGCTATATGCAAGCCGAACATGGTGCGGCACTGGATGTGATGCGCAAGATCAAGGCCAGCCTTGATCCGCAAAACATTATGAACCCCGGCAAGCTGCTGCCCGGCAACTAACCTTCGGTTGGGGGTTTTGGGTGCGCGGGGCGGCGCGACATCGTCTCGGCAAGCGATTTTTCGAGCGCGACAAGATCTTCCGGCGGGGGCATGCCCATGCCGCGCAGCCCGGCAAGTTCTTCTCGCAAACGCTCCAGCAATTCGTGGCCATCTTGTGGCGTGCTGGTGGCGGAATCCAGAAACATGGCAATGCGGGCCTTGAGCGATTCAAATGACATAATGCCTCCTATGGGGCGCAGTTCTTACAAAATGGCGTGTGCGGCACAAGGTCGAGCCGGGCTTGGGCAATCTCTTCACCACAGGTGGTGCAGATGCCGTATTCACCATTTTCAATTCGTGCCAATGCTGCGTTGATCATACGAATTTCGGCCTGATTGGCGACACCGATCCCCTCCAGCACCTCGTCATCCTCACGCTCGACGGCGCGCTCCTCGACATCGGCGCTCGGGGTTTCATCCAAAGCATCTTCAATCTCGACAAGCTTCCAGTTCAGCTCTTTGAGACGGTTTTCAAGTGTGGCGCGGCGGTCACTAAGCGAGGTCATTGGCAAACTCCATTCTGTTCGCTTATATCATACCGTTTATGTGTTGGTTGCGTTGATATAAATCAAGGCACTGTGCGGGCGTCCAGCAACGATTGCGCGGCGGCACGCGCTGCTTCTGTGATGCTGTCACCGGCCAGCATACGGGCGATTTCATCAACCCGTTCAGGCGCGGCCAAGGGGCGCACGCGGGTTTCGGTCTGGCCTGCCGTTACTGCCTTTTCTACCCGCCAATGATGCGCGCCCTGTGCCGCCACTTGCGGCGAATGCGTAACCACAAGCACCTGCGATTTTGCGGCAACAGCGGCCAACCTGCGGCCAACCGCATCGGCCGTGGCACCGCCAACCCCGCGGTCGATCTCGTCAAAGATCATCGTCAGCCCGCTGGTGCGCGCCGACAGGCACACTTTGAGGGCCAGTAAAAACCGCGAAAGCTCGCCGCCCGATGCGATACGGTCAATCGGCCCTGCGGGAGCGCCGGGGTTCGTCGCGACAACAAAGCTGACAGAATCCACCCCATCGGGGCCCGGCGTGGCCGCATCAATTTCGGTCGAAAACCGCGCCTGTTCGAGCTTGAGCGGCGCGAGCTCGGCGGCCATGGCCGCATCCAGCTTTTGAGCGGCTATTTGGCGTGCCTCGGTCACTGCCCGGGCTTGCAAGTGATAGGCCGCTTCGGCCTTCACCGCATCGGCCTTCAACGTCGCTATGTTTTCTGCACCGCTGGTAATAGCGCCAAGCCGCGTGCGAAACTCTTCGGCCAGACCGGCCAGATCATCGGGTGCAACCTGATGTTTGCGGGCCAGCGCGCGCAAGGCAAACAAACGCTCTTCGACCAGTTCCAGATCATCCGGGTCGCCGTGCAAGCGCTCAAGCGCGCGCTCGACCTCTGAGTGCGCCTCGCCAAGCTCGTTCAGCGCACGGCCAAGCGCGTCGATAGCGCCATCAAGCAAACCTTCGGCTTTGGGCGCGACATCTTCAAGCCAGCGCAGCGCATCGCCCATAGCCCCTTCGGCCCCCTCATACGACAAGGCATTGGCGGCTTTTGCAACGACTTCTCGAATGCGCTGTGCGGCCTGCATCAGCCGGCGGCGGGTATCAAGCGCCTCATCCTCACCTGTTTCTGGCGCAAACTGGTCGAGTTCGGCCACGGCATGGGTTAAAAACTCGGTGTCGCGCGCAGCCGCTTCCTGTGCGGCTTGTGCTTTGGAAATTGCGCTGCGGATACCAGCAAGCTGGCGCCACGCGGCGCGACAGGCATCAAGCTCAGCATCATTTTGGGCAAAACTATCAAGCAGGTTTATATGTCCGCGCGCATCTAGCAGGCCACGGTCATCATGCTGGCCGTGAAGCTCGACCAGAACATCCGACAGGCTGCGCAGCACGTCACCGCTCACAGGGCGGTCGTTGACCCAGGCGCGCTTGCGCCCATCACGCCCTGCAATACGCCGCAGCAACAGCAACTCGCCGCCCGGCAGCCCCGCTTTTGCGAGTATTGCCTGCGCTGGGTGGTTGGCGCTCAGCGCAAATTCAGCCGTAACCTCGCCCTGCTCGGCCCCATGGCGCACCACATCGGCGCGCCCGCGCCAACCGAGCACAAAACCAAGTGAATCGAGCAAAATGGATTTTCCAGCCCCGGTTTCACCCGTAAGAACATTGAGACCGGGTTGAAACGCAAGCTCAACCCGGTCGATCAACAATACATCACGGATGACGAGCTGAAGCAGCATCGCTTAGTAACGGAACCGACCGCCCGCATTCGGCTGCCGCCCGGTGGTCAACAGTGATTGCGCGGCGGCGTTCCAACTGCTTTCGGGGTATTCGGCGGCCAGTTGCGCGGCGGCGGCGGCGGCCTGACCGTTTAGACCCAGCGACAGATAGGCCTCGACCAAACGGTGCAGCGCTTCGGGGCGGTGCGGCGTGTCGCCATAATCGTCCACCACGGCGTTAAACCGACCGATAGCCGAGGTATATTGCTGCTGGCGCAGATACCAGCGGCCCACGTCAACCTCTTTACCGGCCAACTGGTTCAGCGCGGTCTGGAATTTGGGGGCGGCAAGTGCAGCAAATTCGGTGCCGGGGAAATTTTCCATCACATCGCGCAGCGCCATGAGCGCCTGAAAGGTGTTGCCCTGATCGCGCTGGATATCGACGATCTGGTCATAATAGGACAATGCCACCAGATATTGCGCCAACGCCGAATACTCATCGCGCGGGTAATAATCAAGATAGCGGTTTGCGGCGGCGCGGCTTTCAACCAGCATGCGCGCTGCGTGATAGGCCTTGGCGGCCTCAACCAGTGCAAAGCGGCTTTCGGCAGTGAAGGGGTGCAGACGCTCCACCTCCATAAACAGGTTGGCGGCACGCTTTTCGCGGCCACGCGCAAGCTCTGCCTGTGCCAAAGCCACAATTTCACCAGCGGGGGTGGAATCATCAACAAGATCGCTGACAGCACCGCCACCGCAGGCTGCCACAAGAACGATCAGCGCCACCATTCCCATCCGGCGCATCATCACACTTACCATAACCCGACCCTTCTGCCTGTGTCTGTCGCTTGACTAACACATTACTTGGCGGTGAAAAACGGAAATTGGTGTCTTTTAGCCAACTCGGGCCATATCGGCGCGGTTTAGCCCGCTGCCGGGCAGGCGCGCATGCAGGTTTGCATCGGCCAGAACCGGCAAAATCGCCCCCGGCGTGGCAAAAGCAAGGCGCAAAAGCCGGTTTGTAAGCCCATGGCCTGCGCGCACGCCGCGGTAACGGCCCAAAATAGGCCCCCCCGCCAAGGCCAGATCGCCCAGAGCGTCGAGCATTTTGTGGCGCACGCATTCATCAGCGCGCCGCGGGCCTTCGGGGTTTTCATATGCCATGCCGTTGACCACCAGCGCATTGTCATGGCTGCCACCACGCGCAAGGCCGCGCGCGTGCATATCGTCTACATCCTGACGGCGGCAAAAGGTGCGGCAATCGGCCAGTTCGCGGACAAATGTGCCGTTTCTCATATCAAGCTTGCGCGCCTGATGACCGATGATCGTGCCTGCAAATTCGATTTCAAAGTTGATGACAAAAGATTCGGCAGGCGAAAGCTCGGCCCATGCGTCGCCCTGCTCTACCCGCACTGTTTGCATAACCTGCATCACCTTGGCGGGTTCGTGTTGCGCCACAAGTCCGGCGGCCAGAATTTCGGCCACAAAACGCCGCGCGCTGCCATCCATTATCGGCACTTCCGGCCCGTCAAGCTCGACAAGCACATTGCTCAGGCCAAGCCCTGCAAAAGCGGCCATAAGGTGTTCTATTGTTGAAACTTCAACACCGTCTTCATTGGCGATCCGCGTGCACAGACCGGTATCATTCACTGTGTTGAACATTGCGCGAATATGCGTGTTGCCCTTGCGAATATCGGTGCGGCGAAAACTTATGCCTGCATTTACCGCGGCGGGATGAAGCGACATGCGCACGGCGCGGCCGGAATGCAATCCGGTGCCGATCAAAGACACTGTGCGTTTCAATGTATGCTGCATTTATGGTCCTGCCGTATTCTGCGCAATTTTGCGCCAGCCTCGAAGCTGTCGATTTGGGGAAGATATAAACCATATGCAGACGCCCCATAACCCCGGCACCCGTCACCTTTTATGACTCAATATTGCAGAAATATGTCAGCCAAAAGAAAAAGGCGCCCAAGCGGGGGCGCCTTGAAGTCTTGGAGGAGGGTCGTCTAATTTGCCTGACGTCGCAGAAACGCTGGAATTTCAACGCGTTCCCGCTCGTCATCCTCATAGCTGGACTGATCATTAACCTGCGGGGCTGCGGGGGCTGCGGGGGCAGAAACCGTGGCCGTTGGCATGGGTGCGCGCACCGGTTGCTGGGCGGTTGAGCGCTCATCGCGCTGCACGCCGCCTGTCATACGGTTGATAAGGTTGTTCAGCGCAAAGCGCGGATGCTTTTCACCACCTGAACTGCCCCCGCCTTCCGGCTGCTGGCTGGCCGTCGGATCGGGGCGGTTTTGAACAGCGGCACGCAGGCGTAGCAGTGTTTCCTGCGACGGTTGTGCGGATTTTGCAGCAATCGGCGCTGCCGGTTCGGCCTGAACTTCGTGCTCTGGCGACATTTGCAGCGGCGCGGGCCGCTGTGTCATGGGTGCTTCATCAACAGGGGCCGGTGTGAACATCGCTGCTTGTTCCGGCGCTTCGGCCAGAATTTCAACTTCCTCTTCAACCTGCTCGGGCATAATGGCGGCTACCGGTTCGCTGAAGCTGCGGCGATGCTGCGGCGTCGCGCGCTGGTCTTCGACAACGTCGATCCCTGTAGCCACGACCGAAACACGCAAAACACCTTCCATTGTAGGATCAAGCGTCGAGCCGACGATGATATTCGCGTCCGGGTCAACCTCTTCGCGGATGCGGTTGGCGGCTTCGTCCAACTCAAACAAGGTCATATCAGCCGAACCGGTGATGTTGATGAGCACGCCGCGCGCACCGCGCAGGCTGATCTCGTCAAGCAGCGGGTTGGCAATGGCTTTTTCGGCGGCCTGAATGGCGCGGTTCTCGCCGGAAGCCTCGCCCGTGCCCATCATCGCCTTGCCCATTTCGTCCATTACAGAGCGCACATCGGCAAAGTCGAGGTTGATGATGCCGGGGCGCACCATAAGGTCGGTTACGCCCTTAACACCTTGATAAAGCACATCATCGGCAAGGCTGAACGCCTCGGTGAAGGTGGTTTTTTCATTGGCGAGGCGAAACAGGTTCTGGTTGGGAATGACGATCAGCGTATCCACAACCTTTTGCAGCGCGGCAACACCTTCCTCGGCCTTGCGCATCCGCGAGGCACCCTCAAACTGGAACGGTTTGGTCACAACGCCCACGGTCAGCACACCCAGTTCGCGCGCGGCCCGCGCGATGATCGGGGCCGCGCCTGTGCCGGTGCCGCCACCCATGCCAGCGGTGATGAAACACATATGGCTGCCGGCCAGATGATCGAGGATTTCGTCAAGGCTTTCTTCGGCGGCTGCGGCCCCCACTTCGGGGCGCGCGCCCGCGCCAAGCCCTTCGGTAACCCGCGCGCCAAGCTGCACCTTTTTGGGTGCATTGGACTGGCTGAGCGCCTGCGCATCGGTATTTGCAACAACAAAATCCGCGCCTTCGAGCGATTTTGCGATCATGTTGTTGACTGCATTGCCACCCGCCCCGCCAACGCCAAAGACCGTGATCTTCGGCTTGAGTTCGAGGGATTCCGGCATACGGAGATTCAAAGCCATGTTCTGTCCGCCTGTATCTGTTGTGCGCCCATTTTCGGACTGTCGTTGCTAAGGTGTTGATTCGACAATGTAACCCATAGACGAATCCCGGTCACGCGTTATTCAACCATTTATCCACAATATCTGGTATAAAACTACCAGATAGGCGAATTTCTGCAAGCACCTACGCCAGTTCTTGCAGAAATACTACCAATTATCCCTAAACCAGCGCATGGCGCGGCGAATACGCCGCGCGCCAAGCCGGTCGGCGGGCACTTCAAAATCCCAGCATTCATCGGAAGGGTGGCTGGCATGGAGCGCCAGACCCACCGCTGCAGAAAACGCCGCGCCCGTTGCCGCCTGCGGCAAGCCCTGCACCCGCAAGGGGCGACCAATGCGCACCTGCCGTCCTAAAATGCGGGCGGCGGTATGGTCCATGCCCGGCACCTGGCTTGCGCCACCCGTCAGAACAATGCGCTGGCTTGGCAGGTGCTCAAAGCCCGAAGCGTCGAGCCTGTCGCGCACCTCTTCCAGAATTTCCTCGACGCGCGGGCGCATCACGCCAATCAACTCCGAACGCGAGATTGTCCGCCGGTCGTTTTCCCACTGCGCCATGGGGTTGGGCAATTCGATCTGGTCGCGGTCATCTGCACCCGTAGCCACCAGCCCGCCATGCAGGGTTTTGATGCGTTCGGCCACATCAAACTGCACCTGAAGCCCGTGCGATATATCGTTGGTGACCTGATCGCCACCAAGGCGCACCGCATCGGCATAGATGAGTTGTTTTTTGATGAAAACAGAAAGCCCCGTGCTGCCCCCGCCCATATCTACCACGGCGGCGCCAAGCTCCTGTTCGTCTTCCACAAGGGCTGAAATGCCGCTGGCAAAGCCCGAAAAGGCCAGCCCGGCAAGCTCAAGGTCGCAGCGGCGAATGACTTGCAGCAGGTTGTGAACGGGGTTGCCCGCTACTGTCAGCATGTGCAGATCCACCGCCAGCCGAAAGCCGATCTGGCCGCGCGGGTCTGAAAGGCCGGTGCGGTGGTCAAGGCTGAAGTTCACCGGCATGGCGTGAATAACCTCGCGGTCATGGCCATAGGGCGGCACATCGCAGGCCGCCAGCACATGGCCGATATCGCGCTCGGTCACCTCGCCGTTTTCCACCTCGATCTCGCCATCAAGCCCGTAAGACCGTGGCCGCCCGCCGCTCATGCACACGATCACATGGTCAACCCGCTGGCCGGCCATTTTTTGTGCACCCTGCACCACGGTGCGAATGGCGCGCTCGGTTTCCACCATATCGGTGATTTCGCCAAACTTTACGCCGCGCGACCGTGTGGTTTTTACCCCGACCACACGAAATGCACCCATGGCCGGCAGGTTGATATCGGGCTGGGCAGCGCCGCGTTCATCCTGCATTTCGGGAGCGAATTGAAGGATGAGGCAGGCCACCTTGCTTGTACCAATGTCCAGAATTGCGACCGTGCCACGGCGCACCGCATTTTCGCGCCGCTGGCGCATTTCGCGCTGAATTTCAAACAGGTTGGGGGTCATATTGCATCATCCCGTGCAGTGGCGCGCGCTTCACGCAGGGTTAGCAGCGCATCTGGATTCAGCCGCAATAACGGGCGCTCGGCGTTGCGCATATCAACAACAGCTATATCGCGATCAAGCAGTGCCTCGCTGGCCTGAAGGGCAAGCACATGGCGCAGCGCATCGGCAGCGCCCGCCTCAGGCAGCATGATGATCTGATCGCGATCAAGCACCACATTCCAGCGCCGCGCACCAACACGCACAAGGCCGCGCATGCGCGACCCCAACGGGGCGGCCACGCGCAGCAGGCGCAAGGCATCTTCCACGGCGGCATCAGCCGCCTCGCCCGCCACTACGGGCAGGTCGGGCTGGGCACCGCGTGCGGGCACAAAGGCCACGCGTGCGCCGGTTTCATCGAGCATTTCCAGCATATTTCCCTTGCGCCACAAAATGACCGGGCGGCGTTCAACCACCTCGATCAGCAAGGCATTATGCGCCCCAAGCCGCAGCGTTGCCGATTTGACGGCGTCGAGCCGTTCGACCTGTTCACGCAGGCCGGCAAGGTCGAGGTCGAGCGCGGAAATCGGTAAATCCATTTCCAGAATGGCGGCGATTTGCGCCGTAAGGTCCGAACTGGCATTGGTGATTTCCATCGTCGCGACCTGCATTTCAGGGCGCTCGGCAACGGTATTGCGCAAATCAGATGCCTGCATGCTCACCCAAGCCTGCACGCGACCGTCGCTGATAATGCCAGCACACACGGCCACCAAAAAGCCGATGGGCAGGCCACGGCGCAAAAACCAGCGAAAGCGCTGGGTAAGCCAGAGCCGCTGCAAACGGTAGCGGATGCGCGACGGTGCCGGGTCACGGCGCAGGGCAATCAGCGCATACATGATGCATCCTCCACCAGCCAACGGCAAAGCGCGCCAAACGACATGCCATGATGCGCCGCCTGTTCAGGGGCCAATGATGTTGGTGTCATGCCGGGTTGGGTGTTGGTTTCAAGCAGAAACAAGCCATCAAGCCCGCGGCGCTCGTCCCAGCGAAAATCGGTCCGGCTCAGCCCACGGCAGCCGAGCACGTTATGCGCGCGCAGCGCGTAATCCTGACAGGCATCGTAAATATCTGCGGGAATATCAGCGGGTATTATATGGCGCGACCCGCCAACCGTGTATTTCGCATGATAGTCATACCAGCCTTCGGAAATGATATCTGTCACACCAAGCGGGCGATCACCCAGCACCGATGCCGTCATCTCGCGACCGGGCACAAAGGCTTCCACCATCAGCGTTTCGGGCATTTCACCGGAAAGCCTTGCAGGGCCATTGGCGTTTTCATGCACAATGTAAACGCCCACCGACGAGCCTTCGTTGTAGGGTTTCACCACATAGGGCGGTGGCATCGGGTGGCCGGCCTGCACCTCGGCGATGCCAACAAGCCTACTTTGGGCAACCGGCAGGCCAACACTGCGATACGCGGCCTTGGTGCGCTCCTTGTCCATAGCCAGCGACGAGGCCAGCACACCGGAATGTGTGTAAGGAATGCGCAGCCATTCAAGCATGCCCTGAACGCAACCATCTTCGCCCCAGCGGCCATGGAGCGCGTTGAAGGCAATATCGGGTTTTGCATGCATCAATTGCGCGGGCAAATCATTGCCAGCGTCGATTTCAACAACGTCATACCCTTCGCTTCGCAGTGCAACAGCACATTCTTTGCCTGACGATAGCGAAACGGCGCGTTCAGCCGAAAAGCCACCCATGAGCACTGCGATGCGGTTTGCTGTCCTGCTCGACATCACCGCCTCTATCCCCCATGCCTTTTGCGGCTTATTGGGGTGTTCGTCTTTATGTAACGCGTTCTCCGACGCGCCTGATTTCCCACTGTAACGTGATACCGCTTGAATCGAAAACCCTTTTTCGCACCAATTCACCCAAATTCTCTAAATCATCGGGGGTGGCACTATTTGCGTTTATCAGGAAATTCGGGTGTTTAGGCGACATTTGCGCGCCGCCCAGCGTAAATCCGCGCATTCCGGCATCATCAATCAACTTCCAGGCCTTCAGATCATGCACATCATCGGCCTGCCCGGTTGACGAAAAACCGGCAGGGTTGCGAAATGTCGACCCGCAGGAACGGTCTTCAACCGGTTGCGTGGCGGCGCGGCTTGCCAGTGCAGCCTCCATTTTCGCCACAATCGCTTCGGGCGCTCCGGCAGGCGGGCGCAAAAGCGCCGAGACAACCACAGCGCCTTCGGGCAAATCCGCATGGCGGTAGCTGAAGTTGAGGTCTGCCGCCGCAATGTCATGCACCGAACCATCGCGCAGCACCACGCGGATGCTTTCGCAGATATCGGCCATATAGCTCCCATAGCAGCCTGCATTCATGGCCACGGCACCGCCGATTGTGCCCGGAATGGTGCGCAGGAAAGCAAGGTCCAGCCCGGCTTTCGCAGCGCGCTTGGCCACCATTGCATCGAGCGCTGCGGCCCCGGCACGAATGCCGTCATCGGGCAAGATCTCGACCCCGTTGAAGTTGCGCGCCAACCGGATGACCACGCCCCTGATGCCCCCCGCGCGGATGATGAGGTTCGAGCACACACCTATGGTAAACACCGGCACATCGCCCGGCAAAGCTGCAAGAAACTGCGCCAGATCATCTTCATCGGCCGGGGTGAACAGCACGTCGGCAGGCCCGCCCACGCGCAGCCAGCTCAAATCGGCCAGCGGGCGGTTTGGTATCAGGCGGCCACGGGTTTGGGGCAGGTTTTCTATCATCTGTGGCGCTGCCAGCGGGCACGGGCTTCTTCGTCATCCAGTTCCGGCGGAAAGTCCATGCCAAAAGCGCGGCCGATCATCCGCCCCATATAGCGCAGCACATTGCGCAACTGCCATGCCACGATGAAGTAGAAAATCGCCAGCACCCAGCCGCCATAGGCCAGCCCCAATACATAGCCGACCGGGCCGAGCGACAGCACAAACACATAAAACGCCGCCCGCCCGAAATATGGCCCGGCAATCATCGAGGTGATGTTCAGCGCCAGAAGCCAGCCGAGCGCAAGGAAAGGGGCATAGGTTTGTATCATCGCGGGAATTTCCCCCAGCGCGGCAAAAACTACAAGCCGCAAAATGTGCTTGCTGCCTGCAACAGCGCATCTGTCGTTTCGCGCAAGGCAAAACCGGCCCTTACCTTTGCGGGTTCCGGCTTTGCCGCGTCGCCCGCCATTTGCGCCACCAATGGCGCAGCAACAGGCGCAACTGGAACAGGGTCAGCACAAAGAAAGCCAGCGCCCAGCCCCAATGGTGTAACAGGGCCAGCCCCGCGCAAATTGGCCCGATACAGGCGATAAGCGTATACGCGCCGGGGCGGTTCCAGTTGTGCGGCAGCAGGGCGAGCACATTGGCCGAAATCGACCAGACCAGTGCCGCAAACCCCGCCCAGCTCATTTTTCCTGTGCATTCAGCAGGTTATACGCCCATGCGGTAATGTTGCCCGCACCCAGAAACACCACCATATCACCTTGCTTGGCAATGTCGCGCAGCAGCGCGGGTAGTTCGTCTTCGCGCTCAACGGCGCGGGCATCCCGGTGGCCATGGCGGCGCAGCCCGGCGACAAGCCCGTCACGGTCGGCCCCCTCAATCAGATCTTCGCCTGCGGCATAAACATCGGCAATGACGACGGTGTCGGCATCGTTGAAGGCGTTGCAAAAATCATCGAACAAATCATGCAGCCGCGAATAGCGGTGCGGCTGGTGCACGGCAATCACGCGGCCTTCGCAGGCTTGGCGCGCCGCGCGCAATACGGCGGCAATTTCCACAGGGTGATGGCCGTAATCATCAATAATCGCGGCGCCGTTCCATTCACCCACGCGGGTAAAGCGGCGGTTCACGCCACCAAAAGCCGCAAGGGCTATGCGAATATCATCATCCGAAACCCCAAGCTGGCGCGCGGCGGCAATGGCGGCAACGGCGTTCAGCACGTTATGGTCACCCGGCATGGGCAATACGAGCCCTTCAAGGCGGCGGCCCTCATCGGTAAACCCCACGTCGAAATGCGCCTGCCCGGCCTTATAGTGCAGGTTCTCGATGCGCAGATCGGCCTGCGGATTTTGGCCATAGGTGATAACGCGGCGGTCGGTGATGCGGCCCACAAGGGCTTGCACTTCGGGATGGTCGATGCAGCAAATCGCGGCGCCATAGAACGGAATGTTTGACACAAAGGTGTGGAAGGCCTCGCGGATAGCATCAAAACTGCCGTAATGGTCAAGATGTTCGGGGTCGATATTGGTGACAATGGCAATGGTGGCGGGCAGGCGGTTGAATGTGCCATCACTCTCGTCGGCCTCAACCACCATCCACTCGCCCGTGCCCATGCGCGCATTGCTGCCATAGGCGTGGATGATGCCACCATTGATCACCGTCGGGTCAAGCCCGCCGCCGACCAGCAACGCCGCCACCATCGAGGTGGTGGTGGTTTTGCCATGCGTACCGGCCACGGCAATGTTGGATTTCAGGCGCATCAGCTCGGCCAGCATTTCGGCACGGCGCACCACAGGAATGCCCTGCGCGCGGGCATTATCAAGCTCGGGATTGCCGCGTTTGATGGCCGAGGAAATGACAACAACCGCAGCGCCGCTCAGGTTTTCGGTGCGCTGGCCGATGAAAATTTTTGCGCCCTTGCCTGCCAGCCGTTCGGTGATCGGCGTGGCGCGCAGATCAGAGCCTTGCACGCGATAGCCATGGTTGAGCAGCACCTCGGCAATGCCCGACATGCCAATACCGCCAATGCCAACAAAATGAATGGGGCCAATATCTTGCGGCAGGCGCGTGGGGGCGTTCATGACGGCTCCTGGGTCGCGGTCGATTCTACCAAATCGGCCAGTTGGGTTGCGGCCATGGGCTGGCCAAGCGCCAATGCAGCGGCGGCCATGGCTTTGGCGCGGCCCTCATCGGCAAGAATATCGCGGATATGCTGCATAAGGGTGGCGGCTGTCAACGCCGCTTCAGGCAGCACAACCGCCGCACCAGCGGCCTCAAAAGGTGCTGCATTGGCGGATTGATGGTCGCCCATTGCGGCGGCAAATGGCACCAGCACAGCGGGGCGGCCAATGACCGACAGGTCGGCAAGGGTTGAGGCACCTGCGCGCGAAATGACCAGTTGCGCCTCGCTCATACGGGTTGGAATATCGTTGAAAAACGGCTTCACCTCGGCCTTGATGCCCGCATCAGTATAAGCGGCGACCACGGCGTCATGGTCCTCGGGGCGGGCTTGATGGGCGATGCGGATGCGGTTGCGCAACGCCTTTGGCAGGTTTGCAAGTGCTTCGGGCACAACGCGCGACAGGATGCGCGCACCCTGGCTGCCGCCAAGCATCAACAGCGACATGGGGTAGTCGCCCGGCGGGATATAGGCGGCCCCCGCCTTGGCCTTGATCGCGGCGCGCACGGGGTTTCCTATATTCACCCCCTCTACCCCTTTGGGCAGGCTGGTGGGCCATGTGCCGCAAGCCACAGCGCTGACTCGCGCCGCAAAGAAGGTGTTTACGCGGCCCAGCACGCCGTTTTGTTCATGAATCATGCGTGGCAGGCGCAGCGTCCAGGCCGCAAGCATGGCCGGAATGGCCGGATAGCCCCCAAAGCCGATGACAATATCGGGCCGATCGCGTTTGAACGAGCGCCGCGCCGCCCACGCGCCCGCCAATATGCGCGGCAGCACCATGGCTTTGCCCAACGGCCCGCCCCGCGCTGTGGTAGCCGATTTCACAACCTCGCGCGCCACAGCATCGGGAAAGCCGTCCGCATAGCGTGCGCCGCGCGTGTCGGTCGACAGTTTCACCTGCCAGCCACGCGCCAGCAGTTCTTCGGCCAAAGCCTGTGCAGGAAACATATGCCCGCCGGTGCCACCGGCTGCAATGACCACCAAACCCGCCATTTTACCGCCCCCGGCCCAGAACGTCGGCCATATCATCTTGCGGGCGGCGGCGGGTCAGCGCCAAAAGGCAGCCGATCATAATGCCTGTCGCCAGCGCAGACGAGCCGCCATAGGAAATGAACGGCAGCGTCATACCCTTGGCGGGCAAAAGCCGCACGGCAACACCAAGGTTGATAAGCGATTGAAACGCCAGAAGTGCCGCCAGCCCGACGCCAGCAAGACGCACAAAAGCATCGCGTTCACGCAGCAAGCGCAGCAGCGAGCGCACGACAATGGCTGCGAACAGGCCGACGATGAGCAGGCAGATCAGCACGCCATATTCCTCGGCTGCTACGGCAATAATGAAATCGGTATGTGCATCGGGTAGCGACCATTTTACACTCCCCGCACCTGCGCCAACGCCAAACAAGCCGCCTTCCTGAATGGCGTTTGTGGCAAAACCCAGCTGCGTGGTCGGGTCAAGCTCAGATGTCAGGAACCCGTCAATCCGCCGCGCGAAATGTTCGGAATACGAATAGGCGGCCCAACCGGCACCGCCCGCCATGCCGCCAACGACAATCAGCAGTCGCACTGGCGCGCCGGAGACAAAATACATCATCCCCCAAGCAGCCAAAATAAGCCCCGCCTGCCCGAAATCAGGCTGCATCGCCAGCATGAAGGCCAGTATTGCAGCCAGAAAGAACGACAAAAGCCGCCCCGGCGGACCGTTCAGATCGGTCGATCCGGCCATCAGCCATGCGCAAAGCACAACAAATGCAGGTTTTACAAATTCGGAAGGTTGCAGCGAGGTGAATCCCAGCGAAAACCAGCGCGTAGCACCTTTGCCATAATCGGTGCCAAAGACCGGTAGGAACAGCAATGACACAAACACAACGATAAAGCCAAGCACCATAAGGCGGCGCAAGCGTTGTGGCGAAAATGTCGATATGACCACCATTGCGCCCAGCCCCAGCAAGCCGAAGGCCACCTGCCGTTTGACATAGTAAAACGCGCCAAGCCCGTTGCGTTCGGCCAAAGGCGGCGATGCGGCAAGCCCCAGCAGCACGCCGATGACAAACAACATCAGCACAAAGCCAAGCGTCCAACGGTCCATCGTGCGCCACCAGCGCGATAGAATCGCCTCGTCATGCCGTGTTGCCACGGTGTTAAAAACCATTTCGGTCATGGGGCTGCTCATCCTCATGTAACGCCGCCGGTTTGCCCGGTCATCCGTAAGGCGGAGTCTAGCGCGAAAATTCCGCTCTGGCCAGCGTTACGATAAGAGGTCGAACCCGCAAAGTGCCGCAAACTGCGCGCCACGGTCTTCAAAGCTGGTAAACTGGTCAAAGCTGGCGCATGCGGGCGACAGAAGCAGCACATCGCCCGGCGCGGCCTCGGCCAGTGCCTTGGCCACGGCATTTGCCAGCGTTTCGCAGCATTCGTTCGGGTGCTCGCCCAGCGTTGTGGCAAAGTCGATCTGCGCATCGCCAATCAGATAGGCCTTGGCCACGTTGCCAAAATGAGGGGCAAGCGAAGCGATTCCCCCCGCCTTGGCCTGCCCGCCCGCTATCCAGCGGATGTTTTTGAACGCGGCCAGCGCATAGGCGGTGCTATCGGCATTGGTGGCTTTGGAATCGTTGATGACCCGCACGCCATTCACCTCGCCCAAAAACTGGCAACGGTGCGGCAGGGCGGTAAAACTGGCCAGTGCCGGTTCTATCTGGCGCGGACCAAGGCCAAGCGCGCGGCAGGCGGCATAGGCGGCAGCGGCGTTTTGCTGGTTATGCGCGCCAGCCAGCCCCACAAAGCCACGCAAATCAATGCTGGCCATTTGCTTGTTCTTGCGCCATTCGGCCAAAAACCCCTTGCGCGCCAGAACATACCAGCCCGGCCCGCCCAGTTTGCTGGTTGATGATACGCGGATCAGCCTGTCATCTTCGGGTGCCAGCGCGATCTGGTTGGCAAGCATTCTGCCCTCAGGCTCATCCACACCGATAATTGCACGGTCCGGCGCGCCCTCGGCAAAAAGGCGGCGCTTGGCGGCAAAATAGCCCCCATGCCCACCATGGCGGTCCAGATGATCGGGCGTGAGGTTGGTAAACACCGCAATATCCGGCGTGAGCGCACGGGCAAGTTCGGTCTGGTAGCTTGAAAGCTCCAATACAATCACCTCGCCATCATGCGCCGGTTCAAGGTCAAACACCCCCAAGCCGATATTGCCGCCCATTTGCGCCGGTATATTGCAGCTTTGCAAAATATGGTGGATGAGCGCGGTGACAGTGGATTTTCCGTTGGACCCCGTTACCGCAACCACACGCGGCACGGTTTGCAACTGCGCCCAATCAGCCCGCCCGAAAGATGCGAAGAACAGCCCGATATCGTTATCAACCGGCACACCGGCAGCCATGGCAGCGGCAATAATCGGGTTCGGTGCGGGGTAAAGATGCGCAATGCCGGGGCTGACGATTAGGGCGGCAACCTCAGACCAGTCTGCGCGGCGCAAATCAACCAGCGGGATGCCTGCGGCCTCGGCCCGATCGCGGCCATTCTCGCTATCATCCCAGCCCAGAACCTCGGCCCCGCCTTCTGCCAGCGCGCGCGCAGCGGCAAGGCCGGAGCGGGCAAGCCCAAGCACTGCGACCTTGCGGTTGGCATATCCGGTTGCAGCCATCATTTCGTCATTCCTTCATTCAACCGCCCCGAAGGGCGGTTGCCATTCTGCACGCGTCGCCGGCAACCATATGCGGCTTTGGTCAGCGCAGTTTCAGCGTTGCAAGCCCGATCAGCGCCAGAATAACCGAGATGATCCAGAAGCGGATAACAATCTGCGCCTCGCCCCAGCCCTTTTTCTCGAAATGGTGATGTATTGGTGCCATGAGAAACACACGCTTGCCGGTGCGTTTGAAGTATAACACCTGAATAATCACCGACATCGCCTCGAGCACGAACAGCCCGCCGATGATCGCCAGCACGATTTCGTGCTTGGTGGCCACGGCAATCGCGCCAAGCGCGCCGCCAAGCGCAAGGCTGCCGGTATCGCCCATAAACACGGCGGCAGGGGGCGCGTTATACCAAAGAAAGCCAAGCCCAGCGCCAATCAGCGCGGCAGCAAAAATGGCAATTTCCGAGGTTCCGGCGACATAATGCACCTCAAGATATTCGGTAAAGTCGGTGCGGCCAACAACATAGGCTATAACACCGAGCGAGCCGCCGGCAATCATCACCGGCATAATGGCCAACCCGTCAAGGCCGTCTGTCATGTTCACGGCATTGGCGGCGCCTACAATCACGAGCATCGCGAAGGGCACAAAGATATAGCCCATGTAGAGCAAGGCGTTTTTGAAAACCGGAAAGGCCAGATAGCCCGACAATTCGGCTGGGTGCAGATACATCGCCCAAATGCCCGCGATAAGCGCCACGAGCGCGCCAATGCCAATGCGCAGCCTGCTGGAAACGCCCTTCGTGTTCTGTTTGGTGACCTTGGCATAGTCATCGGCAAAGCCGATAAGGCCAAAGGCCCCGGTGACAAACAGCACCAGCCAGATATAGCCATTATCGGGCCGTGCCCAAAGAATGGTAGACACAAGCAATGCCAGCAAAATGAGCGCACCGCCCATTGTAGGCGTGCCTGCCTTTTGCAGAATATGGCTTTGCGGGCCGTCATCGCGAATGGGCTGGCCCATTTTCTGTTTCTTTTTGAGCCAGTTGATCATCGGGCGGCCAAAGACAAAGCCGATGACAAGCGCGGTCAGAAACGCACCACCTGCACGAAAAGAGATATAGGTGAAGAGGTTGAACACATCCCCACCGTCCGACAGATCTTTGAGCCAATACAGCATTACGCCCCCTCGCTTTGGTCCAGCGGGCTGCATTCGCCCAAATTTTTGATCGCGTCAACCACATGGCGCATGGCCGCACCAAGTGATCCTTTGACCATGACAACATCACCCGCGTCCAGCAGCTTGGCTGCTTTGGCTGCACAGGCTTGCGCATTTTCGAACCATTGGCCGCGCTTATTGCCGGGCAGTGCTTTGTAAAGCGCGTGCATGCGCGGCCCGACACAGTGGATAATGGTGATATTTTCAAGCGCGCCATGGTGCGCAAGTGCGGCGTGCAGCGAAAGTTCATCCTGCCCCAGTTCCAGCATATCGCCCAAAATCGCTATGCGCCGTCCGGCGGCAACGCGGCCAATGCCGTCTTCAACCGGACAGAGCGTCAGCACATCCAGCGCAGCACCCATGCTTGAAGGGTTGGCGTTATAACTTTCGTCAATCAGGGTGATTTGCCCGTCCATGCCGCTCGGGCCGAGTGCTATGCCAAGCCGCGCGCCGCGCCCCTCGGGTGCGCGCCATATGGCCAAGGCCAGCGCCGCGCGCGCCAGATCGGCTCCCGCGGCATGGGCGGCGGCCAGAGCGCCAAGCGCGTTCATGGCCAAGTGCAGGCCAGGTGCTCCGAGCTTGAACAGGAATGGCCCATCCGGACTATGTGCGTTGATCACCGTGGCGGTTGGGCCGGGACGGGCTTCAAGCTGCCGGAATGTGGCGCCATCGGTGCCACCAAAACTGATGATGTCGCCAGCATGTTGCCGCGCTTTGGCTGAAAGTCGGGCGAAATGAGCATTATCGGCTGGCAAAACGGCGATGCCGCCTTTCTCCAGCCCCTCAAATATCGAAGCCTTTTCATCGGCAATCGCCTCCAGCGTTTCAAACGCGCCAGCATGCACAGCCGCCACCGTGGTGATCAGCGCGACATGCGGGCGGGCAAGGCGGGCAAGCGGGGCAATTTCGCCGGGGTGGTTCATTCCAAGCTCGATCACTGCAAATTCGGTATCACGCGGCATGCGCGCCAATGTCAGCGGCACGCCCCAATGGTTGTTATAGCTTTTTTCAGCCGCATGAACGCGGCCCTGATCTGCAAAAATAATGCGCAGCATGTCCTTTGTGCCGGTTTTGCCGACCGAACCTGTCACCGCAACAACCTTGGCGGCTGAACGCGCACGCGCTGCAGCCGCCAACTGGCCAAGCGCCGCCAACGGGTTGGCCACGATGATCAGCTTTTCGCGCGCAACGCCGGGAAGGTCACGCGCCACAAGCGCTGCCGCCGCGCCGCCTTGCAGCGCATGTGCCACAAAGTCATGCCCGTCGCGCTGGTCTTGCAAAGCAACGAACAAGTCGCCCGGCTTCAGGCTACGCGTATCAATCGAAATGCCATCGACACCGTCGACAGACACCGCCGCACCCGTGGCCTTTGCCAGTTCAGAACCGGTCCAGAGCCTGCTCACAGGCCCAGCCCGTCCAGCGCTTTGGTCGCCATGCTCGCCTGTTCGACATCGTCAAAGGGCAAGGTATCACGCCCAACAATCTGCCCGCTTTCATGGCCTTTTCCGGCAATCAGCACGGCATCGCCCGGCTGTGCGGCGTCAATCGCGCGCAAAATCGCCTCGGCGCGGTCGCCGACTTCTATGCCCTCGGGGCAGCCGGCCATAACGGCGGCACGAATGCTGGCCGGTTCTTCGGTGCGGGGGTTGTCATCTGTCACATAGGCACTATCGGCATAATTTGCAGCCGCGGCCCCCATCAAGGGGCGCTTGCCACGGTCGCGATCACCGCCTGCGCCAAAAACCGCGATGATCCGCCCAAGCACATGCGGGCGCAGCGCGGTCAGCGCGGTTTGCAGCGCGTCGGGGGTGTGGGCGTAGTCGACAAACACTTTGGCGCCGTTGCGCCGCGTGGCAGCAAGCTGCATGCGCCCGCGCACAGTGGCGAGCATGGGCAATGCCGCGAATACCGCCTCGGGCTTGGCCCCACAGCCAATGGCCAAACCGGCTGCAAGCAGAGCATTGCCCGCCTGAAAGCCGCCGATAAGCGCAAGCCGCACAACGTGGCCTTCGCCCTGCCAGTCAAAGCGCAAATCCTGACCGTCGGCATCAAAGCGCGTGGCGCGGATGCGCAGATCGGCCGAAGGGTCGCGCCCGACGCGGATAATTTTCTGCCCGCGCCCGGCCGCCACCTCGGCCATGCGCGCGCCAAACGGGTCATCCATATTGATCACGGCGGTGCCATCGTGCGGCAAAACCTGATTGAACAGCAGCGCCTTGGCGGCGAAGTAGCTTTCAACATCGGGGTGGTAGTCGAGATGGTCGCGCGTGAGGTTGGTAAAAGCGGCGGCGTGCAGTTGCACGGCGGCAAGCCGCTCTTGCGCAAGCCCGTGGCTTGAAGCCTCCATCGCCGCATGCGTAATGCCTTGCGCGGCAAGATCGGCCAGCAGTTTGTGCAATGTCAGCGGCTCGGGCGTGGTGTGCAAAAGCGGAGCGATAACCGCGCCTTCAACCCCTGTTGTGCCAAAATTGACCGCCGCCTCGCCAAGGGCCTCAAACAACTGTCGCGCAAAGGTTGCAACCGAGGTTTTGCCATTGGTGCCGGTGACCGCGACAACCGTTTCGGGCTGGGCCCCAAACCAGTTGGCAGCCGCTACAGCCAGTGCTCGGCGCGGGTTGTCGGCCAGTAAAACAGGCGCGGGCAGGCTGCCGAACTCCTCATTGAGCAGCGCCACGCCCTGTGCATCGGTCAGCACCGCCACAGCGCCCATACGCAGCGCAAAGCTCGCAAATGTAGCGCCATGCGCATTGGTGCCGGGCATGGCTGCGAATAAATGGCCGGGTTTTGTGGTGCGGCTGTCAACCGAAATACCACTAAACGCGAGGCTGGCAGTGTCGCCCAATGGGTGGACCATATCACCAAGCTGAAGGTCTGCTAAAGGCCGGGTTGGTCTGTCCATCTTGCCACGTTCTATTGCGACGCCATCACGACAGGCGCCAGTTCGGTACGGTTAGGACGCATCCCCAATAGCGGTGCGATCCGGCGAATGATCTCGGCGCCAACCGGCACAGATGTCCAGCCCGCCGTGCGGCGCGGCTCGGTTCCGGTTGTATCGACCGGTTCATCCAGCGTGACAATCAGCACATAGCGCGGGTTTGACATAGGAAAGGCGCCAGCGAAAGTGGCAATCACACGGTCTTCATAGTAGCCGCCCTGCGGGTTTGGTTTATCGGCGGTTCCGGTCTTTCCGCCAACCTCGTAACCCTCGACCTCGCCCAGTGAGGCCGTGCCGCGCACAACCACCGCGCGCAGCATTTCGCGAATGTTGGCCGAGGTTTGTGGCGAGACGATGCGATCGGCTTCGCTTGGCACGGGGCTGTTCATGAGCAGGCTCGGGCGCACCCGCAAGCCGCCGTTTACAAGGCTCGCATAGGCGGCAGCCAGATGCACCGGCGTGGCCGCCAGCCCGTGGCCATAGGAGATCGTCATGGTTGACAGCTCGGACCAGCGCGCGGGGGTGGACGGGTTGGAGCTTACGGATTCGGGCAGTTCAAGTGTAAGCGGCTCAAGCATGCCAAGCGCGCCAAAAAAGCCCTGCTGCGCCTCGGTGCCCATAGCTGCGGCCAGCCGCGCCGTGCCGATATTCGATGAATGCACCATTACATCCATCAGGCTCAGGCGCGGGCCATAGTTGCGAAAATCGCGAATACGGAACCGCCCCCATGACAGCGGGCCGGATGTGTCGATGATCGTTTCAGGTGTGGCAAAGCCGCTTTCCATCGCCTGAGCGGCGGTAAAAATCTTGAAGGTCGAGCCGAGCTCGTAGCGCCCTTGTGCAGCGCGGTTGAACAGCGGGCTATCGGCAGGGTCGCCCGAACTTGGCGGCAGCGGGCGGTGGTTCGGGTCAAAATCCGGCAGGCTGGCCATGGCGACAATGCGGCCGGTATCGGCCTCCATCAACACCGCAGAGGCGGCGCGCGCATTCATGAGCGCCATGCCACCCGCCAGCACCTGTTCCAGCGCCGATTGCACCGGCATGTCAAGCGACAGGCGCAGCGGCGCACCTTCATTGGCGGGGTCGCGCAAATAGGTATCAAAGGCCAGTTCCACGCCCGCCGTGCCGATCACTTCGGCAGCATGCACACCCTCGCGCCCGAAACTTGTGCCCCCCAGAATATGCGCGGCAAAGGCACCATTGGGGTAAAGGCGCAATTCGCGTGGGCCAAACTGCAAGCCCGGCTCGCCAAGGTCATAAACCGCCTGCTGCTGCTCGGGCGACATTTTGCGCCGCACCCAGATAAACTTGCGCGTGCCGGAAAACTGGCGCAGCAGGTCAGCAGCGCTGAGGTCGGGGAATATCTGCGCCAGGCCTTCGGCAGCCGCCACGCGGTCTATCATGTCTTGCGGGTTGGCGTATAGCGAGGCGGTGACAAGGTTGGTGGCCAGTATCGCGCCATTACGATCCACGATATCGGCACGCTGGTTGACAATGGGCGAAGTGTTGACACTGGCCACAGGCTCGACAGCCTCGGTTGTGGCCAGCATGAACATTTTGCCGCCCACGCTGGCAAATGCCGCCAGAAACACCGCAGCAAGCAGCCAAAGGCGCAACTCGGCGCGGCGTTTTTCGGCGGCGCGCAGGCTGCGCATGCGGGCAGCGCGGGCTTCGGCCTCGATCTTGTCGGGGTCTTCGCCGGTCAGGCGGGCGCGCAAAATGCGGGCAAGCGGGCGAAGCGGACGGCGGATCATGGCTGGCCCTCGCTCTCTTCGGCCTCACGCGCGGCGGTATCAACCAGCCCGCTGATCAGCCCGTCTATATCATCGGGCATTGGCGGGCGCGGCATGGCAACATCGCTGATTTTTGCGAAATGATCGGCATGCAGTGGCATCAGGCGCAAATCGGCGAAGTTCATTTCCACCAGAGCGCGCAACCGCTCGGGGCGGTTCAGATAGGCCCATTCGGCGCGCAGCACGGCAAGGATTTGACGCTCATGCGCAATTTCGCGCTGCAACTGGCTTACATGGTCCATTTCAGATTTCGTGCGGTAGTTCACCTGATAGGCCCATGTTGCAAAGATCAGCACCAGCGCCAGCGCACAAAGGTAAAGAACGCTTTTCATGCCAGAACCCCCGCAACATCAAAACGCGGCGCACCCAGCGCGCGGGCATCAACCGGCCTGGCTTCACCCTCAAGCCGGCGTGCCACGCGCAAACGGGCCGAGCGCGCGCGCGGGTTGGCAGCGCATTCATCCTCATCGGCGGTTACGGCTTTGCGGGTCACTCTGTCCCAGCGCAGGGCGGTTTGCTGGCCAGCCGGGGCGTAGCGGTTGACCTTGGTGCCATCATCTGCGCCACCGGCCATGAAGCGCTTGACCATGCGGTCTTCCAGCGAATGAAACGTCACCACAGCCAGCAAACCACCTGGGGCGAGCGTGGCTTCCGCCGCCTCCAGCCCCTTTGCCAGTTGGCCAAGCTCATCATTCACAGCAATGCGCAAGGCCTGAAAGCTGCGCGTTGCAGGGTGAATCTGGCCCTTTTTGGGGCGCGGCAGGCATTTGGAAACAATTTCGGCCAAAGCTTCGGTGGTGGTAATGGGCGCATCGGCGCGCGCTTCAACAATTGCATGCGCAATGCGGCGGCTGGCACGTTCTTCACCAAACTGAAAAAGAATATCGGCAAGCGCGGATTCGGGAGCGGTATTCACAAGATCGGCCGCCGAAGGGCCGGATTGCGCCATGCGCATATCGAGCGGGCCGGGTTTGGCGAAGGAAAACCCGCGCGCGGCCTGGTCGATCTGCATTGATGATACGCCGATATCAAGCACAATGCCGGCCAGCGTGCTATGGCCAAGGTCGGCGGCAATTTCGGCAAGATCGCCAAACTCGCCCGCAACAAAGCTGAATTTTCCGGGGTTGGCAGCGGCCAGCGCATCGCCGGCTTTGCGCGCGTCAGGGTCACGATCAACGCCAATAACGTGTTCAGCACCCGCCGCAATCAACCCGGCGCTATAGCCGCCCGCACCAAAGGTGCCATCAAGCCAAACGCCGCCAACAGGCGCAACCTGCGCCAAAAGCGGGGCCAGCAGCACCGGCACATGTGCTGGCGCCGACATGGCTAAATCCCCTGCCGCGGCGCGTTCAACGCCTCGAGCAGATTAATGCCGGGGGCATCATCCTCGGCATCCAGCAAGGCCTGATCAGCCTCGAAGGCTTCGGGTGTCCAGATTTCGAATTTCTCGTTCATGCCGGCGAATTTCGCCTCGTCGGTAATGCCAAACTGTTCGCGCAGCGCCTGGCTCAGCACAAAACGGCCATTGTCATCAAGCGTGAGGTAAGCCGATTGCGTCATCAACCGCCGCTCCATCCGCTTGCGCATGGTGCCATAGGGCAGGCTGGCGATTTTTTCGCCAAGCCTGTCGGCCTCGCGTTTGGTATAGCCATTGAGGCAAACGGTGCCATCCAGCCCGTAGATCAGCACAAAGCTGGGGTTGCTGCCCTCAACCCAATCAGGATCGCCAAGTTCAAGCACGCGCCGAAAGGACGCCGGGACCGAAACACGGCCCTTGGCGTCCACCCTGTGGACTGACTCGCCTCTGAAACGTAGCTCCACGTCTCATGCTCCTGTTACCGCCCCAAAACGGAAACGGCGGATCGTGACTGCTACCACGATCCGCCGACTGTCCCGTTCGGGCCCTGCCCGACTGCGCGCCACTTGCGTGTCTGCTCACGTCGCGTCGGATCTCATCTCAAGAAATGCGGGGCCTGTATGAAACCTGCTCTGGTTATTGGCCTTTGGCCTTATGTCGCTACCCGAACCTCTTGATAGGTTTGGAGTAACGCAACATTTCATGGAAATCAATGACAATTTGCCCCACTTAACGTAAAAAACATGGGCAATGGCAGGTATTGCGGTGCGCGTGCTGCCACCCACCAGATGTTGTGAACAAATTTTTGCCCCCACAGCGTGCCATACGCAAAAAGCTGCAAAATTTCCGTGTGCGGTTCAAATTTCGTGTTAGGTTTTGCCCGAAACTGATATCTGGAGCCTGAAATATGCGGCACTCTTTGCTTGGTCTTGCATTGTTAACCTTCTCAGCCCCGCTGCACGCGGAAACGCTTAGCATCATGTCTTTCAACATCTTTGGCGGCGGTGCGAGCGATGGCAAACCCGTCGATGAAACGCTGGCAGTGATCCGCGCGATGGATGCCGATATTATCGGGCTGCAGCAAACCCGGCTGCAAAGCGAGATTTGCGAGGCCGAATATTGCCCCGCCGATGGCGCTTCGGCCGCCGCTGTGCTGGCTGCGGAACTCGGCTACTACTATTACGAGCAAACGCAGGAAAACGTGGCGCTATGGTCCAATGCCGTGATCAGCCGCTACCCTATTATCGGGCATAGCAACAACGACCTTGGCGTGCAGATTGATGTGAACGGCACCGAAGTGTGGCTGTTCAACATCCAGCTCGATGACGAGCCCTACCAGCCCTATCAAGCGCTGGGAATCGAATATGGCCCGGCGCCTTTTGTAAATACCGCGCCCGAACTCATCGACTGGGCCACGCGCACCCGTAGCCCGGCGCTGGACCTGCTATTTGCCGATTTCACCAAGCCGGGCGATGCGATTATCATCATCACCGGCGATTTCAGCGAGCCTTCGGTTCTGGACTGGACACAAGCCACGGCTGATGCCGGGCTGCACCCGCTGGCTGTCGCCTGGCCCACAACCCGGCGGCTGGCCGATGCCGGCTTTATTGAT
>JBBDJE010000003.1:0-196532 GCA_040880065.1 Paracoccaceae bacterium | reverse complement strand
AACTTGCCGAGAAAATTCTACTTTTGAACACCACTAATTTTAGGGGGGATTACCCATCGACCACCAAATCAAACGGGCCGTGTTGCTTGCCGTTTTGCAATATAATGCGGCGCGGCGCGTCATGGGTTTGACCCGCCACAGGGCTGTCGGGCGATAGTTGCGCACCAGCCGCGATTGCGGCGGCAAGCAGCGCATCAAACAGGCTGGCGCGGTGAATTGCCAGCCCCGCGCGCGTGCCATTATGGCTATAGCGCACATCCAGCACGCGCCTGTTATTGCTTACCTCGCGCCCGATAAGCCGATCAATTGCCGCACCATGCGCCTGGGCCGTGGCCAGCGCGCCGATCTCGGCCAGCACCGCCTGTCCGGTTGGCTGAAGCACAAGGCCAGAGCCAAGCGGGCGTGGCGCTGCGAACTGGTCAAACACCGTAACATTATGACCATCGCCAGCCAAAAGCGCGGCGGCGGCCAGCCCGCCAATGCCCGCACCCACAATTGCAATTGTTTGCGGGCTCATGGGCCAAAGGCACCGCTGCGCAAATCGGGCGGGCCGTCTGCTTGCTGGCCGCGCGCCACCAGCCCCATGCGCAAACCGCGCCCGATGCGGTGGGCAAGGGCGGAAAAGGCGCGCGCGCTTTCAGCGGGCAACTCTTCGGCCAGAACCGTGTCGAACGCCGCCAGCCACGGGGTGAAATGGCCGGGCAAAACATCGGCCCTGGCGCGGTGCACCTGCATCGGGTTGCCAGAATACTCACGCTCCATCATAATCGCATTGCGCCAGAAGGCGGCGATTTTCGCCTCGTGGGCGGGCCAGTCTTTCACATGGGTGTTGAACACCGGGCCAAGCGTTTCATGGTGGCGGATGCGGGCATAAAAGCAGGCAACAACACGGTCGATCTCGGCTGCGGATATGTCAAAACGGGGCGGTATCGGCATAAGAACCTCGTGTATTTGCGCCCAGTTTGCGCCTTTGGGGGTGATGTGCAAGCTGCACAGTGTCGCAGCGGCGGCAACGGGCTATGGACGCGCGCGCCCAATACGCCTATAACGCCGCCCATGGGTTTGAATTTTGCTGTTATTATTCGAATTAGCAGCCCGGCGCGCTGAACAACAGTCGCCGGGACTAGGCGCATGGCCTTGCCGCGCCGCCATCACCCTATCTGAATTTTCTTGCCCGACTCCCCTAGAATGCCCGACTCCCCTAGAATGCCCGACTCCCCTAGAATGAATGAGCCATATCATGTGCGCCGACACGCCCGACTATAAAGACACGCTGAACCTGCCCGAAACCGATTTTCCCATGCGCGCCGGATTGCCTGCCCGCGAGCCCGACTGGCTGGCGAAATGGGAGAAGATGGGGATTTATGACCGCCTGCGCGCCAAAGAAGGACGCCCGCCCTTTGTGCTGCATGACGGCCCGCCCTATGCCAACGGGCATTTGCACATTGGCCATGCGCTGAACAAGATCCTGAAAGACATGGTTGTCCGCTCCCAGCAGATGATGGGGCGAGATGCGCGCTATGTGCCGGGATGGGATTGCCACGGCCTGCCGATTGAATGGAAGATCGAAGAGCAATACCGCGCCAAGGGTCTGGACAAGGACGCGGTTGATCCGGTCGATTTCCGTCAGGAATGCCGCAAATTCGCCGAGGGCTGGGTGGATATCCAGCGCGACGAGTTCAAGCGCCTTGGCGTACAGGGCAAATGGGATGACCCGTACCTGACCATGGATTTTTCCGCCGAGGCGGTGATCGCCGAGGAGTTCATGAAATTCCTGATGAATGGCAGCCTGTATCAGGGCAGCAAACCGGTGATGTGGTCGCCGGTCGAGAAAACCGCCTTGGCCGAGGCGGAGGTGGAGTATCACGACCATACCAGCCACACGATTTGGGTGCGGTTTCCTGTTGCTGACCTGAAATATTCAGTAGTTGGAGAAGAGCCGCTCCCGAACGATGTCGATTTGGTTCGGAAGCCAGCACAGCCCTCTACCGGATCGGCATCCAAGGAGCTTTCGCTTGAGGAACTAAAGGCGCATTCCACCTCGGTTGTGATTTGGACGACTACACCTTGGACAATTCCGCAAAACAGGGCCGTTGCATTCAACCCGAACTTCGGAACGGTTAATTACAGCATTTTCGAAGTATCTGAAGTTGAAGATGGTTCGAAGCTCGAAATAGGTCAGTGGCTTCTTGTGGCAGATGGTCTTTCTGTGGGTTTGCAAGAACAGTTCAAAGCCAAGTTTTTCGTGCGCTATCAGATTCATAATGACTTTTTGAAATCTATCGTTCTCGCCCACCCGTTCCGTGGCATCAAAGACGCTGACGGCAAACCTGTAACCGAATGGGATTATGACATCCCCATGCTGCCCGGCGAGCATGTGACCGACGAGGCTGGCACGGGCTTTGTGCATACCGCCCCCAGCCATGGCGATGACGACTATCAGCTTGGCCTGAAACACGGCTTGCAGATGACCTATAACGTCGAGCCCGATGGCAGCTACCGCGCCAACCTGCCCTTGTTTGGTGGCCAGCACATCATTGCCCCCGATGGCAAGGAAGGCCCGGCGAATGTGTCGGTGATCAAGCAGCTTGCCTATGCCGGCGCGCTGTTTGCCAAGGGCAAGGTCAAGCATAGCTACCCGCATTCGTGGCGCTCCAAAGCGCCGGTGATCTATCGCAATACGCCGCAATGGTTTGCCGCGATCGACAAAGAGATTGGCGGCGATGATACCCATGGCAAAACCATCCGCCAGCGCGCGCTGACCGAGATCGACCATGTGAAATGGACGCCCCAGTCAGGCCGCAACCGTCTGCATTCGATGATTGCCGCGCGCCCCGACTGGGTGCTGAGCCGCCAGCGCGCCTGGGGCGTGCCACTGACCTGCTTTGTGAAGGTCGGCGCGCAGCCGAGCGATGCCGATTTTCTGTTGCGTGATGAGGCGGTCAATGCCCGCATTGCCGAAGCCTTCTGCGCCGAGGGTGCCGATGCCTGGTATAAGGATGGCGCGAAAGCGCGGTTCCTGAGCGGGCTGTATGACCCTGCCGCCTATGAACAGGTGAGCGACATTTTGGATGTGTGGTTTGATTCCGGCTCGACCCACGCCTTCGTGGTGCGCGACCGCGCTGACGGCTCGCCCGACGGTGTGGCCGACCTTTACCTTGAAGGCACCGACCAGCATCGTGGCTGGTTTCATTCCAGCCTGCTGCAAAGCTGCGGCACCAAGGGCCGCGCGCCTTACAAGGCCGTGCTAACGCATGGGTTCACGTTGGATGAAAAGGGCATGAAAATGTCCAAATCCATCGGTAACACCGTGGCCCCGCAAGAGGTGATAGACCAATACGGTGCCGATATCCTGCGCCTGTGGGTGGCGCAATGCGATTACACGATTGATTTGCGCATCGGCAAGGAAATCCTGAAAGGGGTGGCCGACAGCTACCGCCGCTTGCGCAACACGCTTCGCTATATGCTGGGCGCGCTGGGCGGGGATGCGGTAAAACCCGTGGCTTTGGCCGATATGCCCGAGCTTGAACAGGTGATCCTGCATCGTCTGGCCGAGCTTGATGGCGTGGTGCGCAAGGGCTATGCGGCTTACGACTTTCAGGGCGTGTTCCAGAAACTGTTCCAGTTCTGCACGGTCGATCTATCGGCGTTTTACTTCGATATCCGCAAGGACGCACTTTATTGCGACGCTGCCGATAGCCTGAATGCGCGCGCCGCACGCACCGTTATGGCGGCATTGTTTGAACGGTTGACCACATGGCTGGCCCCGATGCTGCCCTTCACCATGGAAGATGTCTGGCTGAACCTGCATCCCGGCGATGACAGTTCGGTGCATTTGCAGGACTTCCCGCAAACCCCGGGCGAATGGCTGAACGCCGATCTGGCCGCGAAATGGGAGGGGATCCGCCGCGTGCGCCGTGTTGTGACCGCCGCTTTGGAGGTGCAGCGCACCGCCAAGGTGATTGGCGCAAGTCTTGAAGCAGCCCCGCTGGTCTATATCTCCGATCCGCAATTGGCGGCCGATGTGACCAGTGTCGATTTTGCCGATATCTGCATTACTTCGGCGGTCATGTTCAGCACGGAAGCGGCGATTGCCGATGTGTTCACCCTGCCCGACGTGACGGAAGTGGCGGTGGTGTTTGGCCGCGCCGAGGGGCAGAAATGCGCCCGCTGCTGGAAGATTTTGCCCGATGTCGGCACGCATAAGCATGCAGGGGTTTGCGCGCGCTGTGATAGCGCGCTTGGCTAAAGCCAATTGCCTTCGGGCATCCTTGCAGCCAAGTTGCAAGGATGCCCGAAGGCTCCACCAAAAAGCCCATACGGCGCGCTTGAGCATGTCGCGTTCATAGCCATTCACGCGAAACGCACCAAAACACGAGCGCGCGGCCGGCGTGCTGATATAGCCGCGCTTGCTCCCGGCCCGATGCGGCGCTAGGGCTGGTGCATCATCAAAGGGTG
Source organism: Paracoccaceae bacterium (assembly GCA_040880065.1). Lineage (GTDB taxonomy): Bacteria > Pseudomonadota > Alphaproteobacteria > Rhodobacterales > Rhodobacteraceae > Abyssibius. The sequence goes on along the minus strand of JBBDJE010000003.1, from coordinate 192,074 downwards.
CAGGCATGAGCGTTACGGTTTTTCTGGCGGTTCTGTTTGCGGCCCTGCTTCATGCAAGCTGGAATGCGGTCATCAAAACCGGGGGCGACCGGTTTCAGGGCATGCTGCTTTTGACCCTGTCACAAGGGGTGATGGGGTTGATTATGGCGATGGTGTTTGCATGGCCCGCCCCTGCGGCATGGCCATGGCTGCTTGCCTCGGGGATTTTGCACACTGCCTACAAGCTGTTTCTGGCCGCCGCCTATGGCCATGGAGACCTGTCGCGCGTCTACCCGATTGCGCGCGGCACAGCCCCCATGATTGTGGCGCTGATCGGGGTGTTTGTGCTGGCCGACGCGGTGAGCGGCGTTCAATATGCAAGCATTGCCGCCGTTGGGTTTGGCGTGGTGCTGATGGCGCAAGGCGTGTTCAGCAATGGCGAGGCGCGGCGGCTTTTGCCGCTCGCGCTTGGCTCGGCGCTGTGCACGGCGGGCTATTCGCTGGTTGATGGCATTGGCGCTAGGCTGGCGCTGGATGCTGCCGCCTTCACCGGCTGGATGTTCTTTCTGGATGCAGTGTTTTTTGTTGTTGCCGCGCTGTTTTGGCGAGGCAAGCCGGTTTTTATGGCCAGCGGGGCGGCGTGCAAGCGCGGCGCTTTGGCCGGTGCCCTGTCGCTTGGCGCTTACTGGATTGTCGTCTGGGCGATGACCAAAGCGCCGATTGCGCTGGTGGCAAGCCTGCGCGAAACCTCGGTGCTGTTTGCCATGCTCATCGGTGTTTTCATCATGCGCGAGCGTGCTGACACGGGCAAATGGCTGGCTGGCGGGCTTATTTTATGCGGCGTGCTTTTGATGCGGCTATAGGCCAGATCTGCATGGCCACGCCGATAAACAGCAAATAGCAGCTTGTGATGATCAGCAGGATTTGCGCAAGCCACGTTGGCTCAAAATCATCAAACCCGATCCAGAAGGCAATGCAGACCCAAGCCGCCATGACCGCAAGCGAGAGCGGGCGAAAGCGCCGCGTGCGCACAGGATGCACAAATTTGAGCGGGAAGAACTGCGCCAGCGCCAGCGCGGCGACAATGGCCAGCATCAGGGTTTTGGGCATATCCACTGCGAAAAACACCAGCACAACCATGTTCCAGCAGCCCGGAAAGCCCGAAAATGAATTGTCCGATGTTTTCATGCGGGTATCGGCGAAATAAATTGCGCCGGTAAGGCAGACGACCAGCGCCGCGATCCAGCCCCCCCAGCCCGGCAAAAGCCCGGATTGGAACAGCGCATAGGCGGGGATGAACACATAGGTCAGATAATCAATGATCAGATCGAGCAGCACGCCATCCCATTGCGGGGCGTATTTCTTGACGTTGAATTTGCGCGCAAGCGGACCGTCAATACCGTCAACCACCAGCGCCGCCAGCAGCCAAAGATACATCATCGACCAGTTCTGATTGCCCGCAGCAAGCATGGCAACAAGGGCAAGGCCCGCTCCGGTGGCGGTAAACAGATGAACTGCGAATGCTGGAACATAATGCTTCATAAAAGCGTCATAAAGAACCACGCGGCATGATTACAGCCATTTCTTGCCCAGATTGACTTAATCCTTGCCCGCGCGCGGGTGGCAAGCGCGGTAAACATCCATCAGCCGGGCCTGATCAACCCCGGTATAAACCTGCGTTGTTGCCAGCGAGGCATGGCCAAGCAGTGCCTGAATGGTGCGTAAATCCCCCCCCGCGGCAAGCAAATGCGTGGCAAAGGAATGGCGCATGGCATGGGGCGTTGTGCTGTCGGGCAGGCCAAGCTGGCGGCGCACATCGGCCATGGTTTTTTGCACGATGCGTGGGCCGAGTGGGCCGCCGCGCACACCAAGGAACAGCGGATCATCGCCATTGGCCGCATGGGGCGATAGGCGCAGATAGGCATCGACCGCCATGCGCGCCACGGGCAGCACCGGCACCAGACGCTCGCGCTTGCCCTTGCCCAGAATGCGCAGCACCTCGGGCAGGGGGGCGTCGGCGTGTTTTAGCCCCAAGGCCTCGGAAATGCGCAAACCGCAGCCGTAAAGCAGCGTGACAACGGCGACATCGCGCGCCGCCACCCAAGGCAGGGCGGCTTGCAACCCGGTGCGGCTGATCATATCGCGCGCGGCATCAGGGCTGACAGGGCGGGGCAGGCGCGCGCCTGCCTTGGGCGCACGCATGGCCAGCACGGCGCTTGTATCGACCCCTTCGGCCTGCCCCAGCCAGCGATAGAAGGATTTCACCGCCGAAAGCGCGCGACCAAGGCTGCGCGCGCCCAGCCCGTCGGCGCGTTCATGCGCCATCCATGCGCGCAAATCGGCGGTGCGCACGGCGCCAAGCGCTGCAAGGCCCAGATCGCCACCCAGATGCGCAGACATGAAGCAAAGATAGGCAACAACATCGTGCCGATAGGCTTCAATCGTATGGGGGCTGGCATCACGCAGCCCTTCCATTTGCACAAGCCAGCGACCCAAAAGATCGGATGACTGGGCGCTTGGATGGGCGCTTGGCCGGGTCACGTCAGCCAGCGGCGCAGCACACGTTCCAGCGCGCGGGCCAGAAAGTTGAGAAGGTCGCCGCCCTGATCGGGCGAGAAATGTGCAGGGTCTTTTGCGCCAAGCGCCAAAAGCGCGGGCAGGCGGCCTGCACCAAGGTCGAGCGCCAGCAATGCCTCCGATTTCACGCGCCCGGCTGCACCGGTAAACAGCCGCATAGTGTGCGGTGTCGCGGCGCGCAACACAACCGCGCGCTGCGGCGTGTTCGGGCTGCCGGTGGCGGCGATTCGTATTGTGCCGGGCTTCATGGGGGTAATCACCGGGTGCGGCAGGTCGATATCTTGTGTGCCGCTTTCAAGGCAGAGACGCACAACATCAATGCCGAGAATAGGTGGCAGGTCGCGCTGGAGCGTATCGAGAAGGCCTGCGAAACTGTCGGGCTCCAGCAAGGTCAGCACAGCGCGCTGCACCTGGTTGGTGCCCGAAAGGTTTTCGTAAGCCGCCGCCAGCACGGTGCGATGGGTGGTTTCCAGCGCGCCAAGCTGGCCTTCGAGTTCGGCCAGAAAGCGTGCACGCAAATCCACGACATTCCGCTCGGCGGTATCCTGCGCGCCAATCAGGGCGCGCAGCACATCGGCATCGGCCAAAACCGCTTCTGGATTTTCCAGAATAGCGGCCTTAAGCGCCTCGGCGGCGGAAAGGTCGGCGCTTTGCATACCCGCTTACAGGATTTTCTGGCCGGTCTTCGCCCAATCGGCCATGAAGGCGGCAAGCCCGGCTTCGGTCAGCGGATGGTCGGCCAGTTTTTTCAGCACGGCGGGGGGCGCGGTAATCACATCGGCACCGATGAGCGCAGATTGCGTAACATGGTTGACCGTGCGCACCGATGCGACGAGAATCTGGGTTTCAAAGCCGAAATTGTCGTAAATCGTGCGGATATCGCTGATCAGGTCCATGCCATCGAGGTTGATGTCATCCAGACGGCCCACAAAGGGCGAAATGAATGTCGCACCGGCTTTGGCGGCCAGCAGCGCCTGATTGGCCGAGAAACACAGCGTGACATTGACCATATGGCCTTCGTCGGTCAGGGTTTTGCAGGTTTTCAGGCCGGCCCATGTCAGCGGCACTTTCACCGCGATATTCGGGGCAATGGCGGCCAGCTTGCGGCCTTCGGCGATCATCTCATCGGCTTCAAGCGAGACAACCTCAGCGCTGACGGGGCCTTTGACCAGCGCGCAAATTTCACGGGTTACTTCCAGAATATCGCGCCCCGATTTCAGGATAAGCGAAGGGTTGGTGGTGACGCCATCGACCATCCCGGTTGCATTCAGCTCGGCAATCGCGTCAATGTCGGCCGTGTCCACGAAAAATTTCATCTGCTCTACCCGTTTTTTTGTGCTGATAATGCAGCCCGTTTGGCTGTGCGCGCATGTTAGCGGAACGCGCGGTGGGATGGAATACCAATGAGCGACTTGTTTGGCCAAGAGCGGGATTTTGATGAGGGCGCAGCCGTGGCGGTGCTGACGGTTGAGCCGCTCGACCGATTTTTGGACTATCGCGCACCTGCCGGTGGCGTTGATCTGGGCGCATTGGTCGAGGTGCCGCTTGGCCCGCGCCGTGTGCTGGGGGCGGTCTGGGGCAAGGGGCAGGGCGGGTTTGACCGTGCCAAGCTGCGCGGGATTATCCGCGTGCTGGACGAGCCGGCCATACCGGCCCCGATGCGCGATTTTCTGGCACGCGCCGCCGATTATACCATCACCCCGCTTTGCCAGATGTTGCGGCTGGCCACGCGTGCGCCGGGGCTGATGCATCCGCCGGGTGACACAAAGGTGCTTGTTGCGGGTACCGCTACGCCCGACCGGATGACACCGGCACGCGAAAAGGTTCTGGCGCTGGTTGAAGAGTATGGCGGCCTGCCATTCCAGCCGGGCGAGCTGGCCAGCATGGCTGGGGTTTCCGGCTCGGTCATCAAGGGTTTGGTGGCGCAGGGCTGTCTGGTTGAGGTTTTCGCCCCGCGCGATGGGCCTTTTTTGGCGCTGGACCCGTCCTTGCCGGGTGCCAAGCTGAACGGCGAACAGGCAAAAGCGGCGGCGCAGTTGCGTGCCGGGGTGGCAGGCGGCGCTTACGGCACAACACTGTTGAAAGGCGTGACGGGGTCGGGCAAGACCGAGGTGTATCTGGAGGCCGTGGCCGAGGCGCTTAAGCTTGGCCAGCAGGCGCTGGTGTTGTTGCCGGAAATTGCGCTCAGCGTGGAGTTCATGGCCCGCGTCGAGGCGCGCTTTGGCGCGCGGCCCGCCGAATGGCATTCGGGCGTGACCATGGCCGAGCGCCGCCGCACATGGAAGGCGGTGGCGCGCGGGCAAGCGCAGCTTGTGGTGGGTGCGCGCTCGGCGCTGTTTTTGCCGTTTCGCAACCTCGGGGTCATCGTGGTCGATGAAGAGCATGACGGCAGCTACAAGCAAGAAGACGGTGTGCATTACCACGCCCGCGACATGGCGGTGCTGCGCGCCAGCATATCGGGTGCGCAGGTGGTGCTGGCCAGCGCCACACCCAGCCTTGAGAGCTGGGCCAATGCGCAGGCGGGCAAATATGCGCGGCTGGATCTGGCCGAGCGTTTTGGCGTGGCGGAAATGCCCGAGTTGCGCGCCATTGACATGCGCGCCGAGCCGATGCAGCCGAACCAGTGGATTTCACCCATGCTGGCCGATGCCGTGGCGCAGCGCATGGCCGATGGCGAGCAGGCGCTGCTGTTTTTGAACCGCCGCGGCTTTGCCCCGCTAACGTTATGCCGCGCCTGTGGCCATCAGGTCGGCTGTGAGCATTGCGATGCGCGCATGGTGGAACACCGCTTTCTGGCGCGGCTTGTCTGCCACCAATGCGGCGAGAGCACGCCCGTGCCCGTCGCCTGCCCGTCTTGCGGCGTTGAAGGCAAGCTGGCACCTATCGGCCCGGGGGTCGAGCGGCTCGCCGAGGAGGTCGAGGCCCGCTTCCCCGATGCGCGGATTGCGGTGCTGAGCTCTGACATGGCAGGCAGCACACGGGCAATGAAGGCGCGAATTCTGGACATTGCCCAAGGCGGGGCCGACATCATCATCGGCACACAAATGGTGGCCAAGGGCCATAACTTTCCGCTGCTTACACTTGTGGGGGTGATCGACGCCGATCTGGGGCTGGAGGGCGGCGACTTGCGCGCCGCCGAAAAAAGCTTCCAGCTTATCCGGCAGGTGGCAGGCCGCGCAGGACGGGCTGAAAAACCGGGGCAGGCGTTGATCCAAAGCCACCAGCCCGACCATCCGCTGATCAAGGCGATTATTGCGGGCGACGAAGAGGCGTTCTGGGCCGCCGAGGCCGCAAGCCGCGCCCGCGCCGGTGCGCCGCCCTATGGACGCATGGCGGGGATAGTTCTGTCGGGCCCCGATGAAAGCGCGGTTTATGCGCTGGCGCGTGATATGGCCAAGGCTTGGGCGGGGCGCGCGCAAATCGAATCGCAGCTTTATGGCCCCGCGGCTGCGCCAGTGGCGCGAATACGCGGCCGCCACAGGGTTCGTATGCTCATCAAAACCCCCAAAGGCGCACCCATTCAGGATGCGCTGCGCCGCTGGACCGAAGGGCTGCGCCTGCCCGCCAATATCCGCCTGACAATCGACATTGACCCGCAAAGCTTTTATTAGGCTGGCCTAAGCGTTTCGCGCCCGCTAAAGAAAACCGGTATTTGCAGCGAGAAAGCAGAGAAAATGAGCGCGCATCCGAGCATTATCCCGCAGCCCGGCATATTGGATATCAGCCTTTATGTCAGCGGCAAGGCGCGCGTGGATGGTGCGCAAAACCGCGTAACCAAGCTTTCTGCCAACGAAAACCCGCACGGGCCGGGGCCAGCGGCGCGCGCGGCCTATGCCGCGGCGGCCGATGGTTTGGCTGTGTATCCCGAAACCGATCATGCGGGTTTGCGCGCAGCCATCGGGGCGGTGCATGGGCTGGACGCTGCGCGCATCATTTGCGGCGTTGGTTCCGACGAAATTATCCACTTTCTGTGCCAGTGCTATGCCGGTAGGGGCGATGAGGTTCTGTTCACCGAACACGGTTTTGCCATGTATCGCATTGCTGCGCTCGCTGCGGGTGCAACCCCGGTCGAGGTGGCCGAACGCGACCGCCATACCGATGTTGACGCGCTGCTGGCAGGCTGCACCGTAAACACCAAACTGGTGTTTACCGCCAACCCCAACAACCCGACTGGCACGATGATTTCGCCAGCCGAGGTGGTGCGACTGGCCGATGGCTTGCCGCCGCAAGCGCTGCTGGTGCTTGATGGTGCCTATGCCGAGTTTGTGCCGGGCTTTGATGGTCATGCAGGCTTGGCCACAACCCGCGAAAATGTGGTGATGACGCGGACATTCTCCAAAATTTACGGGCTTGGGGGCTTGCGTATTGGTTGGGGCTATGGCCCGCAGCATGTGATTGATGTGCTGAACCGCATTCGCGGCCCATTCAACCTGTCGGCCAGCCAGTTGGCGGTGGCCGAGGCTGCGGTGGCCGATCAGGATTATGTAAATGGCTGCCGCGCGGAAAACCTGCGCCTGCGTGACTGGCTGGCGGGCGAGTTGGCATCGCTTGGCATTCCTTCAGACCAGAGCCATGCAAATTTCATCCTGGCAAGGTTTGAAAGCGCCGAGATAGCGCAGGCCGCCGATGCCGCATTGCAAATGCGCGGGCTGATCGTGCGCTATGTTGCCAATTACAAACTGCCGCAATGCCTGCGCATTACGGTGGGTGACGAGTTGGCCTGCCAAGCTGTGCTGGCCTGTTTGCACGACTTTATGAAAGGGCGGGCCGATGGCTGAATATAAACATGTTGCTCTGATCGGGTTGGGGCTGATTGCAGGCTCTATCGGGCTTGCCATGCGCCGTGCGGGCATGGCATCGCGCATCACCGGCTATGCACGCACGGCTGAAACCCGCGCCAAGGCGGTTGAGCGCAGGTTTGTCGATGAGTGTTTTGACAGCGCGGCGGCAGCCGTTGGTGGGGCGGATCTGGTTATTCTGTGCGTGCCGGTGGGGGTCATGGGGGCTGTGGCGGCTGAAATTGCCCCGCATCTGGCGGTAGGGGCAACCGTGAGCGATGTTGGCTCGGTCAAGGCCGAAGTGATAGAGGCTGTCGCCCCGCATTTGCCAAATGGCGTGCATTTCGTGCCCGCGCATCCGCTTGCCGGCACCGAACATTCAGGGCCCGATGCGGGCTTTGCCAGCCTGTTTGACAATCGTTGGTGCCTGATGACCCCGCTTGCCGGCAGTGACCCGGCAGCAGGCGAACGGCTGGCTGCATTCTGGCAGGCGATGGGCGCAAAGGTCGATACGATGGATGCCGCACATCATGACCTTGTGCTCGCCGTGACCAGCCACGCCCCGCATCTCATTGCCTATACGATGGTCGGCGTGGCTGATGATCTGAAGCGGGTGACGGAGACTGAAGTCATCAATTATTCGGCAGCGGGCTTTCGCGACTTTACGCGTATCGCATCATCTGACCCGACCATGTGGCGCGATGTGTTCTTGCACAACAAAGCCGCCACATTGGAGATTCTGGGGCGGTTCACAGAGGAATTATTTGCGCTGCAACGTGCCATTCGCACCGGCGACGGTGATATGCTGCATGATTATTTTACCCGCACGCGCGCCATTCGGCGCGGTATTATCGATGCGGGACAAGACAGCGCGGCGCCCGATTTTGGCCGCGTCAAGCCATGAGGCGCGCGGATTGTCGCGTATGCTGGCAGCCAATGTTGTCTGCGGGCTGACGCTGGGCTGACCATGGAGGCACATTGCGCTAGGCTATGGTAAAGGAGTGCATGATGCGGATGATATTCGGGCTGACATTCATGATTATATTGGCCGCTTGTATCGGCCGTTCATCCTATTCGCCCTCGCCGGGCCTGGTGCAGCTTTGCAACGATAGCCGGATCTATGGCGAGCGCGTGGGTGCGGTTGAAGACAACGGCGCTTGCGGCATTGGCCGCGCGGTGCGCATTCGCGAAATTGCCGGGGTTGCACTGAACCCCGGCGCCACGCTCAACTGCCGCACTGCCAAGGTTTTGGCTGACTGGGTTGAAACGGATGCACGCGCGGCCTTGCGTGGCATGAACGGACGCCTAGAAAGCATGCGGGTTTTTGCATCATATGCGTGCCGGCCGCGAAACTCGCAGCGCGGGGCGCGTATGTCGGAACATGCTTTGGGCAATGCCATTGATATTGGCGAGTTCGTGTTGAACAACGGCACCACATTGAATGTTGCGCAGGATTGGGGGCGCGGTCGAGCGGGTGCCGCCTTGACGCGTTTGCATGCCAGTGCCTGCGGGCCGTTTGGCACGGTTCTGGGGCCAGAGTCAGACCGGTTCCATTTTAACCATTTCCATTTTGACACCGCAGAATATCGCTCAGGGAGCTACTGCCGCTAGCGGTGTTTTGCTCTGACGGGCGCAGGCTGGGGGTTTCACACCCCCAGACCCCCGTGGGATATTTATGAACAAAAGATAGGCTAAAGCATGTTGCAGGATGAATGGAACCGGCTTTCTGCTTGTTAAGCAGGCGTTGTCAGAAGGTTAGAGTGTGTCGCGTGTGAATGGATGTGCGCGACACGCGCTAGCGGCGGTTCATTTGTGGTGCAGGGCCGAGGTCGATCGGGCCAAGCCGTGTGCGGCGGTTGGTGAAGCGCAGCGGCAGGGTAAGGCTGTTGCGGCGCGCCGCCAGACGCGTAAGCCCGGCAATGGCCCCACCCGTGAGATTGGGTTCAAGCACACCGCCAGCGCGCAGGGCGGCAATGAACAGGCGCACGTTTTCTATGCGCAGCGAAATTTCGCCATCGAGCGTGCCGTCGGCCAAAATATCAACTTCGCCTTGGGCGGTGATACCAAGATCACCCCATTGCAGGGCGAAGCTTTGCAAGCTGATATGGCGCGCCCGTGGCGGGCGGGTTTCAAAGCTGAGTCTGTCCCATGGCGCGTCATAGGTTGTAATACTGTCAACAGCGATAGACTGGATGAGGCGGGGCAGGTCAGGCGGCGTGCCCTGCCAACGGATGCCGTGGTTAAAGGCCGAGAGCGAAAGGCCGAAACGATAGTCCAGCGGGCGGGTTTCGACATTCTCAAAGGCCAGATAGGCAAAGTCGAAGGCCCCCTGCCAACCGGTGCCGCTGCGCATTTCCATATTTGCCGCCTCTAGGCGGAGGCGTTCCAGCGTAAGGTCGATTGAGGGTTCCACCACCATCGAGGCGCGCAATTGGCGGGCATTCAGCCGCACAACCATTTGCGGTGTTGAAAGGGTTTGTTGGCCCTGAAAGGAAATGATCGCGTGATTGGGTTTGTAGGAAAGCGCGGCAATTTCCAGCGCCTCGCCCTGCAACCCCCAGCGGCCATAAGGGTTTTCAAGCAGATAATCGGTGATCGTCGTGTCGAATCGGTTGGGAAAGCCGCGCACGGCGAGCGTGTCGTATTGCGCTGTCCAGCCGCGGGTGTTTTGCGCCTTGAACCATTCGGTCAGTGCGATATTTTTGGCAGAAGCGCCAATAAACCAGTATCCGCCCCAAAGCGAGGCGGCAAGGATGACCAAAAAGAGTAGTTTGCGCATAATGGCCTGTTTTACTGCTTGCCCTGCCTCACTATACCAAAGCAAAGCGCAGCAACAGAGCCTGCGCAAAGGAGGCTTCATGTCGAATGATCTTTGGGTTTTCGCCTATGGCAGCCTGATCTGGAACCCCGGATTTGAGGTGGCGGAAGCCTGCCTTGCGCGGGCTGACGGGTTCAGGCGCGGGTTTTACATGCGCTCGGTGCATTATCGCGGCACGCATGATGCGCCGGGCCTGGTGCTGGCGCTGGATGTCTGCGAAGGGCAAAGCTGCACAGGGATGGCGCTGCGCGCCGCACCGGGGACTGGCGCGGCAGTGCTGACCTATCTGCGCGCGCGTGAACTCATTTCCTATGCCTATTACGAGCAAACCTGTCGCCTGAATTTGCACGATGGCCGTAATGTGAAAGCCACGACATTTGTTGTGGCGCGCGACCATGCCCAATATGCAGGTGATTTGCCGCTGGAGGCTCAGGCGGAAATTATCGCGCGGGCCAAAGGCTCGGCCGGACCGAACCGTGACTATCTGGAAAACACCGTGCGAAGCCTACGCGGGCTGGATATTGATGCGCCCGACCTGTTTGCGCTTTCGCAAATGGTATCTGCCCGTAGCGCATAAAAAAAGCCCCGCAGCAGCGGGGCTTTTTGGCTATACTGGGCTGCTTACTGTGCCGAAAGCTGGCGGCTTACAATCAGGAACCACTCGCCCGATTCGACCATCGTGCGCAGACCGGCATTGAGCAGGGCGATCTGGCTGCGGCCCATCGGGTTGGTTTTCGGTGTCAGCACGTGCAGGGTTTGCACCGACTGAAGGCCCGGAACCTCGATGACCTGCCCTTCAAGGCCGAGATCTGCAATGGTTTCCTCGCCGGTCAACTGGTTGATTGTGAAGACGTCAATCTCGCCGGCGGACAGCATGCGCAGGCAATCTTGCGGGGTTGATGGTGACATCAATGTTCCATTTTCGATCAGACCGGCCTGTGCAAGGTCAAACTGGAAATACCCTTCCGGGCGGCAAAGCCTGGTGCCGAAAATATCTTCGGGGCCTTGAGCGCGTGCATAGGGGCCATCGGCCAGCACATACATGGAGATCACAACCTCGTAGAACGGGTCGGAATGGTCGAACACGGTGCAGCGCTCGCGGTCGGACTGGTTCAGCGGCTCAAGGTTGGTGCAATCGGGCAAATACCAAGGGAAACCCATGTCATAGGCTCCGTTGGGCAGCAATGTTCTCAGGTGCGAGCCCCAGTCTTTTACGAAATCGACACGCGAGTCGCGGTTGGGGTCGGCAATTTCGAGCGCGCGGCGCACGAGTTCGGTATACATCCCGCCTTCCGGCAGTTCAGGGCCGGTGAAGGGTGCATAATCGGCACCCGTTACAAAGGTGATCGGGGCAACAAACGGGGTCATCCCGCCTGTGGGGGCGGCGACGGGCTCGCTGAGCGGGGCAACAGCGGAAGCCGTGACGGTATTCGCATCAACCGTGTTGGCAAAGCTGCCAGCGGATGTATTCGCGCCGGGGTTTGTGCCGTCTTCGCAGGGCATCTGAATGACCGTGCCGACGGTAATGACGTTCGGGTTGGCACCGATAACGTCGCGGTTGGCGAGGTAGACAAGCTGGAACAATGCCGGATTGTCAAAGGCACGCCGCGCGATGGATTGCAGCGAGTCGCCTGCGCTAATCGTGTAGGCTTCGCAAGGCGTTTGCGCCTGAGCAGTGCCAAATGTTCCTGCCGTGGCAAGTAGTGACATAGTGACGATGCGTTTTAGCATTAATCCCCTCCCGTAGGGTCTTCTTTCAAACACCGGCAGACATAACGCGCCTGCGCTTATTACTTTGTTGCGAACCGGACCTGTGGGTGGACAACACGGTTGAACACATCCACGCCTGCGCGCGGCTACCCTGTTTTAGGATAGCAAGTCTCTCATCATGGCGCGCCACTCACCGCTGGACACCATGTTGGCAAAGCCCTCATTCAGCTTGCTCAGCATATTCACGCCTTCGGCATTGCCGTTATGCGAAACAGCATGCACGGTCTTGATCCAAGTGAAGCGGCTCAGCGTCACAAGGTCGCCGCGCAGGTCGATATTGCCGATTGTCGCGTCAACCGACAGGAAGTCGGCATAAACAAGGTCAGCATCGCCGGACCAGAGCATATCGAAGCATTCCGCGATCGAACCCGGTTCCACCATCGTTTCCATGTTGAGCGCGAGGCCCAGATCCTGCAATTCTTCCCACGGATAGAAGTCGGGGAGGCAGACGACCAGATCGGCCATGTCTTCGGCCGATGAAATTTCCAGACCATCGCTCGCGCGCGAGAACAGGGTGGTGACCACCTCGAACATCGGGGCCGAGAAATAGAAATCGTTGCACAGCATGCGCGATGTGTTGGTCAGGCTGGCTGAAAAGCAGTTCGGGCGGATGACCGGAAACGCGACCTCGAGCCGTGCATCCTGATACATCACCTCAAGCGAGCGCGCGTTGCCAAGCGTTGACAGGCTCACGGCTGGCATGCCTTCGCCAGCGCGCACGAGTGCCTGCGCCATAACGGTTGGCATAGCGCCGCCGTTGGGCAGATCGGCACCGGTGAAGGGCGATTCAGAGAGCAGCGCGATCAGGCCGCCCGTAAACTCGGCTGATGCGGCACTGGCTTCGGGTGCGGTGAGCGAGCGTGTGGCACTGGCTGACGCGGTTTCGATGGGCGCCGGTTCAACGGGGGCAGGTGCAGGTGCGGCAGGGGCGGCAGCGGTTGCGCTGGCAACAACGGTCTGGCCGCCTGTTTGCCCTGCGGCGCAGGGGATATTCAGAACCATGCCGACAAGAATCAAATTCGGATCACCGCCGACAACCGACCGGTTCGCACGATAGATGACCGGAGATTGCTCTCGCGTGCCAAGATAGCGTTCTGCAATGATTCGGAGTGTTTCACCACGCGTAACCGTATGCGACGAACAAATGTCGGACTGTTGTGCGTAACTTGCGGTGGAGATAGTGAGTGCGCTAAGCACAGCAGGTAAAAGTTTCACGTGCGCGTCCCGTCAGTTAATCCCGAAATTAGGGCCACTATCATACTATTTGGGCAAGGGCGCAAGTGTTTCTAGGCGCAAGAGTTGCGTTTACTTCAATAAGTTACCGTCAAACGGGGCGCGTGCGGCACGGCTGGTGGGCTGGCACCGCGCAGTTGGCGCCGCGCGGTTCAGTTCAGGCTTTGCCGGAAAATACAGCGGATGCGCTTAAGCCTCGACAACCAGTCGCACGCCATCTACCGCCGTAATTTTTACCATATCTCCAACCTCGGCAGTGGCACCTTCAGGCCAGTGGGCTGGCCATTGCACGCCACCTACTTCGACATGCCCCTCGCCATGACTGAAGCTGACCACCTTTGCGCGACGCCCGACAAGACCACCTGTGCGCGCGTTCAGGCCGGTGGTGGGCACATCATTGCTGGTGCGGTTGAACATGGCGCGGCCAGCAAAAGTAAGCGCCAGCGCCAGCAGTGCAAAAACGATGATGATCACCTCGCCCGACAGGCCGGGCACCAGCCAGACAAGCAATGCCACGAGCAATGCCGCCAGCCCCGGCCATATCAGAATGAATGCGGGCGCGAGAATTTCGGCGGCCAGCAGCAGCATGCCGAAGGCCACCCAATACCAGGGCGGAATGGCGGCGATTTCCGCAAAGAATGCCGAGCCGGACATTACTTGCTATCCTTGCCAAAGGTCGCCTTGGCGATGTCTCCGATACCGGCGATCGAGCCGAGCAAACCCGAAGCTTCCAGCGGGATCATCACCGTTTTGGTATTGGGCGAGCTTGCAATAGCTTGCAGCGCTTCGGTGTATTTTTGCGCGATGAAATAGTTGATCGCCTGAATATCACCCGCCGCAATGGCTTCGGACACCATTTTCGTGGCCTTTGCCTCGGCTTCGGCAGCGCGTTCGCGCGCTTCGGCGTCCAGAAATGCAGCTTCGCGGCGGCCTTCGGCCTCGCGGATCTGTGCCTCGCGTTCACCTTCGGCCTTGAGAACAGCAGCCTGTTTCATCCCCTCGGCTTGCAAAATGGCGGCGCGCTTCTCACGCTCGGCCTTCATCTGGCGGGCCATTGCCTCATTGATATCGGCGGGTGGCGCAAGGTCTTTGATCTCGATTCGGGTGACTTTTACGCCCCAGCTATTGGAAGCCTCGTCGATCACCGATAGCAGCTTGTGGTTGATGATATCGCGGTTGGACAGGCTTTCATCCAGGTCCATCGAGCCGACGACCGAGCGGATGTTCGTCTGGCTGAGATTGGACAAAGCGCGCTCGAGGTCGCGCACCTCATAGGCGGCGCGGGCCGCATCGACAATTTGGTAAAAGGCAACCGCATCGGCCAAAACCATGGCGTTATCGCGGGTAATCACCTCTTGGCTTGGGATATCGAGCACCGTTTCCATCATGGAAATTTTCGCACCAAGCTTGTCGATGATCGGAACAAGAAAGCCGATGCCGGGCTTTAGGGTGCGCGTGTAACGGCCAAAGCGCTCAACTGTCCACTCTTCGCCCTGTGGGACGGTTTTCACCATCATGAAAATCATGATCAGTGCGAAGACGACGATCGCAATGGCGGCTGGTCCGATAGTGCTGAGCATGATCTTAATCCTTTGCAAAGCGGTTAACATATACCTGTGGGTAAATTAGCCCAGTTGTGCTTTGACGCAAGCGCTATTGGGCAGTAGTTTGCGATGGTTGGCATTGGTGCAACTGCTTTTTGCGCCGTCCAACTCATGTATGAAGGGGTAAATATGAATTTTGACACGGCTAAAGAGCCGCATTTCAGCCAGCCGACACGCCAAACGCTGACAATGTTTGTCATTCTGGGGTTGGTTGGCGGCGGTGCCTATGTCTCTTACCCGTTTATCGAGCCGATCCTTCTGGCCTCGCCTTACCTGAACGGGTTCATTGTTGCAGTCTTTGTTATTGGGCTGTTTGCGTGTTTTTGGCAAATGTGGATGCTTACACTTTCGGTGCAATGGCTTGAGGGCTTTGCGCTTGACCGGCCCGGCAACGAGTTCGTGGCCTCACCCCGCCTGCTTGCACCGCTTGCTGCCATGCTGCGCGATACGCGCGCGCGCCGCTCGCTGACCTCAAGCTCGACCCGCTCGATCCTTGATTCCGTGGCCACGCGGCTTGACGAGGCGCGCGACATTACCCGTTACATTATCAACCTGCTGATTTTCCTTGGTCTTTTGGGCACGTTCTTCGGCCTTGCCACCACGGTGCCTGCCGTGGTCGATACCATCCGCAGCCTCGAACCGCAGGAGGGCCAAAGCTCGATGGAAGCGTTCGGGCGGCTGATGAACGGGCTGGAAGACCAGCTTGGCGGCATGGGCACGGCCTTTGCCAGTTCGCTTCTGGGGCTGACGGGATCGCTGGTCGTTGGTCTGCTGGAGCTTTTTGCCAGCCACGGCCAGAACCGTTTTTACATGGAGCTGGAAGAATGGCTATCCTCGATCACCCGCATCAGCCTGTTTTCCGGCGACGGCAGTGGCGATGGTGGCGGCCATGACACTTCGGGGCTGATGGGTCTGGCCGAACAGACCGGGCTTCAGCTTGAAACCCTGAAAGATGTGGTGCTGCGCGGCGAGGAGGCCCGCCAGAAAACCGAGGCGAGCCTGGCCCGGCTGGCATCCGGCATTTCGGATATGACCCATGCCGTGCAAAAAAGTGGTGGCGGCGGCGGGATCGGCGGCAGCGCCATGGCGGTGCTTGAACGCATCGCCGCATCGCAAAGCGAAATTGCCAAGGTGCTGCGCGCCCGTGAGGAAGAGGCCGGGCTGCTGGACAGCGAAGCGCGCGCCCGGCTGCGCAACATCGATGTGCAGCTTTTGCGCATTCTCGAAGAAATGTCGGCGGGCCGGCAGGATTCGATTGCCGAACTGCGCAGCGACCTTGCACAGCTTGCCCAAAGCGTGATGGCGCTGGCAAACGCGCGGGGGCAGGGCTAGGCTATGGCCCTGTCGCGGCGCGGTTTTTCACGTTCAGAGGCAAATATCTGGCCCGGCTTCGTTGACGCGATGACCGCGCTGCTGCTGGTGCTGTTCTTCGTGCTGTCGATTTTCATGATCGTGCAGTTCACCCTGAACGAAACCATCACCGGCCAGCGCACCGAGCTTGATGACCTGACCGCGCAAATCTCCGGTCTTGCATCGGCGCTTGGGTTGCAGGAAGCCCGCAACCGCGCGCTGAATGACCAGATCGGCGCGCTGGACGCACGCCTTGCCGATGCCGCGCGCAACGCCGACAGCCAAAGCGCCGTGATCGCCAGCCTGAGCCGCGAACGTGCGGCATTGCTCGATGCGCAATCGGTGGCGCGCGCGCAGATTGCCAGCTTTGAGGAACAGGTTGCCAGCCTTCTGGCGCAGCGTGATGATCTGGATACACGGCTTCTCGTGGCGCAATCCGAGCTTGCCAACACGCAGGCGGCGCTGAGCGAAACAAGCGCAACCCTTGATGAAAGCCGCGCCACGCTGGCCGCTTTGCAAGAGGCGCAGAGCGTTGAAATTTCTGCCCGCGAGGCGGCTGAAATTGCGCTGGCCCAAGCGCGCAGCGAAATTTCGGTGCAAGAACAAGAGGCTCGCCTTGCCGCCGCCCGCGCCGAAGCATTGGAGCAGATGATCGCCGGATTACGCGCCGAATCCGCCGCGCGGGCCGATACCATCGCCTCGTTGCAAGATCAGGTGGCGACCAACGCGCAGGCATTGCTGCTGGCCGAGGCCGCACGGCGCGATGCCGCTGCGCGTGTGGCCAGCCTTGAATCGATGCAAGGCGATGTAAATTCGCAAGTGCGCGAATTGCGCGGCAGGCTGGATGATGCAACCGCAAATCTGATTGCGAATGCCGAAGCCCAACGCCTGTTGGAAGAGCGGCTAAGTGCTGCCGAATTGGCCCGCGTGGCTGTGCTGGCCGAACTGTCTGACGCGATGCGCGAACGTGATGGTGTTGCCGCTGAACTTGCTCAAACCGAAGCGGCGCGCATCGCAGCGCTTGATGCGCAGGCTCAATCCGAGGCCGATGCCGAGCGACTGGCCGAATTGCTTTCGACCAAGAACAACGCCATTGCCGCCGCCGAACTTGCACTTGCCGAACGCGCTGCCGCCCTCTCCGAAGCCGAACAGGCCCAGCTTGCCGAAGCCGCCGCCGCCGAAGCCCTGCGTGCCCGGCTTGCGAATGCCGATAGCGAGTTGACGGCCATGACCCTTGCGCTGGAAGAGCAGCGCCGCCGCGCCGAAGAAGCATTGCTAGAACTGGCCGCCGCCCGCGCCGCCGCCGACGATTTGGCCGCCTTGCGCGGTGATGCCACTGCCGCGTTGCGCGCCCGCGATATTGCGCTGGAAGAAGCGCGTGCCATCATAAGCGAACGCAACCGTGAAGCCGAAGCCGCCGCCGCCGAACTGGAGCTTCTCAACCAGCAAACCGCGGCACTGCGCAGCGAGCTAAATGCGCTGCAAGGCCTGCTCGATGCCTCTGCCGCGCGTGATGCGCAAGCGCAGGTGCGGCTGGAAACGCTTGGCTCGGAGCTGAACGCGGCGTTGGCGCAGGTCGCTTCGGAGCAATCGGCGCGCGCACGTGCCGAACAGGCCCGCGCCGATGCCGAGGCCGCCCGCGCCGATGCAGAAGAACAGGCCCGCATATTGCTGGAGGCCGAGGCCGACCAGCTGCGCAACTACCGTTCGGAATTCTTTGGCCGTGTGCGCGAAATTCTGGGAGACAGGGAAGATGTGGTCATCACCGGCGACCGGTTTGTCTTCCCCTCGGAAGTGCTGTTTGCCGCCGGTTCCGCCGATCTGGGCGCCGAGGGCCGCGCGGAGATTGCCAAAGTCGCCGCCTTGGTGCGCGAAGTGTCGGGCGAAATCCCCCCCGAAATAAACTGGGTGCTGCGGGTTGATGGCCATACAGACGCGCGCCCACTCAACCCCGGCGCTCGTTTTCGGAACAACTGGGAACTGAGCCAGGCGCGCGCCTTGTCTGTCGTACTCTATCTGGTGCAGGAGGAGGCTATTCCCGCCGACCGCTTGGCCGCCACCGGCTTTGGCGAGTTTCAGCCCATCGACCTTGGCGACAGCCCCGAAGCACTGGCCCGCAACCGCCGGATCGAGCTGAAATTTACCGAGCGCTAGCGCATGTTGCAACAAAAGTGGGAACCGGTTTTCTGCATTTAAACATGCGTCATCAAAAAGTTAGAGCGTGTCGCGTGAATGCAGATGAATGCGATACGCTCTAGGCGCCAGAAACCCGCGCCGCGCGCCAAAGCTGGCCACGCGGCGCGGGTGGATTGGGTCGGCTAGCGCGGCGCCTGTCGCGCCGCCACCGGCAGGCGCGGTCAGTCGGCGGCCAGAAGCGGGGTTTTGCGCCCGGTGATCTGCTTGGCAGCAAGGTCGGAATATTCCAGCTCCAGCGCGCCGTCTTTCACGATAATCCGCACCACGCCACCCTTGACGAGTTTGCCAAACAGCAACTCTTCGGCCATCGGTTTTTTGACATGTTCCTGAATGACCCGCGCCAAAGGCCGCGCGCCCATCTTGTCATCAAAGCCCTTTTCCGCCAGCCATTCGGCGGCTTCCGGGGTTAGGTCCAGATGCACGTTGCGGTCCATCAACTGGTTTTCAAGCTGCATGACAAACTTGTCCACAACCTTCAAAATCACAGCGCGCGGCAGCGGCGCGAAGGAAATGACGGCATCCAGCCGGTTGCGAAATTCCGGGCTGAACAGCTTTTCAATCGCCGCCATATCCTCGCCCTCGCGCCGGTCGCGCCCGAAACCGATGGCCGATTTGGCCTGATCGGCCGCGCCGGCATTGCTGGTCATAATCAGCACGACATTGCGAAAATCGACCTGCCGGCCGTTATGGTCGGTCATCTTGCCGTGGTCCATGACCTGCAGCAGAATGTTGAACACATCGGGGTGGGCTTTTTCAATTTCGTCGAGCAACAGCACAGAATGCGGGTGCTGGTCGACCTGGTCGGTCAGCAAACCGCCCTGATCAAAGCCGACATAGCCCGGCGGCGCGCCGATCAGCCGCGAAACGGCGTGTTTCTCCATATATTCCGACATATCAAAGCGCAGCAGTTCCACGCCCAACGTATCGGCCAATTGCTTGGCGACCTCGGTTTTGCCCACACCGGTTGGCCCGGCAAACAGGTAGTTGCCGATGGGTTTTTCCGGCTCGCGCAGCCCGGCGCGGCCAAGCTTGATGGCCGAGGCCAGCGCCTCGATCGCGGTATCCTGACCGAACACCACGCGCTTGAGGCTCTTTTCGAGGTCGCGCAGGTTTTCAGCATCACTTTTGGAGACCGATTTTGGCGGAATGCGCGCAATCGTCGCCACCACGGCTTCGATATCCTTGGTGCCGATGGTCTTGCGGCGTTTGGATTCAGCCACCAGCATCTGCGCCGCCCCGGCCTCGTCGATCACGTCGATCGCCTTGTCGGGCAATTTGCGGTCATGGATGTAGCGGGCCGACATTTCCACGGCGGTCTTGATCGCGTCATTGGTGTAGCGAATGTGGTGATGCTCTTCAAAATAGGGTTTCAGCCCCATCAAAATCTTGATGGCATCCGGCACGCTCGGCTCGTTCACATCAATCTTCTGGAAGCGGCGGGACAGTGCACGATCCTTGTCAAAATGCTGGCGAAACTCGGTGAAGGTGGTCGAGCCCATGCATTTCAGCTTGCCGCCCTGCAGCGCCGGTTTCAGCAGGTTGGAGGCATCCATCGCCCCGCCCGAGGTGGCGCCTGCGCCAATCACCGTGTGAATTTCATCAATGAACAGCACCGCAGAGGGGTGTGCCTCAAGCTCTTTCACCACCTCTTTCAGGCGCTCTTCAAAGTCACCGCGATAGCGGGTGCCAGCCAGAAGCGCGCCCATATCAAGCGAATAGATGGTGGTTTTCGCCAGAACTTCGGGCACTTCGCCCTGCACGATCTTGCGCGCCAGCCCTTCGGCGATGGCGGTTTTACCAACGCCGGGGTCGCCCACAAGCAGCGGGTTGTTCTTGCGGCGGCGGCACAGAATTTGAATGCAACGCTCCACTTCCGGCACGCGGCCGATCAGCGGGTCGACATCGCCCTTGCGCGCTTTGGTGTTCAAATCCACGCAGTATTTGGCCAGCGCGCTCTCGCCTTTTTCCTTCTGCCCACCATCGGTGCTGCCTTGGCGCACCTCTTCCACGCCCTTCACGCTGCGTGGCTCCGAATAGGAGGGATTCTTCGCAACGCCGTGGCTGATGAAATTCACCGCGTCATAGCGCGTCATGTCCTGTTCTTGCAGGAAATATGTGGCGTGGCTTTCACGCTCGTTGAAGATCGCGACCAGCACATTGGCGCCTGTCACCTCGGAATGGCCCGAGGTTTGTACATGGATTGCCGCGCGCTGAATGACCCGCTGAAACCCGGTGCCGGGCGCGGCCTCGCTGCCTTCGATATCGGAGATCAGCGAATCCAGATCTTCATCAAGATAACGGATCAGGTCTTTGCGCAGCTTTTCAACATTCACCCCGCAGGCCTGCATCACATGCAGCGCGTCCGGCTCGTCGATCAATGAAAGAAGCAGGTGCTCAAGCGTGGCCAATTCGTGGCGGCGGTCATTGGCAAGGCTAAGCGCACCGTGGATTGCGGTTTCTAGCGTGCTGGAAAATGTCGGCATCAAAGGCCTCCTGTCTCGTCTATGCGGTGCAGCGCTGTAAAACCTAGCGCTGTTTCCTTAAACTTCGGTTGTCATTGGACAAGGTTCAAGGGGTGTGCGCCAATCAAGCGTTCACGTTCTGTTAATAGAACAGTGTGCCCGCTCTGATAGCAATGTCAAAACGTGTCTTTTTTACGGCGAATAGCGGCAAATACGGCGGCATCGGTAGCGGTTTGCATGCCAAGTGCGGTGCGAATGCCGGCATCTGCGGCGCGCAGAAACGGGTTTGTGGCCAATTCCAGCACCAACTGGCTGGGCACGGTGGCTTTGCCCGCAGCGCGCGTTGCGGAAATTTCGGACACGCGCGCGGCCAGCGCGTCGTTTCCGCCATCAATAGATTGGGCAAAGCGCGCATTCGCAACGGTATATTCATGGCCGGAATAGACCCATGTTTCCGGCGGGAGCGCGGCGAGTTTTTGCAGGCTTTCGTGCATCTGCTCGAACGTGCCTTCAAACACCCGCCCGCACCCTAAGGCCATAAGGCTATCTGCCGTAAAGACGGCCTGCGCGTCGGGCACATACCAGGCGATATGGTTGATCGTGTGGCCAGATACATCCAGAATGCGGCCAACCAGCCCGCCTATTGCCAGTTCATCCCCTTCGGTGAGCGCAATATCAAGCGGGGGCAGGCGGTGGGCGTCGGCGGCGCAGCCGGCCACTTGCGGGGCAAACGCATCGCGAATGGCGCCAAGCCCCTGCACATGGTCGGGGTGGTGGTGGGTTAACAGCACACGGTCTATCTGCCAGCCTTGCGCTTTTACTGCGGCCAGAATCGGGTCTGCTTCGGGGGCATCGACCAGCATTGTTTTGCCAGAGCTCGAATCATGCAGCAGAAAGGCGTAATTGTCGGAAAGGCAGGGAATGGTGATGATTTCTGCTGACATTTCTGCCATCCTCCGCAATTCATAACGCCAGATTTCAGTCTGGCCCAACACTGGACAAGATACAATGCATCTGGATGTTGTCGACCTGCGCGCCTTTTACTATCGCACCAAGCTTGGGCGGTCGGTGCAGCGCGACCTGCAAGAAACCATTGCAAAGCGCTGGAAGGAGTCGCGCCATATGCAGGTGGTTGGCTTTGGCTTTGCCGCCCCTTTGCTGCGCCCGCATCTTGGCACGGCGCGCCGTGTGCTGTCGCTTATGCCTGCGGCCCAGGGGGTCATGCGCTGGCCCCCGGGTGATGCCAACCTGTCAGCGCTTGTGGAAGAAACCCAATGGCCGCTGCCCGGCGGCACTGTTGATCGGATCATCGTGGCGCACGGGCTGGAAACCTGCGAAGCGCCGGAAGCCTTGCTCGACGAAATCTGGCGCGTGCTGGCCCCCGGCGGCAAGGTGATGTTCATTGTGCCCAACCGCGCCGGATTTTGGGCGCGGCGCGATACCACGCCCTTTGGCTATGGCCGCCCCTATAGTATGGGCCAGCTGGAAGCCTTGTTGCGCGCCCGTCGCTTCCAGCCCGACTGGCACGACAAGGCGCTGTATATGTGGCCAAGCCACCGCGCCTTTTGGCTGCGTTTGGCGCGGTTGTTTGGGCGTGTCGGGCGCCGGCTGGGCCTGAGAATTATGGCCGGTGTGCTGTTGGTTGAGGCAACAAAGCAGGTCTATGCGCCACCTAGCGGGCTGCGCGATGCCGTGCGTGCGCCGCTTGATGTGCTGCAAGGGCTGGCGCGACCACGCCCAATTCCAAACCGCGTGCCCAACCGCGTGCCCAACCCCGTGCCAAACCGCGCCCGCGAAGCCACCACACATGAACAAAGATTCGGCAACCCCGCCCCGAAAGGCAAAGATATTCCGCCTGCCTAGCGCAACAAAGCGTCGCACTTGCGCTGCAATTGCGCTATATCCTGTAAAACATGGATTTTTAGCAGCGGCTATTATCCGCCGATCACTTGCCTGCCAAGAAATGCTCTGCTATCACGGCGCCGATTTAGTTGGGTTGCCTAGGTGGCCCGATCCTGTCGCGCCGCGATTCTCGCGGTGTGTGTGTAACCAAAGGGGTGCCCGTGTCAGCCACTGCTTCATTGACCTCCGGAGCCGCCGGTCGCTATGCAACCGCGCTGTTTGAAATCGCAGCCGAGAGCAAACGGCTCAAGCCCATCGAGGCCGATCTTGATACGCTTGCAGCGGCAATGGCTGAAAGCAGCGATTTGCGTGATCTGACGCAGTCGCCGATTTATCCGCGCGATCAGCAGGGGGCGGCTATGGCCGCAATTTGCACGAAAATGGAACTCGGCGGCGAGGTGTCATCCACCGTGGCGCTGATGGCGTCCAACCGCCGCCTGCCTGAACTGGGCGCAACCATCGCCGCCTTCAAAGCCCTTGCCGCCGAGGCGCGCGGCGAGCTTACGGCCGATGTGACTGCCGCCAGCAAGCTTTCCGCCGAACAGCGCAAGGCGCTTTCGGCAACCCTGGCCGAGAGCCTTGGAAAAAAGATTACCATGAATGAAACCGTCGATCCTTCGCTGATTGGCGGTTTAATCGTAAAAGTCGGTTCGGTAATGGTTGATACGTCGATCAAATCGAAACTCTCACAACTTCAAAACGCAATGAAAGAGGTCGGGTAATGGGTATCCAAGCTGCAGAAATCTCTGCGATCCTCAAAGAGCAGATCAAGAATTTCGGCTCCGAGGCGCAGGTCGCTGAAGTGGGCCGCGTGCTCTCGGTCGGCGACGGGATCGCCCGTGTCCATGGTCTGGACAATGTGCAGGCCGGTGAAATGGTCGAATTCCCCGGTGGTATCCGCGGGATGGCGCTGAACCTTGAAATCGACAACGTTGGTGTTGTTATTTTCGGGTCGGACCGTGACATCAAGGAAGGTGACACTGTAAAGCGCACCAAATCCATCGTGGACGTGCCCATTGGCAACGGCCTGCTTGGCCGCGTGGTCGATGCGCTTGGCAACCCACTTGACGGTAAAGGCCCGATCGAGAGCGACACCCGCGCCGTTGCCGACGTAAAGGCCCCCGGTATCATTCCGCGTAAATCGGTGCATGAGCCGATGGCGACCGGCCTGAAAGCAGTTGATGCGCTGATCCCGATTGGCCGTGGCCAGCGCGAGTTGATCATCGGTGACCGCCAGACCGGTAAAACCGCCGTGGCGCTCGACGCGATTTTGAACCAGAAGTCGTATAACGATGCGGCTGGCGATGACGAATACAAAAAACTGTATTGCATCTATGTCGCCATTGGCCAAAAGCGCTCGACCGTGGCCCAGCTTGTTAAAAAGCTCGAAGAAAGCGGCGCGATGGCCTATTCCATCGTTGTTGCGGCCACCGCATCCGAGCCTGCACCAATGCAGTATCTCGCACCCTACGCGGCCACCACGATGGCGGAGTTCTTCCGTGACAATGGCCGCCATGCGCTGATTGTCTATGATGACCTGTCCAAACAGGCTGTGGCTTACCGCCAGATGTCGCTGCTTTTGCGCCGCCCGCCCGGCCGCGAAGCCTATCCCGGCGACGTTTTCTACCTCCATTCCCGCCTGCTGGAACGTTCGGCCAAGCTGAACGACGAAATGGGCAACGGTTCGTTGACCGCATTGCCGATCATCGAAACCCAGGGCGGCGACGTGTCGGCCTTTATTCCGACCAACGTGATCTCGATCACCGACGGCCAGATTTTCCTTGAGACCGAACTGTTCTTCCAGGGTGTTCGCCCTGCTGTGAACACCGGTCTTTCGGTATCGCGCGTTGGCTCTTCGGCGCAGACCGATGCGATGAAATCTGTGGCGGGTTCGATCAAACTCGAACTGGCGCAGTATCGTGAAATGGCCGCCTTTGCGCAGTTCGGCTCCGACCTCGATGCCTCGACCCAGCGTTTGCTGGCCCGTGGTGCGCGTTTGACCGAGTTGCTCAAACAGCCGCAATATTCGCCGCTGACCAATGCCGAGCAGGTTATCGTGATTTATGCAGGCACCAAAGGCTACCTTGACAAGGTTGCTGTGAAAGATGTTGGCCGCTTTGAAAAAGGCTTGCTGTCGCATATGCGTACCAATTGTGCCGACCTGATGGCTGATATCACCAACAATGACCGCAAGGTCAAAGGTGAGCTTGAAGACGCCATCAAGGCCGCAATCGACGGCTTCGCCAAGGGTTTCGCCTGATCATTGACCGGTAACGGAAAGGAGCGTTTGGCATGGCCAACCTCAAAGACCTGAAAGTCCGGATCGCCAGCGTCAAGTCGACGCGGAAGATCACCAAAGCGATGCAGATGGTATCGGCTGCGAAACTGCGCCGTGCGCAGGACGCCGCCGAAGCCGCGCGCCCCTATGCAGACCGGATGAATGCCGTTCTGTCGAACCTTGCGCGTGGCGCGGCCAATTCGGCCACGGCCCCGCGCCTGTTTCAGGGCACGGGCAGCGACAAGGTGCATCTGCTGATTGTGGCAACCGCCGAACGCGGTTTGTGCGGCGGGTTTAACAGCTCGATCGTCAAACTGGCGCGTGCCCATGCCCAAAAGCTGATCGCCGCTGGTAAAACGGTCAAAATTCTCACAGTCGGCAAAAAAGGCCGCGAACAGTTGCGCCGCGATATGGGTGACAAGCTGGTCGCGCATGTTGACCATTCAGCCGTGAAAAAGCTGGGCTATGCCAATGCGCAAGACGTGGCGCGTGACATTCTGGCCCGGTTTGATGCGGGTGAGTTCGATATTGCAACGCTGTTCTTCAGCAAGTTCAACTCGGTTATCTCGCAGGTGCCAACCGCGCAGCAGCTGATTCCGGCGCAGTTTGAAGACACGGGCGAAGCGGGCACGCTTTACGACTATGAACCTGAAGAAGAGGCCATTCTGGCCGATCTGCTGCCGCGCTCGATTGCGACACAGATTTTCACAGGCTTGCTTGAAAATGCTGCCAGCGAGCAGGGCGCGCGTATGACCGCAATGGACAACGCAACCCGCAATGCTGGCGAGATGATCGACAAGTTGACGATCGAGTTCAACCGGTCTCGCCAGGCGGCGATCACCAATGAGCTGATCGAAATTATTTCGGGCGCGGAAGCGCTTTAACGGACTGGAGATAGATATGGCGAAATCAGTCGGAAAAATTACGCAGGTGATCGGCGCGGTTGTCGACGTTCAGTTCGATGGCGAACTGCCGCAAATTCTGAACGCACTTGTCACCGATAATAACGGCAACCGTCTGGTGCTGGAAGTGGCGCAGCATCTTGGTGAAAACACCGTGCGCACTGTTGCGATGGACGCAACCGAAGGCCTCGTGCGCGGCGGCGAAGTGACTGATACCGGCAAAACCATTCAGGTGCCGGTGGGCGATGCAACCCTTGGCCGCATCATGAACGTTGTGGGCGAACCGGTTGACGAAAAAGGCCCTGTCGAGGCGACCGAATACCGTTCGATCCATGCACCTGCACCGGATTTTTCGGAGCAGTCAACAACATCGGAAATTCTCGTTACCGGCATCAAGGTCGTCGACCTGCTGGCCCCCTATTCCAAGGGTGGTAAAATCGGTCTGTTCGGCGGTGCGGGTGTTGGTAAAACCGTTCTCATTCAGGAACTTATCAACAATATCGCCAAGGTGCATTCGGGCTATTCGGTGTTTGCCGGTGTGGGTGAGCGCACCCGCGAGGGCAACGACCTTTATCATGAATTCATCGAATCCGGTGTTATCAACATCGATGACCTGACCAAATCGAAAGTGGCGCTGGTTT
This sequence comes from Paracoccaceae bacterium, assembly GCA_040880065.1. Lineage (GTDB taxonomy): Bacteria > Pseudomonadota > Alphaproteobacteria > Rhodobacterales > Rhodobacteraceae > Abyssibius. The sequence goes on along the minus strand of JBBDJE010000003.1, from coordinate 165,584 downwards.
ACGGCCAGATGAACGAGCCGCCGGGTGCGCGTATGCGTGTGGCGCTGTCGGGTCTGACCATGGCCGAGCAGTTCCGCGACCAGTCCGGCACCGACGTTCTGTTCTTCGTGGATAACATCTTCCGCTTTACCCAAGCGGGCTCCGAGGTTTCGGCACTTCTTGGCCGTATACCTTCGGCTGTGGGCTACCAGCCGACTCTGGCCACCGATATGGGCCAGATGCAGGAACGCATCACCTCGACCAAAAACGGCTCCATCACCTCGGTGCAGGCGATTTATGTGCCTGCGGATGACCTGACCGACCCCGCGCCGGCCACCTCATTTGCCCACCTTGACGCCACCACTACGCTGAACCGTGCGATCTCCGAGCTGGGCATCTACCCCGCCGTGGACCCGCTCGATTCAACCTCGCGCCTGATGGACCCATTGATCCTTGGTGAAGAGCATTACAATGTTGCGCGTGATGTTCAGGGTATCTTGCAGCGCTACAAATCGCTTCAGGACATCATCGCCATTCTCGGCATGGACGAGTTGTCGGAAGAAGACAAATTGTCGGTGTCGCGTGCGCGTAAAATCCAGCGCTTCTTGTCGCAGCCGTTTGACGTGGCGCAGGTCTTCACCGGCTCGCCCGGCGTGCAGGTGCCGCTGGAAGTGACGATCGACAGCTTCAAACGCGTTGTTGCCGGCGAGTTTGACCATCTTCCCGAGGCGGCCTTCTACATGGTTGGCGGCATCGACGAGGTGATCGCCAAAGCCGAGAAACTGGCCGCCGAAGCCGCCTAAGTGAAAGGGGCCCAAAATGGCCGAAACGATGCAGTTTGATCTGGTTTCCCCCGAGCGGCAGTTGGCCTCGCTGGCTGCCGACGCGGTGGAAATTCCGGGTGCCGAAGGTGATCTTACGGCCATGGCAGAGCATGCGCCGTTCCTGACCACGCTGCGCCCCGGCTTGGTGCGTGTGCATGTGGGCAATGCGGTAACCGAATATGTGGTCACCGGTGGCTTTGCCGAATTGTCTTCGGCCGGTGCCTCGATTCTGGCCGAAGTGGCGGTGCCCAAGGCCGAGTTTGGCGCGGACATGCTGGCAGGGCTGATAAGCGATGCGGAAACCGCCGCAGCCAATGCCGCCGAGGAAAACAAGGCCGCCACCGCGCTGCGGGTGAACGATTTGAAGACACTCGGCAGCCAACTCGGGCTTTAAGCCGCAGTATAGCAATTGAAAGCGGCGCCCCCTTCGGGCGCCGTTTTTTGTTTATGCCAGATGCGCCGCGAAATGTGCCAGCGTGCGCTGCCAGGCCAGTTCGGCGGCAGTTTCGTCATAACGCGGCGTTGAATCATTATGAAAGCCGTGGTTCACGCCTTCATAGATAAACGCTTCGTAATCTGTGCCCGCCGCCTGCAAGGCCGCCTCGTAATCCGGCCAGCCCGCATTGATGCGTTCATCCAGCCCGGCATAGTGGATTTGCATCGCCGCGCGGATTTTTGGCACGTCCTCAGCACTTGGTTGGCGGCCATAATAGGGCACCGATGCGGCCATTTCCGGATAGGCCACCGCCAGCGCGTTGCACACCCCGCCGCCATAACAAAACCCGACCGCACCAACCTTGCCGGTGCTATCGGCATGGTTAAGCAAATGCTCGAAACCGGCAAAAAAGTCCTGCATCAGCTTGGCGCCATCTATTTGGCTTTGCATCTCGCGCCCGGCCTCGTCATTGCCGGGATAGCCCCCAAGCGGTGACAGGCCATCCGGGCCAAGTGCGAGGTAGCCTGCCTTGGCGCAGCGGCGCACCACGTCTTCAATATAGGGGTTCAGCCCGCGGTTCTCGTGTATTATCAGCACAGCGGGCAGCGCGCCGCTTGCGCTGGCTGGCCGCGCCATTAACCCGGAGATATCGCCATTCCCTTCGGGCGAGGCATAGGTGATGCGCGAGGTTACGATATCCGGATCATCCGGCGCGACCTGTTGCGCCAGCGCGTAGTTTGGTTGCAACATTTCGAGCATGGCCGCCGCGCCAACCCCACCAATCGTGAATTTCGCGGCGTGGTCCAGAAAGGCACGCTTGCTCATTTTGCCATGCACATAGCCGTCAAACAACTCCAGCAGGCGGGGGTGAAAATCACTTGCACGCATACGTTCCATAACCATCTCCCTCTTTCTTGAAAACAGAAGCCTAACCGAACAGGCCATCAGCCGCGCTATCACGATTGCGTGGGCGCAATGCCGGGGATAAGGGAAATGCATGAAAACCAAGTCCGGTCTAGCATTTGCAATTGCAACCATTTTGCTCGATGCCATTGGTGTTGGGCTGATCTTTCCGATCATGCCCGACCTTATGGTCTCGGTAGGTGCGGGCGATATTGGCAGCAGTGCGATCTGGGGCGGGATCTTAATGTCGTCCTATGCGGTCATGCAGTTCCTGTTTTCACCGATGATCGGCAACCTATCAGACGCATTCGGCCGGCGTGGTGTGTTGTTGCTGGCGCTTGCAGCGCTGACATTTGACTATTTGCTCATGGCGGTCGCACATACCTTTTGGCTGCTATTGATCGGGCGGCTGCTGGCGGGCATCGCCGGTGCAACCTATTCCACGGTGACCGCCTATCTGGCCGATATTTCCTCGCCGGCTGAAAAGGCGGCGAATTTCGGGCTCATCTCGGCGGTGTTTGGCATCGGGTTCATTCTTGGCCCGGCACTCGGCGGGATATTGGCCGAGATAGACTTGCGTGCACCATTTTATGCCGCCGCCGCTCTTAGCGCCGTCAACTTTATATATGGCTGGCTTTTGCTTCCGGAATCACTGCCCAAATCGGCCCGTCGCCCATTTCATTTGCGCGATAGCAGCCCGTTCACCGCCCTGCGCGATGCGTTTTCGCTGCCCGCGCTGCGCGTGCCGCTTACCGTGTTCATGCTGTTCGAGCTTGCGGCCTTTGTTTACCCCGCCGTCTGGGCCTATTTCGGCAAAGCCTCTTTTGGCTGGTCAACCTTTACCGTGGGCATTTCGCTTACGGCTTATGGTGTGCTGCTCTTCATGGTGCAGGGCGGTTTGCTGCGCATAATTTTGCCGCGCTGGGGTGAACGCCGTGTCATTTTGTTTGGCATGTGGATGGCGTTTCTCGGGTTGTGCGGTATCGGGTTTGCGCCGAGCAGCCTTGTGGTTTTTATGCTCTTGCCTATCTGCGCCTTGTCCGACGTGGCCCCGCCAAGCTTGCAGGGGCTTATGTCCAACCGTGTGGGGGATGATGAACAAGGCAAGCTGCAAGGCGTGATCGGCAGCCTTGGTGCGCTGATTTCCATTGCCGGCCCGCTGATCATGACAGGCACATTCTGGGCGTTTACAAGCCCGTCCATGCCCTACATTCCCGGCGCGCCGTTCTTTCTGGCGGCGTTGATCACACTGGCCATCATCCCGCTGGCCAGCCGGAAGATTTAAGTGCCGGGGTAATAGGCCTCATAGAGCGGGCCGAGCGTGTTGTCGTCAAACAGGCTTGAAACCGAGGTGCCATTGGCGATGTTCACAATCGCCTGTGCAAACATTGGCGCGGTCGGCACAAAGCGGATTTTCTTGCATTTCTTGATGTTGGCGGTTGATTCAATCGAATCCGTCACCACAAGTGATTTCATCGCGCTGGCGGTGATGCGTTCGACCGCCGGGCCCGACAGAACACCGTGGCTGATATAGGCATGCACTTCTTTTGCGCCCTTCTCGACCAGCAGGTCGGCGGCTTTGCACAGCGTGCCTGCCGTATCGACAATATCGTCGATGATAATGCAGATACGGTCCTTTACATCGCCGATGACATTCATGCTTTCAACCTCGCCGGGGCCGGAGCGGCGCTTGTCGACGATCGCCAGATCGGCGCTAATCCGTTCGGCCAATTCACGCGCCCGCGCCACGCCGCCAACATCGGGCGAAACAACGGTCACCTGCGACAGATCTTTGAAGCTGTGCTTCACATCCAGCGCAAAAACCGGCGAGGCATAAAGGTTATCCACCGGAATATCGAAAAAGCCCTGAATTTGCGCGGCATGCAAATCCATGGTCAGCACCCGTTCCACCCCGGCCTGTGCAATGAGGTTGGCCACCAGCTTGGCCGAGATCGGCGTGCGGGCCTTGGTGCGGCGGTCTTGGCGTGCATAGCCGAAATAGGGGATGACTGCGGTGATGCGTGCCGCCGAGGACCGGCGCAGCGCATCCGACATGATCAGCAGTTCCATCAGGTTGTCATTCGCCGGGTTGGATGTGGGTTGGATGATGAACATATCCTCGCCGCGCACATTGTCGTATACCTCGACAAAAATTTCCTGATCGTTGAAGCGTTCCACCCGCGCCTTGATCAGCTCCACTTTACCGCCGGAATGCAGGCTCATCCGCCGGGCGATGGTTTGGGCCAGCGTTCGGTTGGCATTTCCGGAGATCAGTTTGGGTTGCAGGCTGCGGCTCATGACGGTCCCTCATGTCAGCGGCGCGGCATCGCGCCAAATTTACCTTGCGCGTGGCTTAACATTGCCGCGCGCCCTTGCAAAGCCTGCAAAGCCCGTCATTCTGGGGGTGCGGCAACCTGACGGAGGCTTTATGGCGCAGATTGACTATTTCTTTACCCCGATTTCGCCCTATACCTACCTTGCAGCTACGCGTCTGGAGCAAATTGCAGCCCAAAGTGGCGCAACCATCGTCTACCGGCCGGTATTGCTGGCCAAACTGTTCGAGGCAACGGGCGGTGTTGCATTGCCGCAGCGCCACGAATCACGCCAGGCCTACCGTTTGCAAGACCTTTCGCGCTCGGCCGCAATGGAAGGGCTGGCGCTTAACCTGCGGCCCGCCCATTTCCCGACCAACCCCGTGCCGGCAAGCTGCGCGATTATCGCGGCCCAAAACGTGGGCGGCGGCAACCTTGGTGCGCTATGTCACGGCCTGTGCCGCGCGGTTTGGGCTGAGGACCGCGACATCGCCCAAGATGATGTGATTGCATCCTGCCTGACAGACGCGGGCTTTGACGCAGCACTTGCCTCATCGGGCATGCTGACCGGGGTTGATGTGCTGGAGCGCAACACAAACGATGCCATCAAGGCCGGTGTGTTCGGCTCGCCCAGCTATGTGGTGGGCGATCAGGTGTTCTGGGGCCATGACCGTTTGGCGCATCTGGCCGCGCATCTGGGTTAGGCGTTTGCGGCGATGCCGACGAATTGTTCAATTTCTTCAGGCGTTGTGCACCAGCTTGTGACCAGCCTTGCCGAGATCGGCTCATCGGCAGGGCCACTCTGTGCGGCATTATGCGGCCATTGGTAATATTTGGCACCCGCCGCTGCCAGCGCATCATGTGCGCGGCGCGGCCAGGTGGCGAAGATCATATTCGCCTTTACCGGATGCAGCAGCATAAACCCTTCACAAGCCGCAAGCCCCGTGGCCAGCGCCTGTGCAGAAGCATTGGCGCGGGCCGCCAGTTTAAGCCACAGGCCATCAGCCAGATAGGCTTCCATCTGGGCTGAAAGGTAACGGTGTTTGGAAAACAAATGCCCGCCGCGCTTGCGCCGCAACTCAAATTCCCATGCGTGTTTGGGGTTAAAGAACACCACCGCCTCAACACCCATCAACCCGTTCTTGGTGCCGCCGAACGACAGCACATCAACCCCGGCTTTCCAACTCATCTCGGCAGGTGTGCACCCCAGCGCAACAAGCGCATTGGCAAAGCGTGCGCCATCAAGATGCACGGGCAGATCGTGGGCCTTGGTCAGATCGGCAATGGCGCGCATATGCGCAAGGCTATAGACCGCGCCCATTTCGGTGACAGTCGACATCGACACCGCACCGCGCTGCACATTATGCACGCCCGCCGGGGCGGCATATTTCAGCGCTTTGGCCAAAGCCTCAACATCCATGCGCGCATCATCGCCGCCAATAAGGCTGAGCTTGGCACCGCCAGTGTAAAACTCGGGCGCTGCGCATTCATCTTCGGCGATATGGGCATGGGTGGCGCAGTAAATCGTGGCCCAGGGCGGGCAGATTGTGGCCAGCGCCAGTGCATTGGCCGCGGTGCCGGTGGGCACAAGGTAAACCGCTGCATCAGGGGCTTCAAATATCTCGCGGATGCGCGCGGTAACGCGGGCCATGATCTCGTCGGCACCATAAGATGCCACGTGGCCTTCATTGGCCGTTAGCATGGCCTGCATCACTTCGGGCACGGCCGGTGCCGAATTGTCCGAGGAAAAGATCATCACAGCATTCCTTCAATTATATGGTCGTCAAGCTCGTCCGGGTCGACATCATACTCGGTCAGCGTGCGGTTTTTCATGGAGATACCGGCAGAATGCACCGTATCGGCATCGCCCGAAAGCAGCGGATGCCAGTCAAACAGCGGCTTGCCCTCGGCGCGCAGCCTATAGGCGCAGGTCGCGGGCATCCAGTCGATGTTTTGTTCCAGCGTTTCGGGGGTGAGGATAACGCAGCCTTTTACCAACTGGCGGCGCAGCGCGTAGTTGCCGCAGCGGCAGGTGGCATTATCAAACAGGCGGCAGGCCACGCGGGTATAGGCAAACGCGCCGGTGTCCTCGTCTTGAAGCTTGAGCAGGCAGCACTTGCCGCAGCCATCGCACAAGGCTTCCCATTCCTCGCGGTCGAGGCTTTCCAGCGGCTTTTCCCAAAATTTCTTGCGCATTACTCGGCATCCAATAGTGCGGCAATGCGGGTGCAATCATCCTGCATTTGGCTGATCAGCGCGGCGATTCCGTCAAACTTCAGCTCCGGGCGAATGTAGTCAACCAGCGCCACCGAAAGCTCTGCCCCGTATAAATCGCCATCAAAATCGAAGATGAACACTTCGAGGTTGGGGATGTTTTCACCAAAGGTGGGCCGCGTGCCAATGCTGGCCGCGCCACGATAGGCACCCTTATGCGGGCCGCTCAGCACATCGACCCACACCGCATAAATGCCAAGGCGGGGCAGGTGCAAATCAACCAGTGCCATATTGGCGGTGGGAAAGCCAAGGTCGCGGCCACGCTCATCGCCTTTGATGACGATTCCGTTGATCCGGTGCCAATGGTCGAGCATTTTGGCGGCATCACGCGGACGGCCCGCCGCCAGAGCGGTGCGGATGGCGGTCGATGACACATCTTCGGCTTCGGCTTGCACCAGCGGGGCGATGTCAACTTCAATGCCGAATTCCTCGCCCAGGGCTTGCAACATGGTGGCACCGCCCTCGCGGCCCTTGCCAAAACGAAAATCGGCACCAACCACAACGCGGGCAAGGCCAAGCCCGTCGGCCAGCACATCGCGCACAAATTCGCGGGCCGACAGGCTGGCAAGATCGGCGTTAAACGGCAGGTCAAACAGCAAATCCACGCCCAGCTTTTCAAGCCTATGGGCTTTGGTTGAAGAGCTCATCAGCCGGAATGGCGGGCCATCGGGGGCGAAAAACTTGCGCGGATGCGGCTCGAAGCTGACCACGGCCAGCGGCATATCGGCGTGGCGCGCGCGGTCTATCACCGCGCGGTGGCCAATATGCACACCATCAAAATTGCCCAAGGCCGCCGAGGCCCCGCGCGCATCTGAAGGGATTGCGTTATATGAGTTAAAAACCTGCATAGCCATCGCAGGTTCGCCTGCGCCCTAGTCGAATTTGCGGCTGGGCGCCAGAACCAGCGCATCGCCTTTCAGCACCACGGTATCGCCCACGCGGCAGGCACAATCAAGGGTCACACGGCGTTTTGCATAGTCTATCTCGCGCACGCAGACGCTGGCGTCAACGCGGTCACCCGGGCGCACGGGGGCCATGAAGGTCAGGTTCTGCTTCAGATACACCGTGCCATGGCCCGGCAACTGCTCGCCGATAACCGCCGAGATCAGCCCGGCGGTCAGCATGCCATGCGCGATCCGGCCCCCGAAAATGGTTTGCTGGGCATAGTCTTCGTCCAGATGCACGGGGTTATGGTCGGTCGAAAGCGTGGCGAACATTTCAATTTCCGCATCGCCAATGACTTTGGAGAGCTCGCGCAGCATCCCGACTTCCAGATCTTCGATACAGATCGTACCTGTTTCAATATTGCGCGGGGCAAGGTTGGGCATGGGCGAATTCCGATTTAGCTGTGCGCGTGTTGCGGCGCACAATCGCTAGCACGTGGTTCGGCTGCACGCAAGTGTGCGCGCAACAAAAATTCACCCGTTAAGCCTCTAAAGAAATTAAATTACCGCAAGTTCCCGATTGCTGCGGTGGGCGATTGCTGGTGCTTATCCAGATAAGCGCGCAACGCCGCAGCATCTGGCATGCCATCTTCCAGTGGAATGTCCGGCGCGGCCAGCCCGCCGGTAATGAACAACGTGTCCAACCCTTCGGCCATCCCGCCCTGAATATCGGTGGCAATCCCATCGCCCACACAGAGCATCCGCTCATCTACCGGCAGTTTGCCATCCATTGCGGCAAGGCGGCGGCGGGCGAGTTCGTAAACCGGAGCGTGAGGTTTGCCGAAATACAGCACTTGCCCGCCCATTTCCTCGTAAAGCGCGGCAAGCGCACCGGCACAATAGAGCCGGTTTTCGCCCTTATCGACCATGATGTCGGGGTTTGCGCAGATCATTTTCAAACCGCGCACCTTGGCGTTGAGCAGCGTTTCACGATACATGTCCGGCGTTTCAACCGTGTCATCGGCCAGCCCGGTGCAGATCACCCCTTCGGCTTGGTCAAGCGGCGTGCGTTCAATGGTGCGGCGCTGCATAATGTCGTTTGAAAAGAGCGTAAAAAAATTCTCATCGGCCTTTGACCCGATATGGAAGACTTTTTCGCCAACCAGTCCGGCGAGCATCGCTTCTTGTGCGGCATCGCCAGAGCTGACGATAACATCATAGCAATCATCCGGCACAGCCATGGCGCCAAGGTGCGCGCGCACGGCGGCTTCCGGGCGGGGCGCATTGGTTAGCAAAACGACACGCCCGCCAGTGGCGCGAAACGCTTGCAGCGCCGCCACCGCGTCGGGGAAAGGGCGGATGCCGTCATGCAGGCAGCCCCACAAATCGCATAAAAGCACGTCGTAGCGGCGGGCTATTTTTTCCAAATTTGCGATAATCTCGGTCATGGGGCTGGCCTGTCTGGCTAGATTTTAAGGTTGGGGATGATCTGCTTTTTGCGGCTCATAATGCCGGGCAGCACAACGCTGTCACCCGTAACCGTAGCACCAAAGCTGGCCTCGGCAATGCCTTTCACTACATCGTTGGGCACCAGCAGCGTGGCTTCTTCACGCAGAATATCGACAACGAATAGCAGCACCTGCTCGGCACCATCTTCTGCGGCCACACCGGGCATGGCGGCCATAAGCGCTGCGCTGCGGTCGAGCACGGCTTGCGGCGAGGTGGTTTCCAGCACCGATACGCGCAGCTTTACACCTTCAACCGCATATTCTTTGCTGTCCATCCGCAAAAGCTCGGCTTCAGAAAAGGCGGAAACATCGGATTTGGCGGCAAACATTTCGCTGGCATAGGCCGCGATATCAATTTCCAGCTCGGCGGCCAGCGCTTCGGCCAAGGCACGGTCAACCGGGGTGGTTGTGGGGCTGCGGAACGCCAGCGTGTCTGACAAGATGCAGCTCAGCATCACGCCGCGCACCCATGCGGGCATTTGGGCCGCGTCCTCGCCCATCAGCCCGTGCATCACGGTAACCGTGCAGGCCAGCGGGCGGATGGTTATGTCGATCGGGCCTTTGGTTTCGATCCCGCCAACCAGTTTGTGGTGGTCGATAATGGCGAGAATATCGGCATCGTTAATGCCTTCGGGCAGTTCGGCGGGGTTGTTCGTGTCAACAATCACAACCGGCTCGCCAGGCTCAATGCCCGCAATAATCGTGGGCTTTGCTTGGTCCCAATGTTTGAGCATGAAGGCGGCTTCGGTATTGGGCTCGCCCAGCAACACGGCTTCGGCGCGCAAACCCTTCACCTCGTTCAAATACCACGCCCAAATGATGGCTGCGCCGGTGCTGTCGGTATCGGGGGCCTTATGGCCGAAAACTTTGATGGTCATTGCTCAATCCGTATCCTAGCTGAATTTGCCGCCTTATACGGCGGTGTCCGGTTATTGTCACGGGCTGAACTGCGTTTGAATTTCTTGACAGGCACCGAACCAGCTTTAAGCTGTCTGCATTTCAACGGAGATAATTAATGTCAAAGAACAAACTTAAAGCGCCGGTGGGTTTGTCACCGCGCCAAAGCCCCGGTGATGCGGTGCGCAACAATCCAGATGATGTAGAATTTCTGCGCAAGATGCTGGTGGCCAACGGCATGAAATCATTACCTGTTCACACCAAGATGGATTCCGGCCTGCTCAAGGCAATTGCTGACTATCAAAAGAAAATCGGCATCAAAAAACCCGATCAGGTGGTGGACCCGGGCGGGCGCACCGAAAAGGCGGGTTTGCCGAAGCTTCTGGCGGCTGAAAAAGAAGCCGACAAGCTCAAGATGGTCAAGGTCAAATACCGCGGCAAGGAGCTGCTTGTCACCGAAGAAGACCACAAGAAGCTGGTTCAGGACGTGTTCAAGCAGCTTGATAACTATATAAAATCTCTGATCAAGAGCCATGAAATCAACGTCAAGACCTATGAAAGCTATCTTGATACCGCGCAGTTGAAAGACGGCATTCTCAATGCCGTTGCGCAGGCGATCATCATGAAGGCGGGCGGCGTCAAACTGCCAAAGGTCAGTTATGTGACCGATAGCATCAAGGCGACCGGCGCTCTGCAACGCGCCCAGATGCAGCGCAATATCGAGGCGCTGGACACGGCCTTGCCCGAGGCGGAAAAGGCCATCAACAAGCTGAGCAGCGAAATGCTGAAATTCCTGAAGGATTTCACCGGGTCGGCCCAGACGACCGGCACGGTGCTGATGGTGTCATCGGCAGTGTGTTTTGCGGTGGTCGGCGCGCTGGCAACTCCGGTGATTGTGACAGGCACCGGCATGAGCCTCGCGGCTGCTACCGTCACATCGGGTGCCAGCGTCGGGGTGCTTTCCTCCGCCAGTCAGGAGCTTGGTAAACATGCGTCTGGCCAGAAGGTCACCCTGTGGGATTCGGTTCAGGCTGTGGTGGTCGATGGCACGATTGGCGGGCTCACAGCGGGCATCGGCTCCAAAATCCCGCTGGGTTTTGTTGATGACATGGCCAAGGGTCTGGCCCCGAAGATCGCCGCGAAAGTGCCCTTCATGACCTCGGCGCAGGCCACGAAATTCATATCAAACTATCTGGCAGGCTCGGGGCAGGAGGTGATCAAAACCGCTGTCAGCGAGGGTGTAAAGGTGGTTGGCAAGATCGCCAAGACCGGCAAGGCTCCCACAGAAAAGGACTTCAAGGAAGCCGTGCAGGCCGTGCTGTTTTCAGCCCTTGCCGGTGGGCTGCTGAAGAATCTTGGCGGGTTCCAGAAGAAATGGGCCTATAAATACAAGGACACGTTGCAAGGCAAGATCTTGCCCGATGCGCTGGCCAAGCTAACGAAAAACAACGAGATTCCCAAGGTCATCAAGGCCAAAATGTATGCCGAGGTGATGAACAAGGTGTCCGAAGAGGTGATGAAGGTCGGTTTCAACGAGGTGCTGAATGAGGCCACGGGTTCAGAAAACGAGGCCAAAATGATCGACATGGCCGAAAAAGCCCTGTTGAAAGACCGCAAGATCCAGTCGCTGGTCGAGGCCGAACTGAAGAAATCCGCCAAAAAACACAAGATACCTGGCTTCTAGGTCAGTTGGCAGGCGCCTGAACGGGGTGGCGGGGCACATCCGCCACCCTTTTTGCTTTTCTACGCTCGCGGCGCGGGCCACGCCCGCCCCGCGACCAACAGGATTTGGCGCAATAAGGGCCAGCCGAAAATTAACGCGCACACCCGTTGACTCTGCGCTTCAGCACGCCTAAATCCACTGCGTTAGCACTTAAGGGTGGCGAGTGCTAAAACTACCAAAGCCACCGTAGACACGTAGTCTCAAAGGAGCCTTTTCATGGCATTCACTCCTCTGCATGACCGTATCCTGGTCCGTCGCATTGAAGGCGAAGAAAAAACCAAGGGCGGGCTGATCATTCCTGATTCCGCTAAAGAAAAACCGTCGGAAGCCGAAGTCATTTCGGTTGGCTCAGGCGCGCGCAAAGATAGCGGCGAGCTGATCCCGATGGACGTTAAAGCAGGTGATCGCATCCTGTTTGGCAAATGGTCGGGCACCGAGATCAAACTCGACGGCGAAGACCTGCTGATCATGAAAGAAAGCGACGTGCTGGGAATTATTTCCTGAGCCGCGCCCAACCTCGAATTTATAGGAGCTATCTGACATGGCTGCAAAAGACGTAAAATTTGACACCGATGCCCGGAACCGGATGCTGAAAGGCGTCGACATTCTGGCCAACGCCGTCAAAGTGACCCTTGGGCCCAAAGGCCGTAACGTGGTCATCGACAAATCTTTCGGCGCACCGCGCATCACCAAAGACGGTGTGACGGTTGCCAAAGAAATCGAACTTTCCGACAAGTTTGAAAACATGGGCGCGCAGATGGTGAAAGAAGTCGCCAACCGCACCAATGACACTGCCGGTGACGGCACCACCACTGCCACCGTTCTGGCGCAGGCCATCGTGCGCGAAGGCTTGAAATCGGTTGCCGCCGGCATGAACCCGATGGACCTGAAGCGCGGCATCGACCTCGCCGTTCACAATGTCGTCGCCTCGATCAAAGCCGCCGCACGCCCCGTTGCCGATAGCGACGAAGTTGCGCAGATCGGCACGATCTCGTCAAACGGCGAAACCGAAATTGGCCGCCAGATCGCCGACGCGATGCAGAAAGTCGGCAATGAAGGCGTGATCACCGTCGAGGAAAACAAAGGGCTGGAAACAGTCACCGAAGTCGTCGAGGGCATGCAGTTCGACCGTGGTTACCTGTCGCCCTATTTCGTGACCAACCCTGAAAAGATGGTTGTCGAAATGGAAGACGTTCTGATCCTGCTGCACGAGAAGAAACTCAGCTCGCTGCAGCCGATGGTGCCGCTGCTGGAAACTGTTATCCAGTCGGGCAAGCCTTTGCTGATCATCGCTGAAGATGTTGACGGCGAAGCGCTGGCAACTCTGGTTGTGAACCGTCTGCGTGGCGGCCTGAAAGTGGCAGCCGTTAAAGCCCCCGGCTTTGGCGACCGTCGCAAAGCCATGTTGCAAGACATCGCCATCATGACCGGTGGACAGGTGATTTCCGAAGACCTGGGCATGAAGCTGGAGAATGTCGGCCTTGATATGCTGGGCACCGCCAAGAAGGTGACCATCACCAAGGACGAAACCACCATCGTGGACGGCCATGGCGAGAAGTCGGAAATCGAAGCTCGCGTCGCCCAGATCAAGCAGCAGGTTGAAGAAACCAGCTCCGATTACGACCGCGAAAAACTGCAGGAACGTCTGGCCAAACTGGCCGGTGGTGTTGCCGTTATCCGCGTCGGCGGCATGACCGAAGTCGAAGTGAAAGAGCGCAAGGACCGTGTCGAAGACGCGCTGAACGCGACCCGTGCGGCCGTTCAGGAAGGTATCGTCGTTGGCGGCGGTGTTGCACTTGTGCAGGCCGGCAAAAAACTGATGGACCTGAAAGGCGCCAATGCCGATCAGGACGCCGGCATCAAGATCGTGCGCCAGGCTTTGGAAGCGCCGCTGCGCCAGATCGCCGACAATGCCGGTGTTGATGGTGCTGTGGTTGCAGGCAAGATCCGCGAAAGCAACGACCTTGCCTTCGGCTTCAACGCTCAGACCGAAGAATATGGCGACATGTTCAAATTCGGCGTGATCGACCCCGCCAAAGTGGTGCGCACAGCGCTGGAAGATGCAGCCTCGGTTGCTGGCCTGCTGATCACCACCGAAGCGATGATCGCCGACAAGCCCGAGCCGAAAGGCCAGGGCGGCGGCGGCATGCCCGATATGGGCGGCATGGGCGGCATGGGCGGCATGATGTAAATCATCCCGTTCCGCAAGGAATATGGGGCGCCCTGATCGGGCGCCCCTTTTCGTTTCTAAAGACTTGTTGCGAGTTGAAAGAGCAGCCCCGATGTAAACGCGCCGACCAATGCAAAGCCGATGTAAAGCGCAAAGACCGGCGGGCGCACCAAAGCCCATACCGCAAGTGCTGCGGGCATGGATGTAACGCCGCCAGCAACCAGAAATGCCATGCCGGCCCCCGCGCTCATGCCTTGGCCCATCAACCCGTCAACCAGCGGCAACGCAGCATAACCGTTTAGATAGGCAGGCACGCCCAGCACCGTGGCCAGCGCAATCGGGCCAAGCCCTTCGCCACCCAGCGTGCCCGCAATCATCCCGGCTGGCACATAGGTGAGCAACAGGCTTTCCAGCGTAAAGGCCAAAAGCAGCCATTTGCCTAAAAACAGCGTGGTAGACTGCGCCTCGCGCCCGAAACGCGCCCGCCGCCCGGCATCATGCCAAAAGGCCCAGACAATCGGCTTGGGGTCGGTCACGCGGCTCATATTGGCCCGCGCAGTCAGTTCGGGGCGCAAAACATCCGAAAAATACCCGGCCTTTGTGGCAAGGTGTATCATGGTGCCGCCTGCAATCCCCAGCCCGATGGCGGCAAGCAATTTGCCCAGTGCAAAGCCCTGACCCAAAACGCCTGCGGTCAGCACGAACATCGACGGGTCAATCACCGGCGAAGCGAGCCAGAAGGCCATGACCGCAGAAAGCGGCACGCCCATCACCAAAAGCGCGGCAATAAGCGGAATAACCCCGCAAGAGCAAAACGGCGACAGCCCGCCAACCAGCGCGGCGATGATGATCATTTTCACGGGGTTTCCGCTTAGTGCGCGGGCAATCAACTGGTCAGCCCCCGTGGCTGTGCTATAGGCGGCAAGCGCAACCGAGAGCAGCAAAAACGGCAGCACGCCAAGCAGCGCATCTGCCACAAAGCGGATATTTGCAATGGCCTGCACCGGCGAAATGGCAAACATGCCCAGCAATATCGCCAGACTAATCAGCCAGACCCGCTGGCGTTTGATCTGCCGCCAAAGCGGCGACGGGGTGGAAAGGCTTGTATCTGTCATATCTATAATCCTAGCATTGTGGTTGTGTTTGGGTAAAAAAAGCTAGTCGGGCGGGCCTTTGCAACATTCCTCCATCAGGAATGCGACAGCACCGTTAAGGGTGGTATAATTTGCGCGATTCACCACCTGACGGCCCTGCCGTTCCTGCGTGATCAGCTTCGCGTCGACCATGGCTTTCAGATGGTGGGCAAGGGTCGATGGCGTAAGCTTGAGCCGCGTGCCAATCTCGCCCACCAGCATTCCCGCATCGCCACAGCGCACCAGAAGCTGGAAAATCTCGATCCGCGCGGCATGGCCAAGTGCGGCGAGGGTTTGGGCTATCGTTAGCGAATCGGGGCGGGGTAAGGTGCTCATGGGTCTATATAACTACTTTGCTAGTTTAATAACAATACAAACATTTCATCCCTTACCCCTGCAGCCGTTCCGCTTCCTGCCCGCCCGTTTACAGTTGCGTCAGGTAACCAAAGGCTTGCGGCCTCGTTAAGATTTTGCAAGGTTATTATGTGGCCGGGTGCCGCACCCCAAATGAAGCCGCCGAAACGGGCTGGCGCAGCAACAGGATCGAATTTATGGCAGGCGAGAACGACAAGTTTGAAGTGTATCAGGACAAAAGCGGCGAATGGCGCTGGCGGCGCAAAGCCACCAATGGCCAGATTGTTGGCGCGGCCAGCGAAGGCTACAAAGCAAGGTCCGACTGCGAGGCCAATATGAACCGTGGCCCGAAAGACAGCGATAAATGGGAATTTTACACCGACAAGCGCGGCGAACACCGCTGGCGGCGCAAAGCCTCCAACGGACAGATCGTTGGCGCATCATCAGAAGGCTACAAAGCCAAGGGTGATGCCGAGGCGAATGCGTCGCGCCAAGGCTACAAGGGCTGATAACCCGCCAGACCACAAGAACAGCCCCGGCCTCGCCGGGGTTTTTTGTGGGGTGGACACATACGCGTTGGCGGGCCGTGGCGCGCTGACATTATTGCAGGGCGTGGTGTGCGGTTTGAGCCCGTTGCGGACCAGCGGCCCAGCCTTTCATGCTACGGGTGCAGCGGGCAGGTTCCAGCCGCATTCTTGCCGGTCGTAGCGAGCGCAGCATGTAACGGCCCATCGACGTGAGGGGCGGGGAGTGGGCGTTCGCTGCATGTGCGAGGTTCCACATGGCTAAGAAATAAGCGGCCATTCATTATCGGGTCTTTCTTGTGCTCCAATAGAGGACAGGTCGAATAGTTTTGCTATGGAGAAGCGATTGTTCCAACTGAGATTGCTAATTTTGGTTTTTGGATTGCCTCGCGTTCCAAGTTGAAACAAGAAACGTTGCCATGGTTCCTGACAAATTAACGGCCAATTCTGCGTGCCGAGCTGCCGGCTTGATCCGCCGCGGTCCGATGCTGTGAGCATCTCCCAACTTGTTTCGAAGCGCGCCGAGTGCAGTAACAACGGATTGGCACCCGCTTAAGATTTGCTTGAATACTTGTTCAGTATAATCATCAGGGGCCAAATTTAGCGCCTTAGACAGCTTTTTATACAGAACAGGTAGATCGTCCTTTTCCTCCCAACTCTCACCTGCATCGTGCAAGATCCATTTGCAAACATCTTCCAAAAGAGTTCTGGCCAAAGTGATTGCGCGTTCCGGATCTTTTGTCCTACTGTCAAGCGCTCTTCGCCATCTTTCGCCAATCTGATCGGGGTCGAAGGCATTCAGCGTCGCGGTGATATTCAAATCAGCCGGATTTCCTTCGGGCAAGGCAATCACCTTGAAAATCGGTGATCCGGAGATCTTACCTGTTTCAGCCAATGTGTACCCGTCATAGCGCAGGAGTGCGTCGATCTTTGCCGACAGTTTCTTTTGGCGTTCCTCACTTTGATATTCGGCAGAAGTGAGCTGCTCGACAAAGTGAAACAATAGGGAGGTAGAGCAAGAAAGCAGTCCAAGAGATTCCAAATGCTCTTGCTGTGTGAGGTCATCGTTTCGAAGCGTGTGTTGGATCAGGTACTCTTCGAGTGTACGATCGTCACTTGGAGTGGGTGCGGACATGTACCCCAACGGAAAGACGGCTGCCACAAAAGCGTAATCATCGAGCTCACTAACCAATTGACCATTGGCAAGCAGTTTCACTAGGCGGCGGCGCGTAAGCTTCGTGACATCGGAGCGTCCCATATCTATGATCTTTTCTACAGCCTCACGGAGCGAGAAAGCGTCAACTTCGTCCAAAAGAGAACGAGCCTTTTCTATGAGAGGTTCTACCCCAATTGCTGCCAGCCTGCTGGACGCATACTTGTATTTACTCTGAAACGCTTCCTCTTCGCTTCCTTCTGCCAAACCCAAGCGCACGCAGACTCCCGGCACTTCGTAGGCCTTATAGTCTGAAATAACGGATGCCAGCTCACGCCTCAGCTCTTGTATCAATTTTGTAGAAACCGCCTTGTTCATTCTATTTTTCCGGATACTGAATTCTTTGAAACTTGCCATATTCTGGGCCTTCCAACCAGTGATAACGCAATGACATCTCAGATGTCTGCTTTGGTGAACCGCATTGTAGAAACGGGCGCGCTCGGCCAATGACCGCAAAGGGCCGGGCACGTCGGGAACGACAGCCACGGTTCGCGACTTTGCACCGCCCCCTCCCTGCGCGGTGCCGCCGCTCAGGTTAGTCTATGCTGAACAATCGCGAACGTCCCCTCCGCCTCGCAAACCAAACCCGCACATTTCCCCCCAACCCTCATTTCACTGCCCAATGGCTGAACAGGTCCCGGCGGCTGGGCGCGGGGGCTGTCGGGTCAATGACAGGTCAGGTTTTCGGGGAAAGTCGGATGGTATGGCCCATTTTGCGGCCCTGCCTTGCCTCGGCTTTGCCGTATAAATGCAGGGCTTGGTTGGTGGTGGGCGCGATAGTGACATCATTGCCGATCAGATTGGTCATCACGGCATTGGCGTGACGGCTGCCATCGCCAAGCTTCCAGCCCGCAATCGCGCGGATATGCTGCTCAAACTGGTCGACAAGGCAGGCATTCTGCGTCCAATGTCCGGAATTATGCACGCGCGGGGCGATTTCGTTGACGATCAGGCCGCTGGCCGTCACGAACAGTTCCACGCCCATCACGCCAACATAGTCGAGCGCATTGAGAATGCGGCCGGCGAGCAGCACCGCATCCATATGCTGGCCAGCTTTTAGCGTGGCGGGCACGGTGGTTGTGTGCAAAATGCCGCTTTTATGCACGTTTTCGCCGGGATCATAGCAGGTCACCGCCCCGTCCGGCCCGCGCGCCGCGATGACGGAAATTTCGCGATCAAACGCCACAAAACCTTCGAGCACACTCTCAGCACCTGCCATCTGCGCCCAGGCGGCCTTAGCCTCGTGGGCATTGTCAATACGCACCTGCCCCTTGCCGTCATAGCCAAGGCGGGTGGTTTTCAGAATGGCAGGCGTGCCGATGCGCACCAAAGCCGCTTGCAGCTCGGCCAGCGAAGCGACGGGCGCAAAGGGTGCAACCTGCAGGCCAAGCCCGGCAAGAAACTGTTTTTCAACAATTCTGTCTTGCGCGGTGGCCAGCGCGCGGCGGTTGGGGTGGATGGGGCGCAAGGCTTCCAGCGCATCCAGCGCGGCCGTGGGGATATTCTCAAACTCGTAGGTGATAACATCGACACCTTGCGCGAATGCGCTTAGCGCTGCCAGATCATCATAGCCCGCCACCACATGCTTTGCGGCAACCTGGGCGGCAGGGGCGCCTGCATCGGGGTCATAGATATGGCAAACCAGCCCAAGGCGGCTGGCGGCAACGCTCAGCATCCGGCCAAGCTGCCCGCCGCCTAAAATGCCGATAGTGGAACCGGGGGGCAGGGGGCTAGTCATTCACAGGGTCCTCGGGAATAGAGGCTGAGAGCGCGTCGCGCCATGCATCGAGCCGTGCTGCAAGCGCCGGGTCATTCAGTGCCAGAATGCCCGCCGCCATCAGCCCGGCATTGGCCGCGCCAGCCGCGCCAATGGCCATGGTGCCCACAGGAAAGCCGCGCGGCATTTGAACAATGGAATAAAGGCTGTCGAGCCCGCCAAGTGCGCGGGTTTCAATGGGCACGCCCAGCACCGGAATGCGGGTTTTGCTGGCCATCATGCCGGGCAAATGCGCCGCACCACCGGCCCCTGCGATAATCACCTGCAAGCCACGGCTTGCTGCATTGCGGCCATAGTCCCACAGCCTGTCGGGGGTGCGATGCGCCGAAACGATCTTCGCCTCATAGCCAATGCCCAACTCGTCAAGCATCTCTGCCGCCTTGCGCAATGTTGGCCAGTCTGACTGGCTGCCCATGATTATACCAACCGAAATGCCCATGCCTGCCCCTTTCCGAATTGAAGCGCGCATCATAGCCGCAAGGCGGTCAGGGGCAAGGGCGGTTTGCCGCATATCTGCGCGGCCAAGTGGCTGCTAGGCTGCGATCATGACATGGATCCTCGCCACCATTCTGGCCGCATTGGCGGCATTGCACCTTCTTTGGGCCATCGGCTTTTGGTGGCCGATACGGGATGAGACGCAACTGGCCCGCGCCATTGCCGGTTTCAAAGACATTCGCACAATGCCCGGTGCCGTGCCCTCGGCCTTGGTGGCGGTGGCGCTTATAGCGGTGATTTGGTTGCTGATGGGCTGGCCCATTGGCATTTGGCGCAGTTTAGGGCTTGGCGGTGCGGCGGCGGTGTTCATTTTGCGCGGGCTGGCCGCCTATAGCCCTGCCTGGCGGCGCATCACGCCCGAAATGCCCTTTGCGCGGCTCGACTGGCGCTATTACGGGCCGCTATGCCTGATCATCGGGGCGGGGCTGGTGTTGCAGCTTTAGGCAATAATATCAGGGTTCAATTCGTCTTCGATACGGAAAATCCGGTCCTTTAGGGCCAGTTTCTGGCGCTTTAGCCGTTTCAGCGTAAATGCATCGCCGCGATTGGCGTCATGCATGGCGGCAATCGCGGTATCAAGGTCGCGGTGTTCTTCTTTTAGTCGCTCAAGTTCGTAGCGCAAAATCGCGTCATGGCTCATCGTCGTCTGGTTGGTCATGGCTTACTCCAAATGCGCCAGCTCAAACTAGCCGCCAAGTGCCGGGCGGGGCAAGGGCTTGCATCCTGCGCGCCTGCTGCCCATATTAATGGCTGCGGTGCCCGTTTGGGGCCGCTACCTGCAAGTCGCTTCACAAAAGGGCTTTATGACCATGACCAAGGCAAGCTTTGCCACGCACCCCTTCCTATTGGGGTTTGAACAGCTCGACCGTTTGGTGGAACGCTCCACCAAGAACGATGGCTACCCGCCCTATAACATCGAACAATCCGGCGACAACGCCTATCGCATCACGCTTGCGGTTGCCGGTTTTGCCGAAGCTGACCTGACCATCACCATTGAAGATGCCCAGCTTAAAATCGCCGGTCATCAGGTTGATGACGCATCCGAGCGCGTGTTCCTGCATCGTGGCATTGCGGCGCGGCAATTCCAGCGCGCCTTTGTGCTGGCCGACGGGGTCGAGGTGCGCGGTGCTTGGCTGGAAAACGGCTTGCTGCATATCGACCTGACGCGCAAGACGCCGCAATCGGTTATGCGCAAAATCAAAATCAACGGATAGGAGGCCGCCATGCACACCCCTTATAACTTTGGCGATACCGATGTGAACCGGATGGTCTATATCCGCCCTGTCAAACGCGCCGACCTGCCGCAGGATATGCGCGCCCAAACCGCCGATATGCCCTCGATTTTCGCCGTGCATGACGCGAATGGCCAGCGCCTTGCGCTAGTTGCCAACCGTGATCTTGCCTTCGCTTTGGCGCGCGAACACAATATGGCCCCGGTTTCGGTGCATTAACGCGCCAAGGCGCGTGTTGGCCGCGTGATTTGCACAGATCCGCGCGGCCAGACCGGCTAGTGATCTTCGACAGCCTTTGCCAGCTTCACGGTCAGCTCTTCCTTGGCCTCGTCAAAGCTCATCACGAAATATAGCCGCCATTTGGAGTTTTTGGTGCCCTCTTCTATATAGGCTTTCCAACTGTTTCCTTTGCCTGAAACATGCGCCTCATGCTTGTTATAGGTCGGGGAAAATACGCCATCGACCTGCTGCTGCACATAGTTTTTAGGCTTTTTCATTTCCTTGAGTAGGTGGTCATACCCGCTTTCAAGCTCTGCTTTTCGGCTGCCTTTGAGCTTGGATTTCATGTCACCGGAAATTTTGACCGAGGATGGATTTACCAGCCGCTTTTTCGTAGGCGCATCCATTTTGTCGACGACTGCGTAGGTTTTGCTGTAAATTTCATAAACTTGCTTGATCGCCCCGAGCCGTGACTTGATGTAATCATCATTGCTGCTGGCATCTTTTATAAGCTGTTTTACAGCGGCGATCAGCCCTTTTGCCTTGGCCGCCTGTTTTTTGTCGTCACGCGGGTCGCGCGCCTTGATCTCCTGATTGAGCAACACAATCTGCATCGCCAGAACTTTAAGGCGCGCTGCATCAATTTTATCATCGCCGGGGTAATTCAGGTTTTGAAGTTTGGCCAAAGTCATATCCTTTCAACAGGGGGACAAGCCGGTTGGCCATAAGCCTGTGCGCGCAACCGGCTTGCGGACAAGAAAGCACAGTATAGGCGCAGGTCGGGCGCATCGTGCAAGACATTTGAAAAATCGCGTGCGCGGGTTTGGTCGGGCAAAAGAAGGGCGGCACATTGGCCGCCCTTTGGTGTGCTTAACCGGCAATCAGCCCCATTTGCTCCAGCTTCAAAATCACCTGATGGGCGCAGTTATCAACCTCTATATTCTCGGTATCCAGCCGCAGTTCCGGCACTTCTGGTGCTTCATAAGGGTCTGAAATACCAGTGAATTCCTTGATCTTGCCTGCGCGCGCAAGCTGGTAAAGCCCTTTGCGGTCGCGGCGTTCGCATTCCTCAAGGCTGGTGGCCACATGCACCTCGATGAACGCACCAAAGGCTTCAATCTCCTCGCGCACCGCTGCGCGTGTGGCCGTATAGGGTGCGATTGGCGCACAAATGGCGATGCCACCGTTTTTGGTGATTTCAGAGGCAACATAGCCAATGCGGCGAATGTTCAAATCGCGGTGTTCTTTGGAGAACCCAAGCTCGGATGACAGGTTCTTGCGCACCACATCACCATCAAGCAGGGTGACGGGGCGGCCGCCCATTTCCATCAGCTTGACCATCAGCGCATTGGCAATGGTTGACTTGCCCGAGCCTGAAAG
The DNA here is from genome assembly GCA_040880065.1 of Paracoccaceae bacterium. Taxonomy (GTDB): domain Bacteria; phylum Pseudomonadota; class Alphaproteobacteria; order Rhodobacterales; family Rhodobacteraceae; genus Abyssibius. Next base: position 143,347 of record JBBDJE010000003.1, on the reverse strand, counting down.
CCCGGTGAAAAACACCGTGAACCCCTGTTTGGAGCGCGCAGGCTTGGTGCGGCGCAATTCCTTGACCACATCGGGAAAGCTGAACCATTCGGGAATTTCCAACCCTTCCTGCAGGCGGCGGCGCAACTCGGTGCCGGAAATATCCAGAATTGTCATACCCTCGGCCACCTCGTCGCGGGGCTCGTATTGGGCTTTTTCCTGCACATAAACCATTTGCTTGAAGTCGACCATTTCGATGCCGATTTCCGCCTGATGTTCGGCCACAAGCACCTGCGCATCATAAGGGCCGTAGAAATCTTCGCCCTGGCTGTTTTTGCCCGGCCCGGCATGGTCGCGCCCCACAATCATATGCGTGCAGCCGTGGTTCTTGCGGATTATGGCATGCCATAGCGCCTCGCGCGGGCCGCCCATGCGCATGGCAAGGTTCAACAGGCTCAGATGCGTGGTCGAGGAGGGGTATTTGTCCAGCACCGCCTCATAGCAGCGCACGCGGGTAAAATGGTCGATATCGCCGGGCTTGGTCATGCCGACAACCGGATGGATCAGCAGGTTGGCCTGGGCTTCCTTGGCGGCGCGAAAGGTCAGTTCCTGATGCGCGCGGTGCAGCGGGTTGCGGGTTTGAAAGGCAACAATCCGCCGCCACCCCATTTTGCGGAAATAGGCGCGCAGCTCGTTGGGCGTGTTGCGGCTGCCGCGAAAATCGTAATGCACAGGGGCCTGAATGCCGGTAATCGCCCCGCCAATATATACAGGGTTGGATGCGTTCAGCAGAAAGTTGACCGCAGGATGCCGGGTATCGGTGCTGCCAAACACCGCCTGCGCCTCGGCTTGCCGGTCCGGCGTCCAGATATCGGAAACCGATAAAATGGCCAGAATGACCCCTTCGGCATCGCGCAGGGCAATATCCTGCCCAACGGTCACGGTTTCAGCGAATTTCTCGGTTACATCCAGCGTGATGGGCATGGGCCAAAGTGCACCATTGGCGGTGCGCATCGTGTCGCGCACCGATTCATAATCGGCCTGCCCCAAAAAACCGTTCAGTGGCTGAAATCCACCATTCATCAGCAATTCAAGGTCACAGGTCTGGCGCTGGCTTAAATCCCAGCTTGGCAGGCTTGCAGCCTCGCGCTTCAGTTTGGCAGCACTGTCATATGATACATACAGTTCGGCGATCGGGGCTAGGTTGGCGGCGGTCATCTGAATTCCTGAGTAAATGCGCAAATTTGGCAGCGTATTGCACCCGAAATGCAGCAATTGCAACGGGCCGCCACCCGATTAGACCAGACATTCGGCTGAATTAAGGCGGCGCAAAACCCCGTTCCGTTTATTCCTCGCCGCTCAGAAAGCGTTCCGCCTCAAGCGCGGCCATACAGCCCATGCCAGCGCTGGTTACCGCCTGCCGATAGACATGGTCGGTCAGATCACCGGCGGCAAACACACCGGGAATGCTGGTGGCGGTGGAATCAGGCGCGGTGACAACATAGCCACCCATATGGGTTTCAAGCTGGTCTTTCACCAGCTCGCTGGCAGGTGCATGGCCGATGGCGACGAACACACCGGCACAGGCAATGTCATGCGCCTCTCCGGTTTTGGTGTGCTTCACACGCACGCCGGTCACGCCGCTGTCATCACCCAGAACCTCGTCCAGTTCATGAAACCACAGGGTTTCGATCTTGGGGTTCTTCATCAGCCGGTCTTGCAGAATGCGCTCGGCGCGCAACGTGTCGCGGCGATGGATCAGCGTGACTTTTGTGGCGAATTTCGTCAGGAACAGCGCCTCTTCCACGGCGGTATTACCCCCGCCTATCACCACAACCTCGGCCCCGCGATAGAAAAACCCGTCGCATGTGGCGCAGGCCGAAACGCCCTTGCCTTTAAACTTCTCTTCACTGTCCAGCCCCAGCCAGCGGGCCTGTGCGCCGGTGGCCAGCACCAGCGCCTCGGCAATATATGTGGTGCCGCTATCGCCCTTGGCCACAAAGGGCCGCTTGGACAGGTCAACGCTGTTGATGTGGTCGCCGATAATCTCGGTGCCCGCTGCGGCCGCGTGCTCTTGCATCGCCACCATCAGATCCGGCCCCTGCACCTCTTTCACGCCGGGCCAGTTTTCAACCTCGGTGGTAATGGTCAATTGCCCGCCGGGCTGGATGCCCTGCACCAGAATAGGCTCCAGCATAGCGCGTGCGCCGTAAACTCCGGCGGTATAGCCCGCAGGGCCGGAACCGATGATCAGCAGGCGGGTGTGGCGGGTCTCAGTCATGGCAGCCTCGTGTATAAATACGTTTCCAGCCTATATAGGCACGCGCGTTGGCATAGAAAACCCTATGAATTGCCGCATGAATCGCCCAAGGTGTTTGAAATATTATTGCGCAAATGGGCGCAACCGCGTAATCAGACGTAAATTCAGTAGCGGATACCCATGCCCCACACCAAGCTTGACCCGATAGATCGTAAAATTCTCGCCGAATTGCAGGCCAACGGGCGAATGACCAATGTCGAACTGTCCCACCGGGTCGGCATTTCAGCACCGCCATGCCTGCGCCGCGTGCGTGCATTGGAAGAGATGGGCCTGCTGACCGGCTATCATGCCACGGTCAACGCCCGCGAATTGGGGTTCGAGGTGCAGGTTTTTGCCATGGTCGGGCTGCATTCACAGGCCGAAAAAGACCTTGCTGCTTTTGAGGCACAGGCCCGCACATGGCCTTTCGTGCGCGAATGCCACATGCTGAACGGTGAAATCGACTTCATTCTGAAATGCGTCGCCCCCGATCTTTCGAGCTTTCAGACCTTCCTCACCCAGCATTTGACCTCGGCCCCCAATGTGGCGGCCGTGCGCACATCGTTGGTGATCCGCTGCGCCAAGGATGAACCGGGCGTGCCGTTTGACATTTTGGAAGCCCGCGCCGAGGCCGAGGCGTAACCGCGCATTGCCTTGGCAAGGCGCTGTTAGAACGAAACGATTTGCACCGCACTATGAATTGATTATGGCCCCGAGGGCCGGTCTGCTAGCCTTGTGGGCGGAGGCCGCATGCGAAGCCAAACCATTCCCGCCCGTGTCAGCCTTGTGAACCAGATGGCCGGCGCCCGGCCTGCCCAGCGCGCCGTTTGCAGTAAATGAGCGTGACAATCCAGTTGATTTTGCGGGTGGGCTTGCGGCTGGTGGTGCTGATATGTCTGGTTTATGCCGCCGCGCAGCTAACCCACATGGTTCGGGCCTGGTTCAATGACACGATCATGCCCGGCAATCAGGCCGCCGTTCATAGGGCCATTGTGCTGGGCACGCTGGCCTATATCCTGCTGACAGCCCTGCCCTTTGTGCCGGGTGCGGAAATCGGCTTGGCGATGCTTGCTCTGCTTGGCCCGGCCATTGCGCCCGTGGTTTATATGGCCACAATTATCAGCCTGACGTTGGCCTTCATCATCGGGCGGTTGATTCCGCCGCGCCTGACAGCAAGGGCGCTGGCCCGCCTTGGCCTGCGCCGTGCGGCAGCGCTGATCACCGAAATCGCCGCAAGCCCGCCGCCCGAGCGGTTGGGCCTGCTGGTCAGCCAGATCGACCATGGTGCCATGCGGCTGGCCACGCGCTATCGCTATGTGCTGTTGGCCCTGCTGATCAACATGCCCGGCAATGTCATCATCGGCGGGGGTGGCGGCATTGCCATGGTGGCTGGCCTAAGCCGGGTTTTCGCCCCGCTGCCCTTTCTGGCCACCATCGCCATCGCCGTTTTGCCCGTGCCGCTGGCGGTGTTTTTCATGCTGGGCTGATGCGGGCACCATTGCAGGTTGTGGCAAAGTTCGCGCGTGCCGGATACAGCGCCGCATGATGTTGAGCCCTGCGGGAAACTACAACCGGATCACCGCAATTTGGCGCCCATAATCCGGCTCGCCGCGCTGGGTGGCACGGCGAAAGGAGTAAAACCGCGCCTCATCGGAATGGGTGCAATGGCCTGTCCATTCCGCCTGAACTCCGGCTGTGCGCAGTTGCGCCAGCAAAAAGCCGGGCAGGTCGAACATCAGCCTGTCGCCTTGGCCCTGTGCGAAAAAACGCGCGTTGTCCTGGTCTTCAGCCAGGAAACTGTCCATATATTCGGGCCCGACCTCATAGGCGCGCTGGCTGATTGTCGGGCCGATGGCCACGGCGATATCGCCGCGCCGCGCGCCCAAATCCTCCATGGCGGCAATGGTTTGCAGCGCAATACCGTCGAGCGCCCCGCGCCAGCCGGCATGGGCCGCACCCACAACGCCGGCACGCCTGTCGGCAAATAGCAGCGGCGCGCAATCGGCGGCGAGCGCGGAAATCGCAATGCCCGGATGCGCGGTAACAATGCCATCGGCCTTGGGCTTTTCGCCCGCCCAGCCGGGGCGCGATACCCGCACAACGGTGGTGGAATGCACCTGATGCAGGCTCATCAACGCCGCGGGTTCCACCCCGAAATGCGTGGCCACCAGTTTGCGGTTATGCGCCACGGCAGCCGGGTCGTCATGCGAGCCGGTGCCGCAATTCAGCCCCTCGTATAGCCCGCGCGAATGCCCGCCGGGGCGGGCCATAAACCCGTGCTGAACGCCAAAAAGCAGGTCAGATTGCAGGGCTAAAATGCTCATTTTCGTCAAATCCTGCCATAGGTTGTTCGGCTGGCCCCAGTGCCAGCACCTTGAACAGGTTCCCCATTTCTGCCGGATGGGTCAAGCGGCGATGGGCAGCAGCAACGCCCTGACCGCCCGCATCGGCAAGCGCTTGCGCACGCGCGGTAATGCCCAGCCGCTCCAAAAACTTCCCCTGCATGGTAAATGCGCCGCCCAGCCCCGCCGCTGCTGCCAGCGGGGCAAATTGCACATGTGCGGTTATGTCGGCCTGCCCCGGTGTTTCAAACGGGTTGGCGGGTGCATGGGCGCGCAGGGCTTGCAGCGTGTCGCCCGTGCCGCGCCAATCGCCATAATCCACCACCAGCGCCGCACCACCTTGTGCGGCAATGCGCGCGCCCAGTGCCGCAGCAAAGCTTTCGGCAGGCGCGCAGGTTTCGCCAACCGTGGCGGGCGCAACCCCGAAGCGTGCATCGAGCGCGGTATCGGTAAAAGGGGCGCCGAGCGCAGGCTTCAGCCCTGCACCCACCAGCACCTCCTGCCAGCCATCCGCGCTGCGCTGGAACTGGCGAATGGGCAGGGCATCAAAAAACTCGTTCGCCACGAAAAACACCGGCAGGTCAGGCAGTGCGGAAATGTCATCCGCCCAGCTCACCGCCCCCAGCCGCGCTTTTTGTACGGCGCGCAAAGCGGGCGAGGTCTCAACCAGCCAGACCTGCGGCGTAAAGCCCGGCACCTGCGCCGTGGCGCGCAGAATATCGGCCATCAGGCTGCCACGCCCCGGCCCGGCCTCGGCCAGCACAAAATTTGCAGGCGCGCCCGCATCCATCCATGCCTGCGCCAGCCACAGGCCCAAAAGCTCGCCGAACATCTGCGAAATTTCGGGTGCTGTGGTAAAGTCGCCCCCCGCGCCAAGCGGGTCGCGCGTCGGGTAATAGCCGTGCTGCGGATGGCCGAGCGCCAGCGCCATGTACCGGTCCAGCCGCATCGGGCCCTGAGCGGCGATTTCACGCTCGATTATTGCCGCAAGCGCGCTCATGCCCTGTGGCGGCGCACCAACAGCACCAGTCCGATCAGCAGCATCGGCACCGACAGGCTTTGGCCCATCGTCAGCCCGAACTCGCCAAGGCTGATCACATGGCCAGCGGGGTTGTCGGGCGTAATGAACTGGCCATCGGCCTCGCGAAACAGCTCCACAATCGAGCGCGCAACGGCATAGCCAACCAAAAACACGCCCAGCACCCGCCCCGGTTTGCGCAGCCATTTACCGCCCCACACCAGCACCAGCAGCACCGCGCCCAGCACAATCCCCTCCAGCCCCGCCTCGTAAAGCTGGCTTGGGTGGCGGGTGCACAACCCGGGCAATACATCGGGGCAGGCGGGCGCATCGGGGAAGAACATCCCCCAGCTTGCATCGGTTGGCCGCCCCCAAAGCTCGCCATTGATGAAATTGGCGATCCGTCCCAAAAACAGCCCGAACACCGAAGAGACCGCGATCATATCGGCGGTCGAAACAAAGCTGACCTTGTGGCGCCAGCAGAAATAGGCCGCCCCCAGCAGCACACCCGCCACCCCGCCGTGAAACGACATGCCCCCCTGCCAGACCTTTACAATATCAACGGGGTTTTCGGAAAAATACGCCCAGTTGTAGAAGAACACATAGCCGAGCCGCCCGCCGATGATGATGCCCAGCACCATCCATGTCATCAGGTCCTCCACCTGCTTGGCACTCATCGGCACGTTTGCCCAAAGGCGGGGACGGTTCACCAGCATTACCGCATGGCGCCAGCCAAGGAAAATGCCGACAATATAGGCCAGCGCATACCAGCGCAGCGCAAATGTCATCCCCCCAAGGCTGATCGAGAAAATCTCGGGGTCAATATCGGGAAATTGCAGTAAATGGAGCATGGGGGCCTCGGGGTATGTGTTTGGCGCTGACAGACCAAGCCATCTGCCCAAAGTCAAGTGAACCTTGGCAAAGCCCGCGCAATTGCCCATATAGGTGCAAACCCGAAAGGATGCATCATGCAAACCAGTAACAAGATTTTCGACGACCTGTCCAAGCTCATGTCCAACGCGATGGGCGTGGCACAAGGGGCCAAAACCGAAGCCGAAACCGCCATGAAGTCGATGATGGACCGCTGGCTGGCTGACCGCAATTTCGTAAGCCGCGACGAGTTCGACGCTGTGAAGGCGATGGCGATAAAAGCCCGCGAAGAGAATGAGGCGCTGACGGCGCGGATCGCGACGCTGGAAGGCGGCAAGCCTGCGGCGAAGGTTAAAAAAGAAACGTAACCAAGCAGGCAAGCCATTGCGAAAATATACAGATAATGTTCATAGCGCCGATCGAGCGGGCGGTTATCAAAACTGCAACCCCGCACCCCTTGGCATTGCGCGCAGCACAGGGTTAAGCCCCGCACTATGACCCGCGCACGCGTCACAGAAATTTGCACCGCCAAGCCGGGGGCCGAAATGTCCGAGCCGTTCGGCCCCGGCGCGGATACATGGAAGGTTTGCGGTAAAATTTTCGCCTGCCTCAGCGCTGCGCAAAACGGCGTTTCGGTTAAAACCGACAGCGTTGACACCGCCGAAATGCTGATCGCCGCAGGTATTTGGGGCGAAACTCCGGCTTTTGGCGGGTATTGTGCTGGCGTTTTTCATCGGCGGGCTGGTGGGCGCGCTGGGCTATAGCTTCGTTGGCAACTGGTTTTCGGTGCCAATGGCGATGATTCTATTGGCAATTTCCGTGCTGGCTACGCTGCGCCCGCTGCGGGGACAGGGCACCAATTTGAAATAAGCCCAGAAAATTCTTTACAGCCCAGCCGTTTGCCCCCACCATATATCGTATGGAGCAGGGGCGCAGACCCCAGCACATGGTGAATCTCACAGCCTCTAGTGGCCATGCCGCAGTCGGGGCCAAGCACGGAGGCAGGCATGGGCAACCTAGATCGCCTGATGAGCAGCGAAGACCTTCACCCCATCGACATCGTCGAATCCATCGCGACCGACCATGACTGGGATTTTGACCGTATCGGCGATGACCAGATCGCCATGGCGATCGAAGGGCAGTGGCGCACCTATTCCCTGTCACTCGCATGGTCGGCCTATGACGAGACGCTCCGCATCATCTGCACATTCGATATGGACCCGCCGGAAGACCAGCTTGCGCGGCTGTATCACGCCATGGCGCTGGCAAACGACAAAAACTGGCAGGGCGCGTTTACCCTGTGGCAAAGCCAGAAGCTTATGGTGTTTCGCTATGCGCTCAACCTTGCGGGCGGGGCCACGGCCAGCCCTGCGCAAATTGACGATATGGTCGGCATGGCCGTTCTGGCCTGCGAGCGGTTCTACCCCGCCTTCCAGCTTGTCTGCTGGGGGGGCGAGCCGCCCGAGCGCGCCATGGAAATTGCGATAGACGAAGCTTACGGCACCGCCTGACCCTTTCGCCGCGCAAGCTGCGCTGATAGCCTGCCTTTGAAATTCCATATCGAAGGTGCGCCATGCTGAATGCGATCAACACACACGGACTACTGCTTTTAGGCTGCGGGAAAATGGGCGGCGCCATGCTGGCCGGATGGTTGGAGCGCGGTGTGAAACCCTCGGCGGTATGGGTGATCGACCCTCATCCGTCGGACCAATTGCGCGGCCTTTTGGGCGCGGGGCTGAACCTTAACACCGACCTGCCCGAAGCGCCGGCGATTTGTGTGATCGCCGTAAAACCCCAGATGATGGGTGCCGCTCTGCCCGCCATCGCCGCACTTGCAAACCGCAACACTGTCTTTGTGTCCATCGCCGCAGGCACCACATTGGCAGCGCTTGGCGCAGCACTTGGCACACAGGCGCGCATCATCCGTGCCATGCCCAACACGCCCGCTGCCGTGGGGCGCGGCATTACCGCCATTATCGGTAATGCCAATGCCAGCCAAGATGATCTCGACCTTGCCGAAGACGTGCTCAAAGCTGTGGGGCAGGTGGTGCGGCTGGAAACCGAGGCGCAAATCGACGCTGTTACTGCCGTTTCCGGCTCTGGCCCCGCCTATGTATTTCACCTGATCGAAACCATGGCCGCAGCAGGTGAAGCCCAGGGTTTGCCGCCCGAAATGGCGCTCCACCTTGCGCGCGCCACCGTGGCAGGCGCAGGCGCTTTGGCTGAAAACGCCCCCGAAGACCCGGGCCAGCTTCGTGTCAACGTTACCAGCCCCAACGGCACGACCGCCGCCGCACTTGCTGTGCTGATGGATGCTGAAACCGGCTTCCCCGCCTTGCTGAACCGCGCCATTGCCGCTGCCGCCAACCGCGCGCGCGAGCTTGGTGCCAGCTAAAAATGCTGCACTGCAACATGGCGCTTGACAAATGCTGCAGTGCACCATATGTAAGACGCATACCGCAATAGGAGCGCAAAAATGTTTGATCCGAAAGACTTCATGTTCTCTCCCGAGAAGCTTGCCGAATTCATGACCGGCGCCACCAAGGGCTTTGACGCCAAAGCCTTCGCGTTTGACCCCAAAGCCTTCAACTTTGGCGGCAACGACCTTATGGCCGCACAGCAAAAAAACATGGATGCGTTGAACGCAGCCAATAAAGCCGCCGCCGCCGCCTATCAGGACCTGTTCACCAAGCAGGTGAAAGTGTTCCAGGATTCGATGGCCGAAGCACAGAAATCGCTTGCCGAATTCGACGCAACCAAAATGGATGCCGATGCAACCAAAGCCCGCACCGAGCTGGCCAACAAAGCCTTTGAAAAAGCCATGACCAACATGACGGCTTTGGCTGAAGGTGCCCGCACTGCCAATACCGAAGCCTACGAGATCGTTGCAAAACGCGTGGGCGATTCGATGAAGGAATTGCAGGATCTGTCGAAAAAGTTTTCCGCCTGATCTTCCGCAAATCCGCCCACGGGCGCTGATTAGCCGCTTGCCTTTTCGGGCAGGCGGCTTTTTAGTGCGCGCAAGGAAAGGCGGCGTTTCATGCTGGATTTTGAGACATTCGAGAAGGTCGACATCCGGGTTGGCACAATCATTCGGGCCGAACCCTTCCCAAAAGCGCGCAAACCCGCCTTCAAACTTTGGGTCGATTTTGGCGCCGAAATCGGCACCCGCAAATCATCGGCCCAAATTACCGAGCATTACAGCCCGCAAACCCTGGTCGGGCGGCAGGTGATGGGGGTTGTCAACTTCCCCCCTCGCCAAATCGGCCCGTTTATGTCTGAATGTCTGGTGCTTGGCGCGCCCGATGCGAACGGTGCCGTTGTGCTGCTTGCCCCCGATCAAAGCCTGCCCAATGGCGGGCGCATGTTCTAAAAGGAAATTCATGTCTGCCCCGCGCATCATCGTTACCCGCAAACTGCCCGACGCTGTCGAAGCCCGGCTCAAACGCCATTTCACCGTGGCGCTCAACCCGCATGACAAGCGGTTCACGCGCGAAAAGATGATCGCTGCGATGCAAAACGCCGACGGGATGCTCGTCGCCGTCGGCGACCCGCTTGACGCCGAGGTTATGGCGGCAGGCGGCAAGCGGCGCGCGCAGATTCTGGCGAATTTCGGGGTGGGCACCAACCATATCGACCTTGAGGCGGCGACCGAGCAGGGCATCCACATCACCAACACCCCCGATGTGCTGACCGACGCCACTGCCGATCTTGCGCTCACCCTCATGCTCAACGTTACCCGGCGCACATGGATGCACGAAAACCGCCTGCGCCGTGGCGAATGGGGTGGCTTTTCACTGGTCGACGGGCTTGGCACCGGCCTTCAGGGCAAAACCCTTGGTATTATCGGCATGGGGCGCATCGGCACTGCCGTGGCCCTGCGCGCCTATTACGGCTTTGGCATGAAGGTGGTGTATTTCAACCGCTCCAAGGTCGAGGTGCAGCGCATTCCCGGTGCCCAGCGCATGGATACTGTCGAAGATCTGATCGAGGCTTCCGACATTCTCAGCCTGCATTGCCCCGGCGGCGAGGCAAATCGTGGCCTGCTTTCGGCCAACCGTATCGCGCTGATGAAGCCGACAGCCTTTCTCATCAACACCGCGCGCGGCGATATTGTCGATGAACCGGCGCTGGTGGCCGCCCTTCTGGCAGGCAAGATTGCAGGCGCGGGGCTGGATGTTTTCGCCAAGGAGCCGCGCGTGCCCAATGCGTTACGCGAACTCGAAAACGTCTGTCTTTTGCCACATATCGGCAGTGCCACGGTCGAAACCCGCACCGCGATGGGTATGACCGCCACTGCCAACCTGATCGCGCATTTCGCAGGCAAGGATCTGCCCAACAAGGTTTAGGCCGCTAAGTTCAGGCCAAAGCCGCTTTGTCGGCTGCGTCAATTCCGGCCATCAGCTTCACCTTCAGCATGCTGGGCGTGTCGCGCAGCGCGCCCAGAAGGCTGGCATCGGCGTCGCTTTCGGGGTCTTCACGCGCCGCCCAATCCATGATCGCAAAGATCACCGGCAGCAGCGCGCGCCCGCGTGGCGTAAGAATATAGACCGCCCGCGCCCCCTTGCGCTTGGGCATGACCTTGGCAATCACGCCAGCATCGACCAGCTCGCCCAGCCGGGTTGAAAGGATGTTGGTGGCGATTTTTTCCGGCGAGTCCAGAAACGCGCCAAAACTGCGCTTGCCCGCAAAGATCATATCGCGCAAGATCATCAGCGACCACTTGTTCCCGAATATGCCCGAAAAATAGCGCACCGGCTCGCCGTGCCAGTGGTCCTTGCCTGCCTTGCGCATCGTCTGGCCCACCCCTTGCTAAAACTTGCAAAAAACAACTATACAGGAAGTGGGGCGAAAAAGCAATTATCCCGTATCGCCGACCGCTTCGCGCCAGTGGCGGCGGCATAGGCTGACATAGGTCTCGTTGCCGCCTATCTGCACTTGGTCGCCCGCTGTCGCCACCGAACCATCGGCCGACTGGCGCACCACCATGGTGGCTTTGCGCCCGCAATGGCAAATGGTGCGCACCTCGCGCAAATCATCGGCCAGCGCCAGCAAGGTCGCCGAACCGGGGAAAAGCTTCCCCAAAAAATCCACCCGCAGCCCATAGGCCATTACAGGCACGCCAAGGTCATCGGCTACGCGGGCCAGTTGCCACACCTGTTCGGGCGTCAGGAACTGCGCCTCGTCGATCAGCACACAGGCTATGGGGCCTTTGGCAATGCGTGCGGCAACCATTGCCTGCACATTGCTCTTCTCATCAAACGTGTCGGCGGGTTGCCCGATACCGATACGGCTGGCGATTTTGCCTTCACCGGCGCGACGGTCCAGCCGCGCGGTCAGCAAATAGGTGTCCATCCCGCGTTCGGCATAGTTATGCGCAGCCTGCAACAGAATGGTCGACTTGCCAGCATTCATTGTGGAATAGTTGAAATAGAGCTTTGCCATGCAGCCTTTTTGCCCAGCATCGGTTTTGGTTCAAGTTGATTCGCAAAAAGGATGCCCCTGCCGTGTTAAAGCCCCTTCTCACCGCCCTTGCCCTGCTGCTGCCCGCTTCGCTACAGGCCGAACCGGCCCGCAATATCGCCGAGCTTTTGCACGCTTCGGGGGTGGATGTGTCTTATGGCACTTTGGGCGATGTCATGGCCAATGGCGCAAGCGAGGTCGGGCTGAATATCGACGCTGCAAGCGCATGGCGCCGCGCCGCCCTTACCGCCTTTGATGGTGGTCTGGTCATCGACCAGTTGGTCATCGCGCTACAATCGCGCCACAGGATGGAAGATTTTTCCGAGGCCGCCGCGTTTTTCGACAGCCCGCTTGGCCGGCATGTCACGCTGGCCGAGAACGCCGCGCAAAAAATTACCGATGATGGGTTGGTCGCGGCCGAGGGCGGCGCGATTATGGCGCGCTTGCTCAGTGAAGACCCTGCGCGTATCGCCCTTTACCGCCGCATGGTTGAAGAGAGTGGCTTTCTCGAAACCGCGTTGGCCAGCACCATGTCAATGAATCTTGCGATGGTCACAGGCATGCAGGCCAGCGGGTTGATGCCTTTCAGCATGTCGCAAGACGAAATCATCGCCATGCTGAACGAGCAGCGCGGCGCGATCGCCGCTGAACTTGAGCGCGCAATCTACATCCAGACCGCTTTCACCTATGCCGAAATTTCGGATGAAGATATGGAAGCTTATGCCGACTTTCTGACCGGTCCGGTCGGGCTGGGTTTTTACGCCGCACTGAACGTTGCGATAAGTGAGGTGCTCAACGCCCGCGCCCGTGACTTCGGTGAAATTTTTGCGGAATTGCTGCAAGAAAGTGCGCTCTAGCGATTGCGGCTTATGGATACATTGTAACTGCAGAAAACCTGGCCCGGATTCGGCTGTTTCAGCTCAAAAAAGGGTCAAAATGCACGAAAAGACGGCTACATTGTAACTATAAAGCTAGGTCGAGCGGTAAAAGACATTGCCGCCGAACGTGCCCACGCGTGGCAGGGTCTGGAACCAGCTTGTCGGGCGCATGCGTTCGGAATGAAAGAACAGCGCGCCCGATGTGATGTCTGCGCGCTGCTCGGTCAACAGCGTCAGCGCGGTATCAAGCGCGCGGCCACGTGCGGCGGAATCGTTATACATATTGTTTGGAATATGGTCGCAGCGGTAGGAAAACTGGCAGTTATCATCGACCACGGCACAAACCGTGCCGGGGAAGCGCGGATCGGTGACACGGTTCAAGATCACCTCGCCAACCGCGCGGCGGCCTTCTTCGCCGGTGCCGCGGGCCTCAAAATACAATGCCTCGGCCATGCAGGCCACATCGGCTTGCGTGAATCCGTTGCGCGACAGCGACACCTCAGTGCCATAGGCGTTGCTACAACCCGAGACGGAAAGCCCCAGCACGAACAGGAGCGCGACCCCGCCCCGAAGGTTTTCAAGAAAAGACAAACGTCGCTCATATGCCGTTGAAGATGGCGAGACTCCTACTCGCGCAACGCCAATCGGGGAAGGGCCAGCCCTGTCGCATAGGCGAAATCTTGCCCATTGTCTGGCGGGCAAGATTGTAAGTTTCTGAAAATGCAGGGTTATCCCTGAAGCGTGCGCACGCTCACATCGCCTTCGGCACGCGCGCGAATCGCGGCGACTGCCGAAATGCTGCCCGCTGCCGTTGTGAAATAGGGGATCTTGTCCATCAAGGCGACAGTGCGGATTTCGCGGCTGTCATTGATCGCCTGACTGCCTTCGGTTGTGTTGAAAACAAGCGCGATGTCGTTATTCTTGAGCATATCGACAATGTTCGGGCGACCCTCATAGACCTTGTTCACCAGCGTGCACGGCGCGTTGGCTGCATTGAGGAAATTCGCCGTGCCGCGCGTGGCGACCAGATCATATCCCATAGAAACAAGGCTGCGGGCCGCCTCGGCGAGTGCGTCGGTTTTGTCGGAATCCTTGATCGAGATGAACACACGCCCCGCGGTGGGCAAATCAACGCCTGCGCCCATTTGCGCCTTCAAAAATGCCAGCGCAAAGGTGCGGTCCCAGCCCATCACCTCGCCGGTCGAGCGCATTTCCGGCCCGAGCAAAGTGTCAACACCGGGAAAGCGCGCAAAGGGCAGCACGGCCTCTTTCACCGAGAACCACGGGGTGATCGGGTCGGCCAGGGTGAGCTTGTCCATCAGCGGCAGCGGCGTATCGGGGCCAACGCCGGAAGGGTAGGGTGCGCGCAGCGGGAAGTTCTCAAGCGGTTCGCCCGCCATAAGCCGCGCGGCAATAGCGGCGATGGCGCTGTCGGTTGCCTTGGCGACAAAGGGCACGGTGCGCGACGCGCGCGGGTTCACCTCCAGCACATAGATATCGCCGTCCTTGATGGCGAATTGCACGTTCATCAGGCCAACAACATTCAGCGCCAGCGCCATTTGCACGGTCTGGCGCTTGAGCTCGGCCACGATTTCGGGCGAAAGCGAATGCGGCGGCAGGCAGCAGGCGCTATCGCCCGAATGCACGCCGGCCTCCTCAATATGTTCCATAATTCCGGCAACATGCACCGATTTTCCGTCGGATAGCGCATCGACATCCACCTCGATTGCGCCGGTCAAATAGCTGTCGAGCAGCACCGGGCTTGCGCCCGAAACCGTGACCGCATTGGTGATGTAGCGCGTCAGCTGTTCGGTATCGCGCACGATTTCCATGGCGCGCCCCCCCAGCACATATGACGGGCGGATGACCAGCGGGTAGCCGACGCGACCAGCAATTTCAAAGGCTTGCGCATCGGTGCTGGCAATGCCGTTGACCGGCTGTTTCAGCCCAAGCCTGTTCAGCAATTGCTGGAAGCGCTCGCGGTCTTCGGCAAGGTCGATGGCATCGGGCGTGGTGCCCAGTATGGGAATGCCCGCCATTTGCAATTCATTGGCCAGCTTTAGTGGGGTCTGGCCGCCGAATTGCACGATAACGCCGTGCAGCGTGCCGTTTTGCTGTTCGGTGCGCAGAATTTCCAGCACGCATTCCAGCGTGAGCGGCTCGAAATACAGCCTGTCGGAGGTGTCATAATCGGTTGAAACGGTTTCGGGGTTGCAGTTGACCATGATGGTCTCATAGCCCACATCTGACAGCGCATAGCAGGCATGGCAGCAGCAATAGTCAAACTCGATGCCTTGGCCGATGCGGTTCGGACCACCGCCGAGAATGACGACCTTTTTACGGTCGGACGGGCGCGATTCGCACTCGACCTCGCCCATGGCAGGGGCCTCATAGGTGGAATACATATATGGCGTTTGTGCTTCGAATTCGGCGGCGCAGGTGTCGATGCGCTTGAAGCTGGCATGAACGCCGAGCTTGCCGCGTGTGGCGCGAATCGCAGCCTCGTCCAGCCCAGTGAGCTTGGCAAGCCGTGCATCGGAAAAGCCCAGCATTTTAAGCCCCCGCAGCGCCTCGGCGCTGTCGGGCAGACCGGTTTCGCGGATCAGGGCTTCGGCCTCGACAATTTCACGGATGCGGGCAAGGAACCACGGGTCGAACTTGGTGACAGAGTAGATAAGCTCGTCAGAGGCGTTCATCCGCATGGCCTGCGCGATCACGCGTATCCGGTCGGGGGTGACTTTGGAAAGCGCGGCGATCAGCGCGCCTTCGCCTTCACCTTCAATGGCGATTTCATCAAAGCCGGTCAGGCCGGTTTCCATGCTGGCCAGCGCCTTTTGCAGGCTTTCATGAATGGTGCGGCCAATGGCCATCGCCTCGCCCACCGATTTCATGGCCGTGGTCAGATCATCCTTCGCACCGGGGAATTTTTCAAACGCGAAGCGCGGGATTTTGGTGACAATATAATCGATGCTCGGCTCAAAGCTGGCGGGCGTAACTTTGGTGATGTCATTGTCCAGCTCGTCAAGCGTGTAGCCCACGGCCAGCTTGGCGGCGACCTTGGCAATGGGAAAGCCGGTGGCCTTAGAAGCCAGCGCCGAGGAGCGCGACACGCGCGGGTTCATTTCAATGACCACCATGCGCCCATCGGCCGGGTTTACCGCCCATTGTACATTGGAGCCGCCGGTTTCCACGCCAATCTCGCGCAGCACGTTGATGGAATGGCTGCGCATGAGCTGATATTCTTTATCTGTCAGCGTAAGGGCAGGGGCAACGGTGATGCTGTCGCCGGTATGCACGCCCATCGGGTCGACGTTTTCAATGGAACAGATGATGATGGCGTTGTCGGCGGTGTCGCGCACCACCTCCATCTCGAATTCTTTCCAGCCGAGCAGGCTCTCATCGACCAGAATTTGCGCAACCGGCGAGGCGGCCAGACCGCTGGCGCAGATTTTCTCGTAATCCTCGCGGTTATAGGCCACACCGCCACCGGTGCCGCCCATGGTAAAGGCGGGGCGGATAATGGCGGGAAGGCCGACAAATTCAATCGCCGCCATCGCCTCGGCCAAGCCGGCCTTGCGGTCATATTTGCCGTTTTCAAGCTTGGGGGCGGCGATGATTGTGGCGCGGGGGTTTTCAATGCCGATCCGGTCCATCGCTTCACGAAACAGCTTGCGGTCTTCGGCCATTTCAATGGCCTCGCGGCGTGCGCCGATCAGTTCCACCCCGAATTTTTCCAGCACGCCCATATCATCCAGCGCCAGAGCCGTGTTCAGCCCGGTCTGCCCGCCCATTGTGGGCAAGAGCGCATCGGGGCGTTCCTTTTCAATGATGCGGGCGACTATGTCGGGCGTGATCGGCTCGATATAGGTGGCATCGGCCATGTCCGGGTCGGTCATGATGGTGGCTGGGTTGGAGTTGACAAGGATGACGCGGTAGCCTTCCTCGCGCAAAGCCTTGCAGGCCTGCGCGCCGGAATAATCAAACTCGCAGGCCTGACCAATCACAATAGGGCCTGCCCCGATGATCATAATGGAAGAAATATCGGTTCTTTTCGGCATGTCAGCCCCCAAATACACCTGCTGCCCGCCCGCCCGCGCAAAACCAGCCCGGCGGGCCGGTCAGATTTGCATCAGCAGGGGCAAATTGGCGTGGTTATAGTCGCTGGACACCGGCGCGCAACCCCGTTTGCTTCCGTTCTTCCCAAAAACCAACCCTCATCTTCTTTTCTCAAATATCTCCGCCCCAGGCTTCTGCCCTCTCTGCGACCCCCTACCCTTGACATTATTGGCGCAACCGAGTGTATCAGGCATTTGTTTGCAGTGCCCCGCGCGCTGCCCTTTGAGCTGAGGATCTGCCATGCACGCCTATCGTTCACATACCTGCGCCGCCCTGAATGCCGGCCATGTCGGGCAGGATGTTCGCCTGTCGGGCTGGGTGCACCGCGTGCGCGACCATGGCGGTGTTTTGTTCATAGATTTGCGCGACCATTACGGCATAACCCAGCTTATTGCCGATGGGGACAGCGCGGCCTTTGCAGCGCTTGAAAAGCTGCGCGCCGAAACGGTGATCAGCATTGATGGCAACGTAAAAGCCCGCGCCGCCGAGCTTGTGAACCCCAATATCCCCACCGGCGAGGTGGAGATTTATGTGCGCGCGCTCACCGTGCTGGGCGCCACTGATGATTTGCCGCTGCCGGTATTTGGCGAGCCGGATTACCCCGAAGAAACCCGCCTGAAATACCGCTTTCTCGATCTGCGCCGCGAAAGCCTGCATGCCAATATGATGCTGCGCTCCAACGTGGTGGCCAGCATTCGCAAGCGCATGTGGGCCAAAGAGTTCAATGAATTCCAAACCCCGATATTGACCGCAAGCTCGCCCGAAGGTGCGCGCGATTTTCTGGTGCCATCCCGCCTGCATCCCGGCAAGTTCTATGCGCTGCCACAGGCGCCCCAGCAGTTCAAACAGTTGATCATGGTGTCGGGGTTCGACAAATATTTCCAGATTGCCCCGTGTTTTCGCGATGAAGACCCGCGCGCCGACCGCTCGCCGACCGATTTCTACCAGCTCGACCTTGAGATGAGCTTTGTGGAACAGCAAGACGTGTTTGACACGATCCAGCCGGTCATTCAGGGTGTGTTTGAGGAATTTGGCGGTGGGCGCAAAGTGGCGACCGACTGGCCGCAAATCGCCTATCGTGATGCGCTGAAATGGTATGGCTCCGACAAGCCCGACCTGCGCAACCCGATCAGGATGCAGGATGTATCGGACCATTTCGCCGGTTCGGGCTTTGCGATTTTCGCCAATATTCTGGAACAGGACGGCACCGAAATCCGCGCCATTCCTGCGCCAACCGGTGGCAGCCGCAAATTCTGCGACCGCATGAACGCCTTTGCCCAGAAAGAAGGCCTGCCCGGTATGGGCTATATTTTCTGGCGGAAGCGCCAAAGCGAATTTGGTGACGTTTCCAACGCTGTGGAAGATTTTCCGAATTTCCTTGTTGCGATTGATGCAGTTGTCAACGGGACTGAGGCAGAGCAGCAGAATGCAGCTTCCGCTCTTGTAGATTACGAGGCAACATATTCAACGCATGTTGACGCCGAAACCAAAGAAAGCGTTAGAAATAGAATTGCTAAGCACTGGCAGCGTGGTGAGACGACGGAAGCAACATTGCTATTAAATGCTTACTTTGGTCCGATGGAAGCCGCAGGCCCCTTGGCCAAGAATATCGGGCCGGAACGCACCGAGGCGATCCGCCAGCAACTGGGGCTGAAGGTGGGCGATGCGGCCTTCTTCCTTGGCGGCAAACCCAAGGCGTTTGAGGCCGTGGCAGGCCGTGCGCGCAACGTGATTGGCAGCGAGCTTGGCCTGAGCGAAACCGACACGTTCCGCTTTGCATGGATCGTCGATTTTCCGATTTACGCGCGTGATGAGGATAGCGGCAAGATCGACTTTGAACATAACCCGTTTTCCATGCCGCAAGGCGGGCTGGAGGCGCTGATGGGCGACCCGCTTGAGGTGCTCGGCTATCAGTATGACCTTGCCTGCAATGGCTATGAACTGGTGTCGGGCGCCATTCGAAACCACAAGCCCGAGATCATGTTCAAAGCCTTTGAAATTGCCGGCTATGGCCGCGACGAGGTAGAGGCCCGCTTTGGCGGCATGGTCAACGCGTTTCGCTATGGCGCGCCGCCCCATGGCGGCTGTGCGGCGGGGATAGACCGGATTGTCATGCTTCTGGCCGATGAGGCGAATATCCGTCAGGTGATCATGTTCCCGATGAACCAGCGCGCCGAAGACCTGATGATGGGCGCACCCAGCGCGCCGACAAACGAGCAGATGCGCGAGTTGAACCTGCGCAGCATTCCGCGTGACTGAGGCAAAAGCCACCCGCGGGCTGGCCCCGACTGAAAAAGTGGCACTGGTGGCGCTTGGTGTGCTGAGCGTGCCAAGCGTGGCATATTTGGGCTATTTGCTGATATTTGCCGGGTTGGTTCAGGCGCTGATTCCGCTGGTGCTGCCAACTCTTGCGGGGGTGTTGATGTGGCAATATCGCGGCTTGCTGGCCTTTGCGCCGCGCGCGCCGGGCATGGCCACGCTGCGGTTTTTTGTGCTGGCGCTGGGCTTTGTGGCCCTGTCAGGCGCGATCAAAACGCTGTTCCTGGCCTCAAGCCAGGGGGTTGGTCTGGCGGCGCTTTTTGGCGTTTTGGGCCAATCTTTATTGTGGAGCCTGTTCATCTTCGGGGGGGCGGCGCTGGCGGCCGCGTTGGTGTTTGGCCGCATCCGGTTCTCGCGGCTGGAAATGCTGATGGTGCTGGTGGTTTTCGCGATGATCGTAGATGGGCCGCTGCTGCGTGTTTTGCGCATGGATGAAAACTGGATGGATGCGGTTATTTTGCTGCCGGTTAACATGTGGCTTGCGGTGATCGTTTTTTTGCCTGCGGTTCTGGCGGCAGAGGTGCAACCGCGCCAAACCCTGCCTTTGCTGGCCCGCTATGTGCTGGTGATCTGCGCCATCGTGCTGGCCAGCTTTGTATTCGGCTTTGCAGCCGCGCAAATGGTAAACATCCTGCCGGGCCTGTTTTCTTAGGTTTTGCGCGCAGCAATGCGGGTGCGCGCAGGCTCGTTCATGCTCACCAGCTTTAGGCGCATTTGCGGTGCAATGCCAAGCAAGTATCTGCATAAATCTATGGGCTGGACAGGGCGGGAATGCGCCGTATCATCGCGCCATGACCGAACATAGCCTGCCTTCTGATTTATACACCGCCTCGGTGCCCGTCTTCCTGCATTATCTTGACAGGATGGCCGCGATTCTGGCGCGGCTGGATGTAACGCCCGAGGTGCTGGCCCACAGGCTTGCGCCGGATATGGCCCCGGCATCGGCGCAGATTGCCACGGCGATCAACTTCAGCCTGCGCACCTGTCTGAAGCTGGCGGGCAAGCGGGTTTCGGGCGTGCCGCAGGTGGATGCCAGCCGCGAGGTTCTGGCCGACTGGCTGGCGCTGGCGCGCGCCAAGCTTGCTATGCTCAAGCCCGAACAGTTTGTGCAGGCCGAAGGGCGGATCATTCAGCACCGGGCGGGCGTGGCGTTTTTAGAGCAGTCGCCGCATGATTTTCTACACGTGTTCGGCATGCCGAATTTCATGTTCCACTACGCAATGGCTTACGCAAATTTGCGCGCTGCCGGGCTGGCGCTGGGCAAGGGCGATTTTGACGGTCTGCACGAATATCCCGAAGGCTTTGTGCTGTAATGGCGCTTACGACCATTGCTTTTGATGCCGATGACACGCTTTGGCCGCATGAAGAATATTACAAGATAACCGAAGCGCGCTTCATGGCGCTGCTGGCCGAATATGCCGACCCCGCCGATCTGACTGCGCGGCTGCTGGAGGCCGAGCGGCGCAACCTTGCACGCTATGGCTATGGTGTGAAGGGCTTTACCCTGTCGATGATCGAAACCGCGATCGAGATCACCGATGAGCGGGTGCCAGTGCGCTCATTGCGCGAAATTCTGCATGCGGGGCAGGAGATTTTGGCGCATCCGGTAACGCCCATGCCCGGTGTGGCGCAAACGCTGGCGGCGCTTCAGGGCGCGTTCCGGCTGATGATTGTGACCAAGGGCGATTTGTTTGACCAGGAGCGCAAGGTCGCCGCCTCGGGGCTTGGCGATTATTTCGATGCGGTCGAAATTGTGAGCGAAAAGGATGCAGCGGCTTACGCGCGCCTGTTCGCGCGCCACGGCGCGGGGGCAGACAGTGCGATGATGGTCGGCAATTCGCTGAAATCCGACATCATTCCAGCGCTGGAAGCGGGCGCGTGGGGCGTGCATATTCCAAGCACCCACCACTGGGTGCTGGACCATGCCGAGCCGCCCGTCGGTGCCGCGCGTTTTCATGTGATCGAGGCGATGCCAGAGCTGCATGATGTTTTAAGGCTGATCTGATGCCATTTACACCGCCACCCCGCCCTGCGCGCGCGCCGCTTGTGGGCCACTATTGCACGCTGGAACCGCTGGCCCCCGCCCATGCGCCTGCGCTGTTTGAGGCCTTCAGCCGCGATACTGGCCAGATGTGGGATTATATGCCCAATGGACCGTTTGAAACGCTGAACGCTTACAGGGCGTGGCTGGATGGCGCAATTGCGGTGGATGACCCGTTGCAGTTTGCCGTGGTGGTGGATGGCACCCCGCAGGGCAGCCTAAGCCTGCTGCGGATAGACCCGGCAGCGGGGAGCATTGAGGTTGGCTATATCTCGTTCTCACCTGCCTTGCAGCGCACACGCGCGGCCACCGAGGCGATATATCTGGCGCTGAAGTGGAGCTTTGAGGCAGGCTACCGGCGGTTTGAATGGAAGTGCAACGCGCTCAACGTCGCCAGCCGCCGCGCCGCCCTGCGCTATGGGCTAAGCTATGAGGGCGTGTTCCGGCAGGCCGCTATTGTGAAAGGCCGCAACCGTGATACCGCGTGGTTTGCCGCAATTGATAAAGAATGGCCCGCGCTGCGCGCTGCGTTTGAAACATGGCTGGACGCGGGAAATTTTGATGCCCTTGGCCGCCAGAAGCTGGCGCTTTCGGCGTTGAGCGCGCCTATTGTTGCGCCAAGCGTGGCCGCAGAGGCCGCCAGCCGCCCGGAACCCGGACGGCTGGGGGATGAGGTTTAAACCTTGGTGACACGCAGATAGGGGCGAATTTCGTCCCATCCCTGCGGAAACAGGCTCTTGGCTTGTTCATTATCCACCGAAGGCGGAATGATGACATCGCCGCCAGGCTGCCAGTCGGCCGGGGTGGCGATAGATTTCTCATCGGCGAGTTGCAGCGCGTCGATCACCCGCAAAATCTCGGCGAAATTGCGGCCCACATTCATGGGGTAGGTCATGGTGAGGCGGATCTTCTTGTTCGGGTCGATGATGAAAACCGAACGCACGGCGGCGGTTGTGCTCTCGGAAGGATGGATCATGCCATAAAGCTGCGCGACCTTCAGGTCAGGGTCGGCCACAATGGGAAAGCGCAGGTCGGTGTTTTGGGTGTCGTTGACATCCTCGATCCACTTCAAATGCTCGGCGGCGGTGTCGGTCGACAGGCCAAGCGGCTTGCAATTGCGCTTGGCAAAGTCTTTGGCCAACTGTGCGGTGCGGCCCATCTCGGTGGTGCAAACGGGCGTAAAATCAGCCGGATGGCTGAAGAAATACGCCCAGCTATCACCGATCCAGTCATGAAAACTGATCGTGCCGGTGCTGGTATCGGTGGTGAAATCTGGCGCAGTGTCGCCAATGCGCAGGCCAGTATCTGTCATAATGTGCTCCTTTTGTTGGGAGGAACTAAAGCAGCAACTGTTCGGGTTTCAAGGGCAGGTGCCGAGATGCCGCAGGTGACGGATAGTGCTTGCAACAGGGGCCGGGGCGAAGGGGTTTGACGCAAGGCGGCGTTAAAGCACACCAAGCGCTGCGAGCTTTTGTTCAAGCTCTTCGGGCAGGTCCTGCTGTCCGGCGCGGTAGGGGCCGAGGTCGGGCGGGGCATCACCGGCCGCCAGATAGCGCCAGCCCTGAAAGGCGCGGCGCGGGGTGGGGCTGGTGCGCATGATCTGCGGATCGAGGATGAGCGCGCAGCGACGAATGCCGTCATCGCCGATCACCTCGTCAAGGCGCAGCAGGCGCTGGCGGGCCTGCATCACACCCTTGATCACCCAGTAGATCGAGCCGCCTTGCAGCAATTCAGCCGCACGTTTGGGCCACATGCGGGTGACATGCTGGCTGGGCAGGCCCGTGGCACGGCTGCGGCTGTCTTGCCAGGCGGCGAGGTCGGCAATGTCGGTCGTGCCGACAGACAGTTTCATGAGATGGAGTTTTGCCATGGTGCTTTGAGGGATCCTTCCAAAAGGTTAATTAGTGCGAAATCGGCGCTGTGTCCATGTTCACAAGATGTTCTATTTTACTTGATCGACTAAACTGGAGCGCGTAGGGTGATTGCCCGCTCAAACACCACAAAACCCTCGGATTCTGCATATGAACAAGCTAGACCTGACCGCTTTTTCAACGACTGCCGAGGCGTGGCAAGAGGTCTCGCTTGATGTGCTGCGCGAGAAATATGCCAAGGGCGATGAGCAAGAGCTGGACGGCGAAGCAATGGTCGATGCGATTCGCCGCCGCGTGGCGCGGGCTTTGGCGGCGGTAGAAGATGCGCCAGAGCACTGGGAGCCGGTGTTTCGCGCCGCGCTCGATGCCGGGTTCATTCCCGGTGGCCGCATCAACTCGGCGGCGGGCACCGATATTGCCAATGTGACGCTCATCAACTGTTTCGTGCAGCCGGTGGGCGACAGTATTTCCGACACGGTTGACGGCAAGGTCGGCATTTACCACGCTTTGCGCATGGCGGCGGAAACCATGCGCCGCGGTGGCGGTGTGGGCTATGACTTTTCCTCGATCCGCCCCAAAGGCGCGCGGGTGAAGGGCACGAATTCGGCCGCTTCCGGTCCGGTTAGCTACATGCATGTGTTTGACCAATCTTGCGCTACGGTGGAAAGCGCAGGCGCGCGGCGCGGGGCGCAAATGGGTGTGCTGCGCTGCGATCACCCTGATATTGCCGACTTCATCGCCGCCAAGGCCGAAGCCGGTCGGTTGAACAATTTCAACATTTCTGTTGGTATAACCGATGCGTTCATGCAGGCGGTGGATGCCGATACCGGCTTTGAGCTTGTGCATAAGGTGGAGCCGGCGGCGGGTGGCAGCCAGCGCGGCGATGGTAAATGGATTTATGCCACGGTGCGCGCGCGGGATTTGTGGGACCAGATCATGCAAAACACCTATCGGGCGGCAGAACCCGGTGTGCTGTTTTTGGACAGGATCAATGCCGAGAACAACCTGCATTATTGCGAGGTGATCGAGGCAACGAATCCTTGCGGCGAAATTCCCATTCCCGACCATGGCTGCTGCTGCCTCGGGTCGATCAACCTGTTGCGCTTTGTGCATGATGCGTTTGAACCCAACGCGCGCTTTGACTTTGACGCTTTTGCCAAGCTTGTGCCAGTGGCCGTGCGCATGCTTGACAATGTGCTGAGCGTAACCGTCTGGCCACTGGCTGAACAAGCTGCCGAGGCCGAGGCCAAGCGCCGTGTCGGGCTTGGCTTTACCGGCCTTGGCGATGCGCTGATCATGCTGGGGCTGCGCTATGACAGCGCCGAAGCGCGCGCCATGGCCGAGCAGATTGCGCGGGTGATGCGCGATGCGGCCTATCGTGCCAGCATTGCGCTGGCTGGCGAAAAAGGCGCGTTCCCGAAGTTTGAAGCCGCGAAGTTTCTGGCATCCGGCATGGCCAGCCGCCTCCCCGATGACATTCGCGCCGCCATTTCCAAGGGCGGAATGCGCAACAGCCACTTGCTGTCGATCGCGCCAACCGGCACCATTTCGCTGGCCTTTGCCGATAACGCCTCCAACGGGATCGAGCCGCCGTTTTCATGGCACTACACGCGCAAGAAGCGCCAGCCCGACAACAGCATGCGCGAATATCGGGTGGAAGACCCGGCCTGGCGGGCATGGCGCGCCGCCCATGGCGATGCGGCCTTGCCCGAAAGCTTTGTGAACGCGCTGGAGATTTCGGCGCTTGACCATATGGCCATGCAGGCGGCGGTGCAGCCCTATATTTGCGCGGCGATTTCCAAAACCGTGAACGTGCCTGCGGATTATCCGTTTGAAGAATTCGAAGCGCTATATTTGCGCGCGTGGAAGGCGGGGCTGAAGGGCATAACCACCTATCGCCCGAATGATGTGCTGGGTTCGGTGCTTTCCACCGAGGCTACGCCGGTTATTGGCCACGCAGCGCCGGGCAGCGAGCCGATGGCGCGGCCCGAAGAGCTGGACGGGCGGACCTATAAGATCAAATGGCCCGACAGCGAACACGCCATTTACATCACCATCAACGATGTGTTTCTCGACGGGCTGCGCCGCCCGTTCGAGGTGTTCATCAACTCCAAGAACATGGAGCATTTCGCCTGGACCGTGGCGCTCACGCGGATGATCTCGGCGGTGTTCCGGCGCGGGGGTGATGTGAGCTTCGTGGTGGAAGAGCTAAAGGCCGTGTTCGACCCGCGCGGCGGGGCCTGGATGGACGGGCGCTATGTGCCCAGCATTCTGGCGGCGATTGGCGGGGTGATAGAGGGGCATATGGTTGATATCGGCTTTCTGGCGGCCAGCGGCGCGGGGCTGAAGAGCGACCCGCATGCCGCGACCGCAAAGCGCCCGCGCGGCCCGGCCTGCCCGAATTGCGGGCAATATGCACTGGTGATGCAGGAGGGCTGCATGATTTGCACAAGCTGCGGGCATTCGAAATGCGGGTGAGGGGGCGCAGAGCACAAGCGGCATGTAATACTTGCTCCGCTGATTACCACTTTGCTGTTTGCAGATGTGCATCTGAACCGTCGCAGGCCACCGGCTCCTCAGCCGACACTCAACAAGCTGCCCCTGACAATGCAATAACTCACCTGCACTGTCAGGGTCGATTTTTGGCTTTATTCTAAGACGCGAGTCTTGGTGTCGCGGACGAACTCATCGACCAAGCGGCGGTAGAAGTTTTGGCTGCTTTGAACGGCGGCTGACAGCACTGCACCCAAGCGCGTTTCGGAGGCTTGGCCAACGCGCACATCAATGCTGTAATTGGCCAGAACGCTGTTATCGGACGGGCTGACGATTTGAACGGTGCCCTGAAGCGCGGATTGGTCGCGGCCAAAGGCATTGGTGCCGGAATTGGCAACATTCAGACGGCTGATTTCAACGCGCATGATCATGCCATTGGGATGAATGCGGTCGCCAAAGGCGCGGGTTAGTTCGACATCGAGATCACCGGCAAGTTGGCTGCTATAGTCGCGCGCCAATTCGTTTTCAAAAGCGGCAGCATCGGTGTTGACCACAACATCGGAAATCAACAATGAGCGCGCGACGGCCATCGACAACGGGTTGATCCGGTTGACGGGCGCGCAGGCGGCTAATGTGACAAGGAGAACGGCAAACATGCTTGTGAGTGTCCGTGAGAAATTCATATGGACATCCTTTTCCTGAAAATACTGCGGCGCACCATTGCGCGAAGCCGGAGCATAGTTATTTCAGAAGCAGACCAAAGCGGTTTCTCAGGGATAAGCGATCTTTTGCTTATTAATTGCGAAAAGAGCCAATATATCCAAATTGATCGGGACGAAAGCGGTCGTCAAAAAGCATCCGTTAAATAAGATGAATGGCGAGTTTTCCGCATTTAGGGGTTGCTTTATTTTACCGTTTTGCACTCAAATCAAACACAAAATTGCGTTTGCGCCACGCTATCCGCGTAATTGAACCCCAACAAGAGAATGAGCCCGTTGCCGCCCTACGCGGTGCCGGCGCGGCGGTTACGGCCGCTTGACGGGCCGGGGCACAAGGCTCCCGTTGGCCATGAAGGCGGAATTTCGCGCCATATGGCGGGCCAGCCCAAGCCAGATGAAGCGCCGATTGGTCGGGTCGAGCGAATTGCTTGGCGATCGATCGCGGGCGATTTTCGGAGCAGATATGACATGCGCAATTGACGTTTGGCGGGTTCGCGCGCAGTGTTCTGCCTACAAACCCAATGCGGCGATGAGTGTCATCGCCGCCGGGTTTCAAGCAAAGGATGCCGTTATGTCCAAGGGACAATCTCGCAGCAACAAAGAAGCCAAGAAACCGAAAAAAGAAGTGACCAAAACGCCCTATGTTTCCAATTCCGGCGCAAACAAGCCGATTGTGACGCAGGAAAAACCCAAAGGAAAAAAGTAGCGCTTCAAGCGCCGTTTATTGCCGCTGGCCAGCCCGAAGCCGTGCCGGTGCCTCTGGTGCAAATCAACAGGCTGGCTTGGGGGTAGCGCGGATCAGGCACTGCGCAGAACACCGGCGCAAGCCGGAATGACCGCATCAAACACCTGCCCGATTCCGTGCGGCGGGTTGAGCAGCAACAGGCCCGAGCCAAGCATCCCGCGCCCGTCTTTTTGGTCAAACGCCACTTCATGGCGCAGCGGGCGGAGCATTTGCAGCCCGCTGACGAGCGGCTGGTGGCGGTTATCGGGCAAAAGCGGATACCAGATAAGCAGCAGTGCCTCGGGCCATTTGGCCACAAGGGCGCGGGCGAATTTTGCCGTAGTCTCGTATTCGGTTTTCACCTCATAGGAAGGGTCGACCAGCACAAGCCCCCGCCTTGGTTTGGGCGGCGAGATGGCCAGCACGCCTTCGGGGCCGGAACGGTGGTGGATATGCGTATTGGCGCTTGCAAGGTTGCGTCGCAGGGCAGCGCGCTCGGCGGGGTGAAGCTCCATCAGGTGCAACTGGTCGGCATCGCGCAGCAAGGTTTGTGCAATCAGTGGCGAGCCGGGATAGGCGTTTGGGCCGTGTAGCGCACGCGTTGCCGCAAGCGCCTGCGCATAGGGGCCAACGGGCAGGGTAACGCTTGCAATGCCAAGCGCCGCCTCGCCGGTTTTTAGGGCTTCGGGGGCGGAAAGGTCGTATAATCCGCGCCCGGCATGGGTTTCCATATAGGTAACCGGTCGCGGTTTGCGCACAAGCTGTGCCAACAGTCCGGCCAGCACGAAATGCTTGTGCAAGTCGGCGGGGTTTCCGGCGTGAAAGGCATGTTGATAGGACAGCATTGTGCCGTGCTAGCGAAGTGCGGCGAGGATGTCACGCAGTATCAACGCGCCAAAGGCTGCATTCATGTGTTTGCGCTCAGTGTCGTCATGTGCGGCTCTTTCTTCGTTCAGGCGCAATGAGCCTTTGGCGAAACGGTCATAGGTAAAACCGGTTGCGGCGAGCGTTTCCTTGGGTTGCGGCACAAAACGCGCACCAAAGCCCGAACACATCGTGGCGGCGGCAAGGTTGATTTCATCGAGCGGAAATGGTGCGCTGCGCGCGATGTCGGGTGCCGCCTGCACCGGGCTTGGGGCGACGACCACCTGCGCCTGCCAGACAGGGCTTGCGCAGACCAGATAGGCGAATTGCACGGCCATGGAGTTTGACAAATGTTCGATTATCATCTCACCGCGAAACGCCGAGGATGCATTCGCAATGCCCCAATCGGCGTCCTCTGGCGGAAACAACCAGTGACCAAAACGCAACTGGATACCGTAAAACACCAGCGCATCAAAATCACCCGGCGCGATCTGTGTAAACTTCCCGCCGGTTGCATAGCGAACCGATGCAAGGTCTGTCGTGCTGATGACATCATCTATCAGGGTAAATTTCGAGACCTTGGCGCCGCGCGATGCGAAAAAGGAAATATCATGGCCTTGCGCGAGGGCGGGTTCGGTATCAAGCGCGTGTTTGAGCGCGCCGGCATGGCTGTTGCTGATGATGCAAATTCGCATAGTCGTCCTTTTGTGGTGCGGGGCCGGCTCATTAGGCGTGGAATTGGTTTTGTTATGGTGCAATGCCGTGCTGCGTTCAAGGAAATCGCCGCCTCGGGCTGTTGACTCTGGTGCACAGATGCCTATAACCCGCGCATCCGGCCAATGGGGGCCGGTATTGGTGTTTGTGGTTCCCGCAAGGGAGCACCTGTCGCCCTTCGGGGAAAGGAAAGCACCTTTCATACATTGAAAGGATCCAGCCGTGACCAAACGCACGTCTGCCAAGTATAAAATTGACCGCCGCATGGGCGAAAACATTTGGGGCCGCCCCAAATCTCCCGTTAACCGCCGCGAATACGGCCCCGGCCAGCACGGCCAGCGCCGCAAGAACAAACTTTCGGATTTCGGCACCCAGCTTCGTGCAAAGCAAAAGCTGAAGGGTTACTATGGCGACCTGACCGAAAAACAGTTTCGCCGCATTTATGGTGAAGCCGAGCGTATCAAGGGTGATACCGGCGAAAATCTTATCGGTTTGCTGGAGCGCCGTCTTGATGCGGTTGTCTACCGTTCCAAACTTGTGCCGACGGTATTTGCCGCCCGCCAGTTTGTGAACCATGGCCATGTGACCGTGAACGGCAAAAAAGTGAACATCCCGTCCTACCGTGTAAACGAGGGTGACGTGATTGAAGTGCGCGAGCGCTCCAAGCAGATGGCGCTGGTGATGGAAGCTGTGGCTTCGGCCGAGCGCGACACGCCGGAATACCTGAACTGCGACCACTCGAAACTGGTTGTAACCTTCGTGCGCACCCCGTTGCTTTCGGATGTGCCTTATCCGGTGCTTATGGAACCGAACCTCGTGGTCGAATTCTACGCCAAGAACTAAGCTGGCACTGCCAGAGATACGCAAAAGGGCCGCAGTGATGCGGCCCTTTTTGTTTGTGGTTTCGGCTTGCAAAAGCGCGTGGCGCGCATATGCGCCGCCCTGCAACCCCTCGGGTTAAGCCGTCTGCGCCCGCAGCGCGCCTACCGAACTTGCCGCCAACAGGCGGTTTGTGCCCAAAGCACCCGCAGCAATACTGGCAAGCGCGATGAGGGCGGCGAGCGACAAGGTTGCGGTGCCCGACAGGCCAGCGCCTATGGTGCAGCCACCGGCGAGCACACCCCCCACGCCCATAAGCGCAGCACCCAATGCATAGCGCCCTGTGGTGGCAGGGGTTTCAAAGCCGGTCCATTTGAACTCGCCGCGCACAAGCGTTGCGGCCAGCGCGCCCGTCAGCACACCACCCACAAGCCCCACGCCAAAGCCCGCGGATACCGCCGAAGATGCCATGGTCCAGAACAAGGTTTCGGCATAGGGAAGGGTGAAGGACAGGCTTTCATGGGCGATCGGGTCAAATTCGTCATAGAGCACGAAGCCGGTGCCAACCCATGCCAGCGGGATCAGCGCACCGATACCCGCGCCAAGCAGCAATTTGCCAAGCGGGGCGCGGCTGCGCATAACCAGCCAGAGTGCCGGAATGGCCAAAAGCCCGGCCCCAGCCCATGCCCCACCGGGAAGTGCCGCAAGGCTTGTGGCTGCGCCAAGGTCAAGCGTGAAGCTGCCCAGCCAGACCCGCAGTGGCGCGAGCAGACCTTTAAGCGTGGCATGGGCGATGATGGCAAAGATCACCAGCACGGTGAAGGCGCGCAGATTGCCGCCCGCAACCAACACGCTAAGCCGCGAAATGCAGCCGCGCGTAAGCACCATGCCCGCGCCAAAGGCCAGACCACCAACAATGAGTGCCGCATATGGCAGGCTTGGTGACAGGAAGCGGTGGCTTTCAAAGCTGATAAAACCTGCTGCAACCAATACCTGCGTGCCCAGTATGGCCACAGCGAAGGCGGCGGCCCAGATGCCTGCCGCCTGTGTGCGATTGTTACCCACCAGTGCCGAACGCAGGCAAAACCGCGAGATTTGCGCAAAAACACCAAATAACAGCCCGATTGCCAGGCCGAATATCAGCGCGGCATCGCGCGGGCCAAGCGAATCAAACCCGAGATCCTGGAACATTTTGACTTCCTTCCACAGAATATTTGTGAATTAATATATTAAACGTAAAAGATTGTCCAATAAATATTAACACATTATTATATCGTAAAATAATCCTCTGGCATGGCCGCTTGAAAAGCAGTATCGCCAAGCTATGCAATGGCCTGGACGCACCAGAATGTCGGTGGAAGAAGGTGCGGGTCAGGTCTTCTGGCGCCGCCCGATCGCGCTACTTATTCTAATGGCAGCCGCGCAGCCGCTGGCCTTTTCGGTCTGGCATGCCTTGCTGAACAATTTCGTCATCGAGCGGGCGCAGTTCACCGGTGTCGAGATCGGCTGGCTGCAAACCGTGCGCGAAATTCCGGGCTTTTTGGCGGTAGGCGTCATTGCGCTGGTTGTGCTGGTGCGCGAGCAGGTTTTGGGGCTGGTCATGCTTGCCACTTTGGGGGCTGCTGTGGCGCTTACCGCGCAGTTCCCTAGCTTTGGCGGCTTGCTGGCGACAACGCTGATCGGCTCGATCGGGTTTCACTATTTTGAGGCCATCAACCAGTCGCTGCAATTGCAATGGATTGAAAAAGCCCGTGCCCCGCAGATGATTAGCTGGATGATTGCGGTTGGCTCCGCAGCCGCGTTATTTGCCTATGGCGCGCTTGTAATCGGGTGGAGCTTGTTCGACCTGAACTACAACTTCGTGTATTTCATCGCGGGCGGCGCTACTTTAGGACTGGCGCTTTTTGCGCTGTTTGCCTTTCCGCAATATGAGGGAAAGTCTCGCCAGAATACCCGCATTGTGCTGCGCAAACGCTACTGGCTTTACTACCTGTTGCAGTTTATGGCTGGCGCGCGACGGCAGATTTTCGTGGTATTTGCCGGCTTCATGATGGTGGAACGCTTCGGTTTTCACGTGCATGAAATCGCCGCGCTGCTGCTCATCAATTACATGGTCAACATGGTGTTCGCCCCGGTTATGGGCCGCGCTGTGGCGCGCTGGGGTGAGCGGCGTGCGCTGATGTTTGAATATACCGGGCTGGTTTTTGTGTTTCTGGCCTATGGCGGAATTTATCTGTTTGACTGGGGCATGTGGATGGCTGTGGCGCTTTATGTGCTGGACCATTTGTTTTTTGCCATGGCCTTTGCGCAAAAAACCTATTTCCAGAAAATTGCCGATCCGGCCGATATTCGCCCCACCAGCGCGGTGGCCTTTACAATCAACCATATCGCGGCGGTGTTTTTGCCTGCAGCACTTGGCTATTTGTGGCTGGCCACGCCCGGTGGTGTGTTTGGCTTGGCTGCGCTGTTTGCAGCCTGCTCGCTTGGGCTGGCCATGCTCATCCCGCGCTACCCTGAACCGGGGCGCGAAACCGTCTTTGCGCCGCGCACCGCTTGACGTGGCGGCTTTGGCGCACTACCGCCCGCCTGTATCGTATCCCGCCTGTCTCATATAAGGAATTCGCATGGCGACCTGGACCGCATTGACAACCCTGTTGGGCGAAGCCCCGGCGCAGGCACTTGCCGACGCCTCGGAACGGCTCGACCCGGTGGCCGCCGGTATTTTTGAAATTGAAGACGGGCGCGGCTTTTGGGAAGTCGGCGTATATTTCACTGAAAAACCCGATGATGTGGCGCTGGACCTTCTGGCCGCTGCCCATGGTGCTAGGCCCTTTGTCATCAGCCGTGTGGAAGATCGCGACTGGGTGGCACAGGTGCGCCGCGAGCTTACGCCGGTTTATGCGGGGCGTTTCGTGGTTTACGGAAGCCATGACCGCGAAAATATTCCCGCGCAGTTGATCGGCCTAGAAATTGAAGCCGCAATGGCCTTTGGCACCGGCCACCATGGCACGACCCAAGGCTGCCTGATGGCGCTCGATGATGTGCTGCGCAAAGGTTTTGTTGCCCGCAATGTGGCCGATATCGGCAGTGGCACCGGCGTTTTGGCAATGGCCGCTGCGCGGGCCTACCCCGCCGCTGTTCTGGCGAGCGATATTGATCAGGTTGCTACCGATACCGCGCGCGCCAACATCATCGCCAACGGGCTGGCAGGGCGGATTGCCACGGTCACCGCCGTGGGGTTCCGCGCGCCCGTCATCCGTGCACGCGCGCCATTTGATCTGGTTTTCGCGAATATCCTCGCCATGCCCTTGCGCAAAATGGCGCCTGATATGGCGGCGCATACGGCACAAGGCTCGATGCTCATCCTGTCGGGGATATTGAACCGGCAGGCCACAGGGGTGGAGAAAGTTTATGAAGGTTTTGGGTTTGTGCGCCAGCAGCGGCGCGAAATTGGTGAATGGACCACGCTGACCCTGCGCCGCTAGGGATGTTCACAAAAACAAGGTCCCGGAATCACAAAAGCCGCCCACGGGGCGGCTTTTTAGTCATTTTGCATGTTTTGCATCCGGTCTTAGTTGCGGCCAGATGCCAAACGGCGCGATACATCATTGATCAGACCACGCTCAAGACCGATGTCACGCAGCTGAGCGTCGCTCAGATTGGCAAGCGTCTTGCTGGTTGCGCGGGCGCTATACCAACTGCGAACTGACAAAAGCGCATTGTCGATGATCGAGACAATGCGGAAGGTTGCGATGGAGCTGATCGGAGCAGCTTTGGTGGTTTCAAACACGGCCATTGTAGTAATCCTTATAAAGAGAGCCTCGGAAATCGAGATCCCTGACAGTGCAGCGGATGAGCCTCATTTAGGGGCGATGCTGCACTTGCACAATTGCTATTTTCACAGTCCCGTAATGCAGGCATTGCATAGCTCGCACAGGGAATGTCGCGAATGGATTGGCGAGTGTCGATCTCAGGATGAGGGCGTTTACTTCTGGCTAATGTTCTTGTTTCGTGCTAGTCGGGTTCAGGCAAATAAAACTAAAAAAAGCAGGGGCATATGCGGGTAATTGGCATTGATCCGGGGTTGCGGCGCACCGGCTGGGGGGTCGTCGATATTGATGGCAACCGCATTTCGCATGTCGCAAACGGTTTATGCGAATCAGATGCCGGCCCGCTGGCCCCGCGTTTACTGCAACTCTTTAACCAATTGCAGGCGGTTTTTGCCGCCCATTCGCCCACTCATGCCGCAGTTGAACTGACCTTTGTGAACAAGGACGCGGCCGGCACGCTCAAACTGGGGCAGGCACGCGCCATTGCGCTGCTAGTGCCGGCGCTGGCAGGGCTGGACGTGGCCGAATATGCGCCTAATGCAGTGAAAAAGGTGGTAGTTGGTGTGGGCCATGCGCAAAAGGCGCAGGTTGAACATATGGTGCGGCTGCAATTGCCCAATATTGACATTGTGAATGCCGATGCTGCCGATGCACTGGCCATTGCGCTTTGCCATGCGCATCATGCACGCTTTGGCGGGCGGCTAGATGCGGCGCTCAGCAAGGCAGGCGGGAAGGGTGCGGCATGATCGGCAAAATCACGGGACGATTGGACTATTCGGGCACCGACCATGTGCTGATTGACACGGGCGGTGTGGGCTATCTTGTCTATTGCTCGGAGCGGACACTTGCGATGATGCCCAAACCCGGCGGCATGGTGGCGCTTTATACCGAGTTGCTGGTGCGCGAAGACCTGCTGCAACTGTTTGGCTTTCCAACATTGGCCGAACGCGAATGGCACAGGCTGCTGACCACGGTGCAGGGGGTTGGTGCAAAGGCGGCGCTGGCCATTCTGGGCACGCTGGGGGCCGAGGGCGTAGGCCGCGCCATTGCGCTGGGCGATCAGGCCGCCATCAAGGCCGCACCGGGCATCGGCCCTAAAATTGCGCAGCGCGTGGTGCTGGAGCTGAAAACCAAGGCGCCCGCGATTATGGCCATGGGTGGTGCGGGTGCGCGCTCAACCATGGCATCTGCACCCGATGAACCCGTTCTTGATGACATGCCCGCACCCGCACCCTTGAGCGGCGCGAATGATCAGGCCGATGCGCTTTCGGCGCTTGTCAACCTTGGCTATGGGCCGGGCGAGGCGGCGGCGGCTGTGGCGCAGGCGGCGGGTGGCGATGTTTCGGGCAGCGCTGCACTCATCCGCGCCGCTCTGCGCCTGCTGGCCCCGCAGGTGAAACCATGAGCGAGCCTGACCCCGACCTGCGCCCCCAAGCCCGCCCCGCCGATGCCGACCGCGCTTTGCGCCCGACCTCGCTTGCCGAATTCGTTGGCCAAAAGGATGCCCGCGCCAACCTGTCGGTGTTTATCCAGTCGGCTAAACAGCGCGCCCAAGCCATGGACCATACGTTGTTTTACGGCCCCCCCGGCCTTGGCAAAACCACATTGGCGCAGATTGTCGCGCGCGAGCTTGGGGTGAATTTCCGCATGACATCCGGCCCCGTGCTGGCCAAGGCGGGCGACCTTGCGGCGATCCTCACCAATCTCGATGAGCGCGATGTGCTGTTCATCGACGAAATCCACCGCCTGAACCCGGCTGTCGAGGAGGTGCTTTACCCCGCGCTGGAAGATTTTGCGCTTGATCTGGTGATCGGCGAAGGCCCGGCGGCGCGCACCGTGCGGATTGATTTGCCACCCTTCACGCTGGTCGGGGCGACCACGCGGCTTGGCCTGCTCACAACGCCCTTGCGCGACCGTTTCGGCATTCCCACGCGGCTGGAGTTTTACACGGTCGATGAACTGGTGCTGATTGTCGAGCGCGGCGCGCGCCTGCTGAACGCCGATGCCAGCCCCGATGGTGCGCTTGAAATTGCCCGCCGTGCGCGCGGCACGCCGCGCATTGCGGGCCGCCTGCTGCGCCGTGTGGTCGATTTTGCGATTGTTGAGGGCAATGGCAAGGTGACGCGCGAAATTGCCGATATGGCGCTGACCCGGCTGGGGGTGGATGACCTTGGGCTTGACGGGGCTGATCGGCGCTACCTGCGCCTGCTGGCCGAACATTACGGCGGCGGCCCTGTCGGGGTAGAAACCATCGCCGCGGCACTGTCCGAGGCGCGCGACGCGATCGAAGAAGTGATCGAGCCGTTCCTGCTGCAACAGGGCCTGCTGCAACGCACCCCAAGGGGCCGCATGCTGGGCCCAAGAGCATGGACCCATCTGGGCCTGCCCGCCCCAAGGGCTGCGCCGCCCTCTGCGCCGACCGATCTGTTCGGGGGGAAATGATGACAGGCTGGATGGGGCGAAAACTGGAGGATTTCGGGGAGCTTTTGCCGGCTGAAAAGCGCGTGGCGACGGAAATGGGCCATGGGCAGGTTGTAATTATCAACCCCGGCCTGCCGCCAGAGAATGCCGAACAAAAATATCACCTGCGCGCCAGCTTCGTGCGCTATCTGGCGCTGGGCGGCTGTGAACGGCTTAGGCCGCCCGACAAGGGGCTGCGGATTTGGGGCGCGGTCATTCAGGGTGACGGGCCGGAGGGTACGATAACC
The DNA here is from genome assembly GCA_040880065.1 of Paracoccaceae bacterium. Lineage (GTDB taxonomy): Bacteria > Pseudomonadota > Alphaproteobacteria > Rhodobacterales > Rhodobacteraceae > Abyssibius. Next base: position 107,280 of record JBBDJE010000003.1, on the reverse strand, counting down.
CGCGGGCTGGACCTTGAAGGCTCCACCCCGCCGGGCGATTTGTGGCTGACGCGCTGCCGGTTTGCGGATCAGCTTCTGCTCCGCGTATGCAACGGCAAAAACTTCGGCTTTGATGGTTCGCATTTTGCCCAAGGCATTCGCGCGGATGGCTTGGTTGCGCAGGGCAATGTGTTTTTGCGGAATGTGACAGCAAAGGGCGCGCTGCGGCTGCTGGGCGCGAAGCTAGGCGGTGATCTGGACTGTGAGGGCGCAAGCTTTGAGGCGGTGCAGGATGAGGGTGGCGCATGGGGCCATGCGTTCAGCGCGGATGGGTTGGTCGCGCAGGGCAGCGTGTTTTTACAAAGGGTGACGGCAAAGGGCGCGCTGCGCCTAGTGGGCGCGAAGCTGGGCGGTGATTTGGACTGTGAGGGCGCAAGCTTTGAGGTGCGCGGTGGGGCGGTGGCGCTGCAACTTCAGAATATGGAGGCCAAGGGGACATTCCTTTGGCGCAAGGGTGCGAAGATAAAAGGTGTGCTGAGCCTTGATCATGCGCGGTTCGGGGCGATTTGTGATGAATCGGACTGTTGGCCGAAGCCGGACATGTTGAACCTTAGCCAATGCGAATATGGATCATTTGCCGGTGGTAAAACACCAGTCTCCGCCGATGCACGGTTGCGTTGGTTAGGCTTACAAAAAGATGTAAACGCAACCGGGTTCCTGCCCCAGCCCTATGAGCAATGCGCCAAGGTGCTGCGCGCCATGGGGCATGGGGCGGATGCGCTGAAGGTGCTGATTGAGAAGGATCGCTTGCAGCGCAAGGCGTCGAGGGTGGGTTTGGGCTGGGCCAGGCGCAATTCCTATCGCGTTGCGGACGGATTGCTCGGATTGGTCGTTGATTATGGGCTTAGTCCGCTCAAGGCATTCGCATGGCTCGCGGCAGTTGCGCTGTTCAGCACGGTGCTGTTCGCGGCCGCCTATACGGGCGGTGCCTTCAAGCCGAATACAATTCAGGTGCTGCGCGGCGATGCGTGGATGGATTGTGCACAAAACGCCCTGCCGCCGCAGTGTTATATGAGCACGGTTGAAGGTGTAAGCTACCCGGATTTCAACGCGCTGGCCTATTCGCTCGACACGTTGTTGCCGATTGTTGATCTTGAGATGCAGCACTATTGGATACCGGATGAGCGGACCACCTTCGGCGCGCTGATCCGCGTTGCACTTTGGTTGCAGATCATTGCAGGCTGGGCGCTTTCCCTTCTCGCCGTGGCCGGGTTCTCTGGCCTTATCAAGACGGATAACACCACATGACCCACACCCACCCCATAAGGGTTTATTACGAGGATACCGACCTTGCGGGGATTGTGTATTACGCCAACTACCTCAAATTCATCGAGCGGGGCCGCAGCGAGGCGATGCGCAGCCTTGGCATTGATCAGGCGCGCCTGAAGGCCGAAGCCGGGATCGTTTTTGCCGTGCGCCGTGTGCTGGCCGACTATCTGCTGCCCGCGCGGTTTGATGATGAACTGCTCGTCACAACCGAGATCACCGCCATCAAGGGTGCGACCATTGAAATGGCGCAGCGGGTTTTGCGCGGGCAGGCGGTTTTGTTCACCGCCGGGGTGCGGCTTGTGTGCCTTGGGCCGGGCGACAGGGCGCTGCGCATTCCGGCGGATATCCGCCAGATGCTGAGCGCCGCGCGGCCCTGAGGGGCCGATATCTGGACAGTTTCAAGATTTTTCGGCACAAGCGGTTAAAATTGCGCTAATGTGTCGACACCCGCAGCATAAGCGGGATAATGGCGCGCAAAAGCGTATCAACAAAGAGCAGGCCTATGGGAACCGAAGTACTTGATGCTGCATCGCAGCTTGATTTTTCATTGATGGCGCTGTTTTTGCGGGCCACCGTCACGGTAAAAATCGTGATGCTGGTGCTGCTTCTGGCATCGTTCTGGTCATGGTCGATCATCATCCAGAAATTCATCAACTACCGCCGCGCACGCCGCGATGCGCTGATGTTCGAAGATGCCTTCTGGTCGGGCGAACCGCTGGACGAGCTTTACACACGGCTTGGCAATTCGCCACGCTCGGCGCTGGAGCGGATTTTCTTTGCCGGAATGTCGGAATGGCGGCGCAGCCATCGCAGCGATGGTGCGCTGTTTGCCGGTGCGCAGCCACGGATTGACAGGGCGATGAACGTCGCCCTTGGCCGCGCGGGTGACGAGTTGAACGCCGGATTGGCGTTTTTGGCGACGGTCGGCTCGATCGCGCCTTTTGTCGGGCTGTTCGGCACGGTCTGGGGCATCAAACACGCATTCGAGCAGATTGCGCAAAGCCAGAGCACCAACCTTGCGGTTGTCGCCCCCGGTATTGCCGAGGCGCTTCTGGCCACGGCTTTGGGCCTGCTTGCAGCCATTCCGGCGGTTATTTTCTACAACAAGCTTTCGGGCGATGCCGACAAGCTGACCAGCGAACAAGAGGCATTTGCCGACGAGTTTTCGCTGATCCTGTCACGCCAGTTGGACCGGAGCGCATAAATGGGCGCAGGCACGATGAAAACCGACAGCCGCAGGCGGGGGCGCACCCAGCGCAACACCCGCCGTGCCATGTCGGAAATCAACGTCACCCCCTTTGTGGATGTGATGTTGGTTTTGCTGATTATCTTCATGGTCGCCGCCCCGTTGCTGACCGTGGGCGTGCCGGTGGAGCTTCCGCGCACTGCCGCCAATTCGCTGCCCAGCGAGAATGAACAGCCGCTGACACTGGCCATTGGCGCGAATGGCGAGATGAGCCTGCAATCTGAGCCTGTCGAGATGGAGCGCCTGATAGTGACCCTGCGCGCTGTTGCAGCCGAACGTCAGGATGACAAGATTTTCCTGCGCGCCGATGGCAGCAATTCCTACAATACGGTCATGCAGGTCATGGGTGCGCTTAATGCCGCCGGTTTTAACAATATCGGGTTGGTAACGGAATCCGGCGGGCCGACGCTGGACGGCACCGGGCAGTAGCGCGATGCAGGCGGGCCAAGTCATATCGGGCGCCTTGCATGCCAGCTTTTTGGTGTTGGTCAGCGTGGGCATTTTGGACAATGCGCCCCCCGAACCGCGCCAACTTGTCGTGGCCGAAGTGACGATGGTTTCCGCCGAAATGCTCGACGCCCAAGCCTCGGCCCCGCCGCAGGTGCTGGACGGGCCCACCCCGCAGCAAGCCCCTGAAGCGGCTGATGAAACACCGCCAGCCCCCGCGATTGACCAAGCACCGCAGACCAGCGAACTGGAAGCTGTGGAAGTGCCGCAAAATCCGGATATCGCCGCCGATTTAACACCTTTGCGCCGCCCGGCCAGCGTTTCAACCCCGGTGAGCATTGATAGCCCGGCCTTCGCGCAGCCTGTTGGCGAAGCCGCGCCGACCATGCCACAGGCCAATTCCGACGGGAATGAGCGCAACACAATGGTGAGCAGCCTCACCCCGCCGCCGCCCCGTGCAGCCCCGCGCATTGACACAAGCCCCGCCGAAGCCCCGCCACCAGAGGCAGAAATCGCCCCCGAGGTTCAGCCCGAGGTAAGCCCTGATACCACCGGCGCTGAAACCCCGCAGCCAGAAGTGGAGGCCACAGCGCCGCAAGAGGCCACTTCGCAAATCCAGCCTGAAGCGGTGGAAGATGCGCCGATTGCCGCCGAGCGTGTTGAATTGTCAGCCGTGCCCGTGCGCCGCCCGCGCAATATGGCCGCCGCAGCACAAGAGGTTGAAGCCGCCGCCGAAGTTTCGCGCCGCGTGGCCGAACAGGCGCGCGCGGCCGCCCAGGAGGCCGAACGCCAAGCCGCAATTGAAAACGAGGCTTCCGAGATCGAGGCGTTGTTGCGCGCGGCAGAGGCCGAGAATGCCAGCTCCAGCCAAAACGCCTCGCTCAGCGGGTCGGAAATTGCTTCTATTGCACAGGGCATTGCGGCAAACTGGAACAAGCAGCTTATTCTCGAACAACCCAATTATGAGCAATACATCGTGCGCGTGGCTGTTACACTCGATGGAAACGGCACAATCCTTGGCGCGGTCGAGCCGGTGGAACCGTCTAGCCCCACAGGCTATTTCCGCATTGCCTTTGATTCTGCGGAACGCGCCATTCGCTATGCGGCCCCAATTCGCCTGCCTGGCGACCGTTTCCCGAACGGGGCAACGCTGATACTCAATTTCGATCCGGTGCGCGGCATCGGGTTTAACTGATAGGAACACGCCATGTTGATCTCGCGCTTTCAAACTATCATCGCCCTGCTGCTGGCGCTTGTGGCGGCGCCGCTTGCCGCACAGGAACGCCCGGTTATCGAAATTGATATTTCCGGCGGTGTGATCGAACCGATGAACATCGCGCTGGCCAGCTTTGTGCCGGAAACCGGCGATGCAGGTGATCTTGCCACCAATATTGCATCGGTTATTACATCCGATCTGACAGGCACGGGGCTGTTTCGTGAAGTCCCGACATCGGCGCATATCGGGCGGGTGGACAGCATCAACGCCACAATCGAATTTGCCGACTGGCGCGCGATCAACGCGCAAATTCTGGTGATCGGCTCGGTCGCAGCAGGCGCGTCGGGCGAGCTTACGGTGAAGTTTCGCCTGTTTGACGTGGTCACCCAGCGCCCGATTGGCGATGGCGTGCAGCTTGCCGGAAGTCAGGCGCAGTGGCGGCGTATGGCGCATAAACTGGCCGATACGATTTATACACGCCTGACAGGGCAGGGCGGCTATTTTGACAGTCGCGTTGTGTTCGTTGCGGAAAGCGGGCCGAAAGACGCGCGCTTAAAACGGCTTGCGGTCATGGATTATGATGGGGCCAACCTGCAATTTCTGACCGACAGTAGCGCGATTGTGCTGGCCCCGCGCTTTGCGCCCAATTCGCGCGATGTGCTTTACACCTCGTATGAAAATGGCGCACCGCAGGTTTTTTTGCTGAATGTCGATAGCGGTCAGCGCCAGGTTTTGCTGGCCGATGCGCTGAATATGACCTTTGCGCCGCGCTACGCGCCTGACGGGTTGAGCGTGGTTATGTCGATGGAGCAGAACGGCAATACCGATCTTTATACAGTTGACCTTGCCAGCCGGCAGGCCACGCGCCTCACCAGCGATGGCAGCATTGAAACCGGGCCGAGCTATTCGCCCGATGGCAGCCTCATCGCCTTTGAAAGCGACCGCAGCGGCGGGCAGCAGCTTTACATCATGCCCGCAAACGGTGGTGCTGCGACGCGCATTTCCAATGGTGAAGGCCGCTACGCCACGCCGGTCTGGTCGCCGCGTGGCGATTTGATTGCCTTCACCAAAATCATGAACGGGCGCTTTCATATTGGTGTGATGAATACCGATGGCACGGGCGAACGTTTGCTGACGGAAAGCTTTCTGGATGAGGCCCCGACCTGGTCGCCAAATGGGCGCGTGCTGATGTTCTTTCGCGAAACTTCGGGCGCGAACGGGGCCCCGCAAATCTATTCGGTAGATCTGTCGGGCCGCACGCTGCGCATGGTGCCGACGGCGGGCAATTTTGCCTCCGATCCGGCATGGTCTGGGCTCTTGCGCTAGTCTCCGCTTATGGACGAATCACTACTTCAATGCTGCGCTAAACCTGCTAAACTTGCCGCCAAATCAAACCGAGCAGAGGTTCTTATGAATGTAGTGAAATCCGCAGTGCTGGCGCTTGGCGTTCTTGCGCTTGCCGCCTGTCAAAATGGCGGCCCGTTTGGTAACCGTGGTGGCGCTGCTGGCGGTGCCAATGGTGCCAATGCGGCCAATGGCGGCCCGATTGAAGAAAGCAGCCTTGCCTATTTCAACGAACGTATTGGCGACACGATCCAGTTTCAGGTTGACCAGTCCACCGTTACTGCTCAAGGGCAGGTCGTGCTTGATGCGCAGATCGCCTGGCTGCGCCAGTATCCCGACCGCGTTATCCTGATCGAAGGCCATGCCGACGAGCAGGGCACACGCGAGTATAACCTTGCACTTGGTGCGCGCCGTGCGGCTGCCGTGCGCAACTACATGGTAAGCCAGGGCATTCTGGAAAGCCGGATTTCGGTTGTTTCCTACGGCAAGGAGCGCCCGCTCGCCGTATGTTCCAACGAAGAGTGCTGGTCGCGTAACCGCCGGGCTGTGACCGTCGTTTCCGGCGGCATGAACAGCTAGTCGTGCTGGCGCGGCGCCACAGGGCAAAACGCTACCACAAGGGGCATTTTCTGCCCCTTGTGCTTGGTGTGATGCTGGCCTTTGGCGGCGCGCTACATGCCGAAGACAACCCCAACCTTGCCGAGTTGCGCGCCGAAATGTCCGCTCTATCTGCCGAGCTTGACGCATTGCGCACCGAGGTCAGCATGGAAGACCATGGCGGGCTGGGTGCGGCCGAAGCGGGCGGCGTTTTAGTGCGGCTCGACCTGCTAGCCGAAAACCTGCGCAGCCTGACTGGCCGGATCGAGGCCGCAGAGAACCGTGTTCTGCGCATTGCCGAGGATGGCGCGCGCCGCATTCGTGATGCCGAGTTTCGGATCACCGAACTTGAGGGCGGCGATACCAGCCTTCTGTCCGCCACCCCTAACGCGCTGGGCACAGCCAATACCGCCCAAACCCCGATGCGCGGCGAGCAAACCGATTACGACGCCGCCATGGCCGCCTTTGAGGCAGGCCAAATGGAAAATGCCGCACAGCGTTTTGCCGAGTTTATTGCCAGCTACCCCGACGGGCCGCGCGGTGCTGAAGCGCGGCTGTATCAGGGGCGCGCGCTGGCAGTACTTGGCGATGACCAGAATGCCGCGCGGACCTTTCTGAAAGCCTTTTCCGGTGCGCCGGATGCACCAAGCGCGCCCTTTGCGCTGGTTGGGCTGGCGCTTAGCCTTGATGCGCTTGGCCAGCATGACCAAGCCTGTTTGACTTTGGCTGAAGTGTCGCTGCGCTACCCTGAAATGCCGAGTGAGCTGGCACAGAACGTTGCGGCACATAAGGCCGAACTGGAGTGTTCATGAGTGATGTGGCAGACCTTCTGGCCGTTATCACCCCTGAATTTGACAGCCTCCCCCAAGGCCCGCTTGGCGTAGCGGTTTCCGGCGGCGGTGATTCGCTGGCGTTGTTGCATTTGTTGCATTCATGGGGCAAACGCCCGCTTTTGGCGGTTACGGTCGATCACGGTTTGCGGCCTGCGGCGGTAAGCGAGGCGGCACAGGTCGCTGCCGTTTGTGATAGTCTTGGCATTGCGCATACGGTGCTGCGCTGGCGCAACTGGAACGGACAGGGCAACCTGCAAGACGCCGCGCGCCGCGCCCGCCAGCAGCTTATTGCAGCTTGGGCAGGCGAAGCGGGGATCAGCGCTGTCGCACTTGGCCACACGGCCGATGATCAGGCCGAAACATTTCTCATGCGGCTGGCGCGCGGGTCCGGCGTTGATGGTCTGGCCGCGATGGGCAGCGCCCGCCAGCACGGCGCGCTCACATGGCTGCGCCCGTTGCTGCGGGCCGAACGCGCCACTTTGCGCGCATATTTACAGGATATCGGCCAGTCCTGGGCGGATGACCCCAGCAATGACGACCCGCAATTTACCCGCATTCGCATGCGCCGCGCCGCGCCGCAACTGGCTGAACTTGGTCTTGATAAAGACGTGCTGACCGCAACCGCTGCCCAAATGCGGCGCGCGCGCATCGCCTTGGACTTTGCCACGCGGCAACTGGCTGAAAACGTAGCGCTTGCCAGCGCGATTGGCATGATCACGCTAAATCGCCACGATTATGGCACCGCACCCGAAGAATTGCGTCTTCGGCTGCTGTCGGGCGCGCTTGGCTGGATTGGTGGCGCCGAATACCGCCCGCGCCTTGACAGCCTCAGCGCGCTTGATGCCCAAATTTCCAAACACGATGCAACCGGCCGCTGCCTGCAGGGGGTGCAAATCATCCCCGAAGGGGAAACCGTGCTGATGGTGCGCGAAACCGCCGCCTGCGACAGCCTGACCCTGACCGAGGATACCGACACACTGCTGTGGGACGGGCGCTGGCGCTTTTTTGGCGATCTGCGTGCGGGCGATGAAATTGCGCCGCTCGGGGCAGCCGGCCTTACCAAATGCAGCGATTGGCGCGACAGCGGATGGCCGCGCGCCGCACTTATGGCCACACCGGGGCACTGGCGCGACGGGCGCTTAATCGCCGCACCAATGGTCGTAAACCTTGGAAATCTGCGCTGTAGCCTTGAAGGTGGGGCAAAAGCGTTCTACGAGGCGCTGATAACACGTTGAAAGCCGCGCGCGTGCGCCTATGTTATACATAAGGCCACGCGCCGCCCGATCGGGCGTTGTGCTGTTGGCAGTGACATAAGGAGAGTTGCCGATGGGCAATATGCGCGGACTGGCCTTTTGGGGCATCCTGATCATTCTGGTATTCGCGCTTTACAGCGCGTTTAACAGCGCGGCGGTCTCAAACAATCAGCCGGACTATTCCGATTTCCTCAAGCAGGTTGAAAACGGCGAGGTTGTCAGCGTGGTGCTTGATGGCGAGGTTGTCACCTACCGCACGCGCACGTCAAGCCAGGAGCAGCGCACCATCCAGCCCCGTGATGCCAATCTCGTTGAAGTGCTGACCGCAGCGGAAGTTGATGTAAAGGTCGTGCCGCAGGAACAATCGGGCTTCATGTCGCTGCTGACGCTGATGTTGCCAATGCTGCTTATTCTCGGGTTTTGGATTTTCTATATGAACCGCATGCAGGGCGGCGGGCGCGGCGGGGCCATGGGCTTTGGCAAATCCAAGGCTAAACTGCTGACCGAACGCCACGGCAAGGTGACCTTTGCCGATGTTGCAGGCATTGATGAAGCCAAGGAAGAGCTTGAAGAGATCGTCGAGTTTTTGCGCGACCCCCAAAAATTCAGCCGCCTTGGCGGTAAAATTCCCAAAGGTGCTTTGCTTGTCGGCCCACCGGGCACGGGTAAGACCCTGTTGGCCCGCGCCATTGCGGGCGAGGCGGGCGTGCCGTTCTTCAGCATTTCCGGTTCTGACTTCGTTGAAATGTTCGTGGGCGTTGGCGCAAGCCGTGTGCGCGATATGTTCGAGCAGGCTAAAAAGAATGCGCCTTGCATTGTGTTTATCGACGAGATTGACGCCGTAGGCCGCTCGCGCGGTGTGGGCATTGGCGGCGGCAATGATGAGCGTGAGCAAACGCTCAACCAGTTGCTTGTGGAAATGGACGGGTTTGAGGCCAATGAGGGCGTCATCATCATCGCGGCCACCAACCGCAAGGATGTGCTGGACCCGGCATTGCTGCGCCCCGGCCGCTTTGACCGTCAGGTGCATGTGCCCAACCCCGATATCAAGGGCCGCGACAAGATTTTGGCCGTGCACGCGCGCAAGGTGCCGCTTGGCCCCGATGTCGATTTGCGGCTGATCGCCCGCGGCACACCCGGATTTTCGGGGGCCGACCTTGCCAACCTTGTGAACGAGGCCGCACTGATGGCCGCGCGCACCGGCAAACGCTTTGTGACCATGCACGACTTTGAATTCGCCAAAGACAAGGTGATGATGGGTGCCGAGCGCCGCTCGATGGTCATGACCGCCGAGCAAAAGGAAATGACCGCCTATCATGAGGCTGGCCACGCCATTGCCGGTATGAAGCTGGATAAATGCGATCCGGTTTACAAGGCCACAATCATTCCGCGCGGCGCTGCACTTGGCATGGTTGTCAGCCTGCCCGAAATGGACCGGCTGAACATGCACAAGGACGAAGCCAAGCAGCGCATCACCATGACGATGGCGGGCAAGGCGGCGGAAATCATCAAATATGGTGAAGACCGCGTGTCCAACGGCCCGTCGGGCGATATCATGCAGGCTTCGGGCATTGCGCGCGCCATGGTCATGCGCTGGGGCATGTCCGACCTTGTTGGCAATATCGACTATGCCGAAGCCCATCAGGGCTATTCCGGCAGCACGGGCGGCTTCTCTGTTTCGGCCCATACCAAAGAGCTGATCGAAAAAGAGGTTAAAGAGCTTATCCAGAACGGATATGAAGAAGCCCGCAAAATCCTGCTGGATAATCAAGAAGAGTTTGAGCGTCTGGCTCAGGGTTTGCTGGAATACGAAACGCTGACGGGTGACGAGATCCGCCGCGTGATGGATGGCAAACCACCCCAACCCGGCGATGACGAACCGACCAGCAAACCGGATGAGGTCAAGCCAAGCGTTACCTCGTTGCCCAAGGCGGGCAAAAAGCCAAAGCCTGATGGTGGCCTTGCGCCGGAACCTTCAAGCTGAACCCCCAGCCCCAAACTCCAAACCCCGGCCATTGTGCCGGGGTTTTGTTTTTGATGGACCTTCTGAACGCTCGCGCGCATGCTTCGCCGCGATTGAAAGGATCGATTTTGCCCATATTCATCCCGAGCGATCGTTTTGGCGGCGTCACCTTTTTTTGGGTGTCGCACAAACTGATCTTGTGCAGGAATTTGCCAGCGCGCTGGGTGAAAGACAAAGCGGCGCGCAGCGGAATATCTGGGTGCAAGCATTTTGCTGCGCGCCTATCCACACCTTGCAGACCGGTATAAGAAACCTGCGCAATGAAAGGCCTGCGCGAAAGTCGAAATAAACGAACGAATGGTCGCAATACTCCATGTGTAAGGCAGCGTTTTGCCACCTTATGCGCGGGTTAGCCCAAACCAACAGGAACAGCACGTCATGGCCTATAAAACCGATATCGAAATTGCCCGCGAAGCCAAAAAACGACCGATTCAGGAGATTGGCGCGAATCTTGGCATTCCCAGCGATGATCTGCTGCCCTTTGGCCATGATAAGGCCAAGGTTTCGGAAAGCTTTATCAAATCGCTGGAAAGCCGCAAAAACGGCAAGCTGATTTTGGTAACAGCCATCAACCCGACACCGGCTGGCGAGGGTAAGACCACAACCACCGTTGGCCTTGGCGACGGGCTGAACGCCATTGGCAAAAAAGCGGTGATCTGCATTCGTGAAGCCAGCCTGGGGCCGAATTTTGGCATGAAGGGCGGTGCGGCCGGTGGCGGCTTGGCGCAAGTTGTGCCGATGGAGGAAATGAACCTGCATTTCACGGGCGATTTTCATGCGATCACCAGCGCGCATAACCTGCTGAGCGCGATGATCGACAACCACATCTATTGGGGTAACGAGCTGGAAATTGACGCACGCCGCGTTGTTTGGCGCCGCGTGATGGACATGAACGACCGCGCCTTGCGTGACACTGTTGTCAACCTTGGCGGCGTGTCCAACGGCTTTCCGCGACAGACCGGCTTTGACATTACGGTGGCCTCGGAAGTCATGGCGATTTTGTGCCTGTCCAAAGACCTTGCCGACCTCAAGCAGCGTCTTGGTGACATCATCGTTGCCTATCGCCGCGATAAATCGCCGGTTTACTGCCGCGACATCAAGGCCGATGGTGCGATGACCGTGCTGTTGCAGCAGGCCATGCAGCCGAACCTTGTGCAGACGCTGGAAAACAACCCTGCCTTCGTGCATGGCGGCCCCTTCGCCAATATCGCGCATGGCTGCAACTCGGTCATTGCCACCACAACCGCGCTGAAACTGGCCGATTTCGTGGTCACCGAGGCGGGCTTCGGTGCTGACCTTGGTGCCGAGAAATTCATGAACATCAAGTGCCGCAAGGCAGGCCTCGCACCCGATTGCGTGGTGCTTGTTGCCACGGTGCGCGCCATGAAGATGAACGGCGGCGTAAAGAAAGACGACCTTGGTGCTGAAAATGTTGATGCGGTGAACAAGGGCTGCGCCAACCTTGGCCGCCATATCGAGAACCTGAAAAGCTTTGGCGTGCCGGTTGTCGTGGGCATCAACCATTTCGTGACCGATACCGAGGCCGAAGTGGCAGCGGTAAAGGCCTATGTCGAAGGTCAGGGCTCGGAAGCCATTTTGTGCAAGCACTGGGCACAAGGCTCGGCCGGTATCAAGGAAATGGCAACACGGGTGGCGGAAATTGCCGAAAGCGGCGCCAGCCAATTCGCCCCGCTTTACCCCGACGGTATGTCGCTGTTTGAGAAGATCGAAACCGTTGCCAAGCGGATTTACCGCGCCGATGAGGTGCTGGCCGATAAATCCATCCGCGACCAGCTTCGGCTTTGGGAAGAGGCGGGTTATGGCCACCTGCCGGTGTGCATGGCGAAAACACAGTATTCCTTTACGACTGACCCCAACCGCCGCGGCGCGCCCACAGGCCACAGCCTGCCGGTGCGCGAGGTGCGGCTTTCAGCAGGTGCCGGCTTTGTTGTAGTGATTTGCGGCGAGATCATGACCATGCCGGGCCTGCCGCGCCGCCCCGCCGCCGAAACCATCGGCATCAACGCCGACGGCCAGATCGACGGGTTGTTCTAGGCGTCCATGGGTTGCGGGTGGTTGTGATGCGCCTTACATAGGCGCCCATAACCACCCAAGGACCCGAGCGTGAGCAGCCGCATCCCCCGCCCAGAAGACTGTCATTCCATGACCGAGTTGCGTGTCGCGATTGACGCGCTTGACGGTGAACTTGTGGCGCATCTGGCGGCGCGTGCAGCCCTGATTGACAGGGCCATCGCGTTGAAATCGGAAAACGGCATGCCGGCGCGGATTGACAGCCGGGTGGAAGAGGTTGTTGAAAACGTGCGCACCAGCGCCGATGCGCTGGGCTATGACGCCGCCCTGGCAGAAATGCTGTGGCGCATCATCATCAACTGGTCGATTGCGCGCGAAGAACAGGTTCTGGGCGCGGGGCCAAACCGGGACTGAGAAATATGCAGGCAGACATGCGGGCAGCAGTGATTGACGGCAAGGCCATTGGCGCGCGCATTCGCGCCGAAGTGGCCATCGAAGCGGCGGAATTGCGCGCCAAAGGATGGGTGCCACGGCTGGTGTCCATCAGCGTGGGCGACGTGCCCGCTGCCGAACTTTATGTGCGTAACCAAAGCCGCAGCGCTGAAAGCGCGGGCGTGGCCTTTGAGGCGCGCAGCTATCCGGCGGATATTTCGCTGGAACAGCTTATTGGTGTGTTGCAGGGGTTAAACGGCGATCCACGCGTCAGCGGCATCATCATCCAGCGGCCGCTGCCTGCGCATATTCCAGTGAAGGTGCTGCAAAAGGCCGTGCATCCGCTGAAGGATGTGGAAGGCATGCACCCGGCCAGCATTGGCAATATCGTCTATAACGACCTTGCCCTTGGCCCCTGCACGGCGGTGGCTTCGGTCGAGATTTTGAAAACCCTGCCGCTGAAGCTGGAAGGGCTGGTGGTGACGGTCATCGGGCATTCCGAAATTGTCGGCAAGCCGATTGCATTCTTGCTGATGGGGTTGGGGGCAACGGTAACGGTTTGCCATCACATGACCCGTTCGGTCGCCATGCATAGCCGCGCCGCCGATGCGGTGTTTGTTGCCGTGGGCAAGCCGGGGCTGGTAACAGGTGACATGATCAAGCCGGGTGCGGCGCTGATTGATATTGGCATCAACCAGGTTGAAACCCCTGACGGCCCCCGCACCCAAGGCGATGCTGATTTTGCGAGCTGTGCCGAGGTGGCTGGCTGGATCACCCCGGTGCCCGGCGGTGTTGGCCCTGTGACCGTGGCGATACTCCTGAAAAACGCGGTTCTGGCCACACGGCTGCAAATGGGGCAGTATCGCGCCGCCTATGAAAAGTTTGATGCCTGAGGCGCAGCTTCCCCAAGCGCATCACGGCATAGCGAAAAGGAGAGCAGGAATGACGATGACGATAATTGACGGCAAGGCCTTTGCGGCCAACGTGCGTGAAAAGGTTGCCGCCCATGTGGCGCGGCTGAAGGGCGAACATGGCATCGTGCCGGGCCTGGCGGTTGTGCTGGTGGGCGAGGATCCTGCCTCGGAGGTTTATGTTCGCTCCAAGGGCAAGCAGACCGTTGAGGTTGGCATGAATTCCTATGAGCACAAGCTGGCCGCCGATACCGCGCAAGACGATTTGCTGGCGCTGATCGCTACGCTCAACGCCGATGCCGCCGTGCATGGCATTCTGGTGCAACTGCCGCTGCCGAGCCATATCAACGAAGATCTGGTCATCAATGCAATTGACCCGGCCAAGGATGTCGATGGCTTTCACATCTTGAATGTAGGGCTGCTTGGCACGGGCCAAAAGAGCATGGTGCCCTGCACGCCGCTTGGCTGTTTGATGATGCTGCGCGAACATCATGGCAGCCTTTCGGGGCTGAATGCGGTGGTTGTGGGCCGCTCGAATATCGTGGGCAAGCCCATGGCGAACCTGTTGCTGAAGGATAGCTGCACCGTCACCATCGCGCATTCGCGCACCAAAGATTTGCAGGCCGTCTGCCGTGGCGCCGATATTCTGGTGGCGGCCGTCGGTCGCCCCGAAATGATCACTGGCGACTATGTGAAGCCGGGTGCAACGGTTATTGATGTGGGCATCAACCGTATTGAGCGCGACGGCAAAAACAAGCTGGTGGGCGATGTCGATTTTGCCAGCGCCGCTGCGGTTGCCGGTGCCATAACCCCCGTGCCCGGCGGCGTTGGCCCGATGACCATTGCCTGCCTGCTGGCCAACACGCTTACCGCGACATGCCGCGCCAACGGCCTGCCGGAACCCGAGGGCCTGACCGCCTAGCCAAGCTGGCTAGAAGGCGAAGAGCATCTGCGACATGATGCGGCCGGGCAGGAATGAGAGCGCCCCGGCCACACCAAGCCCGCCGATGGTCATGCCAAGCATGGTGCTGCGATGGGCACGGATATTGCGGTGCTTGCGAATGGCGCGAAGCCCGACGACCAGCGACACAAGGACATAGACCGAGATCAGGTGGATCGCGCTGAAACCGGCAATGCCTTCGGTGCTGTGAATGAAAAAGCTAGAGACAGCCGCAAGCCCCATGCCAGTCACCCAGACCCAGCCGAACAGCCGGTGCTGCCCTGTCCCGCGTGCCCGCGTGAATATTAGGGCTGTCGCGATGATGGCGACAACCACCCCGAAGACATGCAGATGAATGGCGGGGCTGGCGTTCAGAAGCGGTGCGAGTGTCATTGTAAAACCTTTGGCTATTGCAATGACGCAGCCTTGCCAAACCGCGGCAATCGCCCCAAGTTGCTATGCATGAATCGACCAGTTTTCTTCGCGAATTACAGCAAGTGCCGTTCACGATGCGCGGCCTGATAACCCCGCACCGCCGTATGCTGCTTGCGCTTTGGGCGCTGGTTTCGCTGGCCGCCGGGCTGATGGGCCCGTTCGGCACCTATGATGCCTTGCCGCTATTGTGGCGGCTGCCCTATTGGACCGTGGTTGCGGGGGGCTCGATTCTGCTGTCTGAACTGGCCGGGCGACTGGTCGCTTCATGGCAGGTCAACCGGCGCCTTGTGCGGCTGCTGGCCTTTGGGGTGGTCTACGGGCTGGTGCTGAGCGGGCTGATCAACCTATTGAATACAGCCGTTTTTGCGGGCTGGCCATGGTGGCAGGGCTGGCTGCAAATTGCCGGATTTGTCGCTGCGGTCGAATGTCTGGTCTTTGCCGTGGTCTGGTTGCTGGCGCCGCGCCCGCCAAAAGCTGCGCACCATGACCCCGAGTTGCACCTTATGGCCCGGCTCACCCCCGCCAACCGCGCCCCGCTTGTGCGGCTTGAAGCACAGGATCACTACCTTCTGGTCGTGACGTGCAAAGGGCAAGAGCTTGTGTTGATGCGGATGGCCGATGCCATGGCCGAACTTGCCAATGCCAGCGGCATGCAGGTGCATCGCAGCCATTGGGTGGCGCGGCGCGCCATGCAGAGCTTGCGGCGCGATGGGGGCCGCATGTGGCTGGTGCTGGCGAATGGCGGCGGCGAGGTGCCCGTGTCGCGCGCAAATCAGGCCGGGTTGCGCGCCTTGCTGGGCAGTTGACGCGGGTAGACGATGGCGCGTGCACCTGTCAGCACGGCGCGGGCATCGGTGGCGAAAAGCGGGTCGAACACCTTGTCGCATGCCTGAAGCCCGCCGGTATAGGTGCCAAAAGCGGGCAGGATGATGCGGTTGCCATCGAGCAAAAAGCAGGGCCGTGCGCGCCCGACCGCCACGCGTTGCTTGGGGTGGTAATGGCCCGAAACCTCGGCAACGGCACCGGGCTGTGCGATATGGCGAAAGGTCAGGTTCTGCAGGCGCCGTTCGGCCAGATGGCTGCCGGGCACCGAAAGCGGGCCGGCATCATGGTTGCCTTCAATCCATGTCCAGATGCGCCCCGCCGCGAGGCGCTTGATCTCGGCAAAATCAGGTTCTTCCAAGGCTTCAACAGCGGCGAGGTCGTCAAAACTGTCGCCAAGGCAAATCACTTCCAAAGGGTCCAGCGCGTCAACCAGATCGGTCAGGCGCGACAGGGTTTCGAGCACTTCAAAGGGCGGCAACAGGCTGCCACCGCGCCGCGCAATGCGCTCTGATTTACCAAGGTGAAGGTCGGATACGACCAGCAAGCGCTGCGTGCCCCAATACAGCCCGCCGCTGGCCAATGCCTGCAGATCGTGCCCGTGAAACTGAAAAGGATACATGTCCATCGCACCAATTTCACCAATCGGGCGCATTATTCAAGCCCCGCTTCAGCCATAAGCCGCGCGGCCACGTCTACCACCAACCGCTCGGCCCCCGCGCCACGAATGGGCACTTTGCCATATTCAAGCAGCAAGGGCGCGGCGAGCGGGGTGACGTGTGGTGCGCGGATATGATCGATATCCCCGCCAATCTCGGACAATACCGCTTCAATCCGCTCGAACGCGACCAAGCCCTGCATGGCTTGGTCGCGGGTGATGCGCAAAAGCAGATGGTCGGGGTCATATTTGTGCAGGGTGTCATAAAGGATATCGGACGAAAAAGTGGCTTGTTTGCCTGATTTTCGTTGCCCGATTATATTGCGCTCGATCAGCCCGGCGATAGTGGCGATATTGCGAAAGCTGCGCTTCATCACGGCGTTGTCGCCAAGCCAGCGCTCCAGCCCGTCGCGCAGCCCGTCAATTTCCAAGAGGGCGGCAACATCGTCAACCGGTTGCAAACCCCATATGAGCAGCGCGTAGTCATTGGCAACAAAGCCAAGCGGCTCGAGGCCCGCGGCCTCCATCTGTTTGGTGACGAGCAGGCCAAGGGTTTGGTGCGCCGCCCGCCCCGCAAAGGCGTAAATGCAAAGAAATTCCTGATTATTGCGCGCAAAGCTTTCCGCCAGCAGGCGGCCGGGGCGCGGAAGCTGCGAAATTTCGCTTTGCTGGTGCAGCCAATGCGCGGTGTGGCCGGGCAGGCTTTTCCAGGCGGAACGATCGGCAATGATGGCCTGAACGCGCCGGTTCAGAAGGGTCGAGGTTGAAAATTTGCTGCCCGAGAACACCGCGATGCGCGGCTTGCGCGTGGCGCGGCGGCTGACGAGCACGGCCATATCGCGCAACGCTTCAAAGCACACAACTTCGCCGCCCATAAGGAATGTGTCACCGGGCGAAAGCTGTGCGGCGAAGCTTTCTTCAACCTCACCAAGATGCCCGCCACCGCCACCGATACCACGGCCGCGCAAGCGCACCTTCAAGGTTTCCACATTGACGATGGTTCCGATATTCATGCGCAGCGCGCGGCTGCTTCGTGGATCGCGCAACTGCCAATGGCCGCCCGTTTCAACCAGCCTTTGCCAACGGTCATAGGCGCGTAGGGCATAGCCGCCAGTGGCCGCAAACTCCAAACAATCGTCAAATGCCGCGCGGCTAAGACGGCCGTAGGGGCCAGCGGTTCTGACCTCGGCAAACAGTGCATTTGCATTGACAGGCCCGGCGCAGGCACATAGCAGTATATGCTGGCACAGCACATCAAGCGGGCCGGGGCCGCGCGGTGTGCCATCCAGATCATGGGCGGCCACGGCCTCAAGTGCCGCCTGACATTCCAGCACTTCAAAGCGGTTTGCAGGCACCAGCAGCGCGCGCGAGGGTGTATTATAGCGGTGGCTGGCACGGCCAATCCGTTGCACAAGGCGCTTGACGTTTTTGGGTGCACCGATCTGGATGACAAGGTCGACATCGCCCCAGTCGATGCCAAGATCAAGGCTGCCGGTGCAGACAATGGCGCGCAAACTGCCTTCGGCCATGGCGCACTCAACCCGGTTGCGAGCTTCACGCGACAGGCTGCCATGGTGCAGGGCAATGGGCAGGTTTTCGGTGTTTTCAGCCCAAATCGCCTGATAAAACAGCTCGGCCAGTGCGCGGGTGTTTACAAAAATCAGCGTGGTGCGCGCGGCCTTGACCTGTTGCAGAATTTCGGTCGCCGCCCAGCGACCGCCGCCGCCCGCCCATGGTGGCGGTGCTTGCGTGGCCAGAAAGCGAACATCTGGGCTAGGCCCCGGCGGGGCCATCAGCACGCGGCACGGCGTTGGGCCGGCCAGAAAACCGGCAAGGGCAGCGGGGTCTTGCACCGTGGCAGAAAGGCCAATGCGCTGCACCTTCGGGGCCAGGGTGGCAAGGCGCGACAGGCCGAGCATAAGCTGATCACCGCGCTTGCTTTCGGCCAAAGCGTGGATTTCATCAACCACAATGCGCTTGAGCCCCGCAAAAATACGCGGCGCCTCGGGGTAGGAGAGCAGCAGCGCCAGTGATTCCGGTGTGGTCAGCAAAATATGCGGGGGATCAACCCTTTGACGGCGGCGGGTGCTCGCCCTTGTGTCGCCGGTGCGGTCTTCGATGCGGATGTCCAGCGCAAGCTCAGTAACCGGACGGGCAAGGTTGCGGGCAATATCTGTGGCCAGCGCCTTGAGCGGCGAGATATAGAGCGTGTGCAGCCCGTCATGTGGGGCAGCAGCCAGATCGACCAGCGTTGGCAGAAATCCGGCCAGCGTTTTGCCGCCGCCGGTGGGCGCAATCAACAACAGCGCCGCGTCATCGGCGGCCAGTAGTTCAAGCTGATGCGGGTGCGCCTGCCAGCCACGCGCGGCAAACCAGGCGGCAAAGGCCGGGGGTAGCAGCGCCTTATTCCCCTTCGCGAATGAACAAATGCTCCCAAGCTGCATCAACCAGAGGAATGGACATGCGCGCAGGCTCGCCATGATAGGCGCAGGCCGCGATCATCTGTTCAATGAGGAAGGTAGCGTGGAAGGCGGCATATTCGTTATCAACTATCGGGTATTTCTTGGTGAGTAGATACATCAGCACCTCTTCGCTGAACTCGATCGGATAGCGCTTGGCGGTTGAAACGAAAATGCGCACAAACACTTCGCGCCCCGGATTGCCGACATAGATTTTGTAATAAATACGCCGCAGCGCCGCTTTATCAAAGATCTTGCTGGGCGGAAAGTTGGTTGAAAATACGACCTTGGTGTCAAACGGCACTGTAAATTTTTGCCCCGATTGCAGGGTTAAAATGTCGTAGCCATGCTCCATTGGCACAATCCAGCGGTTCACCAGTGCCTGTGGGCTGGCCACCTGACGGCCAAGGTCGTCCACAATAAACACCCCGCCAGCCGACTTTAGCTGCAAGGGTGCCTGATAGGTGCGGCTGACCGGATTATACGACAGATCGAGCATATCCAGCGTAAGTTCACCGCCGGTAATAACGGTGGGGCGGTAGCACAGCACATAGCGCGGGTCGTGGCTGGCCGAGGCAAGGCGCAGGCTGGCGCCCTCGGCTTCGTCTTTCTTGATTTCGCGGTGAATAAGCGGGTCGAACACCGCAATGACATTGCCGCCATATTCAAGGAATTGCGGCACATAAACCGCATCGTGATAAGCGTCGCAAATTGCGTTGGCGAGCGAGGATTTACCGTTACCCGGCGGCCCATACATGAGAATCGAGCGGCTGGCATTCACGGCTGGCCCGAGTTGCTCGAACATTTCGTCAGCGATGATGAGGTTGGCAAAGCTCGATACCAGATCCTCGCGCGAAACAGCTGCGTTGCGAATGGACTGGCGGCGCACCTGCTTTTCGTAATCAAGCAGCGGCACGGGCATCGCGCCATAATACTCCGATTGGGCCAGCGCATCTTGCGCAAGGCGGCGGCCAGCATCGGTTAGCTGAAAGCGAAGCTCTTTGGTTTCATCCAGCCGCGAAGCGCCCAGAGTCTCGATCAGCTTTTGCTCGCGCGCCCGGTCAATCAGGTCTTGTGCAATGGGCACGGTTACTGAAAGTGCGGCGGCAATCTCTGTCACACTGTCAAGGCTGCGGCGGAACATGGTCTTGACCAGAATTTCGCGCTGAAGCGTCGGGCTGATGCCCAGTTGCGCGGTGGTGCGCGGCGCTTCAGGCGCGCCAATGGCTTTTGCAGGAATATTCATGGTATTTTCACCCTTGGTTTTGTCGCGATTTTAGCGCGCAGCGCGGGTTGCGCAACTTACCGCGTGCAATCTGCCGCGCATTTTTGCATATTTCTCAAAAGTTTGCAGGCCAATTCTGGTCGCTGTGCTGGTCCTGGCTTGAATTGAGGTAGTGTTTATGCGTTTTGCCCTGTTTTTACTGGCGCTGCTGGCCGTAATTGGTTTTGCAATGGGCTTTCCGACACGAGTTGGTATTTCCGGCCATGAAGGCGACCTGTTTCACATGATCGACGCCGGGTTGCGGATGCGCAATGGCGAAATTCCGCATCTGGATTTCATGACCCCGCTCGGCATTCTGTCGATCGCGCCCATGGCCATGTTCCTGTCGCTGGGTTTTGCCGGTGGCAAGGCGGCACTTCTGTCCAACCTTCTGGTGGCCCTATTGATCGCACCGGCCGTGTGGTGGGTCGGGCAAACCCGCATGCAGGGCTGGTTGCGGATGGTTTTCGGGGCAGCCATGCTCATTTTGGCGGCTGCGCTGATTTACGGGGGGGGGGCGGCGGCGACCTCGCTGTCGATGTTTTATAACCGCTGGGCTTGGGCCATAGTGTTCATCATGCTTGTTGGCATTATGTGGCCGGCCCCCGAGGGCGAGCGAGCGCGTAGCCTTGGCCTGCTGGTCGGCATTGGGCTTTCACTGCTTGCCCTGACCAAAATGACGTTTTTCGTGGCCTTCGCACCACCTATTACCATTATTCTGTTGGCGCAGGGGCGGGTTTCGGTGGCTGGTATCGCCGCGCTTATTGGCGTGACCGTCTTTGCGATAACTACTGTCATTCTTGGCTTTGCCTTTTGGCAGGCCTATGCGCAAGATTTGCTACAGGTCGCGCTGCATTCGCAACGCACGCAACCTGGCGAGAACCTGATCAGCACGTTGAGTTCACCGAAATTTATTGCAGGTTCGGTTGCGCTTGTGGGGGCGATCATCTGGTTGCGCAAAACCGGGCAGCAAAAACTGGGCCTCTATCTGTTGCTCCTTGCCCCGGCCTTTGTGGTGACCACGTGGCAGAACTGGGGAAATGACCCGAAATGGCTGTTCTTCGTGGCGCTGCTTGTGCTGGCAAACCTGCCCGCGCTGCCACGCGCCCGCGAACAGGGGTTTGTGCTGGCAACCATTGCCTGCGTGGCCATAGCGCCAACGATGATGACCATGACCATGTCGCTGTCGCGCAGTGTGTTTGTTGATTGGGCCGCTTTCGGGCGGATCGTCGATGAAGGCCCGATTTCCGATATTTTGCTGCGCAAGGAACGGCTGGCCGAATCCGATATCGTGCAACCGGCACCCGGCCTTTCCGATGGTGAGCCTTTGCGCGAATTTAACGGCGTAACCGTGCCCGATTGTCGTCTGAATGATGGGCTTGTGCGGCTTGCAGTGGCCTATGCGCAAGCCGTGGTCGCACATACGGGTGATAAGGATGCGGGCGTGTTTTTGGCCGACCTTGTCAACATCATGCCGCTGATCAGCGATTTACGTGTGCTCAGGGGCGGCGCGCCATGGTATTACGGTGCTGATCCGGGTTTTGATGATGCCGATTACGTGGTGCTGCCCAAATGCCCGCTCAGCGTGGATGCGCGCGAAAAGGCCATGGATGCGCTGGAAGCGAGCGGCTTGCAGCTTGAACTCGTAGAGGAAACGCCGCTGATGTTCCTGTTTGCGGTTAACCGGCCGCAATAAATGCGGTGCGTATCAGGTAAAACAGCAGCGCCATTGCCAGCGATAGCCCGTAGGGAAAGGCACCCGGGCGCTGCCATGACACCCAGTCAGCAGGTGCCAGACCAATCCACTTAACGCTGCGGTGCAGCAGCACCCCCAATATCCCCATCACCGCAAGGATGAGCAGAAATTCAACCAAATGTGCAATGGCGATATAGGGCAAGAGTGCGGCAGCATATTTGATATCGCCGCCCGGAACGCGACCGGTAAGATGCAGCAAAAAGCCCAGAATCAGCATGAACAACCCAAGCGAAGCGCGGATAATATAATCCTGAAAGGTGAACAGGAATGGCCCGGTTGCCAGAAATATAAGCGCGGTCAGCAGCACAAGCTTGTTGGGAATACGCATATAGCGCACATCGTAATAGACGATGAGGAGCGAAACCGGCAGGGTTAGTATCAGCAGTATCAGTGCCCAGTATGTCATTACTCGTTCGGGCCTGCAGAGTTGAGGGTGGAGAGCGCCTGCACGGCAGCATCAAAATGTTGCGGATGCGTGTCAATCGCCTGTTCCAGCAGGCCGCGCGCGATATCGCGGTCGCCACGGTTGGCCGCGATACGGGCAACTTCATAGAGCAGCACGGCTTTTTCCACATCGGTCATCGGAATGATGGGCAGACGATAATTGCCTTGCAAGGCGCGCACAACTGCAAGGTTGGTTTTAGCTGTAAACAGGTCGCTGTCGTAAGACAATGCCTGACGGAACAGGCGTTCGGCGGCTTCATACTCGCCACGAACACGCTTGGAATAGCCCCAGTTGTTCAGAATGCTGGCGGGCGTTGTGGTCAGCCCGCGCGCGGTTTCATAAAAGCTATCGGCCCGGTCCCATTCCTGGTTATGGTCGGCAAGAAGTGCCTCGATACGGTAGCGGTCATAGGTTTCAAGTGTGGGCGGCACTTTGGCGAGCGTGGCGCGCGCCTCGGCCCAGCCGCCATTGCGCAAATAGGCATCGGCCAGCGCCATCAGATCATCATTGTTGGCCTGGCCTGCGGCGTCCATTTGTTCGTAGATGAGCACAGCTTCGGCGTATTGGCGGGCACGGATATAGGATTGCGCCAAGCCGCGCTTATAGTCCACGCGGTTGGGTTCTTCAGCAAGCTTGCCACGGAAAAACGCAACAGCCTGCTGCGCATCGCCCGCGTTGAGCATGATTTCGGCGACAGTTGCATCGTCTATCGCCTCGATCGAGGCAAGCTCATCGGAATTGTCCATGCCTTGGCGCGCGCCGCCACATGCCGAAAGCAACAGCACGGCCATCAGCGGAAAGTAGTAAATCTTGCCCATATCAGCGCCTCTGTTTCTTTTTTGCTTTTTATTGCCCAAGTAACAGGTAACGCCCCGCCCCGCGCCGGACCAGAAGGAATTGCACATCGTCGGCGGTTTCTTGCGAAGTGTCACCCAACAGACTCAATGCCAGCACCAGATTTTGGCGGATTTCGTCGGAATCACCGTTATCGAGCGCGAAAGCCCGCTCGAATGCGCCGCGCGCTTGCGGTAATCGGTTGAGCGCGATGTAAATGACGCCAAGATTATTCCACGCCGCGGCGAATGCGTCATCAAGTTCTACAGCGCGCTCAAGGTAGCCCACTGCCTGGTTAAGGCGGCCAAGTCGCAGGTTGGCCGAGCCGATGGCGCTGAGCACATCGGCGTTGAGCCCGTGTTCCTCGATGCCGCGCACATAAGCGTCGAGCGCCAACTGGTATTCACCGGCGGCCATCATGTTATGGCCGACCTGCAAACCGTCAACCGCTTCGGTGATCCGCACGGTGCCGGGTGGCGGCGGCGGGCCTTGGCGTTCTGTGCGGATGCGCTCGGACGGCATACACGCGGCGAGTAGACCAAAAACCGCTGCAAGCGCAAAGCCTTTGCGCAATAACACTAACCGCCCCCTAGAAGGTTGATGTAGATATCCAGAATCGACGGGCCAACCAGAATGATCAGCAACGGCGGCACGGTGAACAGCATGGTGCCAAGTGTCAGTTTTGTGGGCAGCACGTTGGCCTTTTCCTCGGCGCGCATAACGCGTTTGTCACGCATTTCAGATGCATAGACACGCAGCGCATCGGAAATGGATGTACCGAATGTGGCCGATTGCACAAGCACGGTTACAAAGGCCGAAATGTCGTTGACACCGCAGCGTTCAGCCATATCGCGCAGCACGACTACGCGCTCCTTGCCGGCCCGGATTTCGTTGGCGACGATCTCGAATTCCTCGGCCAAAGCCTCGCTGGAGTTCTTGATTTCCTTGGCAACGCGCAAAATAGCCTGATCGAGCGATTGGCCCGCTTCGACGCAAATCAGCATCATATCAAGCGCGTCAGGAAAGCCGTTAGTGACCATTTCCTGCCGCGACTGGCGGCGGCGTTCGACCCAATAGGTCGGCCCGTAATAGCCGATAACACCGGGAAAAATAATATAAAACGCTGCAGTGGCCGCCGAAAAATCCTGGCCCCGCACCAACATGAGCAACACGCCAAGCAAGATAAGTGTCAGCCCGCCGGCCATGCGCGCAAAGGCGAAATTGCCGACCGCAGATTTGGAACGATAGCCAGCCTGAATGAGCTTTAGCCGGACCGCAGAAAACTCTTTCTGGTCTTGCGGCGTAAGGTATTGATCAAAGCGCGATAGGTCGAACTTGCCGCTTTTATAGCGCAGGTTGAGCGCGGTTTTTTCACCGTCGCCGCCCGAAAAACCGAGGCTGCCGCGCCCGAGCCGCTCAAACGGGTTTGGGCCGGATTTTAGCGCGAAGGGGATCGAGATGAGGATGAGCAGCAGGCCAAGCCCGCCTGCAACCATGAGCGGGCCGAGCGGGCCAAGGGCCGCGAGAACAAACTCGTAGCTGTATGTAATTGCACTCACCCGATCAGACCTTGATGTTAACCATGGCGCGCATGAAGATGATATTTACAACGAGAAACGCAAAAACAACAATCGCAGCGGGCAGGAAATAGGCTGTTTTCTCAACCTCGTCGTAGTAGCCGGGCTGCATGACATTGATCATGACCAGCGCGACAACGGGGAAGATCGACAAAAACCAGCCGGACCATTTTGCCTCGGCAGTGATGGCATTCACGCGGCGGAACAGCTTGAAGCGCGAGCGGATGACCTTGGCCAAACCGTCCAGAATTTCAGCAAGGTTGCCGCCCGACTGGCTTTGAATGGTTACCGCAACCGCCAAAAAACGCAAATCCTGCAAATCTATCCGCTGTGACAGCCGCACCAGACCTTCGGAAATATCGGCACCAAAGCTCGCCTCATCGGCCACAGCGCCGAATTCCGAGCCGAGCGGGTCGGCCATTTCTTGTGCGACGATATTGATCGAGCTTGAAAACGGGTGGCCCACGCGCAGCGAGCGCACGATCAACTCAACCGCATCGGGGAGCTGTTCTTCAAACAATGCCAGCCGCTTTTTCGCCTTTGAGCCGAGCCAGACAAAAACCGCACCATAGCCCATGGCAATGGATACGGGGATTTTTGTGGTGATGCCCGCGCCTGTGAAAAAATGCAGGCCAATAAAGGTGATAACCGTTAGCAACAATACCAGCGCCACCAAGGCGACAGGGGTAAAGGCGATGTTGGCCGCAGCCGCGCGTTTGGCCAAAGGTGTAAACAGCGGAACATCGCGGCCATCACGATGCTGTTCACGCTCCTTGCGCAGCGTTTCCATCACCGTTTCGCGGGTTTCGCCCTTTTCCAATAGCTGCAAGCGACGGTTTACGCGGCTTTCAAGCCGAACGGATTTGCCAAAGGCGGCAAGATAGATCCCCTCGATCAGGAAAAAAACCGCGATGAATATCAGCGCGTAAATGAGCGGTTCGATACTCATTCTAGCCTACCTTGGGTTGGCGGGGCGCTTCCGCGAAAATATGGTTCGGCAGCGGATGGCCCCATTGCTTGAAGCGCTCGGCAAAGGCGGTGCGCAGGCCGGTTGCTGTGAATTTTCCGTGGATTTTACCGCTCTCGTCAACGCTTTCTCGCTGGAACTTGAAGATTTCCTGCATCGAGATAATCTCGCCCTCCATCCCCGTAACCTCGGTGATAGAGACCATACGGCGCGACCCGTCCGACAGGCGGCTGACCTGCACAACAAGGTTAACGGCGCTGGAAATCTGGGCGCGCATGGCCTTGAGCGGCATTTCAATTCCCGACATCGCGATCATGTTTTCCATACGGCTCAGTCCGTCGCGCGCCGAGTTGGCGTGGATTGTGGTCATCGAGCCGTCATGGCCGGTATTCATGGCTTGCAGCATGTCGATAACTTCGTCGCCGCGCGTCTCGCCCACGATAATGCGGTCGGGGCGCATACGCAGGGCGTTGCGCAAAAGGTCGCGCTGGCCAACCTCGCCGCGCCCTTCCACATTGGGTGGGCGGCTTTCCATGCGGGCCACGTGAACTTGCTGTAACTGAAGCTCCGCAGTATCCTCGATGGTACAAATCCGCTCGGAATTGTCGATATAGCTTGAAAGCGCGTTGAGCGTGGTGGTTTTACCCGAACCCGTGCCGCCTGAAACAACAATGTTGAGCCGGCAGGCCACAGCGGCTTGCAGATAGGTGGCCATGGCGTCATTGAAAGCGCCAAACTCGATCAGTTCGGGAATGGAAAGCTTGTCTTTGGAAAATTTACGAATGGAGACCAGCGCACCGTCAACCGCGCAGGGCGGGACCATGGCGTTGAAACGCGAGCCATCGGCCAGACGCGCGTCGACATAGGGGTGGCTTTCATCGACCCGGCGGCCAACGGCAGATACGATCTTGTCGATCACCCGCAGTAAATGCCGGTCATCCTTGAAGCGCACTTGCGTCAGCTCCAGCTTGCCGAAGCGTTCGACAAATATCTGGTGCGGGCCGTTGACCAGAATATCGTTTATTGATGGATCTTGCAGCAAGGGTTCCAGCGGGCCAAGGCCGGTGACCTCGTCCATCAGATCTTGCAAAAGCTGCTTTTGCTCGGCGCCGTTGAGCACCACGCCCATTTCCTGCACGCCTTCGCGGGCAATTGCGCTGATTTCGCGGCGCAGATCGGCGTCTGATGCCTTTTCGATGGCGGCGAGGTTGAGCGTTTCTAGCAGGCGTTTGTGAATATCCATGCGGATATTCATGAAGCGCTCGGCCTTCTTACGGTCGCGATCGATGCGGTCGCGCTCTTCTTCCGACAGCTTGGGTGGTGTATGCTTCTTGGCGCTGACAATCACCTCCGGTTCCAGTGTCAATGGCGGCAGCTTTTCCGGCGCCGCATCATCGGGCGAATTATCTGGGCGATTGAACCGTCGAAACATTGTTTACATCCTAGTTGGCGATGGCGGCGCGTGCCTCGGTTGCCAGATCAACGATTGTCGTGGCGATCTTGCGGATTTCCTTACGCAGGGCGTTCTTTGGCGCACCATCCGACAAAGGAACACCCTGATCGGCGGCAACGGTAATTGCGCGGCCACCATCGGGCAGCAGAATTTTGATCTCGATGCCCAGGCTTTCAGAAAACCGTGCAATACGGCTTTTGCCGTTCAGATTGGTAATGCCCGGTGCACGGTTCAGCACATACTGGATTTTCTCGCCCGGCAGGTCCTCGGCGCGCAGGGCGCGCAGATAGCGCATCAGGTTCTGGGCCGAGCGCATGTCAAGTTCCAGCAGGCAGAAGAAGGTTTCGGCTTCGGTCAGAATGGTGCCGGACCATTCGGTCAGCGCGCGCGGCAGGTCGACGACGACAAAGTCGTAGCGTTCGCGCAGCAGGCCAAGAATGCGCTGGATGTCTTCGGGTTGAAGAATATCAAGCGGCATGGCTTCGGGCGGCGCGCTCAACACCGCCATGCTCGACTTGAACGATGTCATAGCCTGGCTCAGCGTATCAGCGTTGATCTGCGTCGGGTCTGTCAACAATTCGTAAACCGCGTCGCGGCGCGGCAGGTCAAGCAAGGTTGCGACCGAGCCATATTGAAAATCAAAATCCACAAGCGCGACGCGTTGGTCGGTTTTGCGGGTGTGTTGCGACATTTCCCAAGCAAGGTTTGCGGCAAAGGTTGTGCAGCCAACCCCGCCTGACGGGCTGTAGACCGGCATGATCAGACCGTGGCGGTTACGATGCTTTGGGCTGTCCGTGACCATTTGGTCGCGCTTTTGCTGCAAGCGATCAAAAATATTTGCCAAAGCGTTATGTGGTAGCGGGTAGGGGGCAAAGTCGTCGGCACCGAGTTGCAACAAGTGGTGCAGCATCGACGGGCCAACATCGCGTGCGACAATAATCACCGGCAGATGAGCGCGTTTGGCGGCCTTGATATAGGCTTCAATCGGGCGCAGGTTGCTCTCGTCGCGTTGCTCGACACAGGCGATGACAATTTCCGAACCCGCAAGCTCGCCACGGCCCAAAGCCTCACCGGCCTTGTCATAGGTAATTTCAGCCCAGTTCTCGCCAAACAACCCGTCCAGATCCGAGCCCAGCTTGGCAAAACTCTCGGGGTTTTGCGCGACCGAATAGGCCTCGATATTCCGTTCTTTCAATTTCAACAGCGCCATTGTTTCGCCTCTGCCAATTTCAGTCGCCGCACCATTTTATTGGCAAACCCAGACCTATTCTGGAGAAGAGCCCGGATTCGGCGAAAAGCTTAAAACACTTAATCATATGCTCAATCTAACAAAGTAAGGATTAACACAATATATGACAACACTACAACTAGATAGACCGTGATCACCCGTTGATATGCTTGTTAAAAAGGAAGGCCACGCGGTTGCCCGGCGTGGCCTTCAAATTTGGCAGGAATGCACCTGAAATTACAGGCTGGTATCCGTCACGATTTCCGATCCGGTATCGCCCACATATTCACCGTAGATGATGACAGCGCGCTTGCCGTCAAAATCGGCGGCGTCAAAGCCGGGCGCAAAGCCGGTGACATCGGTCACGGTGCGGCGGTTCAGGCGTTCGCGTAGTTCGGTGTTTACGAGCGGCTGAGTTTCGCCCAGCGAGGTATAGGCTTCGAGCCGGTTGCGTGGCACACCAATGCTGACAAGGTAGCGCACTGCTGCACGCGCGCGTCGCAAGCCCAGCGCCTGGTTGTAGCTGTTGCTGCCAACACGGTCGGTATGGCCGTATACGCGGAAGCGCACGATGGGGTTGGCTTTGATCCAGTCGGCCTGGGCACGCAGGATGTTGCGTGCCTCGTTGTCAAGCTCGGACGAGTTGAACCCAAAGTTGATCATCGTTGGCACCTCGGCGCGGAAGCGCGCCGACATGGCTTGCAGATACTCGACACCGTTACGCGTAACGCTTTGCGCCATGATGTTGTTGGCGGTGGCGCCTGCAAAGGCATTCTGGTTGTTAAGCGATCCTGAGGGTTCAAAGCAGCCAGCTAAAAGCAAAGCGGAGGATGCCGTCATGATTTTACCAAGTTTTTTCATGTGCTTACTCCAATACATAGCCAGTTGTGCCGGTCAATCCGCCCACGTCGCTTCCCGACGAGGTTGCGCGACCTTCGACCCGGCCAAACAAGAAGAGCTCCTCTTCGGACGGAATGCGCATGCGATCTGTTGGCAGTGCCAAAGCTTCGGCGCTGGTCGGAACCACAAGATGCGCAGTAACGATGATGACAAGTTCGGTCTGTTCGCGGCGATATTCGGCGCTGCGGAACAATGCACCCAGAACCGGCACATCGCCAAGCCACGGCACCTGATTGCTTACATCGCGGAAGTCATCCTGCAGCAAACCGGCGATAGCAAAGCTCTGGCCATCGCGAATTTCAACCGTGGTGTTTGCACTGCGGGTTGAAAAACCAAGGATCGTGTCGCCGTTCAGAACAAGCGCGTTGGATGTATCGAGCGATGAAACCACCGTGCCGATTTCAAGGTTGATGAGATCACCATCGATAACCGTTGGCTTGAAGAGCAGCTGAACACCGAAGGGGCGGTATTCGATTGCGCCATCGGCGGCCGGGGTCGGGTATTCGCCACCCGCAAGGAAGCTTGCATCCTGTCCGGAAATGGCGACCAGGTTCGGCTCGGCCAGGGTGCGCACAACGCCGCGGGTTTCAAGTGCCTGCATCATCAGGTCTATGGCAACGCCGCCAAACCCGAGCTGAACACTCAATTGCCCACCACCGTTGGTGCCGGCTGTGAACGAGCCGGTATCGGCTGGAACAACGCCGCCCGCACTGCCACCAAGAAAGGAGCCGAGTTCTTTTGCAACCGAACGGCGCATTTCAGCGAATCGCACCCGCAGCATAACCTGCTGGCTGCCGCCAACCATCATCAGGTTGGTCACGCGGCCCGGCGCGTAGCGTTCGGCCAGTTCCAAAGCGCGCGCAACCTTGCGTGCGCCCGAAACGCGGCCCGAAAGCACGATGCCGTCATTGGCGGTGCGCACTTCGATTTGCTCGCCCGGCAGAATTTCCTGCAGGCGTTCTTTAAATTCGGTCAAATCGGGCTGAACACGAAGATCGACATTGGCGATAAGCTGACCATTCGGGTCGAGCAATGTCATCGTTGTGGCACCCGCTGCCTTGCCCAACACGTAAATTGTGCGGTCGGACAATGAAGCGATGTCTGCGATTGCCGGGTTGGCAACCGAAATTTCTGCGAAAGGAACATCGCTCTCAACGACAATGGCGCGATTCACGGCAACCGTGATCGAGCCAGACGTTGAGCCACGCATTACTGACAATACACCGGTCTGTGCCGATGCCGTGGCGACGCCTGTGATCGCAATCGCGAATCCCAGCAGCCCCGCCTTAATTAGGCTGTTGACGTGCATATCTTTCCTGCCTCTCAAAACCGTTTCCGGCAATTGTATTCGGATCTTCGGTGTCCGATATCACGGGCAGAATGCGCTAAGTTGCGATTGATTTCAAGAATCAATGTGTTAGGTGGCGCAATTGATGTCGATTTTACTGGTCCTGGGCCGGTTGATCGCAGGGAATTACCTCTTCAACCACCTCTACACCGCGCCGGATTTTGCGTGTGCAGATGATTTCTTCAATCGGCGCGGGGGCGCTTTCACCTACAACTGTGCTGCGATCTACTTCAAAAGTCCCAACAATCGAGGTGTCATCCAGACCACGCAAGGAAAGCGTTAGCCGACCGGTTGCCTGTGCCTGTACCATTTTTGCAACAATGTTCGGAGAAACTTGCAAAGTCGCCGTGCGCGCGAGTTGTGGCCGGTTCACATCCTGATCTGCGGTTTGGTCAAGAGCGATCAGCGTGAGGTCTTCCTCGATCAACCTTGTGACGGTTTCACCGCTGCTGCCGGTGCCGCTCCAATACACGTCTACCCGGTCGCCCGGTTGCAGGAAGCCACCCACACCGCTGACCGCGTCAACGTTGATTGTGAAGGCGCGCATCCCGTCTTGGAGCGTCGAGCGCAAATCGGCCGGCTCGCCGATATTGGTGACTTTGCTCACCAGAATAGGCTCGCCCGGCTCCATGACACGCGTTACCGAGCGCGAGGCGCTACCTTCAGGGCCGAACAACACGGCTATATCGTTGAATGAATTGGCGGGGGCGGTCGATTTGGGCCACTGCACTTCGCGCACATCGGCACGCGTTAGCTGCTGGCCAAACCGCACCTCGCTGGTGGCGACGATGACATTAACGGTTTCAATCGGCGCAACGCGCTCATTTTCCATGCGCTGGATCTGCGCTTGATAGCCCTGAAACTGCTGCATGACCTTCATAACCGCAAAACCGGCAAGGCCAAGGCCCAGAATCAATACCAGCATGAATACCAAACGCATAGATCGCCCCTAACTCTGACCCCGTGTTGGGGTGTAACTTCTGGTTAGTTGCAAATCGGCGCGGAAAAATCAATGGCCATGGCGCAAGCGCGTGGCGATTAATTCAAGGCAGCAGAGCTGTTACCGTGCTGGTGATCGCGCCGCTTACGGTATTGGCCGAACTGTTCGCGCCGGGCGCGAAGATTGCGATAACGCCAACGCCCATAACCACCATCGTCGCGGTCAGCACAACCCAATCAACGGTTACAGCGCCGTGCTCATCGCGGGAGAATTTATTCAGAAAGTTCATGCAGGACTCCTCACATCGCGTGGGCGACACTTTAGAACTCAACGCGCATGCAAAAATTGCGAAATCATGACAGTTGAGCAGAGCAGGCCGGCGCGCGAACGCACCGGCCAAAACATATCAGGTGGCAACAGCGTCCGCGACAACACCGGTCAGCGCGGTGTCGATGGCGCCCGCCGCATTCTGCAAGCCGCCTTCGATGGTGGCTGCAACGGCAATGGCGATACCAACGATGGCTGCGGTCAGAACAACCCAGTCAACCGTTACGGCGCCGTCTTCGTCTTTTGTGAATACTTTGGTGAATTTCAAAAGTTTCATTTTAGTCCCTCCAAGGATACGAAACGTGGTTACTTTGCTCAGAATGAGCGATCGCATGCCAAACGTTGATCCACACCCCTGACTAGAGCCGGGTTCAGCCCCGAAACTTGTCAAAATCACTACGCCGGATCAGGCTCGCAATTGATATAATAGATTTTTGCCCGCCAAATGTGGCGAAACAATGGCAAGTGCCCGATTCTTGCCTGAATTAGGCGCTAAAAATAAATCATTATAAACAACATCTTAACGGCTGATTGCCTTTGATTCCGGTTTTCGCTATGCCTCAATTGGGGCATAGCTTGCCCTATTTGCCCCAACCGGCTCGCGATATTGGAGAATCGTTACATGCCCACACAACCCGATTCTTCGCTGCCACTGGTGGTTGATCTCGACGGCACCCTGCTCGCGACAGACACGCTTTATGAATGCTTCTGGGCGGGTATGGGGCATGCGCCGGTTGCCACATTGTTAACAGTGCTCAGGCATTTCGCCAATCCGGCGCGGCTGAAGGCGGCCCTTGTTGCGCGTGTTCAGCCAGACATTGAAACCTTGCCGCTGCGTCAAGCCGTGCTGGACATTATCACGCAGGCCCAGAAAAGCGGGCGCGATGTTGTGCTGGCATCGGGTGCCGACCAGCATATCGTGGATGCCGTGGCGCGGCGTCTCGGTCTGACGGGGTCACATCTCGGCTCGGATGGTGCCACGAATTTGACAGGCGCTGCGAAAGCAACGGCGCTTGTGGCGCGGTTTGGTGCGCGCGGCTTTGCCTATATGGGCGATTCGCGTGCCGATATTCCTGTTTGGCAGGCGGCGGGCGCGGCGATTGTTCTTGCCCCCAGCACAGCGCTCAAGCGCAATGTTGAAGCGCTCGCGCTGCCCGATGTTGAGTTTATTGGCGCGCCGCCAGCACCGCTGGCACTGTTGCGCGCCATGCGCCCGCACCAGTGGGTGAAGAACCTGTTATTGTTCCTGCCTCTGCTCGCAGCCCATCAGTTTGACCTTGCAACCTTCGGCGCAATTCTCCTTGGGGTTGCAAGTTTTTGTGCGGCAGCCTCGAGCATCTACATTGTCAATGATCTGCTGGACCTTTCGGCTGATCGCCAGCATGCGCAAAAACGCTTCCGGCCCTTTGCCTCCGGGCAGGCTAAAATTGCGCATGGCATGGCATTAAGCTGCGGGCTTGGTGCGGTTTCGCTGCTGGCGGCATTTGCGCTTGGCTGGGGCATGGTCGGGTTGATGCTTTTATATATGGCGCTGTCGCTGGCCTATTCGCTGAAGCTCAAACGGCTGCGCTGGCTCGATGTCTTTATGCTCGCAACGCTATATACATTGCGCGTTGTTGCCGGCACGCTTGCGGGCGACCTTGTGCTTTCAGGCTGGCTGGCCAATTTCATCTTCCCGGTCTTTCTGGCGCTTGGTTGCGTCAAACGCCTGACCGAACTTGCGGCTGCGACGCCGGGCAAGCCATTGGCCGGGCGTGGTTATGCGCCTGAAGACCGCGCCGATCTGCGCAACATCGCGATTGCGGCAACGGTCGCGGCCACGGTGATCTTCGGGCTTTACACATTTTCCGACATTGCGAGCGTATTATATACGGACCCGTGGTTGCTGCGCCTCGCTGTGCTGATCATCCCCGTCTGGCTGGCGCGGATGATCCTGCGCGGCTGGCAAGGCCGCATGAACCATGACCCGATTGTCTTTGCGCTGACCGATGCGCCGGGTGTGGCGCTTTTGGGGCTGGGCACCGTTCTGGTGCTTGTTGCGGCAGGGCTGCTCTAGAATTTCATCTTTTTAAAGATGAAGTCCGGCACAAGGCGGATGATTGTCATAATCAGCCACCAGAACCCCGGCACATAGACCGTGTTGCGCCGCTTTTTGGCCGCGCGCCACATGCGTTTCGCCGCCGCATCGGGGCTGGCCACAAGGAACAGGCCGGGCAAGCCCCATGTCATCGCCGTATCCACAAAACCGGGTTTAACGGTAAGCACATGAACGCGCGCACGCGAAAGCCGTGCCCGCAAGCCTGAAAGAAAAGCCGTAAATCCGGCCTTGGGCGCGCCATAGCCAAAGTTGGAGCGGCGACCGCGATCGCCCGAAACCGAACTGACCCCAACAATCGTGCCACCGGGCTTTTCGATCAGCCCGGGCAGGGCCATCAGCAATAGCTGCGCAGGGCCGCCGAAATTATCGGCAATCATACCGGCCAGCGCTGCAGGGTTATCCTCCAGCGCGCCCTGATCGACCATCGAGCCGCTGAACACCGCAATACTCGGCGTTGCATCCAGCGCAAACAGTGCCGCCAGCAAGGGGCCAAAACTTGTAGGGTTGCGAGCATCAAACGCCATTGCTGTGGCCGAAGCCGCACCGCGCAACAGCACATCATGTGCTTGCAGAGCCAAATCATCGCTATCGCGCCCGGCCAGAATAACATGCGCGCCATCGCCAGCCGCCAGCCGCGCAAAAGACCGTGCCATGGCGGAACTGGCCCCGAGAATTAGCCATGCGCTGCTCATGTCATATCTCCACGCAGGTTCAGGCGGCGCGCCAGATCAGTGCAAAAAACCCCCCGCGGGTCGGCCTTGGCAACCGCATGGCGGAATTTATCAACATCCGGATACATCGTGTTTACCAAATCCGGTGTAAGCGAGGAATCCTTGGCCAGATACACGCGCCCACCCGCCTCGGCCACCATATGGTTGAGCCGGTCAAGCAGCGGCAGGGCACCGCGCCTTGCGCGAATATCGACCGCCAATGTTACCCCCGACATGGGAAAGGACATATAGCCCGCGCGCCCCGAGCCGAGCTTTTTAAGCACTGAAAGCGGCGAGGCCTGGCCGGAATTCACGACGGCCTCCAAAATGCGCGGCAGCGTAATTTGACAAGTGGTTTGCGGCAGCACGCATTGAAACTGATGAAAACCCCGCCGCCCGTAAAGCTTGTTCCACTGGGCTATACCATCCAGCGGGAACAGCATTTCCTGCAGCGCGCGCTTGCGGGTGCGGCCATGCGGGCTGGCGCGGCGCAGATAGACCGCGTTGAAAGCCCTTACAACCGGGGGCGACACCAGCAGGCCACCCATGTAAAGCGGCAGTTTGCGTGGCGATTTTGGCGCGCTGAACGGCCCTTCTGCAAGCACGCCTTCTTCAAATATGCCGCGCCCGAATTTGGCGCCGCGCGCAGTGGCATCTATCCAGCCTACGCTATAGGCTGCGGTGCTGGTCTCAAACGCATCCAGAAAGGCTTCAAGGTCGGGCAGGCGGGTTTTTGTGAGCATGACCTTGCCGCCGGGGCAGCGGATGAGCCGCAATTCGGCAGACAGAATAACGCCGGTTTGCCCCATTCCGCCGATTGTGGCGCGATAGAGGTTCGGGTTTTCAACTTCCGACAGGGTGAGCAGCTCGCCATGCGCATCAAGCAGCTCGATCGCGGCAACATATTGGCCGAAGCTTCCGCGCCCGTGGTGGTTTTTGCCGTGCACATCGGCGGCGATGGCCCCGCCAACAGTAACAAACGCCGTGCCGGGAAGAACGGCGGGCATCCAGCCTTGCGGGCCGAAAATTTGCAAAAGATCACTGAGCCGCACGCCAGCCTCAACGCGCACACGGCCGGTTTCCGCGTTAAACTCCAGCAACCGGTCAAGGCGGGTCATATCAACAAGCTTGCCGCCGTCATTCAAGGCGGCATCGCCATAAGAGCGCGCAGCGCCGAAGGCGGGTGCAGGGGTGCTGGCCAGAATGTCGTGCAGAACCGATTGCCGTTCAGGCCGGGCAATGCGCGACGGGCTGCGCAAAGCACGCCCCCAAGCGGAATGTTCGGCTGCTTTCCATGCCACGGTATCAGGCCCTCGTTTGCGGGCGTTGCGCCCGTTCTGCAAACGGAAGTAGCACAAGGCCGATTGCAATCGCAAACCACAAAGTTGTGGCGCGGATGATCAGGGTTGCAGGCAGGGCAATGGCCAGCGGCACCCCGGCAAGGCCAAGCAGCCCCAGCAAGGCGGCTTCGGCCCCGCCAAGCCCGCCGGGCAGGCCGGTTGCTCCGCCGCCGAGCATGGCAAACACGAATATCCCAACGGCAAGCCACATATCTATCGGCGCGCCCATCCATTCCAGCAACAGGGCAAAAGCATAGCCTTCGGCAAACCAGCCAACCACCCCAAGCCCGATGGCGGGCAGGGCAATGGCGGGGGCCGAGAACACCCGCAACTGGCGCGCGGCATGTCGGATTGCAGCAAAAAGCCTAGCAATCTTGCCGCCTGCGCGCCCGGTCATCCGCCAGCCAAACCCGGTGACGGCCATTAACAGGCGGGGGCGGGTGGCCAGCACCGCCACAAGTGCCGCGACCAGCGCCACCGGTGCTGCGCGGCTCAACCCGCTGGCCAGCGTAACCGCAAGCGCTAGCAACAATGCCACGGCCAGCAAATCGCTTGCGCGGTCGACCAACCCCATGGGGGCCACGCGCGCCAGTGGCGCACCGCTATCGCGCGCCAGCCAGCGCAAGCGCACCAACTCGCCCAAGCGGCCGGGGGTAAGGGTGAGCCCAAAGCCGCCAAGATATGTGAGAATATCGCCCAAGGCATGCGTGCGCAGCCCAAGGGCACGCACACAAAGCCGCCAGCGAAGCGCGCGCAGCAGGTAGTTGACCACAGACAGCCCCAAAAGCACCATAAGTTGCCAAAGCTGCAATGTAGCAAGTGCCGCTAACAGCGCGGGCCAGTCGGTTGCGAATACCGCCAGCGCCACCATGCCCAAGGCCACGGCCACAATCAGCAGTATCGCCAGCCGTGAAACCCGAACGGGCATAGTGCCCTCCGGTGTTAGTTGACGAGTGTCGCCTCGGTCGCGGCGTCAATATCGGCGCGCGAAACGCCATCGGCCATTTCAACCAGCTCCAGCCCGCCTGTCACCACATCAAACACGCCCAGATTTGTGATGATCCGGTCAACAACCTTTTGTCCGGTCAGCGGCAGGGTGCAGGCCTTGAGCAGCTTGCTTTCGCCGTGCTTTGATGTGTGGTCCATAATAACCACAACCCGGCCCACGCCAGCCACAAGGTCCATTGCACCGCCCATGCCTTTGACCAGCTTTTTGGGGATCATCCAGTTCGCAAGGTCGCCGTTCTCGGCCACTTCCATCGCGCCCAGAATCGCCATGGCGATCTTGCCACCACGGATCATCGCAAAGCTTTGCGCAGAGTCAAAAAAGCTGGTTTGCGGCAATTCGGTAATGGTTTGCTTGCCAGCATTGATCAGGTCGGCATCTTCCTCGCCCTCAAACGGGAAAGGCCCCATGCCCAGCATGCCGTTCTCCGATTGCAGCGTAACCTCGATGCCATCGGGAATGTAGTTGGACACCAGCGTCGGAATGCCGATGCCAAGGTTCACATACCAGCCGTCTTGCAATTCCTGCGCGGCGCGCGCCGCCATCTGGTTCCGGTCCCAAGCCATGTTTATGCCCCCCGCTGGCGCACTGTGCGCTGTTCGATGCGTTTTTCGTGTTCGCCCTGAATGAGCCGGTGCACATAAATGCCGGGCAGGTGGATGCTGTCCGGATCAAGGCTGCCCAGCGGCACGATCTCTTCAACCTCGGCCACACATACCTTGCCGCATGTGGCGGCGGGCGGGTTAAAATTGCGGGCAGTCTTGCGAAACACGAGGTTGCCCGACGGGTCGGCCTTCCAGGCTTTCACAATGGACAGATCGGCGAATATGCCGGTTTCCAGAATATAGGTCTGCCCGTTGAAATCCTTGTGTTCCTTGCCTTCGGCAATCACCGTGCCCACGCCTGTTTTGGTGTAAAAGCCGGGAATGCCCGCGCCACCGGCGCGCATGCGCTCGGCCAAAGTGCCCTGCGGGTTAAACTCCAGCTCCAGCTCGCCGCTGAGATACTGGCGCATGAATTCGGCGTTCTCGCCGACATAGGAACTCATCATCTTTTTTACCTGCCGCGTTTCCAGCAGCACGCCAAGGCCAAAACCATCAATTCCGGCATTGTTGCTGGCAATGGTAATGTCTTTGGTGCCGGTATCGCGCAAAGCCGCTATCAGCAGTTCGGGAATGCCGCAAAGCCCAAAGCCCCCTGCGGCGATTGTCATGCCATCAAACACAACGCCTTTAAGCGCAGCGGCGGCGTTTGGATAGACTTTCTTCATACATCCTCCGGGGTCTAGCAGGTGTCTATGTCAACCGTGTCGGGCGCGCCAAGTCAAGGCGGGTTTTGCAGCGCACAAAACCACAGGGTGCAAGAAGCAGGGCGCAAGAATTAGTGGCGAAAAGGCGCAAG
This sequence comes from Paracoccaceae bacterium, assembly GCA_040880065.1. GTDB lineage: Bacteria > Pseudomonadota > Alphaproteobacteria > Rhodobacterales > Rhodobacteraceae > Abyssibius. Next base: position 68,731 of record JBBDJE010000003.1, on the reverse strand, counting down.
ACGGTTAATATATGGCGAAAACGGGGGCGACATGCAAACCATCATCAACGAAGCGCGCCGTTTGCGCATGGCATGGAACAACTCGCTTGTGGGCTTTGGCGAAATCTGGCGCTCGCAGGCCGCATTCCGCTGGTGGTGCTTTGTGAATTGCCTGTGCCTGATTGCAGCGCTGGTGCTGCCGCTCACCACAGTCGAGCGCGCGCTGGTGATCGGCTTTTCGCTCAACGTGCTGCTGGCCGAGATTGGCAATACCGCAATAGAAACCACGATCGACCGGATTGGCCCCGAAAGGCACGAATTGTCGCGCATCGCCAAAGATCTGGGCAGCGCCTGGGTCATGGCCGCTGCCGTGGTTGCGGGCGTTGTCTGGCTGATCGTGCTGATCGGGTTATTTTGACAGGCTGCGCGCAAGGCGCACCAGCCCGAAGGCCGCCAGATAAAGCATGGCCTGATAGCCAAAAAACCAATACCGCCCGGCCAGTGCATCTTCGGCGTAGCTGGCCGCAAAATCGGCCTTGCCTGCGGCCGATAGATAGCCCGCAACGCCCGCGAAAAACAGCGCCATAACGCCCTGCCAACGGGCATTGGCGGGCAGGATAGCAGCCGATAGGGCAGCAATTACCACACCGATAACAATGCCAAGCGGCGACCAGATGGGATGGCCAAGCCAAAGCTGACTACGGTCGAGCATATAAAGGCCCAAAACCAAGACCAGCACTAAAACAACCGTCAAACCCTGCCGCATAGCACCCCCCAAGATCTGCGCATGCTAAGCCACAACAAATGGGTGCCGCAATTCACATTCCCACAATTTATTGTGTATGCCGCAAAATCGTGTAGATTGGTGGTGCTGCAAACCGAGGGAGACAGCGATGAACCTTAACGCTCCAAACAAGATGATGTTTCTGATCTCGCTTGTCATGGTCGCACTGGCCGTGATCAGCGCCTTCATAGTGATACCGGTGGTATCGGCCTATGCTTTCTGGATAGCCGTTGGCGGCTATGCCGTGCTGGCCTTTGCCAGCCTGTTCAACGGCGAATAGCTCAGGGGGGTGTGCCTGAGGGGCGCACCCCTATTTCGCCCCCCCCTATTTCGCTCGTGTATACGCGCCGGCGGGCAGGTTGATCGCGGCCTTCAAATCTTCCAGCTGCGCAAGCGTCAGGGTGATTTCGTCGGGCAGGTTTGCCTCGATGTTGAACTGGCGGATCACCACCTTCTCTGCCCCGATTTCGATGACCACATCGGCCTGCTCTTCGGGGTCTGTATCATCGAGAAGGGTGATTTTTGTCACCGAAAATTCGTCTTCAATTGTAAACATCAAATTCTCCTTCCTGCTCGCAATACTGCGCGCGCGAACAGGCCTTTGGCAACGGGTGAACAATGGGTGGCCAAACCAGTTTACTTTGCACCAGCCCCTTGCTACCGCTTTTAGCATAATCAACCTACGGAGCATTCATGCGCATTCTAGCCCTTTTTATCGCTGCAATCGCGGTATTTTCAGCCCCTGCACTGGCCCAAAACATCACATCAACCAACCCCGAAGGCATGGTCGAAGCCTTGGCCAATCTTGGCCAGAACCCCGAGCTTGGCACAGATCAGGTCGGCGATCCGCTGATTGCCGCAGAAGGCGAAAGCGGGCCTTATACCATCTGGTTTTATAACTGCACCAATGGCACCGCCTGCTCGGCCACGATTTTTAGTGCAGGCTATGATCTGCCCGATGGCGCGGATATCGAAATGATCAACGCATGGAATTCAGGCAAGCTGATGGGGCGCGCTTATCTTGATGACGAGAATGACCCCTTCCTCGACCAGTATCTGGTTCTTGGTGGCGGCATGGCCTTGCTGACATTCGCCCAATTCGTGAATGAATGGGACCGTGCCTTGGGCGAATTCCGTGCCGAGATTGATTTCTGAGGCGCGCGTTAACGCCCCCATCTGCCCAAATCCGGTTGCGCGGCACTCAATTCACAAAAAAACTTTCGTCAAAGGGGATGTCTTGCTAGCATCTGCGCATTGGACAAAAATTGAGGAAAGATTATGAAAAGGCTCACCCTTATTTCCGCAGCACTTACAATGCTTGCCACGTCGGTCTTCGGACAAACAATTTCAGCAGCCGATCCGCAAGGCATGGTCGCGGCCCTACAACAGCTTGGATACCGCGCCACGCTGGAGCAATCGTCGAACGGTCGCCCGTTCATTGAGAGCAGCGCCAATGGCGTTGGCTACCGGATGTGGTTTTACAGCTGCGATGACCAGTTCAACAATTGCCGCGCCATCAATTTGAGCGTTGGTTTTAACCTGATCGACGGCACCACACCGGGTGTTGTGAATCAATGGAATATGTCCAAACTGGTCGGACGCGCCTATCTGGATGATGACTTCGACCCATGGCTCGACTTCTACTTCGTTGCCAATGCGCCGATCCAGATGGAGTCATTCGAATTGATTGTAGCGCAATGGGGCCGCTCGATGGGGCAGTTCAAAGAGCATATCGACTTTTAAACACCAGATCAGCGGGGCAGACTGCCCCATAAATCATACGCCCCGGCCTCATCAACCACGACCTGAACGATGTCGCCGGGGGTCAACCCCTCAAAGCCTTCATCAATGAACAGATTGCCATCAATCTCGGGCGCATCGGCTTTGGTGCGGCATGTTGCACCTTCGCTATCAACCTCATCCACAATCACTTCCAGCGTTTGGCCAAGTTTGCGCGCCAGCTTGGTGGCCGAAATTTCTTGCGATTTTTCCATGAAGCGATTCCAGCGGTCTTGTTTCACCTCATCGGCCACATGGTCGGGCAAGGCGTTAGAGCGCGCACCGTCAACATTTTCATACTGAAAGCAGCCAACGCGGTCGAGTTGGGCTTCATCCAGCCAATCGAGCAGGGTTTGAAACTCGTCTTCGGTCTCGCCCGGATAGCCGACAATAAACGTGCTGCGCAGGGTGATGTCGGGGCAGTCGGCGCGCCAACGGGCAATTTCATCCAGCGTTCTGGCGGCAGCGGCGGGCCGCGCCATGCGGCGTAAAACGTCGGGGTGGGCATGCTGGAAAGGAATGTCAAGATAGGGCAGCACCAGCCCTTCAGCCATCAGCGGAACAAGGTTGCGCACATGCGGATATGGATAGACATAATGCAGCCGCACCCAAGCCCCAAGCTTGCCAAGATCGTGCGCAAGATCGGTGATATGCGCACGATGCCCGCGCTCTGTCGCGTGTTTGATATCCACGCCATAGGCGCTGGTATCCTGGCTGATGACCAGCAATTCCTTCACACCCGATGCCACCAGCTTTTCAGCCTCGCGCAGCACGGCATGGGCCGGACGGCTGGCCAGGCGGCCGCGCATGTCGGGGATGATGCAGAATTTGCACTTGTGGTTGCAGCCTTCCGAAATTTTCAGATAGCTGAAATGGCGCGGTGTCAAATGCACCGACTGGCCCGGTAGCAGGTCGATAAACGGGTCGGGGTTGGGTGGCACGGCGGCGTGCACGGCGTCGAGCACCTGTTCATATTGGTGTGGGCCGGTAACGGCCAGAACCGAAGGGTGCGCACCGGTAATATAGTCCGGCTCGGCCCCAAGGCAGCCGGTAACAATTACGCGGCCATTGGCAGCCAGCGCTTCGCCAATCGCTTCAAGGCTCTCGGCTTTGGCGGAATCCAGAAACCCGCAGGTATTCACGATAACTGCCTCGGCGCCTGCATAATCGGGGGAAATGGCGTAGCCTTCCGCGCGCAGACGGGTGAGGATCCGCTCGCTATCCACCAGCGCCTTCGGGCAGCCAAGGCTGACCATGCCAATGCGCGGCTGTGTGGCGCGGCGGTCGGCCGGGCGCGCGGCTTCAACAACGCGGGCGCGCGGGGCAAGGTCGGGGCGTAGGCTGGGCGGGTTCTGGCTCATCCTGCGCCCTATACGCCGGGATTGCGCCGCTGGGAAGGGGCTTTGGCGCGCAGGGCTGCCACCAAACCGCCCCACTTCAGCCTTCGGGGTTCCTGGGCTTGGCACTGCAGTTCAGATAATTGCTGCTGGTAAAGCGGCCGATTTCGCGCAATCTGGCAGCAAAACCGTTGGAGCCCGCCATGCCCATATCCACCTATATCCTGCCCCCGCTGATGCTGATCGCCAGCAATGTATTTATGACATTCGCTTGGTATGGGCATCTCAAATACAAAGCCGCGCCGCTGCTGACGGTTATCCTGATAAGTTGGGGCATCGCGCTTGCAGAATATTGCCTGGCGGTGCCTGCCAACCGCATCGGCCATGCGGTTTACCCTGCTGCCACGCTCAAGGTCATGCAAGAGGTGATCACGCTGATCATCTTCGTTGGCTTTTCATTCCTCTACCTGCGCGAAAGCCTCAGCCTTAGCCAATTGGTCGGCTTTGGGCTGATCGCCGGCGGGGCGGCGCTGGTTATTCTGAAACCATAGGTCGCATTTGGGCCTGACAGGGCGCAAGTCATTGGCTAATGCAGGAAAAAAAGGGCAGGTTGATGAGCATATTTCTAGGCATAGATACCGGCGGCACCTATACCGATGCCGTGCTGATCCGCGATGAGCGTGACATTCTGGCCAGTGCAAAATCGCTGACCACAAAGGATGACCTTTCGCGCGGCATTGGCGGGGCGGTGGCTGCTGTGCTGGCGCAATCGGGTATTGCTGCGAAAGACATTGCGCTTGTGTCAATGTCGACCACCCTGGCCACCAATGCGCTGGTCGAGGGGCAGGGCGGGCGCGTGGCGCTGGTGGCGATCGGCTTTTCGCCTGCCGATATGAACCGCGCCGGGCTTGAGCAGGTGATCGGCGATGATCCGGTGGTGTTTGTTGGCGGCGGGCATAACCATGCGGGTGGTGCTGCGCTTGCGCTTGATGAAGACGCGTTGCGCCAAGCGGTAAAGCGCATTGGTGATGATGTTGGCGCCTTTGCCGTGGCCGCACAATTTGCCACCCGCAACCCTGCGCACGAGCTTGCCGCGCGGCAGATTATTCGTGACCTTACCGGCAAGCCGGTTACGTGCAGCCACGAGCTTTCGGCCCGGCTGAACGGCCCGAAACGCGCGCTGACGGCCATGCTGAACGCGCGGCTTGTTTCGATGATCGAGCATTTGATTGCCGCAACCGAAGGGTTGATGGCGCAGCACGGTATTGATGCGCCCTGCATGGTGGTGCGCGGCGATGGTGCGCTTATTGCGGCGAATGTCGCGCGCGCCCGCCCGATAGAGACTATCCTGTCCGGCCCGGCGGCCAGCATTGTGGGTGCGCGCTGGCTGACGCATGTCGACAATGCGATCGTGTCGGATATTGGTGGCACAACGACCGATATTGCCATTTTACGCGACGGCCAGCCGCTGATTGATGCGGATGGTGCGCTGGTTGGCGGGCACCGCACCATGGTCGAGGCGGTGGCCATGCGCACCAGCGGGCTGGGCGGTGACAGCGCCGTGCAACTGGTGCATGAGGGGCTAAGCTCGGTGCTGCGGCTGGGCCCGCGCCGTGTGCTGCCGATCAGCCTGTTGGCGCATGAAACGCCCGAACTTGTGCATACCGCGCTTGACGAGGCACTGGCCCGCGAGCGGCTTTCGGAGTTTGACGGGCAGTTTGTGCGCGCCGTAAACCGCATTGGGCGCAATGAAACGGGCCTGAATGCGCGCGAAGCCGATGTGCTGGCGCGGCTGGGCAACGCGCTGCACCCGCTTGCCAGCATAGTGAAAACCCGCACCGATATGCCCGCCATTCACAAGCTTATCGCCCGCGGTCTGGCGCAGCGCGGCGCGCTGACCCCCAGTGATGCCAGCCATATTCTGGGCCTGCAATCAGGGTGGGATGCTTTGGCGGCGCAAAAGGCGGCTGCGCTGTTTGCACGCCAAAAAACCAATGCGGGCGTGGTGTTTGCAGGTGATGGCGCAAGCGTTGCGCGTGCCGTTATTGACCAGCTTCACCGCCAAACGGCTGAATGCCTGATGGCAGCGGCGCTTGCGGAAGACGGGTTTTCAAACCCCGATGAACTGGCGCGCCACAGCCTTGTGCTGGCAGGCCAGCCCGGCCATGCGGGGGCCGCGCGCATCCGCGTTGGGCTTGGGATGCCGCTTGTCGGGCTCGGGGCCTCGGCAGGCACCTATTACCCTGAAGTTGGCCGATTGCTGGATTGCGCTACCGTGCTGCCCGAACATGGCGGCGTGGCCAATGCCATTGGCGCGGTGGTGGGGCAGGTGACGATGCGCGCCAGCCTGACTGTGACAGCCCCATCTGAGGGCGTGTTTCGGCTGCACCTGCCCGATGGCCCGCTTGATATGGCAATCGAGGATGATGCCGCCGCACATGCCCGCAACTTTGTGGCCTGCGAGGCGGCGCTGCAGGCCGAGGCGGCAGGGGCTGAAGGCATTCATATAACACCGGGCGAGGCGATTACCCGCTCGCAAATCGAAGGCCGCTCTGTCTTTGTTGAAGCGCAGTTTACTGCCGCCGCATCGGGCCGCCCGCGCACCGCCCAAAACGCTGCTATGGCTTGAGCTTGTAACCCGACTTGAAGATCCATGCGATGACCCCGAGGCAGGCGGCCATAAACACCGCAACCATGACAAAGCTGATCATCGGGTTGATGTCGGAAACCTCGAAAAACGACCAGCGAAAGCCGCTGACAAGGTAAAGCACCGGGTTGAGCAGGGCCACATCCTGCCAGGCTTCTGGCAGCATCGAGACCGAGTAAAACGACCCGCCCAGAAACACCAGCGGCGTAATGACCAGCAGCGGCACAAGCTGGAGCTGCTCGAAATTGCCCGCCCAAATGCCGATGATAAAGCCAAGTAGTGCGAAAGATATACAGGTAAGCGCCAGAAAGCCGAGCATCCAGAACGGATGAGCGATGCTGAAATCCACAAACAGGTTCGCCGTGGCAAGGATGATCAGGCCGATCAGCAGCGCCTTGGTTGCCGCCGCGCCGACATAGCCGATCAGCACCTCGACAAACGAGGCGGGGGCCGACAAAATTTCGTAAATTGTGCCGGTGAATTTTGGGAAATAGATGCCAAAGGCCGCATTGGAAACGCTTTGTTGCAACACGGTGAGCATGATGAGGCCGGGCACGATGAACGCCCCGTAGCTGACCCCTTCGACCGATTGGATGCGGCTGCCGATGGCCGCGCCGAACACGACAAAATAAAGCGATGTCGACACAACCGGCGAAACGATGCTTTGCCATATCGTGCGAAAAGTGCGCGACATTTCAAAATGGTAAATGGCCCAGATAGCGCGATAGTTCATGCCTGCTCTCCTTTGACCAAAGCCACGAAAATTTCTTCAAGGCTGCTTTGGCGCGTGGCAACATCGCGCAACCCCATACCCGCTTCGGACAGGGCGCTGAGCAGGCGGGCAATACCAGTGCGCCGCGCGTTCGTGTCATAGCTATAGGTCAGATTCTGGCGGCTTTCATCAAGGCTCAGGCTGAATTCCTTCAGGGTTTCGGGCAGTGGGTTGGGCGCGGGTGCTGCAAGCTCGACATGCAACTCCTTTTTGCCAAGCCGCTTCATCAACTCGGTTTTCCTCTCGACAAGCACCAGTTTACCTTTGTCGATCACGCCAATGCGGTCGGCCATTTCTTCGGCCTCTTCAATGTAATGCGTGGTCAGGATGACGGTGACGCCATTGTCGCGCAATTCGCGCACCATGCTCCACATATCCTTGCGCAGCTCGACATCGACACCGGCGGTGGGCTCGTCCAAAAACAGCACTGTCGGCTCGTGGCTCAGTGCCTTGGCGATCATCACGCGGCGCTTCATGCCGCCCGAAAGTGTCATGATGCGGGCATCGCGCTTGTCGTATAGGCTGAGCTTTTTCAAAATGTCATCAAGCAGGTCGGGGTTTGCGGGCTTGCCAAACAGGCGGCGCGAAAAACGCATGGTCGCCACCACCGGCTCGTAGGATTCAACGGTCAACTCTTGGGGCACCAGCGCGATTTGTTCGCGGCATTTGCGAAAGTTTCGCACGGTGTCAAAGCCGCCAACTTCAACACTGCCCTGACTTGCCTTGATCAGCCCGCAAATGATGGAAATGAGCGTGGTTTTCCCCGCCCCGTTCGGCCCCAACAGCGCCAGAATTTCGCCCTTTTCAATGTCAAGCGAGACATTATCCAGCGCTGTGTGCCCGTCACCATAGGTTTTGGACAGGTTCTTGATGGAAACAATGGTGGACATGTGGCTCCCTTTCAGGCTGCGCAACGTAGTCTTAAAACGCGCAGGTTCAACCCCCGAAAAGCAAGCCCGCTACGCCAGGCGGGTTGAAACGGGCAGCGGCGCATTTGCCTTTACCCGGTCCATCGCAATCTGGCTATGCACGCGCGCCACGCTTGGTTCGGCCAGCAAAACATGGTGCACAAGATGGTTGAGCGCGCCAAGATCGGCGCAAAATACATGCAGCAGGTAATCGGCCTCGCCTGTCATCGTCCAGGCCGCCACAATTTCGGGGCAGCGCTGGGTAAGCGATACGAAGGCGCGGCCAACCTCTGGGGCGTGGGCTGTCATATGCACCGAGATAAAAGCTTCGACCCCAAGGCCCACGCGCGCCGGATCGACCCGCGCAGAATAACCTGCGATCAGCCCTTCATCCTGCAGGCGCTGGCGCCGCCGCCCGGCCTGGCTGGGCGAAAGATGCAATGCCGCGCCAAGCTCCTGCGCGGTGGCATCGCCGTTTTGCTGCAAGAACATCAGCAGGCGTTGGTCGGTCGTGTCTAGAATTGTCATGCGGAATATCCGTAAACTTTGGTGAACATATGCAGATATATCGCAAAATCTGAGATGATTGCACCGATAAATGCGCACATAATGCGTGTATCATGCAGTATTATCGCGCCAATTCATTCACCTGTAACAGGAGCACGCAATGGGTCCGTTCCCGCACCAAGCCCCCAAGGCCGAGATTACCGCAGAAAACCCCGCCGGCACTGACGGGTTCGAATTTGTCGAATTCGCCCACCCGGAGCCCGAGGTTCTGAAAGACGTGTTCACCAAAATGGGCTATGTGCAGGTTGCGTCGCATAAAACCAAAGACATTTCGCTCTGGCGGCAGGGCGATATTACCTATGTGCTCAACGCCGAGAAAGGCAGCTTTGGCCAGCGTTTTGCCGCGTTTCACGGCCCCTGCGCCCCTTCAATGGCGTGGCGCGTTGTAAACGCACAGCATGCATTTGACCATGCGGTTGCAAAGGGTGCTGTGCCCTATAATGGCGATGACAAGGTGCTGGATGTGCCCGCCATTGTGGGCATTGGCGGCAGCCTTATCTATTTCGTCGACCAATATGGCGAGGGTGTGAACGCCTATGCCGATGAGTATGTTTTTGATGATGGCGTTGATACCAGCGGTGTTGGTTTCTTCTATCTCGACCACCTCACCCATAATGTTCACAAGGGCAATATGGACACATGGTTCGATTTTTATGGCAACATCTTCAACTTCAAGCAGATCCGCTTTTTTGATATTTCCGGCAAACATTCGGGCCTGCTGAGCCGCGCGCTCACATCGCCTTGCGAGCGCATTCGCATTCCTATCAACGAAGACCGTGGTGAAACCGGGCAGATCGTCGAGTATTTGAAGCGGTATAACGGCGAGGGCATCCAGCATATCGCCGTGGGCAGCAATGATATTTACGCAGGCGCCGATGCGGTTGCCGCGCGCGGGCTGAAATTTATGCCCAAACCCCCCGAAACCTATTATGAGCTGTGCCATGAACGTGTGCCCGGCCATGAAGAACCCGTGGAAGAAATGAAGAAACACGGCATTCTGATTGATGGTGAAGGCGTGGTTGATGGTGGCGAGACCAAGATTCTGCTGCAGATATTCTCCAAAACCATGGTCGGCCCGATCTTCTTTGAATTCATCCAGCGCAAGGGCGATGACGGGTTTGGCGAAGGGAATTTTCAGGCGCTGTTTGAATCCATCGAGGCGGACCAGATCGCCCGCGGTGTGCTGAAAACCGACGCCGCATAATCAGCTACGCCAAAAATCGCGCATCTCACCGCCTCTGTCTTGTAATGATCTGATCGCATGGCTAGTCTGGCCACAGGTTTTTTTCCAAGGTAGAGGCGGTTTTAGTAATGCGGGTTTTTCTGGCGCTGGCAGTTATATCAGGCGGCATAGCCACGGGTGCTGCGGCGCAGGATATTGTGCGCGTCAATCCCTTTATTGGCGAATGGCACTGCACAACCGGCTTTGCAAACACACCTTTTGCAACGCTGACCATTGGCAACCCGATGTATGAAATGCATATGGTTGATGAGAACTGGCAACCGATTGACAGTGTCGATAACGGCTCGGGCATCATGACCTTTGGCAATGGCGTTGCTCTGCCATTTGGTGGCCCGCTGCTGACTACCTTTAACGCCACCGGGGCTTTTAACGCCGATTCGCTGATCGTTCTGTGGGAGTCCGAAAGCAATTTCCGCATGCAATGTCTGGCCCAACACGAGTAACCTGCCGCACCGTATAATTCGGCACGGCAGATTTTACACTGTCAGATCGCCACAACATCCAGCGGCGGGAAGCCGTTAAAGCCAACGCTGGAATAGGTGCTGGTATAGGCCCCCGTAGCGCGAATGATGAACTTATCGCCCGCCTTCAGCCCCATCGGCAGATAGACCATACGCTTTTCATAAAGCACATCGGCGCTATCACAGCTTGGCCCCGCCAGAATGCAGGCGCCCAGCTCCTCGTCATCACGCTCGGTAATGAACTGGTAGCGAATCGCCTCATCCATGGTTTCGGCCAAGCCGCTGAACTTGCCAATATCAAGGTAGACCCAGCGCACAAGGTCGGCTTCGGATTTGCGCGACACAAGCAGCACTTCGGCGGCAATCATCCCGGCTTCGGCCACAAGGCCACGGCCCGGCTCGGCCATAATGCGCGGCACATCGCCAAAACGTTCGGCAACTTCGGCAAGCACACCGGCGGCATAGGCGGCAGGCGTTGGAATGTCTTCGCCGTAAAAGGCCGGAAAACCGCCGCCGATATTCAGCAAGCTCAGCATAAAGCCCGCCTTGCGCGCCGCGTGCCAGACCTCGGCGACGGAATCCAGCGTGCTGCGCCACATTTCGGGGTGGCGGGTCTGGCTGCCCACATGAAAGCTGATACCCACAGGCCGCAAGCCAAGCCGCAGGGCAAGGCCCATCAGCGGCAGTGCGTAGTCGGATGAACAGCCGAATTTGCGTGACAAGGGCCAGTCTGCCTCGGTCGAACCGACAAGTAGGCGGATGTATACCTGTGCGCCGGGGGCGTTTTCAGCCAGCTTTTCAAGCTCTTCTTCGCTATCGGCGGCAAAAAGCGAAATGCCGTTATTGAACGCCCAGCGAATATCAGCGCCGCGTTTGATGGTGTTGCCGAAGGAAATATCGTCGGGTTTGGCGCCTTGGGCGAGCACCAGCTCAATTTCCCCGCGCGAGGCGGCGTCGAAATGGCAGCCTTCGGCAACCAGCGTTTCTATCACCTTCGGGTGCGGGTTTGCCTTTACCGCGTAGTGCAAGGTGGCATTGCCCAAACCAGCTTTCAGCCCGCGATACTGCTGACGCACCAGATCGGTATCAATGATCAGCGTCGGGCGATCAAACGCCGCCGAGCGGGCATAGGCTTCCAGCCGTGCATCGCGTGGGGTATGGGTTTCGGCGCGCTGCGGCGCGCTTATAGTAGCGTTCATGGTCATCTCCATCAGACTCGGCCATTTATGACCGCTCAGTTCCAACAAAGACGTTACCGTCGCTACGTAAACGCTTGGGGTTCACTCCAAGGCCAGAGGCGCGTGCGTTGGCGTCACTAACGCGCCATATGGGGTAACGTCTGGTCGTTTGCAAATGGAAAATTGCATCGGCACGAAGAATTTTGCTGCGTTGCATTTTGGCACTATTGCCAGACCTCGGGGTCAACGCCGCGCGCTGCGAAATCGGCCAGTTTATCTTGCAGATAGCGCTGAAATGGCTGGTCTTCGAAATGGCCAAGCGCCACATATTCGAGCGCCGAAAGATAGTGGAAGGGTTTGAAATAGCCAGGCACGCGAAACACCTCGGCCGCGCCGCGTGCGGGGGTGAAAAACACCATCGTTGGCGTGAAGTTCACCACCCAATTGGCGGCAAGCCGGCGTTCCTCGTAAGTCTGCCCGTCAAAATCCGTTACCGCGCGCGCGCCCCACAGGTCGAGTTGCAGGCTCAGGAAGTGGCTGGACTGAAATTCGGCAATTTCGGGAATGGCGAGGTTTACCTCGTGCAATTCCCGGCAATAGGGGCAGCCGCGTTGCTCGAACATCACCAAAAGATTGCGCCCGCTTGCGGCAGCCTCGTCAAGATCGGCGCCAAGCTCAAGGAATGTGTCCGACAGGACGGGGCTGTCATATAGCCCGTCATCGCCCAATGTTGCGGCCAGCGCGGGGCGTGCCAGCGGCAGGGCGGCGAGTGAAAGCAGGGCGGTGCGACGGTTTAGCATCTGGGCCTCCTGAAGCATGTTGCAAAAAAGTGGGAACCGGTTTTTTGCATTAAACATGCGGGATCAAAAAGTCAGAGCGCGTCGCGTGAATGCAAATGAATGCGAAACGCTCTATATGCCCAGCATAACAGATTCGCGGCAGAATAGCGCCCCCAAGCAATGCCTGGGGGCGCGTCGGCATTATTGCGCCGGAAAGCTGCGCAGATATTCGATGACGGCGGCGCGGTCCTCTGCGCTGCGCAAACCGGCAAAGCTCATCCGCGTGCCGGGAACAAAGTCGCGCGGGCGGGTAAGATAGGCATCAAGCGCTTCGGCGTCCCAAACCCGCCCCTCATCACGCATCGCTTCCATACCGCTGGAATAATTGCCAAAATCGGGGTTGGATGCGGGCAGCGCGCCAACCACACCGTTCAAAATTGGCCCGGTTCGCGTGCGCGCCCCCTCACCAACCTGATGGCAGGACTGGCATTTGCGAAAAACCTGCTCGCCCGCGGCGGCAAGTGCTGCATCAATCGGTGCGGCTTCGGGTTCGGGTTCCGGTTCCGGTTCTGGCGTTGCGGTTTCGGCTGCAGGAATCACCGTGCCATCTTCAGCAACCCCACCACTGTCGGGCGTTACATCGAGCACCGATGCGCGCCCGGTGATTTCGACACCCGGCTTGCAATCGGTCATGCAGGCCTCGGTGAACAGGGGGTATTCGGTTTCGGGCCGGTCATCAAAGAAAAAGCCGTCGGCGTTGGGCATTTCCACGCGGTTGAAATTGCTGTCGCTCAGCTCGAAATCATCCTCGACCATGTTGTTGAGATACATCAGATAAGCGACCAGCGCATAGGTTTCGTCTGCGCTCAGGCTTTGCGCATCGCCAAAGGGCATTGTGCGGTGAATATAGTCATAAACCGTTGAAAGGTATGGCCAATAGCTGCCGATTGTCTTGACGGGGCGGTCGCGGGTCAGGCTGCCAAGGCCACCCGCCAGCACCGGCCAGCGGCCCGCGCCTTCGCCAAAATCGCCATGGCAGACGGCGCAACGCTCGATGAAAATTTCCTCACCGGTATACACATCACCCGCGCCCGCAGGCAGGCCTTGCCCATCAGGGCGCACATCAATATCCCAAGCTGCGATTTCTTCGGGTTCGGCGGGGCGGCCAAGGCCAAGTGGCCCGGCCATTGCCGTGCCACCGACCAGCACAAAAACGAGCGCAAAATTAAGAGACTTCGACATTTTCAACCTCTCCCGTGGCAGCAACGGACCAGGTCTGGATGCTGTTATTGTGGTAAATGGATTCGACCCCGCGCAAATCGCGCAGCGCGTTCTTGGTGGGCTGCACATAGCCGGTGCTGTCATGAGCGCGGCTTTGCAGCAGCATCGGGCTGCCATCCCAGTTAATATCGAGATAAAAGCGGTGGAGTGACTTATCAAAGCTTGGCCCGTCCATGCGTGCCTGTTGCCAGTTGATGCCGCCATCAAGGCTGACATCAACGCGCGCAATGGTGCCGTGCCCCGACCACGCCAACCCGGTAATGACCAGCGGCCCCGCCCCATGCGTGATGGGTGCCTGCGGGCTGGGGCTGGTGATGACGGATTTTGCATCCATCACCCAGGTAAACTGGCGCGCGCTACCATCGGGCAGAAGGTCGGTGTATTTGCTGGTTTCCTCGCGCTGATACCAAGCGGCATCGCCCACTTCGAGACGGCGCAGCCATTTGATCCACATATTGCCTTCCCAGCCGGGAACGACCAGCCGCGCGGGGTAGCCCTGTTCGGGGCGCAGCGCCTCGCCGTTCATCTTAAAGGCGATCATGCAGTCATCGAGCGCCTTGTCCATGGGGATGGAGCGGGTCATGGCGCTGGCATCGGCCCCTTCGGCGAGTAGCCATTTGCCGCTGGTCTGCACGCCCGCCTCGGCCAACACATCGCGCAGCATCACGCCGGTATACATGACATTATGCACCATGCCGTGCGTGAACTGCGCACCATTTAGCTGCGCACCGCGCCATTCCATGCCGGTATTTGCGGCGCATTCGAGGAAATACACCTTGTTGTAGCGTGGGAAGCGCTTCAAATCGTCAAGCGTGAACACGAGCGGCGTGTCGACCAGCCCGTTGATCATCAGCCGGTAATCTTCAGGCGCGATTTGCGCAACACCACCATGATGCCGCTCAAAGCACAGCCCGTTGGGGGTGATGATACCGTCGAGTGCATGAATGGGCGTGAAGTTGACCGACGAAATCGGGTCGGCCGTAAGCCATGAGACATTGCGGCGCACAACATCAGCCTCATGCACCGAAGGGTGGCCATAGGGGGCTTCATCCACCCCTGCGCCCAGCGCATTTGCCCAAGGCTGCACATCGGTGATCAGTGTCTCGCCCGCCTGCGCACTACCCGCGACAAGCGCCGTGCCCGCCGCCAAACTGCCACCTAAAAAACCGCGCCGCGAAGGCCCGCCCTGCTTGCTCATGCTCATCCTCCCAAAATCTGCATTCATATTCTGTGTATTGAATTTAAGCGGGCGAAGCCAGAGTTTTTTACACATCGCGAACTCACGGTCCCGCGCCTTGCAACTGCGATAGGGCTGGGCAATGGCGCTTTGCTAAAACCTCTGGCCAGCAGGCCCAAGTCCCGCCGCCATCTCCTAGCCGTAAAAATCGGTGCCGTGCCAACCAGTTTTTCGCAACTTTTTCAGAGCCAGCAGAATGCGAAAGCCTAGCCCCCCACCACTTGCACCGATTGGTTCGGGTCGATCGTGACCGTGCCCTGCTTTTTGATATGGCTTTCCACCACATCCCAGATGGCCGGACCCTCGGTGGCCTCGTTCACGCTGGCCCAGCCAGCGACGTTATAGGTGCGGGTCGCCTCGATGGCCTCGCCGGTTTTCAGCAGGGTCATCTCGGTAATGCGGCTGCCTTGCGGCTTGGCGATGTCGATGCGGTAGCCCATGCCGCCCACGCGCACCATATCGCCGCCCTGCTGGTAATAGGGGTCGGGGTTGAACAGGTTGTCGGCCACGTCTTCCAGCACCTCATGCAGGAACGCGCCGGTCATCTCGTTACGATAGGCGGCGGGGTAGCTCATGGCCGTGGCGTTGTGCAGGTCTTCGCGGGTGATCGGATCACCCGGCAGCAGGCTCGGGCCCCAGCGAAAGCCGGGGGAAAGGGCGATATCGGCCTCGCGCTCGCTAATCAGCGCATTGCAGATCAGGTCATCCCATGTGCCGTTGAAATTGCCGCGCCGGTACAGCAGCGAATCCGTATGGCCCAGAACCTCGGTCAGCCGGTCCAGATGCGGGGCGCGGTGGCTGTCGATCAGCGCGGCCATTTCGGCATCGGGGGTGATCACATCGGAAAAGATGGGGATGAGCTTGTGGGCAAAACCCTTCACCTCACCGCCCTGCACATTAAGATCGAGCCGCGCGACGAATTTACCGTTGGAACCGGAGGCCAGCAGCAAGGTCTTGTTCACGCGCACCGGTTCGGGCAGGGCATCATGGGTGTGGGCGGTCAGGATCACGTCAATCCCGTCAACCCGGCTGGCGAGTTTGCGATCAACGTCAAAGCCGTTATGGCTGAGCAGCACAACCAGTTCGGCCCCCTTGCCGCGCACCTCGGCCACCAGTTCGGCCATATTTTCCTCGCGTACCCCAAAGGACAGGCCGGGGAACATCCAGCCGGGGTTGGCAATGGGCATATAGGGGAAGGCCTGACCGATAACGGCGATTTTTACGCCACCGCGCTCGAACATTTTGTAAGGCTCATAGGCGCGCTCGTCCCATTCGGTGTCAAAGATGTTCGCACCCAGAAAGGGAAAGCCGAGGCTGTCGACGATTTCGGTGACACGGTCAATGCCAAGGGTAAATTCCCAATGGCTGGTCATGGCATCGGGGCGCAGCAGGTTCATGGCATCGACCATATCCTGCCCGGCGGTGGCCTGCGCGGTATAGCTGCCCTGCCATGTGTCGCCACCATCCAGCAACAGGGCGTCGGGGCGGTCGGCGCGGATAGATTTGATGACCGTCGCTACCCGGTCGAGCCCACCCATGCGGCCATAGCCACGCGCGATGCTGGCAAAATCCTTGTAGGTGAAGGCATAGGCCTCGGGGCTGCCGGGGGTCATGTTGAACAGGTTCAAAAAGTCCTGTCCTGTCACATGGGGCGGCAGGCCAGAGGCATCGCCCACCCCGATATTGATTTCCGGTTCACGAAACCACACCGGCTTTAGCTGTGCGTGAATGTCGGTGATGTGGATCAGCGTGACATTGCCCATGGTGTTGAAGTCAAGCAAATCATTCTGGCCAAGCGCCTGTTGTGCGGCCAGCCGCCCCCAATTGCCAATGCCCGATGCCCCGATAATGGCGGATGCTGCGGCGGATGCTTGCAAAAAATCACGACGCGAAATCATAAGGGGTCTCCTTGGTTATCGGGCAAGCTGCTGCCCTGCGGTGCAAAGCCCGTTTGGCGCAATCTGGGAAAACTTGAAAAACAAATACCAAGCGCCCCGGTACAAAGCCGGGGCGCTTGATGCTTAGTTGCGCACGCTCGGCCCTTCGACCGAAAGCCCGTTGCCGCGCGAAGCGACATAAAGCTCCAGCGCCTTGAACTCGGGCGAGCCGATGGCGAAGGTTTCGGCGCGGGTATCACGAATACAACCGCGAAAGCGGTTATGCTGCGAGTTGAGCGAGGTGGTCTTCAGCCGGTAAACCGGGAAGCCGTTGGTCTGCCCCTGGCTCAGGTGGTCAGCGCGGATCATATTGCCATAATTGTCTTCATGGCAGTTTGCGCAGGCCAGTTCGAGTTGGCCAAAGCGGGTGTAATACATCTCGCGCCCTTGCTCCCAAAAGGGGGCGGCAGGGCCGTCAATGGCTACATTCATCGGCATGCCGCGCGACTGGATCGAGATCAGCGCTGTCATGTTGATCATGTCGGTCGAATTCCAGCCCCAGGCTTCAGCGCCCATCCGTTCGGTGCGGCAATCGTTTATATATTCTTCAAGCGACCACAAATCGCCCGCCGCCTCATTATAGCGGGGCATTTCGGTGCGCAGACCGGCCATTGACGCCGCATCATTATGGCAGCTTGCGCAGCTTTTGCCAGCATCGCCTTCAGCGGTTTCCCAAGCGATTGCGGCAGCATCAACCGCCAACATGCCGGGATTGTCGAAATCATCCATCTGCATGGCCTGGGTTTCATCCGAACGATAGACCCAGCCTGAAATGATCTCATTGATGTTCATATGCTCCGGTGCCGGTGCGCGGGTGATCAGAGTAACCCCGTCGATCACCAACTCGGCATTCATATCGGCCATCGCACCGGGGGTGAAGGCCAGAAGTGCCGCCCCGAATGCCAGACCTTTGGATAGTGTCGAGACTTTCATCTTCTTATCCTCCCCTTTTATTGCGCCGGTCAGGCGATTTCGATGGCTTTGACATCGGTATAAACCGAGCCGTCATCGTCATTCCATGTGAAGGTAAATTCACCCGCTTCGGGCACCGTTGCTGAAAATTCGAAATACGGGTTGGCCGAAACCGCTGCCTTCAGATCCACCGAAAAGACGTTCTGGCCGTTGAAATCGCAGCTGAACGTATTGATGATAGAGCGTGGAATGGTATTGCCGTCGCCATCGCGGCGCTGGCCGCTTTCCATGATGTGCGAAATCAGCGTCTTGATGGTGATGACCTCGCCAACCGCCGCCGAACGGGGAACGCGGACGCGGGGTGTTACATTTTCTGCCATGTCTGTTTCTCCTGTTCGAGGTTTAGCCGCCGCAGCCGCCGATGGTGACTTTGATGTTAGCGCTTGCCTTGGCGAAGCTGCCATCGGCCATTTTGGCTACGGCAACCACATCTTGCGTGCCTGCAAGCCGGATACGTGTAACCGCGTGCTGGTTGCCGGCAAGCGGGCCGAAGTTGAAGGTGCAGACACCTGGGTTCGGGTTGCCTGTGGCAATGATCATCACCGAAACCGCACCGGGCGCATCCACCTCGATCGGCACGGTGTTGCCGTTTTCGGCAATTTCGGGCGCGGTCAGGGTCAGGCCGGTATCGGCCATTTCGGCACCACCGGTGAAGGCGGCAATCGCATCGTCATTGGCGTCGGCAAAGGCGGGCAGGGGCAGCATGGCCACCAGTGCCGCGCTTCCGCCCAGTGCAAGTGTTGCACGTCGTGAAATCTTCATTTTTGGCTCTCCTCAATTCTGATCCGGGCGGATCACTCGGTCAGTGTCATAAGATAGGCGACAACATCTTCAACAGCCTGCGCACTCAAAAGCGGCGCAAGGTCGGTTCCGGCCTTGCCGGTAAACGCATCGCCGGGGCGGATGAAGCCTTCATTCTTGAAGAATGCCGGCATGATTGTGCCATCAAAGATCATCTTGGCGTTGGCGACAATGCCGCGCAACTCTGCTTCAGTCCAACGATCGCCCGCACCATCAAGGCTTGGGCCGACATTGCCCTGAAAGGCGGCTGTCAACTCGGTTACCTGATGGCAGGCCACGCAGTTGCCTTGGCCACGGTTGGTCATGATGCTCATACCCGAAGCCGGGTCGCCCGCAACACCGGTGAGGGAAATTTCGACTGCGCCATAGTCATCAAAGACAACATTGCTTGGGGCTATATCCCCGGCAAATGCCGCCACCGCAGTCGCGGCCAAGGCACCAAGCCCAAGGAACGCGGAACGCTTCATACAGAATCCTCCCATGATTCTTTTTGTTATGAATTGGACCTTAGACCAACCCCACGAAAAAATGAAACACAAATTCAATTAACGGAATTTAATCGTTTTTTAGTTGCCTGAGGCCGCGCGCCGTTGCGCAACCATGCGTGCGCTATAGTGCTGGAAATGTTCTTCTTCATTCTCGTATCCATGTTCTACGATC
The DNA here is from genome assembly GCA_040880065.1 of Paracoccaceae bacterium. Taxonomy (GTDB): domain Bacteria; phylum Pseudomonadota; class Alphaproteobacteria; order Rhodobacterales; family Rhodobacteraceae; genus Abyssibius. Next base: position 49,409 of record JBBDJE010000003.1, on the reverse strand, counting down.
CAGGTCAGCATATCGAGCACGGTTCCACGTTCAAACGCGCCGGGCATTGTGAGAACGGCAGCCATATTGGCCGGTTCATCGCCTGCTTCCTCGGGAAAGAACATCATCGTCGGGGTAAAGACCACGCCCCATTTGCGCGCCATCTGCTTTTCGCTCAGCACCTCGCCATCAAAATCCGTCACCTCGACATCACCGAACAGGTTCATCTGCACAACGAAGTAATGCGCGCGGATATAGGCATCGATTTCGGGGTCGGGGAATATGTTTTCATGCATGCGCGTGCAGTAAATGCAGCCGCGCTGTTCCCATATCACCAGTAACCGAAGCCCGGAATCGGTCGCCTCGGCCAGATCTTCGGCCATGTCGCGAAAGGTGTTTTGCAGCCAGTCGGGCTTGTGCAGGCCGTCATCACCCAGTTCAGCCGCAGCCAGAGGGCTGGCAAGCAGCGCGAGTGCAAAGATCAGTTTTTTCAGCATCAGGTTCCCTCCAACAGGCTTGGCATTGTTTCGATCATCCATTCGGCAATGTAGTTTACCGCATTGGTTGCGATGAGTATGGCGAAAATAATCAGCATTGCACCCATGACTTTTTCAACATGGAGCAAAACGCCGCGATAGCGCGAGAACAGTGGCAGCAACACCTGCGCAAAGGCGGCAATTGCGATGAAAGGCAGGGTCATGCCCAGCCCGTAAACAGCCAAAAGACCACCGCCCCCCATGAGCGTTTCGGCCTGGCTGGCCTGAAACAACACTGCGCCGAGCAATGGGCCGACACAAGGTGTCCACCCGAAGCCGAAGGCAAGGCCCATGGCATAGGCCCCCGGCAGGCTGCCCCGGCTGGTATTGGCTTCGAGCTTGGCCTCGCGCAGCAAAAACCCGATCCGCCAGATGCCGAGAAAATGTAGCCCGAATATGAACAAAACAGCCGCCGCAAGCCAGCGAAGTATATCCATATACTCGCGCAAGGCCTGGCCCAAATAGCTCGACCCCATGCCAAGCAGCACGAAAATTGTGGTCACCCCAAGCGCGAACAACACGGCCACCAGCATCAGCCGCATGCGGGCGGAAAGCGATAGGCTGCCTGTTTCGCGCAGTTCGGCAATCGTTAGCCCGGCGGCATAGGAAAGCTGGAAAGGTGCCATCGGCAACACACAAGGCGTGAGGAACGAGCCAAGCCCGAACCAGAAGGCCGAAATTAGTGTTACATTTTCCATTTCAAACCCAATCGCCAGTTGCAGGGTAAATCATATTCGCATATTTACATTCGTAAAGCGTGAAATTGACGTGAAGCGAAGAAATGCCATGGTGCATAAACTTGTTGCTCTTGTCCTTGTGGTTCTGGCCAGCACCTCAGCCCCGGCCAGCGCCGAGGTGCGCTTGGTCATGTTCGAGCAGCCCGGCTGTGTTTACTGCGCGCGCTGGATGCGTGAGGTAGGCGATGCCTATCATTTGACTGAGGAAGGGCAGATTGCGCCATTATGGCGTATCAATATCCATTCGGACTATCCCGACACGATTGTTTTGCAACAAAAACCCGTTTATACACCCACCTTTATACTGATTGATGAAAATCACCATGAGGTAGCCCGGCTCGAGGGTTATCTTGGCGAAGACTTTTTTTGGGGATTGCTGCAATCCATGCTATTAGAGTTGCCAGAATCCGGGGCAGAGAACGATGAACAAACCATTGATGCGCAATGATGCACCAAAAGCCAGTTTAAGCGACGCGCTGAATGCGCAGGCGAAAGACGCCACCGACTTTTTGAAAGCCATTGCGCATGAAGGGCGGTTGATGATCCTGTGCCATCTGGTTGATGGCGAGAAATCCGTCACCTCGCTCGAAGCCCTGCTCGACTTGCGCCAGGCGGCAGTCAGCCAGCAGCTTTCGCGGCTGCGGCTTGAAGGGCTGGTGACCAGCCGGCGCGATGGCAAAACCATCTATTATGCGCTGGCCGATGCGCGGGTGGTCGGCATGATCGCGGCACTTCACAGCATGTTTTGCGCCGATAACGCGGCTTGACGCGCCGCCTGAGCCTTGCGCAGGCACGCCGTGTTGCCCTTGCAGCGCAGGGTTTTACTGGGCAGGGTTTTACGGGGCAACGCGCTGGCGTGGCCCCCAATTGGGCGATGCTCCACCGCGCCATAAAGCGCCTTCAGTTGCTGCAAATCGACAGTGTGAATGTGCTGACACGCGCGCATTACCTGCCGCTGTTTTCCCGTCTTGGCGCGTATGATACAGCCTTGCTTGATGCGCGCACGCTCGCCCCGCAGGGCCGTGCACTGTTTGAATGCTGGGCACATGAGGCGAGTTTTGTGCCGCTGTCTATGCATCCGCTCATGCGCTGGCGGATGGACCGCGCGCGGGCGGGCAACAGCCGCTATAAATCCATGCGGGATTTTGCCAGCCGCGAGGCGGATTTCCTTGCCCGCATTCTCGACTTTGTCGCCGACAACGGGCCAACAGCCACCGCCGACCTGCCCGAAGGGGCCAAGTCGCATGGTGGCTGGTGGGGCTGGGGGCGCGGAAAAATGGCGCTGGAGGTTTTGTTTGAGCAGGGCCGGTTGACGACTGCCGCGCGCCCCGGCTTCACGCGGCTCTATGACCTGCCCGAGCGCGTTATTCCGCCCGATATTCTCGCCCTGCCAACCCCGCCCGAAGGCGCGGTTTTTGCCGAACTTACCCACCGTGCGGCCATTGCGCTGGGCATCGGCACGGCGGTTGATTTGCGCGACTATTTCCGCCTGCCACCGGCCGAAGCGCGCACAGCGCTTGAAACGCTTGTGGCTGACGGTCGCCTTGAACCTGTAAAGGTTGCGGGCTGGTCCGCCCCGGCCTATCGGCCTGCAGGTGCCAAAACCCCGCGCCAGGCGGGCGGCGATGCGCTGCTTTCGCCGTTTGACCCTGTCGTCTGGAACCGTGACCGCGCCGAGCGGTTGTTCAATTTCCACTACCGTATCGAAATCTATACCCCCGCCGCCAAGCGCCGGTTTGGCTATTACGTGCTGCCGTTTTTGATGGGCGATGAACTGGCTGGCCGCGTGTGCCTCAAGGCTGACCGGCAAGCAGGCCTGTTGCGCGCCAATGCACTGCACCATGAGGACGGGTTTGTGCCTGCTGAAGTGGCTACACGTATGCTGGTGCAGCTTCACGCCATGGCCGGCTGGATGGGGCTGAACGGGGTAGAGCTTGGCGCGGCGGGTAACCTGGCTGCTGCCGCGCGTAAGGCCAGCTAGTCTTCCAGCCGGAATTCGACCAGTTGGTTGCGCTGGTAGAACCGGAAATTATCGTCCGACACAACCGAGAGGCGCAGCACGCCCGCCGCATCGCGCCATGCATCCAGCCCTTCCAGATTGTCATATTGGCCAAGGCGGCTTGTCATAAGCTCGACCTCGTCAACCAGTGCATTCCCCGCGATTGTAAAGCGGCGGATGCGGCTTTGAAAGCCGCCAAAGGGCAGGTAGTAGCGTTCCAGAATGTAAAGATCGGCACCGTCAATATCGGCACCAACCACCAGAAATTCACCGCGGCGGGGCAGCGACATCGTCTCATCCCAAGTGCCATTTATAAGCCGATACACCGGAAACGGTTGTGTAAGCCTGCCGGAGCGTTCGGGAATGGTATAGACAATTTCCGCCGCATCAACCGCCAGCGCCTCAAGGCCCGAATTGTTCTGCAATGCGCCAAACGCCTCGGTGCTGGGCAGAAATTCGCCCGCCGCGTGAAGCGTATTATGGCGCATGATCCGGTGGTTGCCCTCAAAGCTGACAATCAGTGCACCATTTGGAAGCCGCGCCAGACCTTCGGCATCGGTGTTATAGCCATCAAGCGGGTTGCCCTTGCTATCAAGTATCGGGGTGAGCGCGATAATCTCGGCACGTTGCGCCACACCATCTTCGCGGTTGATATGCCCGGTCACAAAGTGGCCACGGTCGGTCACAGCCACGAAGTCAAGCCCGCCTGCGCCCATAACCAACCCTGACAGCCCGCCGAAATTGCTATCATCCAAGCGCAGGCGCAGGTTGGACTCTTCCACCAGATGCGGCTGGGCAAATGCCGAGCCGCATAGCGCCAGAAGCAGCGCTAGCGGCGCAATACGGCGGCGCATTGGTGCGGTAGATCGGCCAGCGTCAGATCGCGGCGCGGCACAGGGGGTGGCGCGTTCGGGTCGGGCGGTGGCGCGGGTGGCGGGTTGAGCATATTGTTCAGGAAGGTCTGCGCCTCGGCGCAGCCGTCACCCGGCGGTGGCGGTGCCTGGTTCTCGCAACGCCCCGCGCCGCGCGGGCAGGACAGGCGCACATGAAAATGGTAATTATGCCCCCACCAAGGCCGCAGATTGCGCAGCCAGCTACGATCGCCGTTCGCGTTTTCGCACATCCAGATTTTGGCGGCGGGCGTGATGAATATCCGTGCGACCGCAGGGTCGGATGCCGCAGCCCGTATCACCGCCATATGCGAGGCTGTCCAGTTGCTACTGATGGCGGAAAAATCACCGGTGACGACGCTGACAGAACTTATGTTTTCGCGCTCTTGCGGTGTCAGGTTCAGGCGGCGTGGCGGCAGCATCCAGATATCGGCATCAAGCCCGATCTGGTGGCTGGCATGGCCAGAGGGCATCGGCCCGCCGCGCGGTTGCGATATATCGCCAACATATATCCCCGCCCAGCCTGCGCTTTGGGCAGCGGCCCCCAGCCGTTCGATGAAGCTGATCATGCTTGGATGGCCCCAGTTGCGGTTGCGGCTCAGCCGCATCGCCTGCCAGCTTGGCCCGGTTTCGGCCAGTTGGCCGGCTGAGCGTAAACAGCCGCGCGCGTAAGAGCCAAACGGCGTGTTCCACCCGCGCGAGGCGGTTGTCTGCGCGCCGAACAGCTCTTTGGCGGGGGTTTGTGCGCTGAGCGGTGCGGGCAATGCCAGCGCGGTTGCCAGCACCGCTGCCAGAATGAAACCAAGGCGCATCAGTCTTCCTTTCGGTCTACCTTGACCATCAATAGCAGAAACAGCCCGATAACGAAAAGCCCCACCACAGGGGTTACGCCCAGTTGTTGGCTGTCGAAATACCGCGTGGCAACGTAAATCAGCGACGGGCCGATAAAGGCCGTGGCTTTGCCCGAAAGTGCATAAAGCCCAAAGGCCTCGGCAACAGGCATGCGCCCTTCTGCCTGATGCACAAGCAAGGTGCGCGAAGCACCCCAAAGCGCGCCGCCCGCCGCGCCGATAATCGCCCCACAGGCCATGAACACGATGTCGGCAAGGTTGCTTTGCGGGTCTACCGGCAACCCGATGATCATGCCGCGCGAGGTTGAAACGGTTACCAGCCCGACCAGAATAAGCAGGACCACCGCCGCAACAACCACCGGCTTGGGGCCATGGCGCTCGTCCATTATGCCACCGATCCATGCGCCCGCCGCGCCGGTCAGCGCCGCGATAATGCCGAATATGCCCAGCAGGAAGGCCGACCAGCCCAGCACCCCCGCCGCGTAAATGCCGCCAAACAGGTAAAGCGCCAGCAGCGCATCGCGGTAAAACAGGCTGGCCAAAAGATAGGTCAAGAGCGAGCGGTGGCGCGGCAGGCTGGCCACTGTGCGCCCAAGGCTTGCCAATCCGTTCTTTACCACATTTCCCAATGCGCGGCGTCTGGCGGTATCCGGGGTCCAAAAAAACAGCGGCAGAACGAAGATCAGGAACCAGATGGCCGAAAGCGGGCCAACGGCGCGCGCAGGCTCGCCCAGCGCCACATCCAGACCGAAAACAGGTTTAATGCCCAGCATGGTGACATCTGAATCCGGTAATGGCGACATGAACAGCAAAACAATGAACAAGATCACCACGCCGCCCAGATAGCCAAAGCCCCAGCCCGCACCGGAAATGCGGCCGATTTCCGACCTGTTCCCAAGGTCGGGCAACATGGCATTGGTGAAGACGAGCATCATTTCCGCCCCGATGAAGGCAGCGGCGAAATAGATCAGCACCAAACTCGGGTCGGCCATGTTCGGCACGGCACCCCAAAGCCCGAAACAGCCGATAACGAACACTACGCCAAAGGCAGCAATCCAAGGTTTGCGCGGGCCGGACTGGTCGGCAATTGCCCCCAAAACGGGCGCTAAAAAGGCAATGATGATCGAGGCAATGGTCGTGGTTTGAGCCCAGATCGCCTGACCTTCGGCAGCACTTCCGGCAAGATGCACATAGACATAAGGGGCGAAAATGAAGGTCACGACCAGCGTGTGAAAGGGTTGCGTGGCCCAGTCAAACAGCATCCAACCCCAAATTCCGCGCCGTTTTGCCCTGTCACGCATACGCTCAGCCCCCCCCCAAATGCCGTATTCGGCTTGGCGGCAAGTGTGCGCGGGCCGGGCGCGGCGTTCAAGCCTGCAAATTGCAGATCAGGCGGATTTAGGCACAACGTCCACCGGAGGCCATTGGCGCCAGCCCTCAACCTCTATCCATGCTTGCACCCAGTCAGGCAGAGTCGGGTTCCAATCCGGCACGCCCATTGCAGCAAGCACCTCGCCCACGGGCACAATGCCGCCTGCGCCGGTCACAGCCGAGCGGTAAACCACCGAGCTGAGCGCCTCGCCGTTTCGCCACATGCTTTGTTGCAGATAGATGAACCGCCCGTCATGCCCCAGCGCGCGGCTGTGCATTTCAACCTTATGAAACATGCGCACACGGCGGCGGTAACGCACGGTCGCACCCGCCATGGTCAGCCCCCAGCGCTTACGCTTCAGCACGCCGATGAGCCCCACGCGCATGGCCAGCGGAATGCGCCCCAGATCGTAAAGCGTAAGCGTGCGGCCATTGTTCAGCTCGCGCCACATATCCAGATCCCATGGCAGGCAATAATGATGACTGATATGAACGCCATCAAAATCCAGCTTCGGGTCGCCTCGATGCTTGAACATTTGCCAAGCCATGCGGATGAAAGGATACATATTTCGCCTCCGCAGGCTTTCTGCCGCCTGATCACGCAAATGACAAGACATGACCTCGCGTTCGGGGCTTGCCCTGTGGGCGCACAGATACTACCTGTTGGCGCATCGCAATAAAGGCCGTTTATGCAACAGCTATACTATATTCTCAGCTTCGCACTTGATGCGTTTTGGTATGTCATCATCTTCCATATTGTCATGAGTTGGCTGATCAATTTCGAGGTGCTGAACCTGCGCCAGCCGCTTGTCGCACAGCTTTGGTTCGGGCTGAACAAGCTGCTGCAGCCGGTTTATGTGCCCATCCGCCGTATTCTGCCGCCCGTGGCCGGGCTGGACCTTGCACCGCTTGTGCTGATTTTCGGCATTTTCTTCCTGCGCCAGCTTTTACATGCCAACATGGCCGCCTTTGGCTGACCTGCCTTGGAAGGTGGAGGCGGGCGGGGTAACGCTTGCCGTTCGCCTGACGCCCCGCGCCCACAAAGTGCAGATTGATGGCGTGGTTACCGACCCTCAAGGCCGCCTCGCTTTGCAAATGCGCGTGCCTGCTCCGCCTGTTGATGGGGCGGCCAACACGGCGCTCATTTCGGCTTTGGCCAAAATCCTGAACATATCAAAAGCGCAAATCAGCATCGAGGCGGGCGGGGCGGCCCGCCTCAAAAGGCTTAGAATCTCGGGTGAAGGCGCGGAAATTGCCGCGCGTCTGGCGCGCGCTGTCAGCGGTTAGCAAAGGGGGCCGCATCGCCCCAAAGCGCTAGCACGCGGCGATCACGCCCGCAGCCGTTGCGGTAATATTCATACCGCGCGCGGTTGGTATTGTGATAGTTCTGGTGATAACCATCCACGGGCCAGAAGGCGGCGGCGGGCAGAATTTCGGTGACCACTTCTGCGTTCAAATCGCGGCCTGCCTGTGCTTTGGCCGCCTCGGCAGCAGCGCGCTGGTCGTCAGACGCGAAGACAGCGGTTTTGTATTCATGGCCACGGTCACAGAACTGGCCATTTGCATCGAGCGGGTCGATGCTGCGGAAAAACGCGTGCAGCAATTGCTCATAGCTGACCACATCGGCGTCAAACGTGATTTGCACCGCCTCGTAGTGGCCCTCATGGTTGCCGCTATAGGTCGGATTTTCCATCTCGCCGCCTGTAAAGCCGGAAATGGTTTCGCTCACACCCTGGACCTTGTCAAAATCGGCCTCGACGCACCAAAAGCAGCCGCCCGCGAATACGGCGACCTGAATATTTTCGGCCCGCAAAGGCAATGTGGCAAAAACCAGCGCAATGGCTGCAAGTAAGAAACGTGGCATAAAACCCTCATGAATGTTGTTTGTGCCATGATGCGCCAAAAAGCGGCAAAGGCAAAACAACTCCGCCCACAATGGCGTGAGAATTGTTTCATTCCCCTAAAGCAGGCGCAGCAGCATATCCTCGCCATCGACGATATCACCTGTCGCTACAAAGCCGCTGGCCTCATAATAGGGGCGCGGGCTGCCATCACCCGGCACGGTGGAAACATAGAGCTTCTTCAAGCCCCGCGCCTGTGCCCATGCCGCTGCCGCATCAAGCGCAGCCTTGCCGTAGCCATTCCCTTGTTGGCTGGCATCGACCATCAGCCGCCAGATATACGCCCCGTCGCGCGGCTCGTCATCGGTGATGCTCGGGCCATCCTTTGTCATATCCAACAGCGCCATAAGCCCGACGGGCGCATCGCTGGCATATAGCGCCAGCAATTCCGCCGCAGGTTCATAAGCGGCCTGCGCAATGGTCACCGCATTGGGTGCGACGAAGGTTTCCTGCCCCGGTGCGAGTTTCAGGCGCAGCAGGGCGTTTACATTATCCCACGCCACCGCGCGGGTTGAAAAACCGCTCAAAACGGCCACCATATGCGCGGCGGCGTCAGGTTTTCGTTTGCGCATCGCGGCTTAGCCCTTCCAGAATCTGCATTGCCTTGGCGCGGTCACTCCATGCCACGAAAATATGGTCGTGGTAAAACCCGGCAATGACATTGGCGCTGATGCCCGCTTTGGCCAGCGCGCCCGACAGCGCCGCCGTCAGGCCAACAGCCTCCAGCGCAGAATGCACCGAAAGACTGATCCGCGCAAAGGGTTCTGCCACCAGCCCTAGGCTTTGCAAATCGGCCAGAGGGGCAACAACCGTCAGCCCTTCATCTTCGGCAACGGTTGCAAACGGGGTCAGGGCGGGCAGGGTTTTGCAGCTTGCAAACCCGTAGGGCTGGGCATGCAACTCTGGGGCCATGCCGGCCAGCAATACCCCCAGATCGCGCCCGCCCGCCATGGCCCTAGCGCCGGTTGCGCGCGGCCAGCAGCTTGAGGCGCAGCGCGTTGATCTTGATAAAACCCGCCGCATCGGCCTGATCATAGGCACCTGCGTCATCTTCAAAGGTTACATGCGCTTCGGAATAGAGGCTGTCATCCGACCAGCGGCCTACAACCATGGCGCTGCCCTTGTAGAGTTTCAGCCGCACGGTGCCGTTCACATGCTCTTGGCTTTTATCAATCGCGGCTTGCAGCATGTCGCGCTCGGGCGAGAACCAGAAACCGTTATAGATCAGCTCGGCATAGCGCGGCATCAACTCGTCTTTCAGATGCGCGGCCCCACGGTCAAGGGTGATGCTCTCAATCCCGCGATGCGCGGCCAGCAGCAATGTGCCGCCGGGCGTTTCATATATCCCGCGCGACTTCATGCCAACAAAGCGGCCTTCCACAAGGTCAAGCCGCCCGCAGCCATGCGCGCCGCCAAGTTCGTTGAGTTTGGTCAACAGCGTGGCCGGGCTCATCGCCTCGCCATTGACGCTGATAGCATCGCCGCGCTCAAAGCCAACCTCGACATATTCGGGCGTGTCGGGCGCGTCTTCGGGGTGAACGGTGCGCTGATAAACATAGTCAGGCGCTTCTTCAGCCGGGTCTTCCAGCACCTTGCCTTCGGAGGAGGTGTGCAAAAGGTTTGCATCCACCGAAAACGGTGCTTCGCCGCGCTTGTCCTTGGCGATGGGAATCTGGTTTGCCTCGGCGAATTCCAGCAGGCGGGTGCGGCTGGTCAGGTCCCATTCGCGCCACGGCGCAATCACCTTGATATCGGGGTTCAGCGCATAGGCGGACAGCTCGAAGCGCACCTGATCATTGCCCTTGCCGGTTGCCCCGTGCGCCACGGCATCGGCGCCGACCTCTTTTGCAATTTCAACCAGCCGCTTGGAAATCAGTGGCCGCGCAATCGAGGTGCCCAGCAGATACAGCCCCTCATAGAGCGCATTGGCGCGAAACATCGGGAAGACGAAATCGCGCACGAATTCTTCGCGCACATCTTCGATATGGATGTTTTCTGGCTTGATCCCCAGAAGTTCGGCCTTGGCCCGCGCCGGTTCCAGCTCTTCGCCCTGCCCGAGATCGGCGGTGAAGGTCACGACCTCGCAGCCATATTCGGTTTGCAGCCATTTCAGAATGATCGAGGTATCCAGCCCCCCCGAATAGGCAAGGACAACTTTTTTAGGCGCAAGTTTGGCGGCGGACATGGGGCAGGCTCCATCAAGAAGGGTTCCGGCCCGCTTTAGGCGGAATTGCGGCGCTAAACAAGGGGTGTGCGGGGCAAATCGCTGGCCACGCCGTGCCCCGCATGATAGGCGAATGCAAAGGTTAAGGCACAAAGATAGGGCAGATAATGCAGCTTTTCATTCATTCATGGCGTCAGGTCACGGGCAATTTTGCGCAAGCGTTGCGTGTTGGGATGTTGCTTTTGGCCATTACGCTGGCCTCACCGGTATTGGTGCTCGTTGGGCTCGGTGGCTTTGTGCACAGCCTGCTGCTTGTTGCCAGCCTTGTTCTGTCTGTCACAACGGCGATTGCGTGGCATCGCTATGTGCTGCTGGCCGACCCCAATGCCGCCGATCCGTTGAACCCGCCGCCCGGCAGTTTTCTGGCCTACCTGCTTACAGGTTTGCGTGTAGCGCTGCTTTTGTTTGTGGCCATTCTTCTCACATCGGCCATTGCCAGCCTTGTGGCCGGCATGCTGTTTGGCGCGGCTTTCATGGTGGCGCTGCCCGATGGCACAATCACCCCCGGCCCGGCCTATCTGCCAATTCTGCTGATTATCGCCGTAGTGATGAACACGATGTTCAACCGTTTTGCACTTTGCTTTCCCGCCATTGCACTAGGCCGCCGCATTCGCTTGCGGGAATCGTGGGATAAAACAGCACCCATGAACGGGCAAATCCTTGTAACCTCGGTGCTGATGGTTGCCGGAATCGCAGCACTTCAAGCCATAGCGCTTTACCTTCCGCCCACCACAGTAAGGGGTGCGATCTTGGGTGTAGTGACCGCCGTGCCGATATGGGTTTTCACCATGCTTGGCATTTCCGTGATGACCACGCTTTATGGCATTCTGATCGAAGGCCGTGAACTCAAGGCCTGACAAGCCATTGCCAGCTTGCATGCCACCACCAAAATGACCGAGGACGCATGAACGATTTCCGCCGGAAAGTTACCGAAGCCACCACCGCCATGCGCGCGCTGTTTGAACCAACGCCGCTGCAGCATAACCTGTATCTGTCGGCCAAATATGGCGCGGAAATATGGCTCAAGCGCGAAGATCTTGGGCCGGTGCGCAGCTACAAGCTGCGCGGCGCGCTCACCGCGATGAAGGCCGCGCTGGATGGTGGCGCAACCGGCCCTTTTATCTGCGCCTCGGCGGGCAACCACGCGCAGGGGGTGGCCTTTGCCGCACAGCATTTCGGCGTGCAGGCGGTGGTGTTCATGCCTGTTACCACGCCTGATCAGAAAATCGCCAAAACCCGCGCCTTTGGTGGTGAATTCATCGAGATCCGCCTCACCGGCGATATTTTCGATGCGGCGCTCAAATCGGCTCAAGAGTATTGCGCGCAACTCAATGGCCGCTTTTTGCCGCCCTTTGATGACGAGCAGGTGATGATTGGCCAGGCCAGCGTTGCCGTGGAAATTGCCGCGCAGTTGGGCAGCCTGCCCGATATGCTGGTGCTGCCCGTTGGTGGTGGTGGTCTGGCGGGCGGTGTGACCCGCTATTTTGGCGATGCCTGCAGCTATCGCTTCATTGAACCCGCAGGGGCCACCAGCCTTGCCGCCGCGCTTGCCGCTGGCGGCCCCGTTACCCTGCCCGCGGTTGATAATTTTGTTGACGGTGCCGCTGTTGCCCGCATTGGCGCGCTCAATTTCGCAGCGCTTGCGCCATTCACCCAAGCTGATTGCATGGCCGTGTCTGAAGACAGGCTTTGTGAAACCATGATCGACATGCTCAATGTCGAGGGCGTAGTGCTGGAGCCGGCGGGCGCGCTGGCCATCGATGCGCTGCGCGACATGCCCGACATTGCCGGCAAGCGCATTGTTTGCCTTGTGTCCGGCGGGAATTTTGATTTTGAGCGCCTGCCCGATGTCAAGGAACGGGCCATGCGCTCGGCAGGGCTGAAAAAATATTTCGTGCTGCGCATGCCCCAGCGGCCCGGCGCGCTGAAGGAATTTCTCAACCTGCTTGGCCCGGATGATGACATCGCCCGCTTTGAATATCTGAAGAAGTCGGCGCGCAATTTCGGCTCGGTGCTCATCGGCATTGAAACGCATGACCCGGCCAGCTTTCCGGCCTTTACCCAGCGCATGCGCGATGCCGGTTTTTCGTTTCAGGATATCACCGACAATCAAATGCTCGCCAATTTCATCGTTTAGGGGCTGACTATGCTGAACACCATTACCGAAGGCGCACCTAATGGCACCCCGCCGTTGCTAGTTGCGCATGGGCTTTTCGGTGCGGCCCGCAACTGGGGTGTGTTGCAAAAACGCATGGCGGCTAGCAGACAGGTCATCGCGGTTGATATGCGTAACCACGGTGAAAGCCCGCATCTGCCCAGCCACTCTTACCCCGACATGGCCGCCGATCTGGCTGAAGTGATTGCCGCGCATGGTGGCCGCGCCGATGTGCTTGGCCATTCCATGGGGGGCAAGGCGGCCATGGCGCTGGCGCTTACCCAGCCCGACCTCGTGAACCGGTTGATCGTGGCCGATATCGCCCCCGTCGCGTATACCCACAGTCAGGCCGACAAGATCATGGCGCTGCGCCAGGTTGACCTGCCTAGCGTTACCCGCCGCAGCGAGGCCGATGCACAACTCAAACCGCATTTGGCCGATGACATGCTGCGCGCCTTCCTGCTGCAATCGCTGCGCCTTGGTGAGGGGGGCGCAAGCTGGCGGCTGAATCTCGATGTGCTGGAACGTGACATGGGCCATATCATCGGCTGGCCCGAGGTTTCAGGCCAATATGAGGGTGAAACCCTGTTCTTGCGCGGCGAACTGTCTGACTATGTGCAACCCGCCCACGCCGCTCACATCACCGCCCTGTTCCCGAACGCCCGCACCGAAAGCATCGCGGGCGCAAACCACTGGCTGCACGCCGAAAAGCCGCGCGAATTTCAGGCGGCGGTTGAGGGGTTTTTGGGGGAAGTGATTTAACTATCGTTGCCGCAGAGCTGCGCGAGCATCGGGCAACTCACGCGCCCATCACCGCAATTCGCTGTAAGTTCAACAAGCGCGGCCTCGAACTTGCGCAATTCAGCCATTTTCGAGCGGACAGTTTTGATATGCGATTGGGCGATGCCCAAAACCGCATGGCAATCCGCATTAGGTGCAATCGCCAAAGATGACAAAACCTGCGCATCGGTCAGCCCAAAGCCAAGATCGCGCAATCGCCTGATCAACCGTAGCCGACCAATTTGTTCGGTGGAATAGCTGCGCCTGTTATTTGCGCTCCGGTCTGGTTTTGGAACAACGCCGCTTCGCTCATAAAAACGAATTGTCTCGATGCTCAGCCCGCTTTGCCGGGCCGCTTTACCGATTGTCGCCATGAAAATCTCCGCTTGCTCCTGTAGTAACTACAGGAGTTATAGCGGAGATCATCACAAACCGGGACTCGAAAAAACCATGAAAAATCATCTTAGGCTAAGTTATAGCTCGGCATTGGCCGCAGTGGGTGTGGGTGCCTGCTGTATTTTGCCGGTCACCTTCATTTTGCTTGGCATGGGTGGAAGCTGGCTTGCCATTTTCGGAAAAATCGCTGCGGCCAGCTTTTATGTTTTGGCGCTGTCGACCTTGGTAATCGGGTATTCTTACCTTATTGCGTATCGACGCGGCGCGCTCGGTCGGTTGAAATGGTGGTTATCAGGGGCGACTTTTATGACAGCCATTGCCTGGCTTGTTGTGCTGAACGAAGGGCGCCTCAACGATTATCTGATTTCAAGGATGTAGCCGATGCCAGCGCCACAGCCCAACCTTCAATCAACAATCACATGCCCGCATTGCAGCCACCACGCCGTGGAGGAGATGCCGATGGATGCCTGCCAGTGGTTCTACGAATGCCAATCATGCCACACAGTGCTGACCCCGAAAAAGGGCGATTGCTGTGTGTTCTGTTCCTATGCAACCCGGCCATGCCCGCCAATTCAGGCGGGCAATGGCTGTTGCTGAGTTACAACCGCTCGATCGCCAGCGCTATGCCCTGACCGCCGCCGATGCACATGGTGACCAGGCCATAGCGCCCGTTGGTGCGGCGTAGCTCGTAAAGCGCCTTGATGGTGATGATCGCGCCCGTTGCCCCTACCGGATGACCGAGCGCGATGGCCCCGCCATTGGGGTTTACGCGGGCCGGGTCCAGCCCCAATTCCTTGCTCACCGCGCAGGCTTGCGCGGCAAAGGCTTCGTTGCTCTCGATCACGTCAAAATCGCTGGCCACCATGCCTGTGCGCGCCAAAAGCGCCTGCACGGCGGGCACGGGGCCGATGCCCATCACCTCGGGGCGCACGCCGGCATGAGCGTAGCCGATGATCCGCGCCATGGGTTTGAGGCCCGCGCGCGCCGCTGCATCTGCGCGGCCAAGCACCAGAGCTGCTGCACCATCATTGATGCCCGAAGCGTTGCCCGCCGTGACGGTGCCGTCTTTCCTGAACACAGCGCGCAGACCGGCCAGCACTTCGGGGCTGCTGGCTTTGGGGTGCTCGTCTGTCGCGAATTCTACGGTATCGCGGCGCTGCTTTACGCTCACCGGGGTAATTTCATCGGTGAAATATCCGGCCTTTATGGCGGCCAGCGCGCGGCGCTGGCTTTCAGCGGCAAAGCTATCCTGATCGGCGCGGCTGATGCCGTGCTCGGCGGCGACATTTTCCGCCGTCACCCCCATATGCCCCGCGCCAAACGGGTCGTGCAGCGCGCCGATCATCATATCCACGGTGGTGACATCGCCCATCTTTTGCCCCCAGCGCGCCGCCTGCATGATATGCGGACCGCGGCTCATACATTCCGCCCCGCCTGCCAGCGCGAAATCGGCATCGCCAAGCATCAGGCTCTGGCTGGCCGACACAATCGCCTGCACGCCGGAGCCGCACAGCCGGTTGACATTCATCGCCGGTGTTTCATTGGGAATGCCCGCTTCAACCGCCGCCACGCGCGAAAGATACATATCGCGCGGCTCGGTATTGATGACATGACCAAACACAACATGACCGATTTGCCCAGGCGCCACGCCGGCGCGTTCCATCGCGGCGCGGCTGACATGCGCGGCCAGATGCGTGGGTGCCAGACCGGCGAGCGCGCCGCCGAACGTGCCAATCGCGGTGCGTGCACCACCCAGAATTACAATATCTTCAACCATGCGAAGTCTCCCGATTAAAATTGCAAGCAGGTTACGCCGCCCAGCGCCAAGGTCAATGCGGTGTTCTTGCAACCTAGCGTTAGGGGGCGTTGTTTTCCGGCAGGGCTGCCATGATGGGTGGCAGGGCGGCCAGCCGCGCGTCAATTGCGCCAATCAGCGGGAAGGCCGCCAGATCCACCCCTGCGCGGCGGGCATTGTAAAGCTGCGGCACAAGGCAGATATCGGCCATGGAAATCTCGTCGCCATGGCAGAAATCACCGGCCTCATGCGCCAGCATCGCCTCGAACGCCGCCAACCCTTGGCTGATAAAGCGCAACTGCCAGCCATCTGCCGTAATCGCCCCGCCGCTTTCCTGCTCTACATATTGCCGCACTGAAAGGTTGCATATTGGCGCGGTTTCCATGGCAATGGCATAAGACAGCGCGCGCACCCGTGCCCGCCCTGTCGGATGCGCGGGCAGAAAACCGGCCTCATGCGCCTCGTTCAGATATTCGATAATCGCAAGGCTTTGGGTCATCACCAGCCCGTCAATCTCCAGCACAGGCACCAGCCCTTGCGGGTTCAGCGCCAAATGCGCGGGGGTTTTATGCGCGCCGCTCAGCAGGTTCACCGCAATCTGTTCATAGGCCACGCCCATCAGGTTCAGCGCAATGCGCAACCGGTAAGCGGCGGATGAGCGCCAGTAATCGTGTAGCCGTATCATGATGCGCGGTCCTGTATTGCCAAGCCTGCTTCAAAGGCTAGTCTGTGGCAAACCTCATAACAAGGGAGCATCCATGCGCCGTATCAAGCAAATTCTCGTCCTGCTCGTTCTGGTGCTGGTGGTTCTGGTCACGTTTAACTGGGGGCGGATCAGCAGGCTTGTGGCCGTTGTTACCCTATTTGACGAAGACCGGATCGTTGCCAATTTCAGCCATATGGATGCGGCTTTTGAAAGCGCGCCGCTGCATATTGGCACTGCCGCGCCGCTGCCCGAAGCCCCCGCAGCCCTGCCCGAAAGCTTCACCTTTAACGGGCAGGCCGAACCGCTGCAGGCATGGCTTGAAAACAGCCGCTATACCGGCCTTGTCGTGCTGAAAGACGGCGCAATCACCCATGAATCCTATGCTTTGGGCACCGGGCCCGATGATGTGCATATTTCATGGTCGGTCGCCAAAAGCTTCCTGTCGGCCTTGTTCGGCATTCTGGTGGAGGAGGGAGAGATCCCCGACCTGACCGCGCCCGTTACCGATTATGTGCCGCAACTGGTGGGCAGCGCCTATGACGGGGTGCGCATCATCGACGTTTTGCACATGTCATCAGGGGTAAAGTTCAACGAAGACTATCTGGATTTCTGGTCCGACATCAATAAGATGGGCCGTGTGCTCGGGCTTGGCTGGTCGATGGACGGCTTTGCCGCCGGCCTGAGCGAGCGGGCCCGCATACCGGGTTCGGCACGGCAATATAACTCGATTGATACCCATATTCTCAGTATGGTCATTCGCGGTGCCACCGGCCGTTCCGTGGTAGACCTGATGGGCGAAAAACTGCTCGCGCCCATCGGGCTGGAAGGCCCCGCCTATTACCTGACCGATGGTTACGGCGTGGGTTTTGTGCTCGGTGGGCTTAATATGCGCACGCGCGATTATGCGCGCTTTGGTCTGCTCTTTGCCAATCAGGGCCGCGTGGGCGCACGCCAGCTTGTGCCCGCCGAATGGGTTGCCGCCGCCACCACCAACGCCGCCCCGCCCGATGCCACGGGCGATAGGCGCGGTTATGGCTACCAATGGTGGCTTCCAGCCGATGCCAACCCCGGTGAGTTCTTCGCCGCAGGCATTTACGGCCAGTATATCTATATCGATCAAATGCGCGGCGTGGTCATCGCGCTCAACGCCGCTGATCGCAATTTTCGTGAAGACAGCCGCGACGCGATGAAGCGCAATATTGCAATGTTCAGGGCAATTGCCGCCGCGCTCGATTGAGCCAAAGTTACTCGGCTTGGGCGAATTTGACGCTGGCTTCGGTCTTGACAGCCTAATTGCGGATATATTTTATCTGTAATTATGAAACATCCCGAAGGTCTGGAGTGGGCCATACATTCATGCAGTTTGCTGGCGATGTTGCCAGAAGGCAACGCTCTGCCTGCGCGCCTGCTTGCCGAGTTCTTTGACCTGCCGGAGCCGTATCTGGCCAAGCAGATGCAAAAACTCTCTGTTGCGGGCATTGTCGAAACCCGGCGCGGGCCACAAGGCGGTTATGCGCTTGCGCGCCTGCCAGCAGCAATTACCCTACTCCAAATTGTCGAGGCGATCGACGGGGCGGGGTGGCATTTTATCTGCACCGAAATCCGCCGCTGCGGGCCAAGCGGCGTGGATGATGCGCTTTACACGCGTCCCTGTGGTATAGCCCGCTCCATGTGGCGGGCCGAGGCTGCGTGGCGGCGGGAGCTTGCCGCCACAAGCCTTGCCGAAATTCAAGACCTTGGCACCGCCGAGACCCCTGCCGCGCAAACAGAAAAGGCGTTGGCCTGGTTCAACAACAAATTCACGCGTGAAAGCCCAAAATGACCCTGCGCAAACTGCATAAATCCACAGCCGTTCTGTTGGTCGTCTTTATCATCCTGCATTTTGCAACGCACCTTGCAGGCCTGTTCGGCATCGCAGCCTATGACCGCGTGCAAGCCGCTTTTCGGCTGCTCTACCGCAACCCGATTGTCGAACCCATATTGCTGGTGGCATTCATTACACAAATCATTGGTGGGGCGGTGCTGCTGCTCGGCCAATACCGGCGCGGCTTGCGCGGGCGCTGGGCGAAGCTACAGGCTGCATCCGGCGCGGCGTTTTTGTTTTTCATCATCCAGCATATCAGTGCAATGGCTCTGGCGCGCTGGGGCGATGGGCTGAACACCACCTTTTACTGGCCTGCCGCCGGCATGAACGGCGCGCCCTTTGTGTGGTATTTCTTCCCCTACTATTTTTTGGGCGTCACCGCCTTATTCCTGCACATAGCCTGCGCCTTGCGCCTTGTACTTATGCGTAGCCAACGCCACCATCTCGCACTTCCAGCATTATGGGGCTTAACAGCGCTTGGCCTAGCACTTGCGATTACCATCAACCTTATGCTCATTGGCACGTTTTACCCCATCGTTTTACCGGAAATATGGGTCGACTATCTGCGCGGCTTCCTCCCCTTCTATGGCCGCTAGACAGGCGCAAAACCGCGCGCTATCCTCAGCCTAATGCAAACCACGGGGGCTGGAGGGTTCAGTGCACTATCGCTATCACGACCGAACCCGTGGCCCTGTGCACGCCCCGCAAATCCGTTTGCGGGGCTGATCAGGGTTCTTATCCGATGATCTGCCCCAGATCGCGCCGACGTGCGCGCTATTTCCCAGATCATGAGACCTTGAATGTCCCTGCTTAACCTCAATGCAATCTCCGCCACGCGCGGCGAGATCCTGTTTTCCGGCCTTAACCTCACGCTCAACAAGGGCGACCGTGTTGGCCTGATCGCCGCAAACGGGCGCGGTAAATCAACCCTGCTGAACATCCTGCACGGCCTGCATGACGCGAGCGGTGGCGAGATAACCCGCGCGCGCGGGCTGCGCACAGGCTTGCTGGCCCAGGATGTGCCGCCCGAGTTACTGGCGCTTGCGCTTTACGATGCGGTGCTTGGCGCGCTGCCCGCCGAGCAAGCCGAATATGAAAGCTGGCGCGTCGATATCGCACTTGATGACCTTGGCGTGCCGCAAGATTTGCGCAGCTTGCCTATGAAGGCGCTTTCGGGCGGCTGGCAGCGCGCGGGCCTTTTGGCGCGGCTTTGGGTAGGTGAGCCTGATGTGCTGTTGCTCGACGAGCCAACCAACCACCTTGACCTTGGCCGCATCGGGCAGTTGCAAAACTGGCTGAATACCGTTGCGCGTGGCATACCCTGCATCATTGCCAGCCATGACCGTGCGTTTCTTGATGCAGTCACCAACCGCACGCTGTTTTTGCGCGCCGATAACAGCCAGATGTTCGCGCTCCCCTTCACCAAGGCGCGCGGCGCGCTCACCGAGGTTGACGCCACCGCTGCTCGCCAGTTCGAGACTGATATGAAAACCGCCCGCCAGTTGCGCCAGCAAGCGGCGAAGCTGAACAATATCGGCATCAATTCCGGCTCCGATCTGCTGATTACCAAGACCAAGCAGCTCAAGGCGCGCGCCGAAAAGATCGAAACCGCCGCCAAACCCGCCCATGCCGAGCGCGCGGCGGGCGATATAAGGCTGGCCAATTCCGGCACCCATGCCAAGGCGCTGCTGGCGCTGGACAAGCTCGACATAACCACCCCCGATGGCCGCGTTTTGTTCAACACCGGCACGCTCTGGATCAATAAAGGCGACCGCGTGGTGCTGCTTGGCGCAAACGGTGCGGGCAAATCGCGGCTGCTGGCGCAGGTGCTTGCAGCGCAGCAAAGCGCGGTGGCGGGCCTGCGCATGGCTGGCTCGGTTGTGCTTGGCGTATCCGACCAGCAACTTTCCCAGCTTGACCGCTTTGCCACCCCGATGGAGGCCGTGGTCGGTGCCTTTGATGTGGGCGATCAGCGCGCGCGCAGTCTTCTGGCAGGCGCGGGCATTGTGCTCGACCGTCAAACCGGGCCGGTCGCAGCACTTTCCGGCGGGCAAAAATCGCGCCTTGCCATGCTGGTGCTGCGCCTCACAAGGCCAAATTTTTACGTGCTGGACGAGCCGACCAACCATCTCGATATCGAAGGGCAAGAGGCACTGGAAGCCGAACTGACCGCGCAAGGTGCCGCTTGCCTGCTGGTGTCGCACGACCGCAGCTTTGTGCGCCATGTCGGCAGCCGTTTTTGGGTGATTACCGGTAAAAAGCTCATCGAGGCGGAAAGCCCCGAACCGTTCTTTAAAGCGGCACTGGCCGGGCAGGGTGGCTAGCGCGCCGGGCAAGGGGGCCGGGCACAGGGTCGCTTTGCGGCTCGACATGGCGCGCCGCAACGCTAAACTGGGTGGCAGATATATGACTTGCCCAACCCCACTACCTTCAGGGAGCCTTCATGAAACTTGCCAGCATTAACAATGCCACGCGCGATGGTGCGCTTGTCGTCGTATCGCGCGACCTTACCCGCTGTTCCGATGTGCGCCATATCGCGCCCACATTGCAGGTTGCGCTGGATGAATGGCCTTCGGTAGCCCCCGCGCTCGAGGCTGTGGCGCGCGGGTTGGAATCCGGCTCTGTGCCAAGCGAGCGGTTTCATGAACGCGATGCGTTCTCACCGCTGCCGCGCGCCTTTCACTGGGCCGATGGTTCGGCCTATGTGAACCATGTGGAACTGGTGCGCCGGGCGCGCAACGCCGAAATGCCTGCCAGCTTCTGGCAAGAACCGCTCATGTATCAGGGCGGGTCCGACACCTTCCTCGCCCCGCGCGGCCCCATTCCGCTGGGTGGCGATGATTGGGGGCTGGATTTTGAGGGCGAGGTCGCTGTGATTGTTGGCGACTTGCGCCAAGGCGCTTCAAAAGCCGAGGCCGCCGCTTCCATCCGCCTTGTCATGCTGGTGAATGATGTCTCGCTGCGCGGCCTCATCCCCGGTGAGCTTGCAAAAGGCTTCGGCTTTTATCAGTCCAAACCCTCTTCGGCTTTTTCGCCTGTCGCCGTTACCCCCTCAATGCTGGGTGATGCATGGGCTGATGGCAAACTGCACCTGCCGCTACTGGTTGACCTCAACGGCCAGTCCTTTGGCCGCGCCAATGCCGGTGTGGATATGACATTCGATTTCCCCACCCTTATTGCCCATGCCGCCAAAACCCGCCCGCTTGGGGCCGGCACGATCATCGGTTCGGGCACGGTGTCCAACAAGCTTAATGGCGGGCCGGGCAAGCCTGTGGCCGAAGGCGGCGCGGGCTATTCCTGCATTGCCGAGCTGCGGATGATTGAAACGATCGAATCCGGCACCGCTGCCACGCCGTTTCTGGGCCTTGGCGATATTGTGCGTATCGAAATGAAAGACGCCGACGGGCATTCGATTTTCGGGGCAATCGAGCAAGAGGTCGAAGCCGCTTGAGCGCAGCACAAACCATCATCCTTGCGCTGCAAAGCATTGCCTTCGCTATATGGGCAGGGCTGATGTTCTGGACCCTGTTTCGCCTGCGCCGCCGCGCGCAGGCGCAAGCCCGAGACGAAGGCGCAGGGCTTGGCCGCCAAATGCTACTCAGCGTCACCACCTTCGCCCTGTTCTTCAAATCCGACGACTTCACCCCCGACCGCCGCCGCCTTGCACTGGCCACATTGGTTATGGTGGCAATGATGGTGGCTTTTTGGTGGTCGACCGGCCAAACGCGCTAGCCCGATGGGAACCGGCGGCGCAGCTTTAACCAGGGGCGAATGCAATGCTTTACGCGCGGGGGGCAATTACTGTTTCAGCCTATGCCGGCCATTGCACCAAGTGCGGCAAGCGCCAGCAACCCCAGCCCGAAAATCCCCCAAGCCCGCCACAGCCGGTTCATCGCGGCAACAATATCGGCGCTGCGCAAATCGCGCCGCCCGAAGCTGTTCATCCAGGGCAGTTGCGCCACCGCGCCGCCATAGCTGCGGGGGCCACCAAGCGCGATATCAAGGCTGCCCGCCATCGCCGCTTCCGGCCAGCCGGCATTGGGCGAGGTGTGGAGATCGGCATCATGCATCATCACATCAAAGGCGTTGCGCGGCCGCCCGGTGGCGCAGATCAGCAGGCCCGTAAGCCGAGCGGGCACCCAGTTCAACACATCATCAAGCCGTGCAGCCGCCCAGCCAAACGCGCCGTAGCGCGCGTTTTTATGGCCAATCATGCTGTCGGCGGTATTGACCAGCTTATAGACGAGCATGCCCGGCAGCCCGAAAATCAGGAACCAGAAGGCAGGCGCGATCACCCCGTCGGAAAAATTTTCGGCGCCACTTTCAATCGCGGCGCGTGCGACCCCGCTTTCATCAAGGCCCGATACATCGCGCCCCACGATCATGGCCACGGCCCGGCGTGCGTGGCCAATCCCTTGGGCAAGGGCGTGCACCACGTCGCGCATATGCTCAAGCAGGCTGCGATGGGCCATGAGCGCCACGCCCCCTGCGACCTCGATCAAGCCGTAATCCGGTATCCACGCCAAAAGCGCGCCGAGCATGGTCACGCCAATAACAAGCCCCAGAACAACCACCAGCCCTTTTGCACGCCGCCCGGCACCATGGTTGCATTTGGCCTCACATAATGCGATCAACCGCCCCATCCATACTGCCGGATGGCCTATGCGCCCCCAAAGCCATGGCGGGTCACCCAGAACCGCATCAACCAGCAGGACCAAAAGCAGCATTTCGACATGGGTCATTTATAGTCCATTAGTCCTATTTAGCACCTAGGTCGGATAAAGCGCACAAGTATTGCTCGTAAATCAGGGCCGACCTGATAAAATTGTTTTTACAGAAAAAGCTACGAAATGGGTACTCCGTGCGCGTTCTTATAGCAGAACACAGGGCCGATCTAGGCCCGCTTTTGAGCGACCATTTTACGTCCAGCGGTGCAGAGGTATCATTGGCCACAAATCTTGATTCCGCATTTCAACATCTGCGCTTTCGTAGCTTCGATATCGTGATTCTCGCCTTCGATCTGCCTGAAAACGGGGCGGTTGCATTGGCCGATTACATGGTTCTACGCCTGCCCTACCTGCCGGTTATCGTTACGCTCAGTTCAAGTTTTACCGGCGATCTGGCGGTGTTTACCTTGGTGCCCAACGCGCGCGCCGTGATGCGCCTGCCGCTCAAGCTCGACGATCTTTTTGCCATGGCCGAGCATTATGCAGCGCGTGCTAAAGGCGCCTAGCGCTAAATCGTCGCTCCTGACGCCAATGTCATAAATAATTCTGCCAAGTGACTTGATTTGTTAACCGCGCTGCGCCCAAACTTGTGCAAAGGAGTCGCCCATGTCGTATTTGTCCAAAGAGGTGCTCGACGGGTTGCGCAGTGCCGAGCGTCGCGGCCTTGGCCGCAAGCATCGTTTGCGCATACAGGTCGATGGCAAAACCTACCCGATCCTTGATTTATGGGATGACGGTTTCGCCATCGCGGCCGATGTTGCACCCACGCTGCGCGGTTATGTCGATTTGTATGACGGCGCGCGCCAGATGGCCCAATGCCTGATCATGCGCGCCGATGAAGATGGCGACGTGCTCACCTATACGTTCAAATGGCGCACCGAAGTTTTTGCCAGCCCCCCGGTCGATTTTGAGCGCGACCCGGAAACCCCTGTCGCCTATTTGCGCTAGTGAAGCCCCGTCTGGTTCAGCTTGGCTACGCGCGGTTACCGCTGAAAAAACCCTTTGTCATTTCGCGCGGCACGCGGTTGGCGGCGGAGCTTGTCACTGTCACCTTGCACGATGGCACCCATTATGGCCGCGGCGAGTGCCAGCCTTTCGCGCGGTTTGGCGAAAGCTGCGACGGGGTTATCAATCAGATCGAAAGTGCCGTGCTTGCCGAATTCCCCAGCGCTGGCGATTTGCAAGCGCTCCCCCCCGGTGCCGCGCGCAACGCGCTTGATTGTGCCCGTTGGGATTTGCGCGCCAAGCAAACCGGCCAGCCCGTCTGGCAACTGGCAGGGCTTGCCCCGCCCCAACCCGTTACCACCGCGCTGACCATCTCGCTTGATACGCCCGCGGCGATGCACCGTGCCGCCGTTGCGGCGCGCGCACGCCCGGTGCTCAAGGTCAAGCTTGGTGGTGTCGGCGACCTTGATCGCCTCGCCGCCGTTCACAAGGGCGCACCAAATACGCGGCTTGTTGTCGATGCCAATGAAGGCTGGACGCTGGACGACTACCTTGCTCTCGCGCCGCAATTCGCACAGCTTGGCGTGGCGATGATCGAACAACCGCTTTTGGCAGTCGAACAGGAAGCCCTTCGCGGCCAGCCCCGCCCCGTGCCGCTTTGCGCCGATGAAAGCTGTGTTGACCGTGCCAGCTTGCCTTCGCTTGCCGGCCTATACGACCTCGTCAACATCAAGCTTGATAAATGCGGCGGGTTGACCGAGGCACTGGCCCTGCGAAGTGCCGCCCGCGCGCAAGGCTTTGGTATTATGGTTGGCTGTATGCTCAGTTCCTCGCTTTCCATTGCGCCTGCGCAACTTGTGGCGCAGGGCGCGGAATTTGTTGACCTTGACGGCCCCTTGTGGCTGCGCGCCGACCGGTTTAATGGGTTGAAATACGAGGATGCGCAGGTGCATCCCGCCGCCCCGGGCCTTTGGGGGTAGCAACCACCAGCGAGGAATAAGATGGGCCGTACCGTTTACATTAACGGAAGCTATCTGCCTGAAGATGAAGCGAAAATTTCGGTGTTTGACCGTGGCTTTCTCATGGCGGACTCGGTTTACGAAGTTACCATGGTGCTGGATGGCAAGCTGTGCGACTTCCCCGGCCATATGGCGCGGCTGGCCCGTTCGCTGGATGCGCTTGACATTCCCGCACCGCTAGATGAACCCGCGCTCATAGCCATGCACCGCGAACTCATCAACCGCAACGCGCTTATCGAAGGCGGTATCTACTTGCAAATTACACGTGGCGCGCATGACCGCGATTTTTTGTGGCCCGACACGCTCACCCCTACGGTTGTCGCCTTCACCCAGGCCCGCGATCTGGTGAATATGCCCAGTGCGGTGCGCGGCATTGCGGTGGTAACGGTTCCCGATATTCGCTGGGGGCGGCGCGACATTAAAACCACGCAACTGCTGGGGGCGGCACTGGCCAAAAACAATGCGCATCAGGCCGGGGCCGATGACGCCTGGTTCGTTGAAGACGGTTTTGTCACCGAGGGCAGTTCGAACAACGCGTGGATCATCACCGCCGACGGCACGCTGCTCACCCGCCATCTTTCCAACCATATCCTGCACGGGATCACCCGCAAAGCGCTTATGCGCTATGCGGGTGAAGTGCAGATGAAGGTGGAGGAACGCCCCTTTACAATTCTTGAGGCGCAGGCCGCGCAAGAGGCGTTTATCACCTCGGCGGGTTCGCTGCTTTGCCCCGTCGTTAAGGTTGACGGGGTAGCGATCGGCAGCGGCGAGCCCGGCCCGATCACCCAACGCCTGCGCGCGCTTTACATAGAAGAAAGTCGTAAGGCCGCGACCTGAAGGCCGCGTTTTGCCTGATTTATGTGTTCATGCTCGTGTGTGTGTGCTCATGCCGGTATTCCTGCAAATCATACGCGGGTTCGCGCAGCAGGTGGCGGCTGGCAAGGGGTAGGCGGCCCAGAACAATCACTGCGGGTCCGCACGGATTTGGCCAGCCACATCTTCCCACCACAACTCCATTCCATTGCCCTTCACCACAATGGTATCTGCATTTTGCAGGGCACGAATCCGGCTCATGCGCGGGGCAAAATCATGCGGGCCGGCCCACGCTGGCTCAAGCAGTTTCGGTGTTTAGCGCCTTGCTAAAATTTCGGCCATAATGTTTGGGGACGATGCTGGTGAAAATTTTCAACTGATCTGCCAGTGCCAGGGTTGCAAATACAGTGGCAAAAGCCGGTGCAGGAACACTCGGAAAACCCACCATAACCTGCCAAAAAACGCGCCCGATTGTCATGATCTGGCTTTCGAATTCCGCGAAATTGCCGATACATTGTAACTTCTGGTGCAGGAATTAGCGTTACACTAAAACTTTTGATGGCACCAATTGCTACAATGTAACTTCAATCATGCGCCGCGTGGCTGGTTTTGAAGGCCTCTTTTTGGGCATCGGTCGCCTTGGTCTGGTAACGGTCGCGCCAGTCTTCATAGGGCATGCCATAAAATGCTTCGCGCGCGGTTTCCTTATCCATTTCAATACCTTGCGCTTCGGCGGCTTCCTGATACCAGCGCGACAGGCAGTTGCGGCAAAAACCGGCCAAATTCATCATGTCGATGTTCTGAACGTCGGTGCGCGCCTGCAAATGGCTACGCAAGGCGCGAAAGGCTGCGGCTTCGAGCGCTGTTTCGGTTTGCTTGTTCATCAGTCTAACCCTTTCAAAATATTTGATAAAACCGGTGCCAACACCCCGGCCCATTGCGCCTGCCCGGCCTCGCATTCGATGAGGTCATTGCGCAATTCGATCAGCACTTGCGGCAATTGGCGCTGCGTGGCGTGAAAATACATCGTATCGCCATGATACGAGCCAGCATAGGGCTCGTTACTGCCAACAACCAGCGCCGGATTTTCAGAAAGCCGGTCGATCAGTGGTTGGGCCATACGCATGTCTTCATCCCATAAAACGCCTATATGCCAAGGCCTTAACCCGCGTCCGCGCAATTGTGGCGTAAAGGAATGGACCGAGATAACCGCTGGCGTGACACCGCTATCCAACCATACATCCAGCCGTGCGGCGATCGCGTGGTGATAGGGGCGGTGGAAGGCGTTGATCCGGCGCTGCTTTTCAGCCGCATCGGCATGCCGGTTGCCCTCGATAATTGTGCCGTCATAAAGCTTCATCAGCAGGGTCGGGTCGTCTTCGCCGCGGTTCGGGTCGATCACGAGGCGCGAAAAATTGGTGGCCAGAAGCGGGGCATCAAGCGCTGTTGCCAGCAGGCGGGCCACACCCAAGGCGCCGACATCATAGGCGATATGCCGGTTCATATCATCGGCGCAAATGCCAAGGCTGCCGCCGTTCACCGAAGGCGGCACGCGGTTTGTGGCATGGTCGCACAGCACCAGAACGGGCGCGCTGCCAGCCTGGTTTTCGGCAAAGAAAGCGGGCTCGGACATAGGCATTCCTTAAACTTTGCGCTTGTTTTGGGCATTGGCGAAGCATTTTGCAAGCCTGTGTGGTTTCGCAGAAATTATTCGGACAAGCTTTGATCCATGCGCTATAAGGC
Organism: Paracoccaceae bacterium; assembly: GCA_040880065.1. Taxonomy (GTDB): domain Bacteria; phylum Pseudomonadota; class Alphaproteobacteria; order Rhodobacterales; family Rhodobacteraceae; genus Abyssibius. The sequence goes on along the minus strand of JBBDJE010000003.1, from coordinate 21,978 downwards.
GCTCAGGCCCCAAACCTTGAGTGAAAGCAGATCTGAATGACCGACAACATTCGCCGAAAGCGCAATGTCAAAATCGTAGCCACGCTGGGGCCTGCATCCAGCAGCAAAGAGATGATCGACAATCTGTTCATGGCCGGGGCCGATGTGTTTCGCCTGAACATGAGCCATGGCAGCCATGACGAAATTCGCACCCGCCATGCTTTCATCCGCGAAATCGAAGCCGAGCGCGGCCGCCCGATTGCTATTCTGGCCGACCTGCAAGGGCCGAAACTACGCTGCGGCATCTTTGCCAATGACGCTGAAATGCTGGAAGAAGGCGCGGCCTTTCGCTTTGATCTTGACGAAGCACCCGGCGATGCACGGCGCGTGAACCTGCCGCACCCCGAGATTTTGCAAGCGCTCGAAGTTGGCTCTACGCTGCTGATCAATGATGGAAAATTGCGGGTTGTCGTGACCGCACGGGGCGATGATTTTGCCGAAACGGTTGTCGAGGTCGGCGGCGAAATTTCCAACCGCAAGGGCGTGAATGTGCCCGATGTCGTGCTGCCGCTGGCGGCGCTGTCCGAAAAGGACCGTGCCGATCTGGAATTTGTCTGCGAGCTTGGTGTTGACTGGCTGGCCCTGTCTTTCGTGCAGCGCGCCGCCGATGTGACCGAAGCGCGTGCGTTGGTAAAAGGCCGCGCCGCGATTGTGGCGAAAATTGAAAAGCCCGCCGCCGTAAAAGCGTTTGACGAGATTCTGGCCGTTGCCGACGGGATTATGGTTGCGCGCGGTGATCTGGGCGTGGAATTGCCCGTGCATGCCCTGCCGCCCATTCAAAAGCGCCTTGTGCGTGCCTGCCGGAATGTTGGCAAGCCGGTGATTGTGGCAACGCAGATGATGGAAAGCATGATCACCTCGCCCGTGCCGACACGCGCCGAGGTTTCGGATGTGGCGCAGGCGATCTATGAGGGTGCCGATGCGGTTATGCTCAGCGCTGAAAGCGCCGCAGGCGATTACCCGATCGAAGCCGTGACCACGATGAGCAATGTAGCGGAATCGGTGGAGGCCGATACGATCTATCGTCAGGTGATCGAGGCCAGCCGCACGCCGGCGCGCCACCGCGTGGCCGATGCGATTACGGTTGCCGCCCGCGAAGTGGCTGAAACGACCGATGTTTCGGCCATAGCCTGTTTTACCCATTCCGGCACCACTGCGCTATTGGCCGCACGTGAACGCCCGAGTGTGCCGATTATTGCGCTCACGCCGCTTATGCGCACAGCGCGGCGGCTGGCGCTTTCATGGGGGCTGCATTGTGTGGTGACTGACGAGGTTGACCGCTTCAAAATGGCCGTTGTGCTTGCAGTCCGCGCTGCCCGTGCCTATGGGTTCGGCGTGGACGGCGACAAAATTGTCGTGACTGCGGGTGTGCCGTTCAACACCCCCGGCAGCACAAATATTTTGCGCGTTGCCCCTGTGCAGGAAGAGCTCATTTTTGCCAGGGAAGCCGAGTAACGGCGATGCGAAGGGAAGGCTGCTATGTCGGACTATGAAATCTTTATTCTTGGCGGCAGCTTTCTGCTGATCATCGGGCTTATCAAGTTCTTTGCCTCGGTTACCACGCGCAAGCCCATCGGGCTTGGCGTGTTTGTCTTTGCAATAGGCGGCGGGCTGTTGGTTTATGCCAACACGCTGCAACCCGGTGGAATGATGCCCGCCGATGTGCCCAACGCCCTGTTCAAACTGATCGGCAGGGTGTTCTGATAGGGCTTGCAAAAGCCCCGCGCGCCTAGTATCAGGCGCGCTCCACCGGTGCGACCGGCCGAATAGGGCTGCCGAGTCGTGCTTGAATGCTTGATCCTGATAGGAGATTGAAATGCCCAAGATGAAGACCAAATCAAGCGCAAAAAAGCGCTTTAAGGTAACCGCGACCGGTCGCGTTGTTGCCGCTCAGGCCGGCAAACGCCATGGCATGATCAAACGCTCACGTAAATTCATTCGTAACGCACGTGGCACAACCACACTTTGCGCGGCGGATGAAGCCATCGTGAAAACATACATGCCGTATCACCGCTAGGAGGCCTGAAACATGTCGAGAGTTAAGAGCGGCGTTGTAACCCACGCCCGTCACCGCAGAGTTGTTAAGGCCGCAAAAGGCCATTATGGCGCACGTTCGCGCAATTTCCGCACGGCCACCCAGTCGGTTGACAAGGCGATGCAATATGCAACGCGTGACCGCAAGAACCGCAAGCGGAATTTCCGCGCGTTGTGGATCCAGCGGATCAACGCCGCCGTGCGCGCGTTCGATGAAAAGCTGACCTATTCGCGCTTCATCAACGGGCTGGCGCTGGCTGGTATTGAAGTTGACCGCAAGGTTCTGGCTGATCTGGCCGTGACCGAGCCGACTGCGTTCAACGATATCGCCGCACGCGCAAAGGCTGCGCTGGCCTAAAGCCTGCGTCTTTTGAGTTTTGAAAAACCCGCTACGCAAGTGGCGGGTTTTTTCTTGGTTAGAATATGAAGTCACTGGCCGAGAAATCGGCCGCGGTAAAGGCCTTGGAGCCGTCATGCACCACCAATGCCTCGGTGCCGAAGTCGCCTGTGAGTTCAATGCGCACGCGCCCCGGCTTGACATCGGTGAAGACCAGCGCGCCGAAATTCGTGTCAAAGGCCTTCAGGTCGAGCTTGTCCTTGCCAAGCTCGAAATTGCGCACCGCGTCGCGCTCGCCATCGGGGTTGAACAGGAACACATCGGGGCGTGAGGTGCCAAAAAGCTTGTCTGCGCCCGTAGTATCGGCCACCAGGTTTACGGTCGGTGGGGCGGCACCGGGGTGAAAGATGAAGTCATCGGCGCCAAGCGCGTTTAGCCCGTGCGGACCAAGCCCGCTGAAGGTGACATTGTTGCTTTCGCCGCGAATGGTGAATACGAAAGTATCCGCCGAAATGCGCTTGATGAACACCTCGTCAAAGGTGACTGCAAAGCTGGACAGGTCGATCTTGTCGAACCCGTCTTCAAAATCGAGGATGAAATCACGCTTGTTGTCACGGTTCAGCACGAAAATATCGGCACCGTCGCCGCCTGTCAGCTTGTCGCGGCGCATGGTGTCGTGCAGCGTGTCGCTCGCGGGCGTGCCGGTAATGATCATATTAAAAAGCCCCATCTTTACGCAAATTTAACTATGCATATGTAGGGTTAACACTTGCTTAACACACCCTTCGCCTTGCAATCGCCGCTGTTTCTGATACGCGTTGAGCGGATTTTGAGGCAGGCGGGTTATGGACGATATTGCAAAGCTTAAAACACGGATTCTGGGCGCGGTCGGGGCTGCGGGCGATGAGGCGGCGCTGGAAGATTTGCGCGTGGCGAGCATTGGCAAAAAGGGCGAGATCAGCCTGAAAATGCGCGAGCTTGGCAAGATGACGCCCGAACAGCGCCAAGAGGTTGGCCCGGTGCTCAACGCGCTGAAGGATGAGGTGAACGCCGCCATTGCCGCCAAGCGCGCCGCTTTGGGCGATGCCGCGCTGAATGAACGCCTGCGCGCCGAATGGCTCGATGTCAGCGCGCCCGCCCGCCCTGTGCCGCAGGGCAGCATCCACCCTGTCAGTCAGGTCACCGAGGAAGTCGTCGCGATTTTCGCCGATCTTGGCTTTTCGGTTGCCGAAGGCCCGCAGATCGAGACCGATTTTTACAATTTCGATGCGCTGAACATCGCGCCCGAACACCCCGCCCGCCAAGAGCTTGACACGTTTTACATGCACCGGGCTGAGGGCGACAACCGCCCGCCGCATGTGCTGCGCACCCATACAAGCCCCGTGCAGATCCGCCACCTCGAGGCGCATGGCACACCGTGCCGGGTGATTGCGCCGGGGCGGGTGTATCGGTCTGATTATGACATTACACACACGCCGATGTTCCATCAGGTCGAGGGGCTGGCGATTGATAAATCCATCTCCATGGCCAACCTGAAATGGGTGCTGGAGCAGTTCTTCTCGGCCTATTTCGGCACCAGCGTGAAAACCCGCTTTCGCGCCAGCCACTTCCCCTTTACCGAACCAAGCGCCGAGGTCGATATCCAGTGTTCATGGGAGAACGGGCAGCTCAAGGTCGGCGAGGGCGATGGCTGGCTGGAAGTGCTCGGCAGCGGCATGGTCCATTCCAAAGTGCTGCAAGCGGCAGGGGTTGACCCCAGCCAGTGGCAGGGCTTTGCCTTTGGCATGGGCATCGACCGGATTGCCATGCTGAAATACGGAATACCGGATTTGCGCGCGTTTTTCGACGCCGATCTGCGCTGGCTGCGGCATTACGGATTTGGCGCGCTGGATGTGCCGACGTTGCATGGTGGGGTTTAGGGTTTGGATTTTGAAGCTCTGGCCAAGATTATTGGTGACTTTGGTCCCGGAATTACCCTATTAGGCGCGATATTTTTTTACTTCCATAAAGTAAAATCAGATCGACGTGAGAGGGAGAGCGAAAATAGACTTGGTAACTATGTAAATTTTTTGACCTCTCTCAATTTGATGTCAATTGATGTTTTGGCCAAGGACGGAGTGGTTGATAAAGCACTCTTTTCGAATCTGGCCAGAGATCGCATTTTGATAGAGCTTGTTGCTAACAAGGAAGTTAATGATATGGCATCCAAAGTTTTAAAACGTGTTACTAAGGTTCACTTGGATGAAGAACAAAGTAATTATAGCGATGACCTATTTAAATTAATCGATGTCATGAGAAGTGACTTAAAGCTAAAATAGTGTAGTTCATTAGGAATGATAAGGGGAAACCGCGCTTGTCTGGGATTGCTATTTGATTGACCACAGGCAGTTTTTCACAACCTGTCCCTTCAACAACCGTCTGAAATTCCTAAGTTATCAGGTAACCGCTTAGTGAAATCGGGTCACTTTGGGCAACCCGGAGGGGTGGGTGTTGGGGCGGTTCGGTCATTTCGGGCGCTACGCTTGCCGACTACCCCGCAAAAACCCTCTGTAACCCATCCCGCGCATTTGCTAGTTACACCCCAACAGGATTGCGCGGGATAGGGCGGATAGATGAAATTCACACTAAGCTGGCTTAAGCAGCATTTGGATACCGACGCCACGGTCGAGGAAATCGCCGAGGCGTTGACCGATCTCGGGCTGGAGGTTGAGGGGGTTGAAGACCCGGCTGAAAAGCTTGGCGCGTTCCGCATTTGCCGGGTGATCGAGGCCGTGCAGCACCCCAATGCCGACCGCCTGCGTCTGTGCCGCGTTGAAACCTTCCCCGATGGGCAAGGTGGCCGCAGCGAAGAGGTGCAGGTTGTTTGCGGCGCGCCGAACGCGCGCACCGGGCTTGTGGGGGTTTTTGCGCCCGTTGGCACGCATGTGCCCGGCACCGGGGTTGACCTTAAGCCCGGCACTATCCGCGGGGTGGATAGCAACGGTATGCTGTGCTCGGAACGCGAACTGATGCTGTCTGACGACCATGACGGCATTATTGATCTGCCCGCCGATGCACCGCTTGGCATGCGCTATATCGACTATGCGAAATCCAACGACCCGGTTTTTGATATTGCCATCACCCCCAACCGCCCCGATGCACTTGGCGTGCGTGGCGTGGCGCGCGACCTTGCGGCGCGCGGCCTGGGCGTGCTGAAACCGCTGCCAGAGGTTAGCCTCGCGAAGGGCAAACCCTGCCCGATTGGCGTGAGCATTGATGCCGATGTGCAAACCAAAGCCTGCCCGCTATTCACCGGGCGGCTGGTGAGCGGCGTGAGGAACGGCCCCAGCCCGCGCTGGCTGGCCGAGCGTTTGCGCGCCATCGGGCTGCGGCCGATTTCAACGCTGGTCGATATCACCAACTATTTTACCTATGACCAGAACCGCCCGCTGCATGTGTTTGACGCCGATAAGGTAAAGGGCGATTTGCGCGTGCATTTTGTACAGGGCGGCGAGACGATCACCGCGCTGGATGACAAGGACTATACGCTGGAAGCCGGAATGATGGCGATTTCCGATGATAGCGGCGTGGAGTCCATTGCCGGTGTCATGGGCGGCGCGGCCACGGGTTGCACCGGTGAAACCGTGAATGTGTTCATTGAAAGCGCCTATTGGGACCCGGTGACAATTGCGCAAACCGGCCGCAAGCTGAAAATAAACTCCGATGCGCGCTATCGGTTCGAGCGTGGGGTTGATCCGGCCTTCACGCCCGATGGGCTGGATGCCGCCACCGCTATGGTGCTGGAGCTTTGTGGCGGTGTGGCCAGCGAAATGGTTGTGGCCGGCGCCGTGCCCGACACAAGCCGCGCCTATATGCTCGACCCTTCGCGCGTTGTCAGCCTTGTGGGCATGGAGATTGATGCGGACGAGCAGGCGCGCATTCTGGCGGCGCTGGGCTTTGGCGTGGCCTTGGAGTTTTCGGGCATGGAGGTTTGGGTGCCAAGCTGGCGGCCCGATGTGCAGGGCGAGGCCGATCTGGTCGAAGAGATTGCCCGCGTCACCTCGCTCACCAAGCTTAAAGGCGTGCCGCTGGCGCGCCCGGCAAACGGTGTGGCTAAACAGGTGCTGACACCGATACAGTTGCGCAGCGCCAAGGTGCGCCGCGTTATTGCAGCGCTCGGCTATAACGAATGCGTGACCTATTCCTTCATTGATGAGCAGGCCGCCAGCCTGTTTGGCGGTGGCGATGATGCCGTGCGCCTTGGCAACCCGATTTCGGCAGACCTGAGCCATATGCGCCCCAACCTTTTGCCCAGCCTGCTGCGCGCAGCCGCCCGCAATCAGGCGCGCGGCTTTGGCGATATGGCGCTGTTCGAGCTTGGCCACGGTTTTGCCGGTGGCGAGCCCGAGGATATGCAGCTTTTGGCCAGCGGCATTCGCGTGGGCGCGACCGTGCCGCGCAACGCTTATGGCACGCGCCGCGCGGTTGATATTTACGACGCCAAGGCCGATGCCGAGGCCGCGCTTTTGGCCATTGGCGCGCCGGTTGAGCGGCTGATGGCGCAACGCAGCGCACCCGACTGGTTCCACCCCGGCCGTTCGGCTGTGCTGGGGCTGGGGCCTAAAAACCCGCTGGCGGTGTTTGGCGAGCTGCACCCGAAGGTGCTGGCAGCACTTGACGTCAAAGGCCCGGTTGTGGCCTTCAGCCTGTTTTTGGAAAACGTTCCGGTGCCAAAATCCACCAGCCGCACGCGCGCGGCCTTGGACATGTCCGGTTTTCAGGCGGTCGAGCGTGATTTCGCCTTTGTGGTCGATGCCGATTGCGAAGCCGATGTGCTGCTGCGTGCTGCCAAAGGCGCCGACAAGGCACTGATCGCCGATGTCAGCCTGTTTGATGTATTCGCAGGCGAGAGGGCTGAGGCGCAGATGGGCGCGGGCAAGAAATCCATCGCCATTTCGGTGCGGCTGGAGCCAAAGGACGCAACGCTGACCGATAAGGACATCGAGGCGGTGGCCGAACAGGTGATCGCCAAGGTTGCCAAGGCAACAGGCGGGGTGTTGCGCTCATGAAGGTGTATTTGTTTGATTTCCCCCGATATATGCTAGATCTTGTGTAAGCGCGCAGGCGCTCTACAACACATGGGGATAGAATGTTAAAAGAATTCAAAAGCTTCATTGCCAAGGGCAATGTCATGGATATGGCCGTGGGGATCATCATCGGTGCTGCCTTTACCGCGATTGTCGGCTCGCTGGTGGCTGATTTGATCAATCCGATCATCAGCCTTTTTACCGGCGGCATTGATTTTTCAAGCATGATGGTCATGCTTTCGGATGACCCTGAAGCCGGCGCCTTCAAATATGGCAGCTTCATCATGGCGGTGATCAACTTCCTTATTGTCGCCTGGGTGGTGTTCATTCTGGTGAAAATGGTGAACCGCGTGAAAGACTCTGCGGCTAAACCCGCCGAGGAAGCCCCCGCACCGCCCAAAGGCCCGACGCAGGAAGAACTGTTGGCTGAAATTCGCGATTTGTTGAAGAAATAGCGGGTGAAGGCGTGGTGCGCAATGAATGCGCCCACATAGGTGCGCAATGAATGCGCACCCTACGGGCCGGAAGTTGTTTTCGACTGCCATGAATGCTAGGCCAAGGGCCAATGCGTTTGGAGGGTAGCCGATGGATATGATGGCAGAACAACTTGGTTGGATTTGGCCACTATTGTTTAACGCAGGCAAGGCATTGCTGGTGCTGGTTGGCGGCTGGGTTGCCGCCAGCATGGTGGCTGGCGTTGTGCGCAGGCGCGTGATGGCGCAGCCGCAGATTGACGACACGGTCGGCATTTTCATCGCCAACCTGATCCGCTATGCGATTTTGCTGATGGTGCTGATCGCGGTGCTGAATGTTTTCGGGGTCGAGGCAACTTCGCTTGTGGCGGTGCTGGGCGCAGCCTCGCTGGCCGTTGGCCTGGCGCTGCAAGGCACGCTTAGCCATGTGGCGGCGGGCTTCATGCTGGTGATGTTTCGCCCCTATAAACTGGGGCATTTCGTGGATATCGGCGGCACTGCCGGAACCGTGAAAGAGATAAATCTGTTCTTTACCGAACTGGCCACACCGAATAACGAACAGGTCATCGTGCCCAACGGGCAGGCATGGGGCTCAGTTATCATCAATTATTCCTACCATGCGACGCGGCGCGCCGATCTCGTCTTTGGCATTGATTATGCCGATGATATCGACAAGGCGATGGAGATCATCCTGCGGCTTGCACGCGCCGATGCGCGGGTGCTCGACGACCCGGAGCCCTGGGTGCGGGTAACCAACCTTGGCGATAGTTCGGTTGATCTGACCGCGCGGCTCTGGGCAAATGCCGATGATTTCTGGGAGATAAAGTTTGCCATGACCAAGGCGGTGAAAGAGGCGTTTGATGCCGAGGGCATAAGCATTCCCTATCCGCATTCGGTGGAGATCAAAAAGCAGGGATAGGGCACGACGGCGCACAGAAAAGGTGCGCAATGAATGCCGCCCCAAAGGTGCGCAATGAATGCGCACCCTACGGGTTTTGGTGTTTATCTGTTGTGTGCAATTCGTAGGGTGCGCATTTAATTGCGCACCCTTTTTGCATCACATCGCCAAAGCGTCGGTGCCGTAGATAAAGGGCAGGTTCAGCGCGGTGCCGACGGCGGCATAGGTGAGCTTGCCGCGGTGGGTGTTCAGCCCGTTCAGCAGATGCTGATCGTCTTCGCAAGCTTTCTTCCAGCCCTTATTGGCCAGTGCCATCATGAAGGGCAGGGTGGCGTTGCCAAGCGCGATGGTCGAGGTGCGCGCCACAGCACCCGGCATATTGGCCACGCAGTAATGCATGATCCCGTCAACCTCATAGATCGGGTCATCATGGGTGGTGGCTTTGGATGTTTCAAAGCAGCCGCCTTGGTCAATCGCTACATCCACAATCACCGCGCCGGGCTTCATGGTGGAAAGCTGCGCACGGCTGACGAGTTTGGGTGCGGCGGCACCCGGGATCAGCACAGCGCCAATGACCATATCGGCGGCGGCAACCAGTTCAGCGGTATTGGCGCGGCTGGCAAGGCGGGTTTTGAAAGTGCCGCCAAAAACATCATCCAGATAGCGCATGCGAGGCAGCGAGTTATCCAGCACAGTCACATCTGCGCCCATACCGGCGGCGATTTTGGCGGCATGGGTGCCAACAACGCCGCCCCCGATAACCACAACCATTGCAGGGCCAACACCGGGCACACCACCCATAAGCACGCCACGGCCACCATTGGCTTTTTGCAATGTCCATGAGCCGACCTGCGGCGCCAAGCGGCCCGCAACTTCCGACATGGGGGCCAGCAGCGGCAGGCCACCATTGCGGTCGGTCACGGTTTCATAGGCAATGGCGGTAACGCCCGATTTCAGCAGGTCATGGGTTTGCGGCGCATCAGGGGCAAGGTGCAGATATGTGAACAGGATCTGGCCTTCACGCAGGCGCGCACGCTCAGCCGCCTGAGGCTCTTTTACCTTCACAACCATTTCGGCGCGGGCAAAAACCTCTTCGGCGGTGTCGACGATCTCGGCACCAACGGCGGTATATTCCGCATCGGGGAAGCCTGCGCCAGCGCCGGCATTCGTTTCGATGATCACGCTATGGCCGGCAGAAACCGCTTCCATTGCGGCCATTGGCGTGATGCCAACGCGATATTCCTGATTCTTGATCTCTTTTGGGCAACCGATCAGCATTTGGGCCTCCTGCACTGGGTTGAACGAAGTTGGATATGGCGCGCTTATTGCAGTAATGGTTTGAAATTGCATTGCAAATATCGGTTGTGAGTCGCAGTATACATGCAATAAATGACGAATAATTCAAAATTTTACGCAAGGATTGTGCGCCAATGAAAATGGATGCAATTGATTTGAAGATTCTGTCGATCTTGCAAAAAGACGGGCGGCTGCCCAATTCCGACCTGGCCGAGCGGATCGCGCTTTCGCCCTCGGCCTGCTATCGCCGTGTGCAGCGATTGGAGGGCGAGGGAATTATCCGCGATTATGTGGCGCTGCTCGATCCGCGCGCCATGGGGCGACGGGCGACTGTGTTTGTGGAGATCACGCTTTCAGGCCAGTCTGACGAGATTATGGAGGCGTTCGAGCGGCAAGTGGCACTGGTGCCCGATGTGATGGAATGCCACCTGATGGCCGGCTCGGCCGATTACATCCTGAAGGTCATCGCGCATGATACCGATGACTTTGCACGCATTCACAAGCAATATCTGGCGCGCCTGCCGGGAGTGGCGCAGATGCAAAGCAGCTTTGCGCTGCGAACGGTGTTCAAAACCACTGCGCTGCCGCTATAGCGCTAAAAGCCCGTAAAGCACCACCAGTCCGGCAGCAATCGACCACAGGGTCGAGCGCATATAGGCACCAATGAGCAGGGCGACGATGATTGCCGACAGGCGCATCGGTTCAAGCACGCCGCCCGTTGCCGCGGGCCATGCCACAAGCGGGGCGACAATGCCCGGCATAATGGCCACGGGCACATAGCGCAGATGGCGCAGCGCCCAGTCCGGCATTTGCCGCGCGCCGATCAGCCCCAAGAACGAAAAGCGGATCAGCCATGTGCCAAGTCCAAGCAGCACGATTGTGGCCCAGATGGCAAAATCACTAATGGGTTCGGGCATGTCGTTTCATCCATTGTTCAACAGCGGCGCCGGTCATCATGGCCAGAACACCGGCGATAAGCAGCCACAGGTTATAGGGCAGGAAGGCAAGCGCCAGCGACACCACGACCGACACAAAAGCCGCAGCAATATGGGGCAGGCTGCGCAGGCTGGGCGCGACCATGGCCACAAAGGTTATGGGCAGCGCAAAGTCGAGCGCATATTCCGGCGGAATCGCCGAGCCGATCAGCGCGCCTACCAGCGTGGAGCCATACCAAAAAGGTGCCATACCGCAGAAAAAGCCGCCAAAATAGCCAAGCCGCTCGTCAACACTCATTGACGGGGTGGTTTCATATTTCTGCAGCGCGGCAACATAATTCTGATCGACAAGCCCGTATGAGATAAGCGCGCGCTTCAAAAGCGGCGCTTCACCAAGATAGGGCGCAAGCGAGGCCGAATACATCGCCATGCGCAAATTAACGGCAAGCCCCGTGGCCACGGCAATAAGCACCGGGCCATTGTCAACCAGCACGGCCACGGCGCTGAATTGGCCCGCGCCTGCAATGACCAGCACGGTCATCGCCATGGTTTGCATCAGATCGAACCCCGCCTCGGTGGCGACAACGCCGAAAAGCAGGCCAAAAGGCACAATCATCAGTGTAAACGGCAAGGCGTGGCTTAAGCCGAGCCAAAAGGCTTTACGGGTTGTGGACATCCGGGGACTCATTGGGCAAATTCACCGCATCCTTACCTTGCGGTGCTGGCAGGGTCAAACCATGGAAACCCATTGATGGCCGACAGATTGATCATTGCGCCAAACCCAGAATCCGCGCGCCTGACCCGCGAAGTGAGCGGCATTGACCAGAACGGTGCAAAGCAGTCGCTGCGCGTGGTCGAGGAGCGCCCGCTGACGATTTACCTCAACAGTCAGGAAATTGTAACGGCAATGACCATTGGCGATTATCCCGAATACCTCGCCGTGGGTTTTTTGCGCAATCAGGGCATGCTGCTGGATGCCGACAAGCTGGTCGGCGTGGATTATGACGACGAGCTTGAGACCGTGGTCGTGCGCACGAAACGCGCCACGAATTACGAAGAAAAGCTCAAGCGCAAAACCCGCACCAGCGGCTGTGCGGTGGGCACGGTATTTGGTGATATGATGGAGGCGATCGAGGGGCTGGTGCTGCCTGATGGCGGGGTCAAGACATCCGATCTTTATGCATTGGCCCATACCATCAACACCATGCCAAGCCTGTATCTGGTGGCGGGGGCGATCCACGGGTCTGTTCTGTGCCAAGGCGCACAGCCTTTAGTTTATATGGAAGATGTGGGCCGCCATAACGCGGTTGACAAAATTGCCGGCTGGATGCGGATGCAAGGCGCGCGCGCTGACGATAAGGTCATGTATACGACGGGGCGGCTGACCTCGGAAATGGTAATCAAATGTGCGCAAATGGGCATTCCGGTGCTGGCCTCGCGCTCGGGCTTTACGGCGTGGGGTGTGGAAATTGCGCAAAAGGTCGGCCTTACGCTGATCGGGCGTATGCGCGGGCGGCGGTTCATATGCCTGAGCGGCGAAAATCGCCTTGTGTGGGACGCTGACCCGACACAGGTGGCCGATGAGGGCGAGCGCACAAGGCGCAAGTCGGAGGCGTGCGAAGGATGAATGCGGCGTTGCAGGATACCGATCAGATCATTGTTTCCACGCATCACAATGACGTGGCCGCTGCGGCGCTGCAGACTTGGGGGCGGCGCTCGCTTTTACCGCTCTGGATGCAGGTGGCGCAAATTGTTGGGGGCTGCGCGCTGGGCCTGACCTCGGCGGCGGGGATTTTGTTTCTTACACAAATCGGGCTTTACGAAATTGACCCGCAGCTTGTGGATGGCGCTTGGCGGCTGTTTCCGCTGGTTGCCTTTGCTGCGCTGTTGTTTTTGTGGGGCCGTGCGCAGCGCTTTCAAATGTCCAAAATGTCGCGCCCACAGGGCGACGGGGCCGAGCGCTACCGCTTTCATGAAGACGGGTTTGACGAGGATGTAGACGGTGCGGCACAGCGGTATGAATGGCGCATGGTCGGCGATATGGCGGTCAGGCGCGATGCACTTTTCTTGCGCACAGGCACCGTGTTGCACGCGGTTTATTTGGGTGAGATAGAAGATAAAGCCGCGCGCGCCGCGCTAATGGACCGTATCCGCGCGCTTTGGCAGGCCGCGAAATGAGGCTTGCGGGCGTCATCCTTGCCGGTGGATTGGCAACGCGCATGGGCGGTGGCGACAAGGCATTGTTGCCGCTTGGTGCGGCCACGCTGCTGGATCAGGTCATCGCACGGCTTCAGCCACAGGTTGAGGCTGTGGTGCTCAACGCCAATGGCGATGCTGCGCGGTTTGCCCGCTTTGGCCTGCCTGTTGTGGCCGATAGCGTGGCGGGGTTCGCAGGTCCGCTTGCCGGGGTTTTGGCGGGGCTCGACTGGGCACAGGCGCAAGGGTTTGATGCCGTGCTGAGCGTGGCCGGTGATACGCCGTTCTTTCCGCAAGACCTTGCGGCGCGGCTGATTGCGGCGCGCGAGGGGCAGCCCATTGCTATGGCGGCAGGGCCGGGTGAGGCGCGCCGCGCCCGCCATCCGACATTTGCGCTGTGGGATGTTTCGCTTGCCGATGCGCTGCGGCTTGCGCTGAATGAGGGCACGCGCAAGGTTGTTCAGTTCAGCGATGCTGCGGGCTGTGCAACTTGCGTATTTGATGACGGTGACGATGCGTTCTTCAACGTCAACACACCCGAGGATCTGGCACTGGCGCAAGTGCGCGTGAAAGGATGACTATGCAGCGGGTTTATGGTGTCGTCGGCTGGAAAAATATGGGCAAGACCACGTTGGTCGAGCGTCTTGTGGCCACGTTTGCGGCGCGGGGGTATACGGTTTCAACAATCAAGCACGCGCATCACCAGGTGGATGTTGACCACGAAGGCAAGGATAGCTGGCGGCACAGGGCGGCGGGCGCGGGCGAGGTGCTTGTTGCCTCGTCCAGCCGCTGGGCATTGATGCATGAATTGCGCGGGGCCGCGCCGCCAGATCTGGCGGAACTTCTGGCCCGGCTTTCGCCCTGCGACCTTGTGCTTGTCGAGGGGTATAAACGCGATAGCCATGCCAAGGTCGAGGCCGCGTTGCGGGCGGGGCGCGAAGGGCTGATCGCTTTGCATGACGATACAGTAAAAGCGGTCGCGGCAGGCTATGAGACCGGCCCGCTTGACCGACCGCGTTTTGATTTGAACGATGTTGCGGCTATTGCCGATTTCATTGCAGCGGAGGTGGGGCTTGGATAGCGGCAAATCACTGGCGGATGACTGCTTTGCCCTGCCGCCGGGCGTGGACTGGACCCCGGTTGACGTAGCACTTGCACGGCTGCGTGAGGGCATGGCTATTGCTGCTGGCGTTGAAACCGTGCCCGCGGCCTCTGCCCTTGGCCGCATACTCGCCGCGCCGGTGCTCGCAACCCGTGCCAACCCGCCAATGGCCAATGCGGCGGTAGATGGTTACGGGCTGGCGCATGCTTCGCTGGCGGATGACGGCGCCGGAAATCTGGAATTGCTTGCGGGTCGCGCGGCGGCGGGCGCGCCTTTTAATGGCGCGGTGCCTGCTGGCGCTGCGCTGCGCATTCTGACCGGTGCGCTTGTGAGCGACGGTGTGGACAGCATCGTGATGCAAGAGGATGTGACACTGACGGGCGGACGCATTCACTTCAAGCCGGGGCTGAAGCCAGGGGCGAATGTGCGGCGCGCTGGCGAGGATGTGGCCGCAGGGGCCGAAGTTTTGCCCGCAGGGCGGCGGCTGCGTGCGCCCGATCTGGCGTTGATCGCCGCCGTTGGCGTGGCGAGGCTTCAGGTCTTCAAAACCTTGAGGGTTGGTGTATTGTCGAGCGGCGACGAGCTTTGCACCCCTGGCGCGCCCGTTGCACCCCACCAGACCTATGACGCCAACCGCCCAATGCTGTTGGCCATGGCGCAGGCTTTCGGGCATGAGGCGATTGATCTGGGCCATGTCGGAGATGACCCCGCAGCGCTGAAGACAGCGCTAAACGGGGCGGCTGCACGGTGTGACGCAATTCTGACCAGCGGTGGCGCATCAGCTGGCGATGAAGACCATTTGAGTGCGGTCATCAGCGCCCATGGCAGCTTGCAAACATGGCGCGTGGCCATGAAGCCGGGCCGCCCGCTGGCGCTTGGGCTTTGGCCCGCAGTGCAGGGGCGCAATGTGCCGGTTTTCGGGCTGCCGGGCAACCCTGTAGCGGCGTGCATTTGTGCGCTGGTCATGGCGCGCCCGGCGCTTTCGGTGCTGGCGGGCGCAGGGTGGCTGGAGCCTGCGGGCCAAATGTTGCCTGCGGCTTTTGCTAAAACCAAAAAGGCCGGTCGGCGCGAATATCTGCGCGCAAGGCTCAACGCGGATGGCACGGTCGCGGCCTATCACTCCGAAGGTTCGGGCCGCATTTCAGGGCTGGCCTGGGCCGACGGGCTGGTGGAACTGCCCGATGCGGCGGGCACGGTCACACCGGGTGATCTTGTGCGCTATATCAGCTTCGCCGCGTTTGGGCTGTAGGGCTTTTTGCCTAGCCGAACATGCCGGAAACGCGGCCAAGCAGCATAAAGGCGCGCCCGGTGCGGGTATTTGCCAATGCCTCGATATGCTTGTCTTCGCCATCGCGGCAGAACTCGCGCAGCACAATATCGAACCGGCGCTGAAAATGCAGCGCTGTGTCGCGAAAAATCGGGTCGTTGCGCATACGGCCACGGGCCAGCGCAATCGCGGTAACATCGCGGATGCCGCCAATCGGGTCCATCTCGCGGCCACGCTCACCATCGGAAAACCGCCGCCATTCGCGAGCCTTGGCAACCTCGGGCTTGAGGTCATCCATATAAATTCCGTCTTGGGCCAGCAGGTTCATGATGTCTTCGGAGGCGCGCAAACACAGCGAGGCATTGCGGTGCCGCATGGCAATGCGCAATGCACGAAACCCGTCTTTGTCTTTTTCATCGGTGGGGAAATTCAGCGCGTGAATAAGCTCGCCCCAATTCGGTGGCGTATGGGGCAGGCGCAGCTCGGTCTGCCCGAGCGGCAATGTGGCCTGATCAAGCTCGTCCATTGGCTGGCCGATGGGCGCGGCTTCATCCTGTGGGGCAGATAGCATGTTGGCGGTGTGGCTGTCACGCCCTGCCACTTGCGCATGCAGTAGTGCCACAAGTGCGGTTTCCACCTGCTGAAGCTGTTGGCTGATCGAGTCCATCCTGTCGCGCGTTTCTGTCAGCGCGCGATTGTCGGGCTGGGCAACAACACGGGCGGTCAGCGAATTGGGCGTGCTGGTATTGAGCCGCTTTACAGCGCTGGAAAGCTCTGCCGCCTCGACCTGCACCTCGCGGGTGCGGGCCAAAAGCTGCACGCAAAACCAGATCAGCACCAGCGGCAGTAGCGCCGCCAGTATGAATAACAGCAAATCGAACGCACCGGCACCTGCCGCCGCTTCACCGCCAAGCAGGCCGAAATACCCCGCCGCATAGGCGCTAATACCGATGACCCACACAATGCTGACCACCGCGGCGATAAGCGTATCTCGCAGCGCGGTGGTCTTGTTGGCCCTAAGCTCCATCGGCACTATGCCCCTTTTCAGATATAGCGGATCGAGAGGATCTCGTATGATTTGCGGCCCCCGGGGGTGACAACTTCGACACTGTCCCCTGCGTCCTTGCCGATCAGCGCGCGCGCAAGCGGCGATTTCATGTTGAGCAGGCCCGCATCAATATCCGCCTCGGCCTCGCCCACAATCTGAAAGGTTTTTTCCTCGTCGCTGTCTTCATCGACCAATGCGACCGTCGCGCCGAATTTGGCTGTGCCCGACATTTTGGACACGTCGATCACATCTGCCAGCCCGATGATCGATTCCAGTTCTTTCACCCGGCCTTCGATGAAGCTCTGCTTTTCACGCGCGGCGTGGTATTCGGCATTTTCCGACAAATCGCCATGCTCGCGCGCTTCGGCAATGGCGCGGATGACGGCGGGGCGTTCAACCGATTTCAGCTGCTTCAGCTCGCCTTCAAGCTTGGCATAGCCGCGCGCCGTGAGGGGAATTTTTTCCATGGTTGGGTCTTCTCATACTGCTCTGCCGCCACAGGGGCGGATTGGTTTAGCGATTACAATAGGAAGCGGTTTGCAGACGTGCAAGCACAGAGGCTGAAAACCCGGAAAACTCGGCGTTTTTACGCGTTTATGTTTTGCCAGACACCTCTTGTCGCCGCACCATTTCGCCGATCCACAGCGGCGCAAATGGCGAGGTGCAACCTTTGGGCGTTGGGTAGTCGCGAAAGATGCCGAGGCTTTCGCCAATTTCAAGCGCGCGGGGGCGCAGGGCGGCGTGGTGAATGCCTATATTGGCCAGCGCCATGTTCATCGTCCACTGCATCTCGGACGGGGCATTTGGCATTTCCGCTTCGATCTGGTCGAGTATCTCGGGCAGGCCCAGACCTTCAGGCGTATTTTCGATACGCTCGGCCGTCAGGCTCCACCCGGCGCGGGCGGCCATGGGGTGGGCGGTCTTCATCCAGTTCAGGCGCAGCACTTCTTTTTCGGGGTGTTTCTTGATGACATAGGATGCCAGCCAGTCGGCAACCGGCGTTTCAGAATTCCCGCGCACCATTTTATCTAGGTCATCGCCGCCAAGCGCTTTGATGTCGATGATCAGAATGGCCAGCAGGCGGGCCTCGAAAATTTCGGTTTCCCATAGCTTTTTGGCCAGCGCATGGTTGGTTTTGAGCGGCTTTGCCAGCTTGCGGATATCGCCCATCTTTACGCCGAAATGAGTGCTATGCACACCACGATTGGCATTCTGGCCGCGCAGCTTTTCGCTGCCCAGTTTCTCAAGTTCACGCAAATGGCCATTGATATCCATAGCGCAATATAAGCGCGAAACCTACCGTGCGTCACCCCGATTCCTATCACTGCAAACCTTGCGTAAAGCTGCCTTTAACGCTGCTTTCGATTGACCGTTATGCACAGGCTGCGCTAGGTGTGACCAACTGATCCTGGGGAGTAAGGAATCCAACTTCATGTATGCAACGCAGTTAGAGGTACCAAGAGTAAGTATGACGACATCGAACGCAAGGTTTTACATTCTCTTAACTCTTATCTATGGCGTTGTTTCAGTTTTGTTTGTGCTTGGATTTAATCCTGAGCCGATGGTTGCCATCCAAGGCATGATGGCGAGCATTCCAAATGGACTGGCTGTATTCTTAAGTTTGACACGATGGTCAATTCCGGTGCTGGCAGTCGTTTTAGTTATTGCTCTGCGTAGAAGATTGGTTTTTGGATTAGCAGAAGTTATTTCTGTTATTATTTTTAACTTTGCGTTTGGAATGTTATTTATATCTTTCAAGGCCACTATGCCTTTCGCAGTTAGCTTTTATGCTGACCCATACTTCGTAAACCTAGACCTTTTCATTCATCGTACAGACCCGTTCAGACCTGCGTATGAGTGGTTCAGTTGGATACCGGTCGGTGTGATGAAGTTTATTTATACCGACATTTGGTTTCTACCCACGTTTTTTCTACCTGTCTGGCTCATGATTTTTGACGGGGATTCCAATCGGGTTCGACGATATATGATTTTGCACGCCGCCGTTTGGATCGTGTTAGGGAGTGTTTTGGCGCTTATATTTATGTCTGCTGGACCGGTGTATTATGACGTAATTTATGGTGGTACACGGTTCGCCGAATTGGCAAGGTTACTTGCAAATCACGGCATACCGGATTCCGCAATCGGGTTTACTCAGCAGTTGTTACTTGAATCGTATCAAAGTGGAACGTTAACGACGACGAGCGGGATTTCGGCCTTCCCCAGCGTACATGTAGGCATGGCGACTGTGGTTTGCATTTATCTGGCGGAGCGGTTTCGCTTTCTGGCCATACCATCGGCAATTGCTGTTGCGTTCTATCAGCTGCTTTCGGTCCAGCTTGGATGGCACTATGCTGTAGACGGCTATTTCTCGATTTTCTTTGTAGGCGGACTTTGGTATGTGTTGAAGCGGCGGACTAACCCCAAAAACAGCCAATCTGTTGCTACATAATTGCGCTGGTAGTCAGGTAGTCGGGCCGCGAAACTTCGCTTTGCAAGAATCGGCAACTAAAATTTTCCAGATATTGAAAAGGAATTGACATGCCATTTGTGGAACGCGAAGCGGCTGAATATGATGTGGTGATTGTCGGGGCGGGGCCAGCGGGGCTGTCGGCGGCAATCCGGCTGAAACAAATCAACCCCGAGCTTGAAGTGGTGGTGCTGGAAAAGGGTGCCGAGGTTGGCGCGCATATCCTTTCGGGCGCAGTGCTGGACCCGTGCGGGCTGGACCGTTTGTTGCCCGACTGGCGCACAATGGGCGCGCCGATCAAAACCGAAGTGACCGAAGATAAATTTCTGCTTTTTGGGCAGGGCGGTGCGATGCGCCTGCCGAATTTCATTTTGCCGCCCTTGATGAACAATCACGGCAATTACATCGTGAGCATGGGTAATGTCTGCCGCTGGCTGGCTGAACTGGCCGAAGGCATGGGCGTGGAAATTTTCCCCGGCATGGCCTGTTCCGATCTGGTCTGGGCCGAGGATGGTAGCCTGAAAGGCGTGGTCGCCGGTGTGTTTGGGCTGAATGCCGATGGTAGCGAGGGCCCGAGCTATGAGCCGGGCATGGAGCTTCACGGAAAATACATCTTTCTCAGTGAAGGCGCGCGCGGCAGCCTGTCCAAACAGGTGATTGCGAAGTTCGACCTTGCGAAAAATTGCGATGTGCCGAAATTCGGCCTTGGCATGAAGGAAATCTGGGAGGTGTTGCCCGAGAACCACAAGCAGGGGCAGGTCACACACACGCTGGGCTGGCCGCTGGGCTGGAAGGCTGGCGGTGGGTCGTTCATGTATCATCTTGAGAACAATCAGGTTTATGTCGGCTATATTGTCGATTTGAACTACAAGAACCCGCATCTTTTTCCATATATGGAATTCCAGCGCTGGAAGCACCATCCCGACATTGCCAAGGTGCTAAAGGGCGGCAAGCGCGTGTCATATGGCGCACGTGTGGTGACCAAGGGCGGCTATCAGTCCATTCCGCAAACCGCCTTTCCGGGCGGGGCGCTGCTGGGTTGCTCGGCGGGTTTGGTGAACCTGCCGCGCATCAAGGGCAACCATAACGCCATGCTGTCGGGCATTCATGCCGCCGATGCCGCCGCGGCTGCGATTGCCGCTGGCCGCGCAAGTGACACGCTCGCCGATTATGACACAGCGCTGAAATCCGGCCCCGTGGGCAAAGATTTGAAACGCGTGCGCAATGCGGCCCCGATCAACGCGCGCTTTGGCCCGCTGATTGGCATGTTCATTTCGGGCTTTGATATGTGGGTGGCCAATATCACCGGCTGGAACCCGCTTGGCACGCGCAAACATGGCAAAACGGATGCGGATTCGACCGGAAAAGCCGCAGATCATCCGGTCATCGACTACCCCAAACCCGATGGCAAACTCAGCTTCGACCGGCTTACCAATGTCGCGTTTTCGGCCACCAACCATGCCGAGGACGAGCCCTGCCATCTGGTGCTGGCAGACCCGTCCATCCCGATAAATGTGAACCTGCCCGACTATGCCGAGCCTGCGCAGCGCTATTGCCCGGCGGGTGTATATGAGGTGATTCGCGATGCCGATGGTGGCAACCCGCGCTTTCAGATCAACGCGCAAAACTGCGTGCATTGCAAAACCTGCGACATCAAAGACCCGAGCAAGAACATTACTTGGGCCGTGCCACAGGGCGGTGAGGGGCCGACCTACCCGAATATGTGATTGCGCTGGCAGCTTGCCTGCGTTGCACTACCCAGCCCGGCAGCTTAACCTGCCGGGCAAACTATTTTAGCTAAAAGCGAGCCCTTTATGCCCAGACCCGCCCCCGTTTTCGCAGCGCTATTGGCGCTGAACCTGACATTTGCACCGGCTATGGCCGATGATCGGGGGGCAGGGGCCTATCTGGCGGCGGTTGTGGCAACGCATGAAGGCGCGTTTGCAGATGGCGCGCGCTACTACGCCGCCGGACTGCTTGAAGCACCAGACAATGCGCTCATGGCACAAGGTGCCATGGTGACCCATGTGGCGATTGGCGATGTGGCCAGCGCGGTTCCCTTTGCAAGAACCATGGCCGCACTGGGTGCGGGTGACGAGTTTTCGGGCACTTTGGTGCCGGTTGCCGCAATGTTGGCAGGCGATTTTGATGCGGCGCTTTTGGCGCTGGACGATGAAACGCTCAGCCAAAACCCGATGCTGAACGCATTACTGGCTGGCTGGGCGGCCATCGGGGTTGGCCAGTTTGGCGACGGGATTGCACGGTTTGAAGCTTTGGATGCAACAAGCGGTTTGCGTGGCGTAGCAGCCTATCATCAGGCTTTGGCCAATGCCTATGTAGGCGATTTTGAAACTGCGGCGCGGCTGTATCAGGCGGCGGGCGACGCTGCCTATGTCAGCCGGGGGGCGGTGCTAGCGCATGTGCAAATTCTAGGAACACTGGAAGACTATGAAGGCGCACGGCTGCTGATGACCCGTGGCGCCGGTGCGCGCATCAACGATGCCGAGGCCAATGAATTGCGCCGGATGGCCATTGCTGGCGCGCCCATAACCTTTGACCGTGTTGCCAGCCCGCGCGATGGTGCAGCCGAAGCGCTGATGCTGATGGCCGAAGCCTTGCGCAACGATGAAGCGCAGCGCCTGTCGCTGTTTTTCGCACGGCTTTCGGCCTATCTGAACCCGGCGCGCGATGATGTTGCTGTGCTGATCGGCGATATTCTGGTCGGCGAAGGCCAGGGCGCGCTGGCGCTGGAGGCGTATAACACAGCTTAGGCTCAAGTTTCAAGTGCAACACCCGGAGCCCGCAGGGCATAGGATGTTG
>JBBDJE010000002.1:0-53143 GCA_040880065.1 Paracoccaceae bacterium | reverse complement strand
CGGTGGGCGAGGGGGCAAAGCGCGTGACGATCATGCCAGCCAGCGCGCCCAATCGGCCTTGGCGCGGTCGGTATAGGCTTTGTAGCGTTCCTTGCGCCCCCGCCGCCCGCCCTTGGCATCAATCGGCGGGAACAACCCGAAATTGACATTCATCGGCTGGAAGGTTTTTGCATCGGCCCCGCCGGAAATATGGCTGACCAGCGCGCCAATGGCCGTTGTGACCGGTACGGCGGGCAGCGTTTTGCCCAAGCGTTCAGCCGCCGCCAGCCGCCCGGCCAGCAGGCCCATGGCCGCGCTTTCAACATAGCCTTCAACGCCTGTGATTTGCCCAGCAAAGCGCAGGCGTGGCATGGCTTTCATGCGCAACTGGTCATCCAGCAACGTGGGCGAGTTGATAAACGTGTTACGGTGAATACCGCCAAGCCGTGCAAACTCGGCATTCTCCAGCCCCGGAATCATACGCAAAACAGAGGCTTGCGCGCCATACTTCATTTTGGTTTGAAAGCCGACAATATTGTAAAGCGTGCCAAGCGCGTTGTCGCGGCGTAGCTGCACCACTGCATGTGCCTTCACATCGGGTTGGTGCGGGTTGGTCAGCCCAACCGGTTTCATCGGGCCAAAGCGCAAGGTTTCACGGCCTCGCGCGGCCATAACTTCGATGGGCAGGCAACCGTCAAAATAGGGTGTGTCGGTCTCACCGTCATGAAACTCGGTTTTATCGCCCGCAAGCAACGCATCAATAAATGCCTCATAGGTCTCGCGGTCCATCGGGCAGTTCAAATAGGCGGTGCGCTCGGCCTCGGTTTCGCCCTTGTCATAGCGCGACTGAAACCATGCTTTGGACAGATCGACGCTGTCAAAATGCACAATCGGGGCGATGGCATCGAAAAACGCCAATGCATCCTCGCCCGAAAGCATGCGCACCGCTTCGGCCAAAGCAGGCGAGGTGAGCGGGCCGGTGGCCACAATCACGCTGTCCCAATCCGCAGGCGGCAGGCCGGGCACTTCGCCGCGCTGAACGGTTATAAGCGGATGCGCGCCAATGGCCTTGGTTACGCCTGCCGAAAACGCATCGCGATCGACCGCCAAAGCGCCACCGGCGGGCAAGGCGTGTTTATCGCCCATCGCCATGATAAGCCCGCCAGCGGCGCGCATTTCCCAATGCAGCAGCCCCACGGCGTTGGCCTCGTCATCATCCGAGCGGAACGAGTTGGAACACACCATCTCGCCCAGATCTTCGGTGCGATGCGCAAATGTTTTGACGGCTGGGCGCATTTCGTGCAGCACCACAGGCACGCCCATATTGGCGGCCTGCCAAGCCGCCTCGCAGCCCGCCATGCCGCCGCCGATAATATGAATAGGGTTTGTCATGCCGCCTGATACCCCAGCTTTGGCGGCTTGCAAAGGGGCGGCGCACAGGTGCGCCGCCCTTGGCCAAAGCCATGCAATTCGCGCAAACCGCAAAACGGGTTTTGCACCGGTCTATCACGGGTGCAAATTCCGAACTATGCGCGGTTGTCGAATGAATATTTGCCCGCGCCAAAGGCAAAAACAAAGGCCATACCGCCGGCAATTGCCATGTTTTTCATGAAGCTGATCATTTCAGCCTGCTGTGCCATCGTATCTTCAAGGCCCAAGCCCGGAAGCAGGTGGAAGATAATGCCGGAAAGGGCCAAAAAACCGCCAAGCAGCACGGCAGCAATGCGGGCGTGCCAGCCGATGAGCAGCATGATGCCTGCGCCGACTTCAACAAGAATAACTACAGGCAGCAATGCGCCCGGCACGCCCATCATTTCCATATATCCGGCCGTTCCGGCATAAGCGCCGATTTTTGACAGGCCGCTAAAAATGAAAATGACCGAAAGTAGCACACGGCCTATGAGCGGTGCGATTGTTTGAAGTTGGTTCATGATATATCCCCTATTTGATAAGGGGATGGATATAAATATTTCTAAATTCACAACAATGGCAAGCTATCGCATAGTTTGTTTCTTTATTATCAACAATACAAGTTCGTGCCGCCCCGCTATGCAGGCGGGGCAACAGATTAACTTTCGGCGCTGTCCGCGATGTCGCCCTCATCATCATCACCCTGATCGGCGATGCGCGCCACGGACACGACAAATTCACCCTTGGCCGTGTCAAAAACCTTCACCCCGCCTGCACTGCGCGAGCGAAAGGATATGCCAGCGACAGGGCAGCGGATGGATTGGCCGGTCGAGGTGGCCAGCATGATCTGGTCATCGGGGGCCACGGGGAAGGAGGCGACAAGATCGCCGCCGCGCATGGCCTTATCCATAGCCATTACTCCCAAACCGCCACGCCCGCGCACGGGGTAGCCATGCGACGAGCTGATTTTGCCCGCCCCTTTGGCGGTGATGGTCAGGATCAGGTCTTCGGCGGCTTGCATTTCGTCAAAACGGGCTTGGTCCAGCGCCATATCCACGCCAGCCTCATCTTCGTCGCCGGCATCGGCGGCTTCGTCAACACCTGCCATGGCACGGCGCATTTTCAGATAGGCGATACGCTCGTCCGATGTCGCCTCGAAATGGCGCACGACCGCCATTGACACGACCTTGTCGCCATTGCCCAGCCGGATACCCCGCACACCGGTCGAGCCGCGGGATTTGAACACCCGCACCTCGGTTGTGGGGAAGCGGATGGCGCGGCCCTTGGCGGTGACGAGCATGATATCATCATTCTCGTCACAAATGCGGGCATTTACCAGCAAAACGCCTTCAGGCAGTTTCATGGCAATTTTGCCGTTGCGCATGACATTGGTAAAGTCCGACAGGGCGTTCTGGCGCACATCGCCATCGGATGTGGCAAAGAAAATTTGCAAATTGTCCCAGTCATCCTCAGGGGCATCAACCGGCATGAGCGCGGCAATCGAGGTGCCCGGCTGCATGGGCAGGATATTCACAATCGCCTTGCCGCGCGCATTGCGCCCGGCCAGCGGCAGGCGCCAGGTTTTCAGCTTGTAAACCATGCCATCGGTGGTGAAGAACAGCAGTTGCGTATGGGTATTGGCCACAAACAGCGTGGTCACAACATCGTCTTGCTTGGTTGACATGCTGGCCAAACCCTTGCCGCCACGCCGTTGCGCGCGGAAATCGGCCAGATTGGTGCGCTTGATATAGCCGCCCGAGGTGATGGTCACGACCATATCCTCGCGCTCGATCATGTCTTCGTCTTCCATCTCGCCAAAATGCGGGATGATTTCCGAGCGGCGCGGCACGGCAAACTGCTCTTTTACCTCAAGCAATTCGTTTGAAATGATCTCCATGATCCGCGTGCGCGACCGCAGAATATCAAGGTAATCCTTGATCTTGGCGGCAAGATCCTGCAACTCGTCGGTCACTTCCTTTGCGCCAATGGCCGTCAGGCGTTGCAGGCGCAAATCCAGTATGGCGCGGGCCTGAATTTCGCTCAGGTTATAGGTGCCGTCATCGTTAACCGTGTGGCTTGGGTCATCAATCAACTGGATATAGGGGATGATGTCACCCGCCGGCCAGCGCCGGGTCATCAGCCGCTCGCGCGCCTCGGAAGGGTCGGCCGATGACCGGATGGTCGCGACAATCTCATCAACATTGGTCACAGCTACCGCCAGCCCGCACAAAATGTGGCTGCGTTCGCGTGCCTTGCGCAACTCAAATGCCGTGCGCCGCGCTACAACTTCCTCACGAAAGCCAATAAAGGCTGAAAGGAAGCCATGCAGGCTCAGCACTTCGGGGCGGCCACCGTTCAGCGCCAGCATGTTGCAGCCAAAGCTTGTCTGCAATTGCGTGTATTTGAACAACTGGTTCAGCACCACCTCGGCCGTTGCGTCGCGCTTGAGCTCCACCACCATGCGCACGCCGAACCGGTCAGATTCGTCTTGCACATGTGCAATGCCTTCAACCTTCTTGTCGCGTGCCAAATGCGCAATGTTCTCGATCAGCGTTGATTTATTCACCTGATAGGGAATTTCCGTCACGATGATCGCCCAGCGATCCTTGCGGATCTCCTCGATTTTGGTGCGCGCGCGAATGAGCACCGAGCCGCGCCCCTCGCTATAGGCTTTGCGCGCGCCTGACTGCCCCAAAATCAGCGCACCGGTCGGAAAATCGGGGGCGGGCACGATCTCGATCAGTTCTTCGATAGAAATATCGGGGTTTTCGATCATCGCCAGCGTGGCATCAATCACCTCACCAAGGTTATGGGGCGGGATATTGGTGGCCATGCCCACAGCAATGCCGCCCGCGCCGTTGACCAGCATGTTGGGAAAGCGCGCCGGAAGCACGGTTGGTTCCCGGTCTTTGCCGTCGTAATTGTCCTGAAAATCCACCGTGTCTTTGTCGATATCGGCCAAAAGGAAGGCGGCGGGCTTGTCCATCCGCACTTCGGTATAGCGCATTGCGGCGGGCATATCGCCATCCATGGAGCCAAAATTGCCCTGCCCGTCAAGCAGTGGCAGCGACATGGAAAAATCCTGCGCCATGCGCACCAGCGCCATATAGATCGCGCTATCACCATGCGGGTGGTATTTACCCATGACATCGCCAACAGGCCGCGCCGATTTGCGGTAGCTTTTGTCATGCGTATTACCGGTTTCGCCCATCGCATACAAAATGCGGCGGTGCACGGGCTTCAGCCCATCGCGCAAATCGGGAATGGCGCGGCTGACGATCACGCTCATCGCGTAATCGAGATACGAGGCTTTCATTTCATCGACAATGTCGATGCTGGGGCCGGAATGGGCGGGGTTTTGAGGCCCGCTATTGTCTTCGGGGCCGCCCAGATCTTCGGGGTCGTTATTGTCGCTGCTCAAAGGAGGAAACCTTTAGATAATACACATTATGTTGCTGGCCAAACTATAGCCCGCCACAACATCTGTGTATAGGGCAGGGGGGCGATTTCGGGGCTTATCCACAGGTTAAATGCCGGTTTTTTGCCCTGTTTCGGCCTTGCACAAGGAAAAGGCGCACACCAATGCGGTGCGCGCCCGAATTTCGGCCCGAATGGCGTGGTTCAGAACGGGATATCATCATCAAGATTGCTTGCGCCACCCTGACTTGCCCCGCCGCCGCTGTCACCGCCGCTGCCGCCATAGCCGCGATCGTTTCCGCCACCATAGCTGCCGCCACCACCGCCACCGCCACCGCCGCCATCACTGCGGCCATCAAGCATGGTCAACTCGCTGCGGAAGGGCCGGAGCACCACTTCGGTCGTATACCGGTCGGCGCCCGACTGGTCTTGCCATTTACGGGTTTCAAGCTGGCCTTCGATGTAAACCTTCGAGCCTTTTTTCAAATATTGCTCGGCCACGCGGCCCAAAGGTTCGGAAAAAATGGACACCTGGTGCCATTGGGTGCGTTCCTGGCGTTCGCCGGAATTCTTGTCACGCCATGTTTCCGATGTCGCAATGCGCAGGTTAACTACCTTGCCGCCGTTCTGAAAGCTGCGCACCTCAGGGTCCGCGCCCAGATTGCCGATCAGAATTACCTTGTTTACGCTGCCAGCCATGTGGCCCCCCTAAGCTCGAATCTGTTTGGCAAAGTGTTACCGCTTTGCCCGTCAGATCACAATGTTGGTTACCGTATCATAAACGCCGCCACAAAATTAGCGTGCTTAGTGCCCCGATTGCTGCTAAATTATCCCCAACAAGAAAAGAGGCAGAGCAGGAGCCCGTCTTGAAGCAGTATTCAACCGCAGTTTTATGCGGCATTTTTGCCTATGCGCCCGTTAGCGCCAGCGCCGAAGGCCGCTGGTCGCAGCAATTTGCGCCCCAAGCCGATGCTGCGGAAATTGCAGCGCCGGTCGATGCGCAAACCGTGGCCGCCGTTCCGTGGTCCGAGCTTTTTGCAGCCAGCCCCGGCCAAATTGAAATTGCCCGCAACGAAACCACGCAATTTGCGACGACAGATATGAGCGCCTCGCTCGCCGCGCTCAAGGCCCGCCAGCTTGCCTATGCCGCCGAACAGGCCGCAAACCCGGTGCAGCCGCGATCAAACCACGCAAATTTGCAGGATTATGCTTTGGCCATCGCGCTGGATTATGGCATCCCCGGCGAAATGTTCCTGCGGCTCATCAACCAGGAATCACGCTGGCAGCTTGATGCGCTGTCAACGGCGGGCGCGATGGGGCTGACGCAGCTTATGCCCTCTACCGCCGAATGGCTGGGAGTAGACCCGGCTGACCCTGTGCAAAATATCGAGGGCGGCGCGCGCTATCTGGCCATGCAATATGCCCGCTTTGGCACATGGGAACTGGCGCTGGCAGCCTATAACGCCGGCCCCGGAGCCGTGGAACGGCATGGCGGCATCCCGCCCTATCGCGAAACGCAGCACTATGTTTCGGTCATTTTGCCCGACACTGGCATCTAGTGCTTAACAATTTGTAAATCACATCTTGCAAATGTTCCTGTTTTGATCTCAAATTCCCGCTCGTAATTCGGGCGCAATCCATTACACCTGCCCCCGTATGAATTGGGGACAGGCATGGCCGAGCTGAAAAACATCGAGATTCGCGGTGCGCGCGAACATAATCTCAAGAATATCGACATCGACATCCCGCGTGACAAGCTGGTTGTCATCACGGGCCTGTCGGGTTCGGGAAAATCCAGCCTTGCATTCGATACGATCTATGCCGAAGGCCAGCGCCGCTATGTCGAAAGCCTGTCGGCCTATGCGCGGCAGTTTCTTGACATGATGCAAAAGCCGGATGTCGACCATATTTCCGGCCTGTCGCCCGCCATTTCAATCGAGCAAAAAACCACCTCGAAGAACCCGCGCTCGACCGTGGGCACGGTTACGGAAATTTACGACTATATGCGCCTGTTGTTTGCGCGGGTCGGCACGCCCTATTCGCCCGCAACCGGCCTGCCGATCGAGGCGCAGCAAGTTTCCGAAATGGTTGATAGAATCATGGGAATGGAGGCGGGGACGCGCGCCTATTTGCTTGCCCCTGTGGTGCGCGACCGCAAGGCCGAGTTCAAGAAGGAATTCGCCGAATTGCGCAAGGCAGGCTTTCAGCGGGTCAAGGTCGATGGCACGTTTTACGATATTGAGGACGCCCCCGCGCTCGACAAGAAATTCCGCCATAATATCGACGTGGTGGTCGACCGTCTGGTCGTGAAAGAGGGGCTTGAAACCCGCCTTGCCGACAGCCTGCGCACCGCGCTGAACCTGGCCGATGGCATCGCAATTCTGGAAACCGCGACGGACACACCGGAGCGCATCGTTTTCTCGGAAAAATTCGCCTGTCCGGTGTCCGGTTTCACCATTGCCGAGATCGAGCCGCGGCTGTTTTCCTTCAACGCGCCGTTTGGTGCCTGCCCGAGCTGTGACGGGCTTGGGGTGGAACTGTTCTTTGACGAGGCGCTGATCGTGCCCAACCATGACCTGAACCTTTTGAACGGCGCGTTGGCCCCCTGGGCGAAAACCAAGTCACCCTATTCGCGCCAAACGGTCGAGGCGATTGCCAAGCATTACGAGTTTGACAAAACGCTGCCCTGGTCAGCATTGCCCGAACAGGCCCGGCAGGTCATGCTCTACGGGTCCGGCAAGGAAGAAATCAAGTTCCGCTATGACGAGGGCGGGCGGGTTTATGAAGTGTCGCGTGCGTTTGAGGGCATCATTCCGAATATGGAGCGGCGCTATCGCGAAACCGACA
Organism: Paracoccaceae bacterium; assembly: GCA_040880065.1. GTDB lineage: Bacteria > Pseudomonadota > Alphaproteobacteria > Rhodobacterales > Rhodobacteraceae > Abyssibius. The sequence goes on along the minus strand of JBBDJE010000002.1, from coordinate 45,490 downwards.
GCAACTGGATTCGCGAAGATTTCGAACGCTACCAAAACAACCGCCCCTGCGCTGTTTGCGAGGGTTTTCGTTTGCGCCCCGAGGCGCTGGCCGTGCGCATCAACGGCTGCCATGCCGGCCATGTGGTGCAAATGTCCATCCAGCAAACGCTGGATTGGGTAGAGGCCGTGCCCGCCAGCCTGAACGACCAGAAAAACGAAATCGCCAAGGCGATCCTTAAGGAAATCCGCGAACGTCTTGGATTCCTTGTGAATGTCGGGTTGAACTATCTGACATTGGCGCGCGCTTCCGGCACGCTTTCGGGCGGGGAAAGCCAGCGTATCCGGCTGGCCAGCCAGATCGGCTCGGGGCTGACGGGCGTGCTTTATGTGCTCGATGAACCCAGCATCGGGCTGCATCAGCGCGACAATGGCCGCCTGCTGACCACGCTCAAAAACCTGCGTGATCAGGGCAATACGGTGATTGTGGTCGAGCATGATGAAGAGGCGATCCGCGAGGCCGACCATGTGATTGACATTGGCCCCGGCGCGGGGGTTCATGGCGGAGAAATCATCGTGGCCGGCACGCCTGATGATATTGAAAACTGCGAAAAATCACTGACAGGCCAGTATCTTAAGGGTAGCCGCGCGGTGCCGATCCCGCCCGAGCGGCGCAAGGGCAATGGCAAGAAAATCGTCATTACCGGCGCGACGGGCAACAACTTGCAGAACGTTACGGCGACCTTCCCGCTTAGCCTGTTTTGCTGTGTGACGGGCGTTTCGGGCGGTGGCAAGTCGACCCTGACGATCGAGACCCTGTTCAAAACCGCCAGCCTGCGGCTGAACGGCGCGCACCAGACGCCCGCACCCTGCACATCGCTCAAAGGGCTGGAGCATCTGGACAAGGTGATTGATATTGACCAGCGCGCCATTGGACGCACGCCGCGCTCTAACCCGGCAACCTATACCGGTGCCTTTACCCCCATTCGCGACTGGTTCGCAGGCCTGCCCGAGGCCAAGGCCCGCGGCTACGGGCCGGGGCGGTTCAGCTTCAACGTGAAAGGCGGGCGTTGCGAGGCCTGTCAGGGTGACGGCGTCATCAAAATCGAAATGCATTTCCTGCCCGATGTTTACGTGACCTGCGAAAGTTGCAAGGGCAAGCGCTACAACCGCGAAACGCTGGAAATAAAGTTTAAAAACAAAAACATATCAGATATTCTTGATATGACAGTTGAAGATGCCGAACAGTTTTTTTCCGCCGTTCCTGCCATTCGCGACAAGATGACGGCGCTGCTGCGCGTTGGTCTTGGCTATATCAAGGTTGGTCAACAGGCGACCACGCTGTCGGGTGGCGAGGCGCAGCGTGTGAAGCTGTCCAAGGAGCTGTCAAAGCGCGCAACGGGTCGCACGCTTTACATTCTCGACGAGCCCACAACCGGCCTGCATTTCGAAGATGTGCGCAAGCTGCTCGAAGTGCTGCACGAACTGGTCGATCAGGGCAATTCTGTGGTGGTGATCGAGCATAACCTCGACGTGATCAAAACCGCCGACTGGATTATTGATATCGGCCCCGAGGGTGGCGATGGCGGCGGCGAGATCGTCGCCACCGGCACGCCGGAAACTGTGGCCAAGTCAAAGGTCAGCCATACCGGCCATTATCTGAAAGCGATGCTGAAAGCCTAGCGCTTGAGTTGGTAGCAGTTACAAGACCGTAAGGCATATTGAAGCACCGTTGTAACCTAGTTTGTGCTGCGGCCACGGCATTCAAACCGTGGCAACATGGCCGAAAAATCTTTGCCTGCGCCATCTTCATTCTCTACGAACTGTTGGTAAAGCGCCATCGCCAGTGCGCCCATCGGGGTGTCGGCATTCACGCCTTCGGCGGCTTGCTGGCTCAGGCGCAGATCCTTGAGCATTAGCTCGGCGGCAAAGCCGGGCGCATAGCCGTTATCGGCGGGGGATTTCGGGCCAATGCCGGGGGCAGGGCAATAGGTGTTCATGCTCCAGCTTGAGCCTGACGAGGTGCTCACCACATCGAACATTTTTTGGCGGTTAAGGCCCAGCTTGTCTGCCAAAGCAAAGGCTTCGCAGGTGGCAACCATAGTGGCACCCAAGATCATGTTATTGCATATTTTTGCCGCCTGGCCTGCGCCGGATTCGCCGCAATGCACCGCCTTTTGGCCCATAATGTCAAACAGCGGTGCCGCCAGGGCAAAGGCTGCATCCGACCCGCCCGCCATGAAGGTGAGCGTGCCTGCGGCTGCGCCGCCGACACCGCCCGATACAGGTGCATCAACCGCCAAAAGCCCTGCGTTTACAGCATCTTGCGCCACATCGCGTGCGCTTTTTACATCGACTGTCGAGCAATCTATCAGCACAGCACCGGCGGCGGCAGCGGGGATAATTTCTGCATAGACAGTGCGCAGAATCGCCCCATTGGGCAGCATGGTGATAATGGCCTCCATGCCGCTGGCGGCCTCTGCGGCGGAACCGGCCTGCGCCGCACCTATTACCGTTATGCCGGCCACGTCAAAACCTGTCACCGAATGGCCCGCCGCAACAAGGTTTGCAGCCATTGGTGCGCCCATGTTTCCAAGGCCAATAAATCCGATTTTCATGAGGGTTCTCCTAGGTTTAGCGTATTTTTTGCAAGGGGTAAGAGCATTTTGCTAACATCCATGCCGATAACATCTTCCAGCCGCGCATGCTGCCATTTCGGGTTGCGGTCTTTGTCGATGACAGCCGCGCGAATGCCTTCGACAAAATCACCATCCGAAGCGCTGCGATAGGTAAAACGATACTCGGTTTGCAGCGCGAATTCGATCGTGTCCATCCCGCGCACGCGGCGCACAATGTCAAGCGTGGCGGCCACTGAAAGCGGCGAGTTCCGGCGCAAGGCTGTTTCGGTTTTCTGTGCAAAATCAGTATCATCAAGCCCGTTGATAACGTCGCGGATGGTGCTGGCGGCGAAGGTCGTGTCTATCCATGTCTGATATTCAGCCAAATCAGATGCGGGCACGGGCTGTGCGGCAATATCAATAAGCGTAATATCTCCTGTAGTTTCAAGTTCTTCTATAAGTTTCTTCCAGTGCTCATATGGAATAAAGTAATCGGCAAAGCCGGCATAAATTGCATCGCCTGCGCCCATACGCGCCCCTGTGCAGCCCAGATACTCACCCAACCGCCCCGGCGCGCGGGCCAGCAACAGCGAGCCGCCCACATCGGGGATGAGCCCGATGCTGCATTCCGGCATGGCGATCTGGCTGTTTTCACAAAGAATCCGGTGCGAGCCATGGCAGGAAACGCCAACGCCGCCGCCCATGGTAAACCCTTGCATGAAGGCCACATAAGGCTTTGGAAAGTGGAACAAAAAAGCGTTCAGCCTGTATTCGTCTGCCCAGAATTTGCGGCCATAATCAAAGTCGCCCGCGCGTGCCGTGTCATACATATGCTGGATGTCGCCGCCTGCGCAAAAAGCGCGCTCGCCTGCGGCGTCGATCACCACCAGATCGACCGCCGGATTTGTGGCCCAATCGCGCAAAGTAGCCTCGATCTTTTGCACCATGTCATAGGTCAGGGCATTCAGGGCATCGGGGCGGTTAAGCGTAATGCGCCCGGCGCGGCCAGTAATTCTGATAATGATATCAGCCATTTGCATGCTCGGCCAGAAGTGCGCGCGCGGTGATCAGGCGCATCACCTCGTTCGTGCCTTCAAGAATTTGATGCACGCGCAAGTCGCGGACAATTTTCTCAATTCCGTAATCGGCCAGATAGCCGTAACCGCCGAGCAATTGCAGCGCGTTATTGGCAACATTAAATGCGGCGTCGGTCACAAAACGCTTGGCCATGGCGCAGTGGCGCGTTGCGTCGGCTGTGGCATTGTCAAGCTTCCAGGCGGCCTGACGCAGCAAAACGCGGGCGGCGGCAAGCTCGGTTTCCATATCGGCAAGGCGGAATTGCAGCGCCTGAAACTGGTTGAGCGGCTTGCCGAAAGCCTGCCGTTCGGCCATATAATCCAGCGCGATATTCATGGCTTGCTGCGCGCCACCAAGTGCTGATGCGGAAATGTTCAGCCGCCCGCCATCGAGCCCCTGCATGGCATAGGTAAATCCGGCACCTTCAGCGCCCAAAAGGTTTTCTGCTGCGGTTGTGCAGCTATCAAACTGAACCTGCCGCGTAGGTTGTGCGCGCCAGCCCATTTTATCTTCGAGGCCACCAAAGCTAAGGCCGGGTGCGTCAGACGGAACAAGCAATGCCGAAACCCCCTTGGGGCCATCGCCGCCAGTGCGCGCCATCACAATGTAAAGATCGGAATAACCACCGCCGGAAATGAAAGCTTTGGTGCCATCCAGCCTATAGCCGCTATCACCCAACACTGCACGGGTGCGCAGGGCCGCCGCATCAGAGCCCGAACCGGGTTCTGTCAGGCAATAAGAGGCGATAATATCCATGCAGACAAGGCCGGGCAGGTAACGGTTTCGCGCCGCATCGCTTGCTTGGCTCGCAACCATTTTGGAGCACATATTGTGGATGGACAGGAAAGAGGCAACAGTGGGGCAGGCCATGGAGAGGGCCTCGAAAACCAGCGTTGCATCGAGCCGCGAAAGCCCCGTGCCGCCCATATCCTCGGGCACATACATGGCGGCAAATCCAAGCTCGGCGGCGGCTTTCAGCACAGCGCGGGGGATTGTGCCATCGGCTTCCCATTGGCGGGCATGGGGGGCGATTTCGCTTTGGCCAAACTGGTAGGCCATGTCGAAAATCATCTGCTGTTCTTCGGTTAGGGCAAAATCCATACGGGCCTCCTGCGGGAACTGAACATATGTTTATTTCATAGTAAGTGACGCGCAAATGCAAGGATGTTCATACAATGGCGGGATGTTGCGCGCTTTCACGACAACGCGGGGGCAAGGGAAAGGCGAATACGATATTGCGCGATGGCTGCCGCCTCTGCCTCAGCTACGGCGGAATGCGAACGGATGGCGGCCATCACGTCACGCAGGCGAGGGCGGTAGCGGGCGATCGAGCGCTCGATCTCGTCGTTTTTGTTGCGGTCGGCGAAAAATTCGGCCGTGTGGCGGTCGGCTTTGGTTGAAGCGCCCCGGCCGCGAAGCTGGCGCAGCACAAAGCTATCGGCTGTCTTGACGCTATAATGGTTGATCTGGGCCAGTTTGTGGCTGCGGTGTTCCGGCAACCCGTTGCGCAGGGTTTTCCACAGTAGATGGCGATGCACAGTCGGCACGTCGATGTATTTCAGCGCGCCGTTCAGCACCACGAGCGGGCCTTGCGCTATGAATCTTCTAGGTGTGTGAGTGCCTAAGCGATCAAATTTCCGTGGGCTGAGCACCAGCGTTTTCACCAACTTGTTGGGTTTGGCATTGATCGCCAGCGCATGTTCAAACTGGGCGGTAACACAGCCCGGTTCCCATGCTTTGCGATTGCTATCACCAAAGTTGCGCCAATTGATGCAGAGCAGGTCCGTGCCATCCGGAATGGCGGCAAGCAAGGCAAAAAGCGAGCCATTGCCGGTGTGAATGTTCAGGAACTCATCACAATCCAGCACCATCTGATGATCATAGCTATCCCCCCGCCCAAGCTTGGCGTGGCGGCGATAGGCGGTCGACTGGGGCGCGGCGCCTTCGGGCACAGGGTTGTCGAACCGGCGGCAATAGCCCGCGGCCTGTATGGCCTCCAGCAGCTCAACCGTTCCATCGGTGCAATCATTGGTGTAGATGCAGATATCATCAAAGCCCAGCAGGTGATGATGGGCCACCCATTCCACCATGAACACAGCCTCGTCTTTCACGCAGGAAACTAGCTGGGTTTTTGGCATGGCTGTGTCGGGCCTGAACGGAGTGAACTGGTGCGAGCTTAGCTGCCTGTCACACAAAAGAAAACGGCCCCGGATCTCTCCGGGGCCGTTTGGGTCAATCCATGGTCGGGATGGAGAAGGCAGCGCCTTCCTTGGTGCCGGAAGGCCAGCGCGACGTAACCGTTTTGGTGCGCGTATAAAAGCGGAACGCATCCGGGCCGTGCTGGTTCAAATCACCAAAGGCCGATTTTTTCCAGCCGCCAAAGGTGTGATAGGCCAAGGGCACGGGAATTGGCACGTTGATGCCGATCATGCCGATGTTGATGCGGTTGGCGAAATCGCGCGCCGTGTCGCCATCGCGGGTGAAAATGGCGACGCCGTTGCCATATTCATGGTCCATCGCATAGCTCAGCGCCTCTTCATAGGTTTTTGCGCGAACGGTCGAAAGCACGGGGCCGAAGATTTCCTGTTTGTAAATGTCCATATCGGTGGTCACATGGTCAAACAGACAGGCCCCGACAAAATTGCCGTTCTCGTAACCCTGCAATTTGAAACCGCGGCCATCGACAACCAGTTTTGCGCCCTGTTCAACGCCAGAATCAACCAGACCAAGAATTTTTTCCTTGGCGGCCGCGGTCACCACCGGGCCAAAGTCAACATCATTGCCACCGGTATAGGGGCCGATCTTCAGTGCCTCAACGCGGGGTGTCAGCTTCTCGATCAGCCGGTCGGCGGTTTCATCGCCCACGGGCACGGCAACCGAAATGGCCATGCAACGCTCGCCCGCCGCACCAAAACCGGCACCAATAAGCGCATCGGCGGCTTGGTCCATATCGGCATCGGGCATGATGATCATGTGGTTTTTCGCGCCGCCAAAGCACTGGACGCGCTTGGCGTTGGCGCAGCCGCGCGCATAAATATAAGCGGCAATGGGGGTGGAGCCAACAAAGCCGATCGCGCCGATATCGTCATTATCAAGGATCGCGTCCACGGCTTCCTTGTCACCGTTTACAACCTGCAAAATGCCATCGGGCAGGCCTGCTTCTTTCATCAACTCGGCCAGCATCAGCGGGACAGACGGGTCACGCTCGCTCGGCTTCAAAATAAAGGCATTGCCACATACGATGGCGGGGCAGAACTTCCACATGGGAATCATCGCCGGAAAGTTGAACGGCGTGATGCCAGCAGCAATGCCAACCGGCTGGCGAATGGAATACATATCAATGCCCGGCCCGGCGCTGTCGGTGAATTCACCCTTCAGCAGATGCGGCGCGCCGATGCAAAATTCGGCCACTTCCAGCCCGCGAATAACGTCGCCCTTGGCATCGGGCAGGGTTTTGCCGTGTTCGCGGGAAAGCGCTTCGGCCAGCTTGTCCATATCGCGGTGCAACAGGCGGACGAATTCCATCATCACGCGCGCCCGGCGCTGCGGGTTCACGGCGGCCCATGCGGGCTGGGCGGCCTTGGCACCCTCAACCGCCGCGTCCAGTTCAGCCTTGGACGCGAGCGGCGCCTGGGCCTGAACCTCGCCAGTGGCGGGGTTGAACACGTCGGCAAAACGGCCAGACGTGCCTTTGACATGCGCGCCGTTAATCCAGTGGGTAAGCTCTTGCATTTGGTCCTCCAATTTGATTTCACCAGCATAGCCTTGCAAATTTGCTGTGAAAAGACGAAGTTTCCCAAAAGCACCATGCATTTTTGCAAAGGGTTGGCGATGCCGGATTGGGACGATTTGCGCATATTTCTTGCGGTGTCACGCAGCGAAAGCCTGTCGGGCGCGGGCAAGGCCTTGCGGCTGGACGCGGCCACCGTGGGCCGCCGGATTGCCAAGCTCGAAGAGGCGATGGGCGCGCGGCTGTTTGTGCGCACGCCGCAAGGATATGGGCTAACAGTTGACGGCCAGCGCCTTGTGGCCCATGCCGCCCAGGCCGAACAGGCGGTTGCCGGCGCGATGGACGAGCTGCGCGGCACGGCGGGCAGTTTAACGGGGCAAATCCGCATTGGTGCGCCCGATGGCAGCGCGAATTATCTGCTACCGCAGGTGGTTGCGGCCATTTGCGACGAAAACCCCGGGCTTGATGTGCAAATAGTTGCACTGCCACGCGTGGTGAACCTGTCCAAGCGCGAAGCCGATATGGCGATTGCGGTTTCGCGCCCCGCGACGGGCCGGCTAACCGTGCAAAAGCTGACGGATTATAAGCTGCACCTTGCCGCCGCACGCAGCTACCTTGCGAAACATGCGCCCATAGAATCACTTGATGATCTGAAACACCACCGGATGATCGGCTATATCCCCGACCTGATTTTTGACTCCGAGCTGGATTATCTGGCCGAAACCGGCGTGAAAGGGCTTGGCCTTGCCTCAAACTCGGTTTCGGTGCAGTTCAACTGGGTGCGGCTGGGGGCAGGGGTGGCCATTGTGCATGACTTTGCCTTGCCCGCAGCGCCCGATTTGCAACGCATTTTGCCAAAAGCGCTCAGCCTTACACGCAGTTTTTACCTTATCCGCCACCCCGATGACCGCCGCGTCGAGCGGTTGAACCGTTTTGCCGAAGCGCTGGCCAGTGGCGTGCGCCGCGAGGTTGCGCGCCTTGAAACGCTGGTGGATGCCGAGCAAGCTTGACATATTTGTGATCGCGGTTGCACGATAGCATATAGACAACCGTGAGGGCCGACATGCTGGTAAAAAACATACTCGACCAAAAGCCGTTCAGCGGCGTTCTGACAATCAAATCAAGTGACTCGCTTATGGACGCCGCCAAAATCCTGTCGGAAAAACGCATTGGTGCGCTGATCGTCTCGGACAGCGAAGGCAGTGTCGACGGGATACTGTCGGAACGTGACATCGTGCGCGAAATCGGGCGTGTTGGCCCGAAATGTATGGCAGATACTGTGGGCAGCATCATGACTGATACTGTCATCGCCTGCCGCCCGAACGATAATATCATGAGCGTTATGGCTAAAATGTCCGATGGCCGCTTTCGCCATATGCCGGTGCTTGATGGCGGCCAGTTGATCGGCGTTGTCTCGATTGGCGATGTTGTAAAACGTCGGATTGACGAGATCGAATCCGAGAACTCGGCGCTGACCGGCATGATTTCCGGCCAAAGCTGAATGAGGCGCGTTGGTCTTTACCCCGGCACGTTCGATCCGGTAACGCTGGGGCATCTTGATGTTATTCGCCGCACCAGTGCGCTGGTCGATGAACTGGTCATCGGTGTGGCCATCAACCGCGATAAAGGCCCGCTGTTCTCGCTGGAAGAGCGCGTGGCAATGCTGGAGGCGGAATGCGCGCCGGTTTCTGCACGCACCGGCATGAAAATTCGTGTCCACCCGTTTGAAAACCTGCTGATAGATTGTGCGCGCGAAGTTGGGGCGGGCATGATCGTGCGCGGGTTGCGCGCGGTGTCGGACTTTGAATACGAGTTTCAGATGGTCGGCATGAACCGCGCGCTGGATGATTCGATCGAGACGGTGTTTTTGATGGCCGAGGCCGCGCATCAGGCCATTGCATCGAAGCTTGTGAAGGAAATCGCGCGGCTTGGCGGCGATATCTCACCCTTTGTGCCACCGGCAATTGTAAGCGCAATGAAACAGAAACTTGGCAACTAAGGCTTTTCCTTTGGCCGATGGTTCATTAGGTAGAACCAAACGCAAAAGGAGAGCCCGATGGCCGAAATCAAAGATCCCGAAAACACAATCCTGCTGGAACTGTCCGGCGGCACCGTCACCATCGCGCTTTTGGCCGATGTTGCCCCGCTTCATTCGGCGCGCATGAAGGAGCTGGCCCGCAGCGGTGCCTATGACAATGTTGCCTTTCACCGCGTGATCGACGGTTTCATGGCGCAAACCGGCGATGTGGCCAATGGCAATATGGAAAAGGATTTCAATATCCGCATGGCAGGCACGGGCGGTTCCGACATGCCGAACCTGAAGGCCGAATTCTCAAAACTACCCCATGACCGTGGCACAATCGGCGCGGCCCGCAGCCAGAACCCCGATAGTGCAAACTCGCAGTTTTTTATCAACTTCAGCGATAACCATTTTCTGAATGGTCAATATACCGTCTATGGCCGCGTGCTGGAAGGCATGGAGCATGTCGACGCGATCGTGCGCGGCGAACCGCCTGCGAACCCCGACCGGATGATCAGCATGAAGGTGGCCGCAGATGCGTAAGCTTTTCGCAGCACTGGCGCTGGTTGCAATGGCGGGTGCCGCATCGGCGCAAACCATGGTGATCACGCTTGGTGGTGGGGTAGAGGGCGAGGTGCGCATTCAACTGCGCCCCGATCTGGCCCCCAAACATGTAGAGCGGCTGACCGAGCTTGCCAATTCCGGTGCCTATGATGGCGTGGTGTTCCACCGCGTGATCGAAGGTTTCATGGCGCAAACCGGTGATGTGCAATTTGGCACGCTCGAGGCGTTTTCCATGGGTGGTGCCGGGCGTGGCGGATCTGAGTTGGCTGACCTGCCGGCCGAGTTTTCGCAAGTGCCTTACGAGCGCGGCGTTTTGGGTATGGCGCGCAGCCAAAGCCCCGATAGTGCGAATTCGCAATTCTTCATCATGTTCACCGAGTATCCCAGCCTGAATGGCCAGTATACCGTGGTGGGCGAGGTGGTTTCGGGCATGGAATTCGTCGACAGTATCAAGCGCGGCGCGGGCCAAAGCGGGGTTGTTGCCGCCGAACCCGACTATATGGCGCGCGTGGTGGTCGAGCCTGTACAGTAACTCACCGCCAAACACTTCACGGTGAGCGGGGCTGGCGCAAGCTGGCCCCGTCATGCATTCTGAAGCCATGAAACATATCACACTTGCCCTATGCCTGCTCGCCACACCCTTGACCGCGCAAGCACCGTTTTGGCAAAACGAATGGCCAGATACCGATTTTTCCAACACATCGGTAGACTTTACCGAAATCCTCTCCGGCGGGCCGGGCAAGGATGGCATTCCCGCTCTTGATAACCCGACATACGAGCCTGCAGCCGATGCCGATTTGACAAGCACCGAGCCGGTCATGGTTGTGGAGCTGAACGGTCAGGCCCGCGCCTACCCCATCCGCTATCTGATGTGGCACGAGATTGCCAATACCGAGGTGGGCGGCGTGCCCGTGTCCGTCACCTACTGCCCTTTGTGCAATTCCGGCCTTGTGTTTGACAGGCGGCTCAACGGGCAGTTGCTGGATTTTGGCGTTACCGGCAAGCTGCGCTTTTCCGATATGGTCATGTATGACCGCCAAACCGAAAGCTGGTGGCAGCAATTTACCGGCGAGGGGATTGTTGGCGAGATGAACGGTGCGCAGCTTGAGGTTATCGTAAGCTGGATGTCACCATGGCAGGAGTTTGTGGCCGAGTTCCCGCAAGGCGAGGTAATGTCGCGCCCCGATGCCCCGCGCAACTATGGCACCAACCCCTATGGCGGCTATGACAGCGCGGCGCGACCGTTTCTGTATAGGGGCGAAATGCCACCCCACGACATTCCGCCGCTTGCGCGCGTGATACGGGTGGGCGAAAGAGCATGGACGCTTGACCGACTGCAACGCACCCCTGAAATTGTTGAAGATGGTGTGCGCATAACCTGGCAAAGCGGCATGAACTCGCCGCTGGATACTGCACGCATTGCCCAAGGGCGTGATATTGGCGCGATTAGGGTCTATGACGCGGCAACCGGCGCGCCGCTAGTGCATGAGGTGGTGTTCGCCTTCGTCTTCCACGCCTTTGTGCCCGACGGGCGCTGGATGTTGGCTGAATAGGCTGGCGGTGGTTAACCCCGCCAGCCTTTGCCGCCGGCGGGGATGTTTTTTGTAATAACAGTCTAGCCGAGACGGGCTTTAGCCAAGACGGGCCAGCGCATGGCGCTTTTTGCCTGCCGAGAGCTTGAGCGGTTCGGCAAAATCAGCGGTGGTAATCATGCGGCCAGCATCAGATTGCAACTCGTCATTCAGGCGCGCGCCGGATTCTGCCACAAGCCGTTTGGCCTCTTTCCCGCTGGCGGCAAGGCCAGCGCGTACAAAAAGCTGGGCCAGCGACATGCCATCGCCAAGATCGGCGGCTGAAAGCGTAAGGGTGGGCAGGTCTTCACCCACGCCGCCCGCCTCAAACACCTCGCGTGCAGTGGCCTCGGCGGCAGCAGCGGCATCGGCCCCGTGCGCAAGCGTGGTAACCGCGTTGGCCAGCACGATTTTAGCCTCGTTGATAGCCGAACCTTCAAGTGCCGCAAGGCGCGCGCATTCATCAAGCGGCAGTTCGGTAAAGAGCTTGAGAAAGCGATGCACATCGGCATCAGACGTGTTGCGCCAGTATTGCCAGAACTCGTAAGGCGCAAGCTTGTCGGCATTCAGCCAGATTGCACCCTGCGCCGATTTGCCCATTTTAGAACCGTCGGCCTTGGTGATGAGCGGTGTGGTCAAGCCAAACACCTGCGCCCCCGCAATGCGGCGCGACAAATCGATTCCGTTGACGATATTGCCCCACTGATCAGACCCACCCATTTGCAACAGGCAGCCGTGGCGTTTGTGCAGCTCCAAAAAGTCATAGGCTTGCAGCAGCATGTAGTTGAATTCAAGGAAGGTCAGCGGCTGCTCACGTTCCAGCCGCTGCTTCACGCTGTCAAAGCTGAGCATACGGTTGATGGTGAAATGGCGGCCATAATCGCGCAGAAAGCTGACATAGTTAAGCTCATCCAGCCAAGCGGCGTTGTTTTCGCGGATGGCACCTGTGCCGGGTGTGAAATCCAGAAACTGGTTGAAAACCTTGAAAATACCGTCGATGTTTTTCTCAATCGCGGCATTATCAAGCAGTTGGCGGGCCTCGTCCTTGCCCGAAGGGTCGCCGATTTTCGACGTGCCGCCACCCATAAGCACAATTGGGCAATGGCCGGTTTTTTGCAGCCAGCGCAAAATCATGATCTGCACAAGCGAGCCAATATGCAGGCTGTCGGCGGTCGCGTCAAAGCCGATATAGCCCGGCACCACGCCTGCCATCAGGGCATCATCAAGCCCTTCTAGGTCGGTGCAATCCTGCATGAAACCACGCTCGATCATCACGCGCAGGAACTCAGATTTCGGCTTGCTCAGCATCGGCTTGTCCTTTGATTCAGTCGCTCGGCGTTGTAATGCTTTCATGAGGCAAATGAAAGGGTGCGAATGCGGGCGCTGGGGCTGATGAGCGGCACGTCGATGGACGGGGTGGATGCGGCGATTATAAAAACCGATGGCCGCGCCATGCATGGCTTTGGGCCATCAACATATTTACCCTACACCCCCGATGCGCAGGCCATACTGCGCGCGCGGCTTGGCTGCTGGCCGGGGGGCGGGCTGGAGGCGGCAGCCGAAATCGTGTTACGCCAGCATGCACAAGCTGTGGCGGCTTTGCCGGGCTGTGAGGTTATAGGCTTTCACGGCCAGACCTTGGCACATGACCCAACCACACATCGCACTCACCAGTTGGGCGACGGGGCCGCGCTGGCTCAGGCCACGGGCTGCAAGGTGGTGTGGGATTTTCGCAGCGCCGACATGGCGGCAGGCGGGCAGGGTGCACCGCTCGTGCCGCTCTATCACCACGCGCTGGCGCGCTATCTGGGGCTGACGCGCATGACCGTGTTTCTTAACCTTGGCGGTGTGGCGAATATCAGCATCGTCAACCCTTTGCTGGAAGATACAGCACAAGGCGCGGTGAGCGCGACAGATACCGGCCCCGCGAGCGCCCTGCTTGATGACTTTATGCAAGCCCGTTGTGGCCAGCCTTATGATGAAAACGGCGCGCTAGCCGCAAAGGGCAGCCCTGATACAGCGCTGGTTGCCGCCGCGCTTGCGAACCGCTGGTTCGCGCTGCCCGCCCCAAAATCGGCCGACCGAAACCAGTTTCATGCGCTGCTGGAACAGGTGCAACACCTGCCAAATGCCGATGCTGCCGCTACCCTCACCGCGTTCACGGCTGCAAGCATTGCGCGCGCCGCCCCAAACAATGCCGATTGGTTGGTAATGGGCGGCGGTCGCAAGAATGCGACGCTGATGGGAATGCTCGCAAACCACCTTGGCCAAACCCCGCGCGATGTCGATGCGCTCGGGCTGAATGGCGATATGATCGAGGCGCAGGCCTTTGCCTATCTTGCCGTGCGCGTGTTGCACGGGCTGCCCACAAGCCTGCCAGCCACAACAGGTTGCGCAAAACCCACCTGTGGGGGGCGCATTTCCTAGCCGTCATCTTTCGTTTGTTAAATATCCCCGCCGGAGGCTCCGATGCGGGCGGTCGGCCTTAACGGATATCGGGTTCGCCCAAGCGGCGGGTCACATAGGCTTTTACCGAATCAATCATCGGGTCCATGCCGGTTTCAAAGAAATGGCCAGCATCGGGCACGGTTTCATGGGTGATGGTAATGCCCTTTTGTTGCTGCAAACGCTCGGTCAGCCCTTCAACATCGGCGGGTGGCACAACGCGGTCGGCAGAGCCGTTGATGATGAGCCCCGAGGCCGGGCAGGGCGCAAGAAACGTAAAGTCATACATATTGGCAGGCGGTGCGACCGAGATGAAACCCGAAATCTCGGGCCGCCGCATCAGCAATTGCATGCCGATCCAGGCGCCAAACGAAAACCCCGCCACCCAGCAGGTGCGGGCATTGGGGTTTTGCGCCTGCAAATAATCCAAAGCCGAAGCCGCATCGGAAAGCTCGCCAATCCCCTGATCATACTCGCCCTGGCTGCGGCCCACACCGCGAAAATTGAAGCGCAGGCAGGTAAATCCCATATTGTAAAAAGCGTAATGCAGGTTATAGGTCACCTTGTTGTTCATCGTGCCGCCAAAGCGCGAATCCGGATGCAGGATGATGGCGATCGGCGCGTTTTTTTCCTTTTGTGGATGATAGCGGCCCTCAAGCCGGCCTTCAGGGCCTGGAAAAATAACTTCGGGCATCAATCGCTCCTTCATACGGGCACTTTGGCCAAACCAGTGGCGGGTGAATGCTTGACAGTTTCACTCGGACAACCTAGAAACATTCTAAAGTAGCGCACGCGCCGCCTTGCATGGTCAAGTAAGGCCTATAGCAGGGCGCGTCAACATCGCTGTAAAGGCTGGGCCATGAAACTATCAACCAAAGGACGTTATGCGATGATCGCGCTCGCCGATCTGGCGCGCGAGGCAAGGCACCGGTTGGTATCACTTTCCGAAATCGCCGAACGGCAGGATATTTCGCTCGCCTATCTTGAACAGCTTTTTGTAAAACTGCGCCGCGCCGAGATTGTGGAAAGCGTGCGCGGCCCCGGTGGCGGCTACCGTCTGGCCCGCGCAGCCGATGCGATCCGCGTGATCGACGTGCTTGGCGCGGTCGATGAAACCATGGATGCGCTCAGCCGCGGGGCAGGGGCATCGGGGGCCAGTGGCGGCACCGAAGCGCAGGTCTTGACCGATAAGCTATGGGAGCAGCTTTCGGCGAATGTTTATGTGTTTTTGCACCAGACACGCCTGTCAGACGTGATCGACAACCAACTCGCCCCGTGCCCTGCCGTGCCAAGCTTTGTTGTGATGGTAGACGAGCCATGAGCCGCGTTTATCTGGACCATAACGCAACAACGCCACTGCGCCCTGAAGCGCGCGGCGCGATGATTGCGGCTATGGATGTTGCGGGCAACCCGTCTTCGGTTCACGGCGAAGGGCGCAAAGCGCGGGCCTTGGTGGAGCGTGCGCGCGTCAAGCTGGCGGAAGCTTTGGGCTGCAATGCCAACGAGATTATTTTCACCAGCGGTGCGACCGAAGCGGCTTTGGTGCTGTCCAGCGGTGCCGAGGTTGCTGAAACCGCGCATGACTGTATGTGGGCGCATCATATGCCCGGCGCGGCGCTCAAGGCAAAAGGCTACGCCAATAACGAAACCGGACTGATAGATGACAGCGAAGGCGCGAACCTGCTCGACATTGTGCAAGCTGTTGGCAAGGTTCCGTTTTCCTTTGCGTGGAGCGGGGCCGATATGGCCATTGTTTCCGCCCATAAGTTTGGCGGGCCAAAGGGCGTTGGCGCGCTGGTGTTGCGTGATGGCCTCGACATACCGCCGCTTGCGCGTGGTGGCGGGCAGGAGCAAAGCCGCCGAGCGGGCACCGAAAACACGGTTGGCATTGCCGGTATGGCCGCCGCCGCCGAGGCGGCTGTCGCCGATCTGGCCGCTGGCAAATGGGCGCGGGTAGAAAGCCTGCGCAACGGCATGGAAGCGGCACTTAAAGCCGCTGCACCCGATGTGATTGTATTTGGCGAAGGTGAAACCCGCCTGCCAAACACCTCGAACTTCGCGGTGCCGGGCTGGAAGGGCGAAACCCAGGTCATGCAAATGGACCTTGCCGGTTTTGCGGTTTCTGCCGGTTCGGCCTGTTCCAGCGGCAAGGTGCGGCCAAGCCGGGTATTGCGCGCCATGGGTTTTGATGATGTTACCGCAAGCAGCGCGTTGCGCGTCAGCTTGGGGTTGGAGACGACTGAAACGGATATCGCGCGTTTTTGCGACGCGTGGCTGGCTGAATATGCGCGCTTCAAGGCGCGTGCAGCCTGATGAATATGGGGAATGACATGACAACAGACACCGCTGAATACAGCCGCGAAGGCGTTGATGCCGAAACGGTTGAAGCCGTTCGCACCGTTGGCGAGCGCTATAAATATGGCTTTGAAAGCGATATCGAAACCGAATATGCGCCCAAAGGCCTGAATGAAGACATTGTGCGGCTGATTTCCTCCAAGAACGAAGAGCCGGAATGGCTGCTTGACTGGCGCCTGGCGGCCTTTTCCCGCTGGCAAAAGCTGACCGAGCCGACATGGGCCATGGTGCATTACCCTGAAATTGATTTTCAGGACCAGTATTACTACGCCAAGCCGACAAGTATGGCGACACGCCCCAAATCGCTGGACGATGTGGACCCGGAACTGCTGCGCACCTATGAAAAGCTGGGCATTCCCCTGAAGGAACAGGCGCTTTTGGCCGGTGTTGAAATGCCGGAAGGCGAGCGCCGTGTGGCGGTCGATGCGGTTTTTGACAGCGTTTCGCTTGGCACCACCTTCAAGGAAGAACTGGCTAAGGCCGGGGTTATTTTCTGCCCGATTTCAGAGGCCGTGCGCGACCATCCGGAACTGGTGAAGAAATATCTCGGCTCGGTCGTGCCGGTTTCAGACAATTTCTATGCCACGCTGAACTCGGCGGTATTCTCAGACGGCTCCTTCGTTTATATCCCCGAAGGGGTACGCTGCCCGCTGGAGCTTTCCACCTATTTCCGTATCAACGCGCAAAATACCGGCCAGTTTGAACGCACGCTGATCATTGCCGAAAAAGGCAGCTATGTCAGCTATCTGGAAGGCTGCACCGCACCGATGCGCGATGAAAACCAGCTACATGCGGCGGTGGTTGAACTGATCATCCATGAAGATGCCGAGATAAAGTATTCGACCGTGCAAAACTGGTATCCGGGCGATGAAAACGGCAAGGGCGGAATTTACAACTTTGTAACCAAACGCGCCGATTGCCGGGGCGACCGCGCCAAGGTGATGTGGACACAGGTTGAAACCGGCTCGGCCATTACCTGGAAATACCCTAGCTGCATTTTGCGTGGTGACGGCGCGCAGGGCGAGTTTTATTCCATCGCCATTGCCAACAACATGCAGCAGGCCGATACCGGCACGAAAATGGTGCATCTGGGCAAAAATACCCGCTCGCGCATCGTGTCCAAGGGCATTTCGGCGGGCAAGGCGCAAAACACCTATCGCGGGCTTGTATCGATGCACCCCAAGGCGAAAAACAGCCGCAACTATACGCAATGTGATAGCCTGCTGATCGGCGATACCTGCGGCGCGCATACCGTGCCCTATATCGAATGTCGCAACAATTCCAGCCGGATCGAGCATGAGGCGACGACATCGAAGGTCGATGACGACCAGCTGTTTTACTGCCGCTCGCGCGGGATGAACGAAGAAGAAGCCGTGGCGTTGGTGGTGAACGGCTTTTGCAAAGAGGTGCTGCAGTCACTGCCCATGGAATTTGCGATGGAGGCCCAGAAACTGGTCGCCATTTCGCTTGAGGGATCGGTCGGTTAAAACCGCGATGAGGAAAATAAAATGCTGAATATCAAAAACTTGCACGTCAAACTTGAAGAAGAAGACAAGGCCATTCTGAAAGGCGTGAACCTTGAGGTGAAGGCTGGCGAGGTCCATGCCATCATGGGGCCGAACGGCTCAGGGAAATCGACCCTGTCATATGTGCTTTCGGGCAAGCCCGGTTATGTGGTGACCGACGGCACCGCCACGCTTGAAGATAAAAATTTGCTGGCACTAGAGCCGGAAGAGCGCGCTGCCGCTGGCCTGTTTCTGGCCTTTCAATATCCGGTTGAAATTCCCGGTGTGGGCAACATGACCTTTCTGCGCACCGCCGCAAATGCACAACGCAAGGCACGTGGCGAGGCTGAATTGAGCGCGGCCGCGTTTCTGAAACTCGTGCGCGTCAAGGCGGGCGAGTTGAAGATTGATGCCGAAATGCTCAAACGCCCAGTAAATGTCGGTTTTTCGGGTGGCGAAAAGAAGCGCAACGAGATTTTGCAGATGGCGGTGCTGGAACCGAAAATGTGCATCCTCGATGAAACCGATTCCGGCCTTGATGTTGATGCAATGAAATTGGTAGCCGATGGCGTGAACGCGCTGCGCAGTGAAGGTCGCGCTTTTTTGGTCATCACCCATTACCAACGCCTGCTGGACCATATCAAACCCGATGTCGTGCATATCATGGCCGATGGTAAAATCATCAAGACAGGTGGCCCGGAACTGGCGCTGGAAGTTGAAAATAACGGTTACGCCGATCTGCTGGCCGAGGTGGCGTAATGGCCGTAGCTGCACATAAAACCGAAGGGGCGGCCACGCTGCTTGCCCGTTACGCCGCGCCCAAGCCACTGAACTGGTTAAAAGGCGCGCGCGACAGCGCTGCTGACAGGCTCAGCGCCATGGGGGCACCGCATGGGCGCGACGAATACTGGCGCTACACCCCGCCCGCACCGCTGTTGGGCGATGTCGCCGATGTGGCCGCCGTGCAAGATGCGCCACTGTTTGACGCAGACGATGCGTATACGCTGGTCTTTGTTGATGGTGTTTTTGATGCCGCACAATCGAAGCTTGGCGCTGATCCGGCGCTGAGCATTCAAACGCTCAATGCTGCAAATGCCGATATTCACTGGGCTGCCGAAAGCTATGGCGTGCTGGAAAATGCGGGCCAGAACCCTGTGCCGCGCCCCTTGGCGGCGCTGAACACGGCCACGGCAGAACAGGGCGTGCTGATCCGCGTTAGCGGCAAAGCGGCCAAGCCGGTTTTGCTGCGCCATATCCGCAAGGCGGCAAATGCCGAAGCGATGCTGCACCATGTCATCAAGCTTGATGCTGGCGCATCGCTTACCTTGCTGGAAGATGGCGTGATCGCCGCGCGCAGCAATGTGGTGCTGGAAGTTGATGTGGCCGATGGCGCTGCCTTTGACCATATGCGCAACCAAGGCCGCGACCATGGGCGCGTTTTGGCGAGCCATATTTTCGCAAAACTGGGCGCACAATCGCAGTTCAAAAGCTTTACCTTGTCGCTGAACGGCGCGCTTAGCCGCAACGAGGCGGTGATCACCATGACCGGCGATAGTGCCAGCGCGCATATTGCCGGTGCCGCCGTAGGTGATGGCGCGTTCTTGCATGATGATACGATTTTCATCACCCATGATGCGGAGCATTGTGAAAGCCGTCAGGTTTTCAAAAAAGTGCTGCGCAACGGCGCGAATGGCGTGTTTCAGGGCAAAATTCTGGTCAAGCCCGGCGCGCAGAAAACTGATGGCTACCAGATTTCGCAAGGCCTGTTGCTGGATGATGACAGCAACTTTTTGGCCAAACCCGAGTTGGAAATCTACGCCGATGATGTTGTCTGCTCGCATGGTTCTACCTGCGGGTCGGTCGATGAAACGGCGCTGTTTTACCTGACCTCGCGCGGGGTGAGCAAAGCAGATGCGCAAGACCTGCTGGTGCTGGCCTTCCTCGATGAAGCCATTGCCGAAATTCGCAATGACGATCTGGCCGATTTGCTGCGCGAGCGGCTTGGCGGCTGGTTGGCACGCCGCAGAAAGTAAGGCTGAAATGAGCCTCGGGGCCGACATTTTTGGCGCTTGGCGGCACGGTTGGGGCAATGCCCTGCGCCGCCAGATCGCCAGCGGTGCGGGTGAGGAACGCGCGCTTGGCTGGGTTATGGTGGCCACCGTTTTACTGGTGGTCGCGCAACTGCCTGCCAGCTACCGCAACGCGCTGCGCAGTATTGATCTGCCCGAACAGGCCCCGATCGCAGTTGTTATGACCGCGCTTTTCTCGCTGTTTTTAGCCCCGCTGACCTTTTATGCAATCGCCGCCTTGGCACATTTGCTGGCGCGCGCGCTTGGCGCTTCGGGGCCGTTTTTGAATGCACGGCTAGGCTTGTTCTGGGCGTTGTTATGCGTGGCCCCGCTTGCCTTAATTTCGGCTGTTTTGGGCAATAGCCTTGGCCCAAGCTACTCTAACCCTTTGCAATACGTGGTTTTATTGGCCTTTTTGGTTATCTGGGCCGATACGATGCATGTTGCCGAAGGTATCTCCTCTCGGGTCATCACGGGCTTGGCCTTGGGGGGCGTTGGCGCTAGCATTGCGTTGCTTGTCGGAGTGCTTTCGACAAGCTGAGTCTATTAAGGGTGATGTATGACTATTGGCGAAAACCATGACGACGAGGTTGCACATCTGCGCGGCGAATACCAAGAACAGCGCAACGGGTTGCTGGCGCGGCTGATTGATTCATGGCGCGACATGCGGGGCGCCACGCGCCGCCTGATCGAGGAAAACCCCTCGGAAGCGCGGCTGCTGTTTTATGTGCTCATGTCCGATATGGTGTTTTTCCTGTCATGGGCGCTCAAGACCATTGTCGCCCCCACGCAGGTGTTCAAGGATATGTTCAAGGGCGATGCGATTGAAGCTAACCTTGTTATCGGTTCGATGCTGATTGCGGCACTGTTTCTGCGCACCACCGTCGTTTATATCTTCTCGGCCATTCTGGGGGCCGTTTTGCGCGCCATCGGCGGCAAAGGAAGCTGGAAAGACACGCGCACCGGCATATTCTGGGGCAGCTTCGTGGCCGCGCCCTTTGGCTTGCTTATGGCGATTGTCACGGTGATTTTCTCGGGGCTGGAGGAAAACATCCCCTTCCTTGGCAACTCGCTCATCGCGCAAATTCCCTATTGGCTGTCACTTCTGCCCTTCGTGTGGCTTTGCTCGCTGGGGGCGGCCGAGGCGCATGGCTTCAAACGCTCGGCCCCGCTGTTTATGGGCATGACCCTGCTGACCATGGTGGTTTGGTTTGGGGCACTGGTATTGCAGGCGCGCGGTGTCTTTTAAATCGTGTCGCGTTCATATTCATCCACGCGCTACGCTCTAAATATTTGATAACGCATGTTTATTAAGCAGAAAACCGGTTCCCACTTTTCTGCAACATGCTCTGGAAAGGCTATCCATGTTTGACATCAACGCAGTGCGCGCCGATTTTCCGATTTTGGCGCGGCAGGTGCATGGCAAAAATCTGGTCTATCTTGACAGCGGTGCCTCGGCACAAAAACCGCAGGTGGTGATAGATGCGGTGATGCGTGGCTATAGCGAAGAATACGCAAATGTGCATCGCGGGCTGCATTACCTGTCCAACCTCGCCACTGATAAATATGAGGCTGTGCGCGCAACGTTGCAGGGCTTTTTGGGTGCGGCGCATGAAGACGAGGTGCTGTTTACGACGGGCTCAACCCACGGGATGAACCTTGTATCTTATGGCTGGGCGGCGCAGCATCTTGGCGCGGGGGATGAGATTGTTCTGTCAGTGCTGGAACACCACGCCAATATCATCCCGTGGCATTTTCTGCGCGAACGTCAGGGTGTTGTGCTGAAATGGGTGGAATGTGAACCCGATGGCAGCCTTGATGCCGCGCGGGTAATCGCGGCGATGGGGCCGCGCACCAAGCTTGTGGCGGTGACACATATGTCAAACGTCACTGGCGCTTTGGTCGATGTGAAAACCATTTGCCGCGCCGCGCGCGAACGCGGCATTGCCACCTGTATTGATGGCAGCCAAGCGGCCGTGCATATGCCGGTAAACATGGTTGAGCTTGGTTGTGATTTCTATGCCATTACCGGCCACAAACTCTATGGCCCCACGGCCAGCGGCGCACTCTATGCGCGGCGCGAACGCCAAGCCGAAATGCGCCCGTTTATGGGCGGTGGCGATATGATCAACCATGTCAGCCGTGATGAAATCACCTATAACGACCCGCCCCACAAGTTCGAAGCCGGAACCCCCGGCATTGTGCAGATGATCGGGCTGGGTGTGGCGATTGTGTATATGCAATCGCTTGGCATGGAGGCAATTGCAGCCCATGAGGCCGATTTGCGCGACTATGCACGCCAGAAACTGCGCGGGCTGAACTGGCTGAACTTGCAAGGTGATTGCGCTGATAAAGGCGCGATTTTCTCCTTCACCATGCAGGGCGCAGCCCATGCGCATGACATTTCGACTATTCTGGATCGTCGCGGTATTGCGGTGCGCGCTGGTCACCACTGTGCACAGCCGCTTATGCAGCATTTAGGCGTTACCGCCACCTGCCGCGCATCTTTCGCCATGTATAACACCCGTGACGAGGTTGATGCGCTGGTCTCGGGGTTGGAGCTTTGCCACGACTTACTGGGCTAGCGGCGTAAGGTTCGAAATGCCTGCAGCGCCGCCGCGCGCCTGTGTCGGGTCGAGCGACATTTGCAGGTAATCGCCGCGCCGCCATAACGGGTTCAGATCATCATAATGGCGCGACAGGATATGCCCGCTTTGCCCCGTTGCGGCAATATAGAGCGAGCTGTCCGGGTTGCCCATATTCACCACCATTCGAAAGCCCGCGCCATGCACATTGGTATAGGGTGCAGAGCCCGTGCCAATGGCAACGCCACGGTTGAGCGTTTGATCGCCGCCGCTGCTTTCGTGCCAGATATTGGCGAACCAGCCGACAACCGGCATCCGCCCGAAGACCGGATTTTCGTGAAACGCCTGATGCGCCTCGCCCCAGCGCCAGCGGTTGATGGCACCGCCCTGCGCCTCTTGTAACTCGTAAATCGCATCATCAAGCGCGAGCGAGGCCATTTGCCCGCAGGTTTCACGCTCGATCGTCGCGGCAATGTCGCACCAAGCCGACGCGCCGTTGAAATCGCGCAACACACGCTCCAAAAACAGCGGGTCGACCTGGCGGAAATGGACAGCAAGTTGCCCCAACTCATCGGCCAGAATGCGGCGCTGCAAAGCGCGTGCCCAAGCGGCAAAAATCAGCGGCTCGGCATCGTGCAGCGACATATTGCCGTTCCATTGGCTCAGCAGGCCGAGCGCCTCGCGCCGTTGCGCGCCATGGCTGTTAGCAGGGGCGTCCTGATCGCCAAACCACAGGTTGCGGCCCATGAGCGGCAGCAAAAGCCGTGCGGAAATGGAAACCGTATCGTTCTGGATTTCCACAAAGCTCTCGATGGAATGGAACTGCCGTGCGGCCAGCAAATCGCGGGCGCGCAAAATGCGCTGCCCGTCGCCCCAGTCATAGGAAAAATGCTGCGGGAAGGGCGCTTCTGTTACCGGGTTGTTGGTGTTGAGCACGATCGCGCCGGGCGGGTCTTGAATGGCGGGGTTGGCGGCAACCGGAAAGCTGCCTTGCCACGCATTCACCCCAACCCAGCCAGCCGAGGGCAGGCGGCCAAGGGTTTCATGCTCGGGGCTGCGCGCAGGCATTCGCCCGGCGCTGACCATGGCAATATGCGCAGTATCGGCCATGATGATATTGAGCGAGGGGGCCGTCAGGCCAGCCACGGCGCGCCGCCCCTCGTCAAGCGAATGGGCGCGCATCAGATCAATTGCCGCCGCAACCGAAAAATCTTCAACCGCAAGCCCTGTCCATGACAGGGCAAATTCATGGCCAGCCGGACGGATATCGCGCAAGCCAAAGGCGTTGCCGGGGATAATCGGGCCGTTGCCGCTCCAGCGCAAGGTGAGCGTTATGGGCGGGGCATCCTTGATATTCAGCACCGATTCGCGCGTCTCGAAGGGAATTGCGCCATCCTCGGTCAGGTATTCTGCGGGGTTTTCGGGGTTTACCCGCTCGAAAAACAAATCCTGATCATCCAGATAGCTGGCCGTTAACCCCCATGCGAATGTGTTGGACCGCCCGATAAGGATTGCCGGAATGCCGGGAATGGTCGCACCGATCACGCCGCCGGTTTCAAGCTCCAGCCGTGCCAGCATCCATGTGCCGGGGGCGGATAGCGGCAAATGCGGGTCATTGGCCAGCATTGCACCCTGGTTGGCGGTGCGCACGGGCAGGGCAGCCCAAGCGTTGCTCGCACCTGCCGTGCCCACATCGCGCAACGGCCAGAACGGCGGCGGCGTGCTTTGCGCATAAGTTTCAGCGGGCGTGCCAAACAGTGCCGCATATTCCGGCACGCTGCGAATGGGCGCGCCGGGCAGAAGCGGGAACAGGTCATCAAGCCGTGCGGGGTTATCCAGCCGCAGGGCCGCTTGCGCGCGCAACACCTCGAGCGCGGCCTTGTCGGTCATTTGCAGGGCCATCAGCTTCATCACGGCAATGGAATCAGCCGCTGTCCAAGGGGCAATGCCGGTGGGCAGCACAAAAAACTCCGGCGCGCCGCGCCCGCGCGCATTTTCGCGCACATAGCTTAGCCACGCATTCACGCCTGCCGCGTAGGCATTGAGCATTTGCAGCGTTTGCGGGCTTTGCAGATCAACCGCGGCAATGGAGATATTGTAAAGATCAAGCGCGCGCATCAACCGGTCGGTTTCAAGCGTCTGGTTGCCAAAAATTTCGGAAAGCTTGCCCTGCGCGGTGCGGCGCATCAGGGTCATCTGCCATAACCTGTCTTGCGCATGGGCATAGCCAAGACCGAACAGCGCATCCTCGTCCGATGCGGCAAAGACATGTGGCACGGCATGGGCGTCGCGCACGATTTCGATGGGCGCACGCAGGCCGGCAACCTCGATGTTGAGCGCATAGTTCGGCAAAGACCGGCTGCCAAGATACCACAACATTCCCAGCCCGATTGCGGCCAGCACCATCACGGCAATGAAAGAAATGAAAAGCCAGCGAAACAGGCGCAGCATAAATGAGCGGTCCGGGTTAGGGTTGTTGACCTTGGTCACATAGCAGTCCATCAATCCCGTAACAATGGCACGATAGGAGAGCGATTATGGCAAAAGTAGCATTTATTGGCCTTGGCGTTATGGGCTACCCCATGGCCGGGCATTTACAGGCGGCTGGCCATAGCGTGTGTGTTTATAACCGCACCGCTGCAAAGGCCGCTGATTGGGTGGCAGCGCATGGCGGAACGGCTGCGCCAACACCTGCCGCCGCCGCTGAAGGTGCTGAATTCGTGTTCGCCTGCGTGGGCAATGACGATGACTTGCGCAGCGTGACCATTGGCGAAGACGGGGCGTTTGCGGCCATGGCTGCGGAAACAATTTTTGTTGATCACACCACCGCCAGCGCCGAAGTGGCCCGCGAACTGGCCGCCGAGGCTGAAGCCGCGCAGTTTGCATTCATCGACGCGCCGGTATCCGGCGGGCAGGCGGGTGCTGAAGGCGGCAAGCTGACTGTTATGTGCGGCGGCGATGCGGCCGCGTTTGAACGTGCCGCCCCCGTGATCGCCGCTTTTTCGCAAGCCTGCCAGTTGCTCGGGCCAAGCGGGGCGGGGCAGTTGGCAAAAATGGTCAACCAGATTTGCATTGCCGGGCTAATGCAGGGCTTGGCCGAAGGATTGAATTTTGCGCAAAAGGCCGGGCTTGATGGCAAGGCCTTGGTCGATGTCCTTTCCAAAGGTGCAGCGGGAAGTTGGCAAATGCTCAACCGTCATGAGACGATGCTCGATGACAAGTTCGACTTTGGCTTCGCGGTCGACTGGATGCGCAAGGATCTGGGGATTTGTCTGGCCGAAGCCTGCCGCAACGGCGCGAACCTGCCGGTTACCGCGCTGGTCGACCAGTTTTACAGCGATGTGCAGCAAATGAGCGGCGGGCGCTGGGATACATCCAGCCTTATCCGCCGCCTGAAACGCTAGGCGTCTGACGCATCCCCGGCCTTTTGTGCGTCTGCATCAGGGGCTGATTCAGAAGCCGCATCGGGTTTGGCAACCGGCGCTTTGGCGCGGGTGCGTGCGCGGCGTTTGGGCTTTTCGGGTGCCGGCGCTTCCGGTTCGGCTGCATCCTTTCGGGTTTCGGCCTTGGGTTCTGCGGGCGTGGCTTCCGGCGTTGCTGCTGCCTCTGGTGCCTCATCTGCGACCGGCGCGTCTGCAACAGGTGCATCGCCCTCGCTCGCTGCTGCCGGTTTTTTGGCGCGGCTGCGGGGCTTGCGCTTGGGCTTTTCAGTTGCGGCTGGGGTGTCGGATTGTGCGGCCACCTCTGCCTCATCCTCGGCAGGGCTCTCGTCGTGGTCATTAGCATTGATGACCGGCATGCGGAAATCCAGCGTCAGAAAGGCTGGAACATGTTCGCCCATACCAACGACACGGTCGCCACGGCCCTGCGTGTTACGATTGCCGGCATTCGCATTATCACGGCCAGCATTGCGCCCGCGCGGCTGGCGGTTCTCACGCTGCTGCTGAGGCTCCTGTTTGGCTGGCTGTTCTGTTGCGGCCATCTCGGGTTTGGCCAGCTTGGCGGCGGCAGGTTCGGTTGCGGCGGTCTGGCTTTCGTCTGTCACATTTGTCTCTTTCGGCGCTGCGCGCTTGCGGCTGCGGCTGCGTGCGGGGCGTTCTTCTGCCTCAACCTGTTTTGTGTGTTGAATAGGCGCTTCGAGCGCCGCAGTGGCCAGCGGGTCTTGCATGGTGGGAATTGCCTTGCCGACCAGATCTTCGATCGCGGCAACATTCTTGGCATCGGCGGGCACGGCAATGGTAAGCGCGCGCCCCAAACGGCCCGCGCGGCCCGTGCGGCCAATACGGTGCACATAATCTTCGGAATGGGTGGGCACATCGTAGTTGATGACATGGCTAACGGCCGGAATATCAAGCCCGCGCGCCGCCACATCGGAGGCAACAAGTATGCGCAACTTGTCATCGCGGAAGCTTTGCAAAATGCGCGTGCGCACCGATTGGTCGAGGTCGCCATGAATCGCCGCAGCATCCAGCCCGTGTTTCTTGAGCGATTTTGCAACCACATCGACATCGCGTTTGCGGTTGCAGAAAATGATGGCGTTGGTCAGCCCTTCGCCTTCATCCGCAATAAGCCGGCGCAAAACGTCGCGCTTTTCACTATCGGAACGGTCGCGGCGGCTGGGAATATGGGTGATCAGAAACTGCGAGATGGTTTCGGATGCCGTTGCCTGCCGCGCCACTTCAACGCGCACCGGATTGTGCAAAAACTCTTGCGTGATGCGGGTGATTTCCGGTGCCATCGTAGCCGAGAAAAACAGCGTTTGACGCGTAAAGGGCAGCAGTTTGAAAATGCGTTCGATATCGGGGATAAACCCCATATCGAGCATACGGTCGGCTTCATCGACCACCATGATCTGCACGGCGGTCAGCAGCAGTTTGCCGCGCTCGAAATGGTCAAGCAGGCGGCCCGGCGTGGCGATAAGCACGTCAACACCACGGGTGATAAGCAGGTCTTGTTCCTTGAAACTAACCCCCCCGATCAGCAGCGCCTTGGTCAGTTTGGTGTATTTCGCGTAAGTGTCAAAGTTTTCGGCGACCTGTGCGGCCAACTCGCGCGTGGGGCACAGCACAAGGCTGCGCGGCATGCGGGCGCGTGCGCGGCCTTGGCCGAGAATGGTGATCATCGGCAGCACAAAACCGGCGGTTTTACCTGTGCCGGTTTGGGCGATTCCCAGAATATCGCGCGCTTGCAAAGCGTGGGGGATCGCCTCGGCCTGAATGGGTGTAGGGGTTGTGTAGCCGGTTTCGATTACGGCTTTTAGCACCTTGGGGTCTAATCCAAGCTCGGAGAAATCTGTCATTTTGGCTCGCTGAAAATGGTTGCGGCTGATTTTAGATGCCGCACGATCGACGCGGCCGGGCGACCGGATTGCCACCTTACATGCCACAGGGTTTAGCGCCATTGCGGCGCGGCGTCAATGCGACAAAGCTTTAGGGGGTTTTGCTGATGCGTTTTGCCGCTTATATGGGGGCAAAGCAAACGGATGAGCCGCATGAATGTTGATACGAATATAGACCTGCCCAAAACCTATCGTGGAGTTGATGCGCTGCGCGTGCTGAGCGTGCGCCATTGGACCGACCGCACGTTTTCCTTTACCTGCGAGCGGCCTGCCAGCTTTCGCTTCCGTTCAGGTGAATTTGCGATGATAGGGCTGCCGAATGGTGAAAAGCCCTTGCTACGCGCCTATTCCATTGCCTCACCCAACTGGCATGAAGAGCTTGAATTTTATTCGATCAAGGTGCCCGATGGTCCGCTGACCAGCCGTTTGCAGAACCTTAAGGTGGGCGAGCATATTCTGATCCGCCCCAAACCGGTTGGCACGCTCGTGCATGATGCGCTGATCGCTGGCAGGCGGCTGGTGCTGTTTGCAACCGGCACCGGCATTGCGCCCTTTGCCAGCATCATCCGCGACCCGGAAACCTATGAGAAGTTTGAACAGGTCGTGCTTACCCAAACCTGCCGCGATGTGGCGGAACTGGATTACGGCAAGCATCTGTTCGCCGAAATCCAACAAGACGAGTTGCTGAGCGAAGTGGTTGGCGGGCGCTTGCATCTCATTTCAACCACCACGCGCGAAACAAGCGCGCATATGGGCCGGATGACCGATTGGCTGCATGATGGCCGGTTTGAGGCGGAAACAGGCGAAGCCCTGAACGCCGCCCATGACAGGGTGATGATTTGCGGCTCGATGGATATGCTGCAAGACCATAAGGCCATTTGCGAAGCACTTGGCATGGATGAGGGGTCAAACGCGTCGCCCGGCGCCTTTGTTATTGAGAAGGCGTTTGTGGATTAGGCCGCCAGATGGTGGCGTATTTCGCAATATCGTCCCAGTCTTCTTTATAGGCCGCATCAAAAGGCTTGCGGGTTTCGGCGGTGAACGTCTCAAACCGTGGATTGCTTTCGCTCACCGGATGCGCGCTCAGAAATTCCCTGAAGGCTTTGCCCTTTTCAGGTGGTTGCGCTAACGCCGCCAAATGCGCCACGGCATTGACCGACATGCGCTGGTTGATCTGTGGTTTGGGCGGCGGGCCAAATTCGCGCACATGGTTGCCGGTTATCAATTGGGCAATCGCTGCCTCGTTCCCACGCATATCGGCATAATCCCACACGGTAACAGGGCTGTCGGGGAAGGCTTTGGCAATTTCGCGCAAAACATCCGGCCAACGGCGGTCGGGCCTTTCACCGGGGTCAAAGGGGCGAAAGCTTTGCCGTTTCAGGGTTTCAACCCATGACGACGTGAAGTGGTCGGCATAATTGCGCAGACAGATAAACAGGCTGGGCGTAAACGGGCGCAAGCGCAGCAACTGGCGTGTGGGCCGCGAAAATACGCTGCCGTTGCGAAACCCGCGCAGCAGGTTTTCATCGCTGATCACCACGGTTGCATCTGTTGCCAGATAGTCGGGCAATGGCATTTCTGGCAGCAGGGTTTCGCGCGATTTGCGCTCATTCACCCAAATGGTGCCCGGCGCAAGCGTCGAGCGGTCAAGCCAGCGTTGCAAATAGGTTGTGCCGGTTTTGCGCAGGCCCAGATGAACGTGAAACGCCTCCACCTGCTATACCTGCATTTCCTTTGTGGCGCGCAGGGTAATGTCGGGGAAGTCGCGCACAACACGGTCAATATCCCATTGCAGACGGGTTAAAAACACCGGGTCTCCATCATGGTCGGCGGCCATATGGCCCTTGTTGGCACTGATGAAGGCATCAACCTTATCGCGCGCACCCTGCACCCAGCGCGCCGAGGTAAATTGCGTTTGCTCCATGCGCACCGGCAGGCCGTATTCATTCTCGATCCGGCTGGCCAGCACGTCGAATTGCAACTGCCCGACAACGCCCACAATCCAGCCCGAGCCGATCAACGGCTTGAGCACCTTGGCCGCACCTTCTTCGGCAAACTGTGTCAGCGCCTTTTCCAGATGTTTGGCTTTCATCGGATCACCCGCGCGGACCGATTGCAAAAGCTCCGGCGCAAACGAGGGCAGGCCGGTGAATTTGAGGTCTTCGCCCTCGGTCAGACTATCGCCAATGCGCAACTGCCCGTGGTTGGGAATGCCGATAATGTCACCCGCCCATGCGTCTTCGGCCAACTCGCGATCATTGGCCAGAAACATCACAGGGTTGGAAATGGCCATCGGTTTGCCCGAACGCACATGTTTAAGCTTCATGCCGCGCAAAAAATGGCCCGAGCATAGCCGCACAAAGGCCACACGGTCGCGATGCTTCGGGTCCATATTCGCCTGAACTTTGAAGACAAAGCCGGAAACCTTTGGTTCATCAGGATAAATCGGGCGCGGCTCAGCGGGGCGCACCTGCGGTTCGGGGCCAAATTCGGCAATGCCGGTCATAAGTTCCTGCACGCCGAACGAGTTGATGGCCGAGCCGAACCAGATCGGTGTCATCGTGCCTTCGGCAAAGGCTTCACGGTCAAAGGCTGGCAGCAATTCGCGTGCCATTTCAACTTCTTCGCGCAGTTGGGCAAGCAAATGCGGCGGCACGTGTTCGGCGATTTTCGGGTCATCCAACCCGTTGATCTGCACCGATTGCGCGCGAATATTCTTGTCGGCCCGACTCATCAGTTCCAGCCGGTCGTGGAGCATGTCATAACAGCCCAAAAACTCGCGCCCCATGCCGATGGGCCAGCTTGCGGGGGCCACGTCAATGGCCAGATTCTGCTGGATTTCGTCAATAATATCAAATGTATCGCGGCTTTCGCGGTCCATTTTATTACAGAAGGTCAAAATCGGCAGATCGCGCAGACGGCACACTTCAAACAGCTTTTGCGTCTGGCTTTCCACGCCCTTGGCACCGTCAATCACCATCACGGCCGCATCAACCGCTGTCAGCGTGCGATAGGTATCTTCCGAAAAGTCGCTATGGCCCGGCGTGTCAACAAGGTTGAACCAGAAGCCGCTGAATTCAAACGACATTGCCGAGGCGGAAACCGAAATGCCGCGCTCTTGCTCCATCTTGATGAAGTCAGACCGCGAGCGCCGTGCTTCGCCTTTGGCGCGCACCTGACCCGCCATCTGGATCGCGCCACCATAAAGCAAAAACTTTTCTGTCAGCGTGGTTTTACCCGCATCGGGGTGGCTGATAATTGCAAATGTGCGGCGCCGGGCAATTTCCGGCGGCAATTCGGGTGTATTTTTGGCATTGTCCAACATGAATGCGCTGATAACCTGCGCGCAAGGCCCGCGCAATGGGGGCAGATAGGAGAATATGATGGATTTGGGTATTTCAGGGAAAACAGCAATTGTCTGTGCAGGGTCGCGCGGGCTGGGGCGTGGCTGCGCCGAGGCGCTGGCCGATGCGGGCGTAAAAATCGTGCTGAACGGGCGCGATGCGGACGTGCTGGCCAAAACGGCTGCCGATCTGCGCGCCAAAGGCGCCGATGTAACCGAGGTTGCCGCCGATATTACCACCGAAGAGGGCCGCGCGGCCGTGTTGGCCGCCGCACCTGCGCCCGATATTCTGGTCACCAACGCAGGCGGCCCACCCCCGGGCATGTGGTCCGATTGGGAGCGCGAGGATTTTATAAAAGCGCTGGATGCCAACATGCTCACCCCGATTGCGCTGATGAAGGCCGTGCTGCCGGGGATGATTGATCGTGGCTGGGGGCGGATTGTCAATATCACCAGCCAGTCGGTCAAATCACCCATCGGCGTGCTGGGCCTGTCAAATTCGGCCCGCGCAGGGCTGACGGGCTATGTGGCTGGAACGGCGCGGCAGGTGGCGGGCAGGGGCGTTGTCATCAACAACCTGCTTCCCGGTATTCATGCAACCGACCGCGCCATCCAGCTTGACGGTGGAGTTGCTAAAAACACCGGCAAAACCATTGAAGAGGCAAAAGCCGCGCGCGAAGCGACAATCCCTGCAGGGCGCTACGGAACGGCAGCCGAGTTTGGGGCGACTTGCGCCTTCATGTGCTCGCAGCATGCGGGTTACATGATCGGGCAAAACATTCTGCTCGACGGTGGGGCGTTCAACTCGACCATGTAACCGGCGTAACCCCGGCTTGTGCCTTGGCGGGCGGCTTGCTATCAGCTTACCTGATGAAATGAATCGGAATTAGAATGCAGGCTGCCCCCCCCGCACCACCGCGCCTTGAACTGCGCAATATCTGCCGCCAGTTTGGCGGGCGGCGGGTGGTTGATGGTGTGAGTCTGGAACTGCAACCGGGGCAGGTAACCTGCCTGCTTGGCCCGTCGGGCTGCGGAAAATCAACCACGTTGCGCATTGCGGCAGGGGTTGACCAGCAAGACAGTGGCGACGTTCTGGTCGATGGCACGCTGATTTCCGATGCGACAACCCATATGCCGCCCGAGCAGCGCGGCATAGGCATGATG
This sequence comes from Paracoccaceae bacterium, assembly GCA_040880065.1. GTDB lineage: Bacteria > Pseudomonadota > Alphaproteobacteria > Rhodobacterales > Rhodobacteraceae > Abyssibius. The sequence goes on along the minus strand of JBBDJE010000002.1, from coordinate 13,128 downwards.
TTTCAGGATTTTGCGCTGTTTCCGCACCTGAGCGTGCAACAAAACGTGGCATTCGGGCTAAAAGGTGCCAACAAGGCGGGCCGCGCTATGCAGGAATTGCGCCGCGTGGGGCTGGAACATCTGGCCAGCGCCTATCCGCACACGCTGTCGGGTGGCGAGCAGCAGCGCGTGGCTCTGGCCCGTGCACTGGCCCCAAAACCGCGTATCATGCTGATGGACGAGCCGTTTTCCGGGCTTGATAACCGCCTGCGCGACGGCATCCGCGATGAAACACTCGCCATACTCAAGGACGAGGGGGCCGCCGTTTTGCTGGTAACGCATGAGCCGGAAGAGGCGATGCGCATGGCCGATAACATCGCGCTCATGCGTGACGGGCATATCGTGCAGCAGGGCGCGCCCTATAACATTTACAATGCACCAACCGACAAACAGGCGGCGGCGTTCTTCTCGGATATCAACGTCATTCCCGGCGCGGTGCGCAATATGCAAACCGAAACCGCCTTTGGCCATTTCCTGACACCCGCGCTGGCCGATGGCATGGCGGTGGATATCGTCATCCGCCCGCAGCACCTTAAAATCGACTTTGACCGTTCGGGCAAAGGCCCGCTGCCCACGCAGCAAGATGGCGTGCCTGCCTGCGGCCATGTGCAGCGCGCGCGCTTTTTAGGCGGCAACTCGCTGGTTGATCTGGTCATGGAGCATGATGGCGCGGTGCTGCGCGCCTCGATCCCCGGTGTGTTCATGCCGGCGGTAGGCACGCGGCTCTGGCTTAGCCTTCGGCGCGACCGTTGTTTCGTATTTCCCCGCAGCTAGGTGTTAAAATTCGCGCCTAAATTGGTCGAACAGACCAATTGGGGTTTGAACACGCCCGCATGAAGCCTTAGATAGTTGATGTGAACGGGCCAACTGGCCCGGTTGGGAGAAAACACATGCTTAACAATATTGGCCTTCCGGGCCTGCTGCTTATCACCGTTGTCGTGCTGGTCCTGTTTGGCCGCGGCAAAATTTCGTCGCTGATGGGCGAAATCGGCAAGGGGATCACCAGCTTCAAAAAAGGTGTCAAAGACGGCAATGCTGAAATTGAATCCGCTGCTGCCGATGATGCGGTTGACGTGACGCCGGAAACGGAAAAAGACAAAGCCTAAGGCACCCTATTTGGCGGGAGCCTTAGACGATGTTTGATATCGGCTGGACCGAACTGATGATGGTCGGGATTGTGGCGCTGATCGTGATCGGCCCCAAAGACCTGCCTAACATGTTCCGCACGCTTGGCCAATTCGTTGGCAAGGCGCGGCGTATGGCACGCGACTTTCAACGCTCGATGGAAGATGCGGCAGATGAAGCCGGTATATCCGAAGCCACCAAGGGCCTGTCGAACATCAAAAAAGGCGACCCGCTCGGGCTAAACGCCATCAAAGACAGCAACAAGAAATACACCGAAAGCATTTTGGCCACGCGCGATGCGAAAATCGCCGAGAAGGCTGCAAAAGAAGCGGTTGAAGTTAAACCGGCAACCGCAGCCAATGCGGCCACAAGCGCCCCTGCGGTGAAGAATGCGGCAAAGGCCGATGCGCCAGAAGCTGCGAAAGCCACTACAAGCGCCACAAAACCGGCGGGCAAAAAACCTGCTGCAAAGAAGCCGGTAGCCAAAGCGCCCGCTACCAAGCCCGCTGCAAAAGCCAACACAAAAACCACCGCCAAGCCTAAAGCTACAAAACCAAAGGCGGCCGCCGCCACTGGCGTTAGCGGTGAGGATGCATAATGGCCGTTAAAGACGAAATCGACGACAGCGCCGCACCGCTGATGGAGCATTTGGCCGAGCTGCGCAAACGGCTCATCTATTCGGTTATCGCTTTTATTGTTGGCATGGTGATCTGCTTCACCTTCGGCAGCCAGATTCTCGGCTTTCTGCTCATGCCAATTGAAAGCACGATGCGCGCACTCGGCAATGAAAACCCGATGATGCAATACACCGCCCCGCAGGAATATTTCTTCACGCTCATCCGGATTTCGATGGTTGGCGGCCTGGCGCTTGGCTTTCCGGTGATAGCCTACCAGCTTTGGCGCTTTGTAGCCCCGGGGCTGTATCGCTCCGAGCAGGGGGCGTTTTTGCCCTTCCTCATCGCCTCGCCCGCGCTGTTTTTGATGGGTGCCGCGTTTGCACATTACGTGGTTATTCCGCTGGCTATGACCTTCTTTTTGGGGTTTGCCGATGTGCCTTCATTGCTGGCAGCCTTGGTAAGTTCGACCGAAACAATGACCGAAACAATTACCGATACCCTGCCTGCAACAGATGCCGGTATAGACATTGTGTTCAATGGTAAGGTCAACGAAACCCTTGATATTACGCTTAAAATGATTGTGGCCTTCGGGCTGTGCTTTCAGCTTCCTGTATTGCTCACACTCATGGGCAAGGCCGGGTTGGTCTCATCCGCCGGGCTGGGCAACACCCGCAAATATGCAATGGTCGGCATTTTGCTGCTGGCCGCGATTGTTACACCGCCCGATGTTATCACCCAAGTGATCCTGTTCTCGGTTGTCTACGGGCTTTACGAGGTGTCGATTCTGCTTGTCAGAATGGTCGAGAAAAAGCGCGAGGAAAAACTGCGCGAAGACGGCTATTATGATGATGAAGACGAAGACGGTATAAAAGAAGACGGTGCAAAAGAAGACGGTGCAAAAGAAGACGGTGCAAAAGCGGATACCAAGGCCGAAGAATGAGCAAGGCGAAAGAACGTATTGCCACAGCGCTGGAACGCATGGCCCCCGCGCCAGTGGCGACGCCCGATTTTTCCGCCAGCACCGCTTTCGTGTGGGAGGTAGAGCCTGATAATCTGCGCCCCGTGCCCAAGGTTTCGCGCGTGGATATCGGTCTGCTTCACGGTGTGGACCGTGCGCGCGATACGCTGCTGACCAACACCCAGCACTTTGCGCGCGGTTATGGTGCCAATAATGTGCTGCTTTGGGGCGCGCGCGGCATGGGCAAATCCTCGCTGGTGAAGGCCGTTCATGCGGCAGCCGACACATTTGGCACGCTAAAGCTCATTGAAATTCACCGCGAAGACCTGCCCAGCATTGGCCGCCTGCTTACGCATTTGCGCGGCGTGAAGGCGCAGTTCCTGCTGTTTTGCGATGATCTGAGCTTTGAACATGACGATGCGCATTACAAAAGCCTGAAGGCCGTGCTGGATGGCGGCATTGAGGGCCGCCCCGAAAATGTGTTGATTTATGCTACATCCAACCGCCGCCACCTCATGCCGCGCGACATGATCGACAATGAGCGCTCCACCGCCATCAACCCCGGCGAGGCGGTCGAGGAGAAAGTGTCGCTTTCCGATCGTTTCGGCCTGTGGCTTGGCTTCCACCCCTGCAATCAAAACCAGTATCTGGCGATGATTCGCGGCTATTGCGACCATTACAAACTGGATATATCGGAGGCAGATTTACGCGCCGAAGCCATTGAATGGCAGCAAACGCGCGGCGCGCGCTCGGGCCGCGTAGCATGGCAATATGTGCAGGATCTGGCCGGACGGCGCGGCCAGTCGCTATCTTGACCTCGGGCCAGACGCCTAGAGCGTGTTGCATTCATTTGCATTCACGCAATACGCTCTAACTTTTTGATAACGCGTGTTTAAATGCAGAAAACCGGTTCCCACTTTTGTTGCAACATGCTCTAGCGCATGTATGGCGCAGGGTCGACAGCGGAATTCCCGCGCCGCACTTCAAAATGCAGGGTCGGGTTTTCGGCAGGGGCGACAGTCGCAATCACTTGCCCCGCGCTGACCGCTTGGCCTTGGGTGACCCTTACACCGGTCACGCGTGCATAAACGGTCATGAAATTATCATCATGGCGCACCAGAACGATGGTGCCGAGACCGCCGGTGGAATTCGAGATCAGCGCAATGCTACCCGCTGCTGCGGCGCGCACTTCGGCCCCGGCACGGGCGCTATAGTCAATGCCCTCGTTGCTGTCCGAATAAGCGCGTGCCACTGTGCCATCAACCGGCTGGGCAAAGCGTGCCGTGCCGGATGCGGCTGGCGGCGTTGTCGCCGCAGGTGGCGGCGTTGTGGTTGTTGTTGTGCTGGCGGGCGGCGGTGTTGTCGTTGTTGTTGTGGCCGTTGTGCTGGTATCGGGCACCGGAATAATAAGCTGCTGGCCGGGGCGCACGGCCAGATCGGGGCCAAGCCCGTTCCAACTGGCAAGCGCCGTAACCGAAACATTGTATTGCCGCGCAATGGAATAGGCGGTTTCACCCGATTCTACCCTGTGGCGGATCGGGTCGGTCGGGCGGCCTACGCTGCCAGACGCGCCACCGGCGCCTTCAATAGCGCTGACGGCAATATCTTCCGACCAGCCCGAAGGCCCTGTTACAACCGCGCCGCCTACATTCACCGGCAGGGCCAGCACTTCGCCATCATTGGGTGAATAGGTCAGCGGCAGGCCGTTATGGCGCGCCAAAGCGTCGGCCGAAACACCAACACGGCTGGCAAGCGAGCTTATCGTATCGCCAGGGCGTGCCACGACAACTTGGTAGGTTTCATAGGTGATGACGCCGCGCGCATCGGGTGTTTGCCGGTCAATCGAGGGCACGGCAATAGGGTCGCTGCGAAATACATCGCTTGCCGCACCAAGGTCAAAGCCGCCATCACAGCCGCCAAGTGCCAGAGCCGAGACGCCTGCCATGCAGATTTTCGAAAATTTCATGCTCGTCATCATTTCTTGCCTCTCATTGCCTCGATTGGTCGCCGGTTTTCCGGTCTGCTTATACAACATCCGCCGCAACGCCTTCCATCAGCGGCACGAAACGCACTTCGCCAAGCTCGCTATATTCAAGCCCGCTTTCGGTTTTTACCACTTTTATGAGCGTTTGCACAGTGTCCGACTGGCCAACCGGCAGCACCATAATCCCGCCTATGCGGAGTTGTGCCAACAGGGGTGCCGGCGGGTCTTCGGCGGCGGCGGTCAGCAAAATCCGGTCGAACGGGGCCTGTTCGGGCAGGCCGCGCGAGCCGTCATCGGCAATAACCACTACATTCACAAGGCCAAAATCCTGCAACACGCGGGTTGCGGCACGGGCCAGCGGGCGGTGGCGCTCCACCGTGTAAACCCGTCGCGCCAGTTTGGATAATATCGCCGCCTGATACCCCGAACCGGTGCCAATTTCGAGCACCTTGCAGCGTGGGGTGACTTCAAGCATCTGGGTCATCAGCGCGACAACAGAAGGCTGGCTGATGGTTTGCCCGCAGGCAATTGGCAAGGGCACATCTTCATGGGCGCGGGACTTGAAAACACCCGATAAAAACGCATCGCGCGGCAGCGATTCCATGGCCGCGAGCACCCTTTTATCTGTTATGCCATGCTGGCGCAGGGTCAGCAGGAACTGCATGGTGATTTCGTCGATCAAAGCGCGCCCTCCAGCGCGGTGCCCAGATCTGCCAGCACATCACGCGCGGTTAAATTTGCCCGTAACGGGGTTACGGTGCAATAGCCGTCGCGCGATTCCCAAGCATCTGTGCCGGGTGCGGCGAGCGCGTTATCGGCGTTATGGGTAACCCAGAGAAATTCGCGCCCGTTGGGCGAAATTTCGGGCTTCACGCCAAAACCGCCGCCTTTGCGCGCACCCTGTTCGGTGGCCTTCAGCCCCTTCACCTGATCGGCGGGCAAAGCCGGAAAGTTGATGTTGTAAAACACGCCGTAAGGCCCATCTTGCCATGTGGCGGCATCAAGCAGGCGGCGGATGATTTTGGGGCCATGCGTGCGAGCGGCGGCAAACGGGTCGGGCAGGTTTACGTTTTCCATGCTGTAATATTGCGACATGGCAATGGAACGAACCCCGTGCAGCGCTCCCTCGATCGCCGCACCGATTGTGCCGGAATAGACTGTATCTTCAGCAACATTGTAACCGCGATTGACGCCCGACAGCAGCAAATCGGGGGCTTTGCCACGCAGAACGTGATGCAAACCAGCCAGCACACAATCGGCAGGGGCACCCTCAACCGCAAAGCGGCGCTGCGCGCGCTCTTCTATGCGCATGGGGTGAATGTAGGAAATGCAGTGGCCAACGCCCGACTGTTCGGTCGCCGGGGCCACAACCCAGATTTCGCCATCGGGGCCAGCCAGTGCGCGCGCAATATCTTCGGCGGCAGCAAGGCCGGGGGCGGTGATACCATCATCGTTCGTGATCAGAATGCGCATAAATCCCCCGCTTGGTTTGCGAACCTTTTAGGTAAGGCAAGCGAGGGCGTAAAGCCCAAGCGGCGTTTTGGTGCAGTATTGCCACAAACTGTTGCAAACCTGTCCCAATCCACAGGCTAACGTTGTTTGGTTTCCAGCCAGTCGAGCAAGGACATGGCGGCCGTGTTCATCGCATCTTCATGCACATGAAACTGCTTGATAAGCTCGACCCCAAGTTCGGTAAGCCTGCTACCGCCCGCCGCCGCCCCGCCGCGCGAGGTTTCCAGCAGAGGTTCGGCAAAACAGCGTTGCAGGGTTTCGAGCAAAAACCATGCACGGCGATAGCCAAGCCCCATATCGCGGGCCGCAGCGGCAATGGAGCCGGTTTCGGCCACCTTTTCCAGCAGGGCAATTTTGCCGGCACCAATCATGTCTTCGCGCACGAACACACGAAACCGGGCTGCCGGGTGCGCGAATTTCTCATCATCGGGCGATGAGGTCGTCTTTTGGCGCCCACGCTTCGTATTCATCTTACATCCTTCATCGGCGCACGCTAATACCGTTATGCTCGGTAACGCATAACGGGAATATCCATGCGCAGCTTTATACTTGCACTATCGTTGATAGCAGCACCGCTGCAAGCAGGAACCATTCTGATACAGTCTACAACCTCTACGCAAAATTCCGGGCTTTACGAGTATTTGCTGCCGATTTTCACGGCGCAAACGGGAATTGAGGTGAATGTTGTGGCCGTAGGCACGGGGCAGGCCATTCGCAATGCCCAAAACGGCGATGCCGATGTGTTACTGGTGCATGACCGCACCGCTGAAGAGGCTTTTGTCGTCGCCGGCTATGGGGTGGCACGGTATAACCTGATGTATAACGACTTTGTTGTTCTTGGCCCCGTGGCTGACCCTGCCGCCGCTGGCGAAGGGAAAACGCTGGCATTAGCGTTGCAAAGCATTGCGGCGCGTGAGGCGACCTTTATCAGCCGTGGCGATGACAGCGGCACCCACCGCGCCGAGCTTGGCTATTGGGCCGCAGCAGGCATTATACCGGCAGGTGCGTGGTATCGCGAGGTCGGGGCTGGCATGGGGGCAACCATTCGTGTGGCAATTGAAAGCGAAGCCTATACCATCTCCGACCGTGCCACATGGGTCAGCTATGGCAACAAGCGCGATACGACGATCGTGTTTGCAGGCGACCCGGCGCTGTTCAACCAATATGGTATCATCGCACTGAACCCCGAACGCTTTACGCATGTTAACAGTGCCGATGCTGAAACCTTCATCGACTGGATGCTGGGGGCAGGGCAGGCGCATATTGCTGCCTTTCAGATCGACGGGCGGCAATTGTTCTTTCCCAACGCCGATTAGGCGAGTTCGCCCGCTGCTGTGATAAGGGTTTTGTCACCCATGTAGCGGCGCAAAACTTCGGGGATGGTTACGCTGCCATCCTCGTTTTGATAGTTTTCCAGCACCGCGATCAGACAGCGCCCCACGGCAAGGCCCGAGCCGTTGAGTGTGTGCACAAATTCGGGCTTTTCACCCTCGGCAGGGCGAAAGCGCGCGTTCATGCGGCGGGCCTGAAACGCATCGCACACCGAACAGGACGAAATTTCGCGATAGGTGTTCTGCCCCGGCAGCCAGACCTCGATGTCATGGGTGCGCGCCGCGCCAAAGCCCATGTCGCCCGTGCACAGAACAAGGGTGCGGTAGGGCAGGTTCAGCTTTTGCAAAATGCCTTCTGCGCAGGCGGTCATGCGGTCAAGTTCTGCGCGGCTGTGCTCTGGCCGTGTAAGCGAGACCATTTCAACCTTTTCAAACTGATGCTGGCGCAGCATTCCGGCGGTGTCCTTGCCTGCGCTGCCCGCTTCGGAACGAAAGCACAGCGAATGCGCGGTCATGCGGATCGGCAGCTCACCCCCGTCAAGCGCGCCCGATGCCCCCAGCGTGGCAGTTGGAATGCTGGTGAGGGTTACTTCGGATGTAGGGATCAACCACCAGCCATTGGTGGTTTCATAGCTGTCTTCGGCAAATTTCGGCAATTGCCCGGTGCCATACATGGTTTCGCGGCGCACAAGCACAGGGGCGTTGACCTCGGTCAACCCGTTCTCAACGATATGCGTATCAAGCATGAACTGCGCCAGCGCGCGGTGCAGACGGGCAATTGTGCCTTTCAGCACAACAAAACGTGCGCCGGAAATTGCGCCTGCGGTGGCGAAATCCATATGGGTTTGTGTGGCGTCCAGCAGGTAATGTTCGCGCGGATCAAAGCCGAAATTGCGCGGGTTGCCCCAGCGATGCGCCTCGACATTACCGGTTTCATCAGCGCCATCCGGCACATCATCATGCGGCAGGTTTGGCAGCAGTTCCAGCAGCGCGGTCAGCTTTTCGCTGGCCTCGGCGGCTGCGGCTTCCATCGCGGCGATCTCGTCTTTTTTGGCGGCGAGCAATGCGCGCAGGCGTTCAAACTCGGCATCATCACCACGCGCCTTGGCGGCACCCACCTCTTTGCTGGCGGCATTGCGCGCGGCTTGCGCGGCTTCGGCGGCGCCAATGGCCGTGCGCCGTGCCTCGTCCAGCCGCAGAATTTCCGATGACACCGGGGCCACACCACGGCGCGCAAGCGCGGCATCAAAAGCGGCGGGGTTGTCGCGGATCATGCGAATATCGTGCATTTCAGGCTCCTTCAAGGGTTCGGCTGCTTTTTGCACCCTTTTGTGCAGCCGTCAAATTGCATTGTAAGCGCGGCGGAAATTTGCAACAGCAGGCGGGGCAGGATGCAGCTAAAGGCCATACCATGACAGATGAAACCCGCGAAATTCGGCTGAAACGGCTGCGCATTCGCAGCTGGCGTCGTGGAATGAAAGAGATGGACCTGTTGCTTGGCCCCTTTTCCGACGGGCCAATTGCCGCGCTTTCCAGTGCAGAGCTTGATGCCTATGAGGCCATGCTCGAAGAAAACGACCAAGACCTCTATCGCTGGTTTAGCGGTGCAAGCCCCATGCCCGAAGAACATTCGGAAATTATTTCCTGCATCCAAAAAACAAGAAATTAGGCGAAGTTTGCGCCAAATTTAACGTCTTATTGCGATTCTTTTGCCAATCATGCCCGAAATCGCGAGTTTCGGAGGACGCAATATGACAGCGCAAACCATGACCAGCCCGCCCACGGTTGGAGCCGATGCGCGGGCATTTCAGGGGAGCTATCTTGAAACCCTGGCCATTGTCGAGCGGCTGCACAGGCTCTTGCTTGACGTTGTGAAAGACGAATTTGAACGGGTCAGCATTATCGACATAAACTCGGTTCAGGCGCTGCTTTTGTTCAATATCGGCGAGCACGAGGTCACTGCGGGCGAGTTGAAGTCGCGCGGCTATTACCAAGGCTCAAACGTGTCATATAACCTTAAAAAGCTGGTCGAAGCAGGGTATATGCACCACCAGAAATGCGCGGTTGACCGGCGGGCCGTGCGCGTTCGGCTAACCGAAAAGGGGCGCGATGTGCGGCAACTGGTTTCGGCACTTTTTGCGCGCCATGCAAATACATTGCTCGAAAAAAGCATCGTTTCCCCCGCCCAGCTTGAAGACCATAATAGCGTGATGCGGCGGATTGAGCGATTCTGGACAGAACAGATTCGATTTATCTACTAAATCTGTGCAGCAGCATTCAATTTACGGAATTCATGCGGGTTTTTTGGCAAATCCGTAAAGATGCGGCAATTTGTTGTGTCGAAACCCGCAACGGTTGGTCTATAAGGGGTGTGTTTCCCGGCCTAGGACGTGCCTGATGAATTACGATAGCCAACTTGATACCGCCCTGAACGCGCTCCATGAAGAAGGGCGCTACCGGGTATTTCTGGACATCCGCCGCAAGCGCGGCCGCTTTCCCTATGCCGATTGGGTGCAATCCGACGGGAGCAGCCGCGAAATCACCGTCTGGTGCGGGAATGACTATTTAGGCATGGGCCAAAACCCCATTGTGCTTGATGCGATGGCCGACGCGATGAACATTGCCGGCGCGGGTTCGGGTGGCACGCGCAACATTTCAGGCACAACGATTTACCACCGCCAGCTAGAGGCTGAACTTGCCGATTTGCATGACAAAGAGGCGGCGCTGGTGTTTACCTCGGCCTATATCGCCAATGCTTCCGTGCTTTCGGTGCTGCCCAGACTCTTTCCGGGCCTGGTGATTTTCTCCGATGCGTTGAACCACGCGTCGATGATTGAAGGTGTGAAGCATAGCCGCGCGCCCAAGCACATTTTCCGCCACAATGATTTGGCACATCTGCGCGAGCTGCTCGAAGCCGCCGAGCCGGGCGCGCCGAAACTCATCGCCTTTGAATCTGTATATTCGATGGATGGCGATTTTGGCCCGATCGCCGAAATTTGCGCGCTTGCCGAAGAATTTGGTGCGCTGACCTACTTGGACGAGGTTCACGCCGTGGGCATGTATGGCGCACGCGGCGGCGGATTGTCGCAAGAATGGGGCTTGTCGAGCCGGATCGACATTATCAATGGCACCTTGGGAAAAGCCTTTGGCGTAATGGGTGGCTATGTGGCGGCCAGTGCTAAAATGGTAGATGCCATAAGGTCTTACGCACCGGGCTTCATCTTTACAACATCGCTTACACCCGCGATTGCAGCGGGCGCTGCCGCCTCGGTTGCCTATCTTAAAAACCATCCGGAATTACGCGTGGCGCATCAGGCTGCGGCCAAGGTTCTGAAAACGCGGTTTCGTGCGGCTGGCCTGCCGGTCATGGACAATCCCAGCCATATCGTTCCCGTTTTGGTGGGCGACCCTGTGCACTGCAAGAAAATCTCCGACAGGCTGTTGTGGGACCATGGCATTTATGCCCAGCCCATCAACTACCCCACCGTGCCGCGGGGCACCGAACGGCTACGCTTTACCCCATCGCCAGTGCATGATTCGGCCTTGATCGACGGTCTGGTCAGCGCGCTTGACGGTTTGTGGCAGGCATGTGCGCTGAATCGGATGGATTTGACGGGCTAAACCGGCGTTAATTCGCCAAATATGGCCAAAATGTGCCCAACTGTCATAAATTCCTTTAACAAACCACTATGGCTAGCGTATTTGCTAAAGGAGCGATTTGGCCGCACGCGAAGACGATCGGCCATGTAACGGGCGGACTGGATGGCAGACAAACAAGACGTGCAAAATTTGCAGGGCTTTGACTCGTTTGAGGAAAAGCTCGGTGATTTGCTGCGCGGCGAGCGTGCCACCTTGTCTAAATCTTTGCTTGATGTTCAGCGCGATCTGCGTATCAAGGCTGCCTATATCGCAGCAATTGAAAACTGTGACCTCGACGTTTTCGAAAATCGTGCGTTTATCGCGGGTTATGTGCGGTCTTATGCGCGTTACCTTCAGCTTGATTCCGAAGAGATTTTCAGCCGTTTTTGCATGGAGGCGGACTTTCAGGGTGCAAACCCCGAACTTGGCCGCCGCCGTGACGGAAAAAGCAGCATTGGCGCCACTTCGGCGCTATGGGCAGGCAATGACATTGGACGGATTCGCGCCATTCAGGGGCGTATGGTAACGCAAAATGTTTATGCCCCCGCGCTCGCCGCTCTCGGCCCGCTTTTGGTGCTGCTCGCCGTTATTGTCGGGGTTGGTTATGGCGGTTGGATGATGGTGCAAGACATCCAGCGCGTAGACATTGCACCAATTGATAACACCCCCGAAGTGCTCGACCAGATCGACAGTAGCAATTTTGCCAGCAGTCTGGCGAATATCGCGCTTGACCGCGCAGACGAGCATGTGGCTGATATTACGCGCCTTTACACAAGCACAAACACGAATGCGCCCTTTGTTGTGCCGCGCGATGGCCCAATCGCTTTTATTGACCCTGACAGTTACGGCACCGTTGTGAATGTGCCGCAAACCGCCAATACCGTGGCCAGCGCCGAGGCCGTGCAGCCGCCCGAACCGGTTATCAATGTTGCCCCTGTTGTGCAGGTGACCGGCATTTATGCGCAGGCCCCGGCCTGGATACGCGTAACCGCCGCCAATGGCACCGTGCTGCGTGAAACCATTCTGGACGCGGGCGAAAGCTATGCGCTGCCCGATGGCTATGAAAGCGCAACGCTTCGTGCCGGCAACGCAACGGCGGTGTTTTTGCTGGTTGACGGTGTTGCCTACGGGCCGGTTGGCACTGCCGGTGCGGTTGTCAAAAACGTAGCACTTGCCGCCGGTGAAATACCGGCACTCTACCCGGAATTTGGCAACCCGACTGCGGAAATGCAGCGTGCGCTGGTTGCCTTGGCTTCGGCTGGAACCGACGCCGCAAATTAGCCCCGAAAATCCGCAACCGGCCATTGAGCCCGTGACACTGCCCCCGGTTGGCAGTATTCAGGGCGCAAATGCAGCCAGCCGCGCAGGTATCAGGCAATGACCCATAATCCCATCCGCCCATGGCGCAATATCGAGCGGCGTAAAAGTCGCCAGATTATGGTTGGCAATGTGCCGGTGGGTGGCGATGCGCCCATTACCGTGCAAACCATGACCAACACCTTAACGAGCGATGCAAAGGCAACCATCGGGCAAATTCTGGCCTGTGCCGAGGCGGGGGCCGATATTGTGCGTGTGTCCTGCCCCGATGAAGCCTCGACCGCCGCCTTGGCCGAGATTGTGCGCGAAAGCCCGGTGCCGATTGTGGCCGATATTCACTTTCACTATCGCCGCGCCATTGAATCGGCCAAGGCCGGTGCGGCCTGTTTGCGCATTAACCCCGGCAATATCGGCTCGGCGGAACGTGTGCGCGAGGTGATAAAGGCCGCCAAAGACTATAACTGCTCCATCCGCATTGGGGTAAATGCTGGCAGCCTTGAGCGGCATTTGCTGGAAAAATATGCCGAACCCTGCCCGCAAGCGATGATCGTTAGCGGTCTCGACCATATTCGTATTTTGCAGGATAACGACTTTCACAATTTCAAG
>JBBDJE010000001.1:0-54673 GCA_040880065.1 Paracoccaceae bacterium | reverse complement strand
TCACGCGTAGGGTGCGCATTCATTGCGCACCTTTACCCGAACGCCACCGCCGATGGTGCGCGATGAATACGCACCCTACCTTTGGCTTACCGCAACGCGCGCAACAACTCCGGTGTTGGCCAGGCGTCGGCGGGCACGCCAAGGCGGCGTTGTTCGGCCTGCACGGCGGCGCGGGTCATCGCGCCGAGCACACCATCGACCCCGCCAACATCGTGGCCGCGGGCTTGGAGCACGCGTTGCAGAGCCATCATTTCATCATCCGAAAGCCCCGGTGCCGGGCTGCCCTCGTTATAGCGGTTCGCCCCGCCAAGCCGCGTGGCCAGATAGGCGGCGGTCACCGCATAGATGAAGCTTTTGTTCCATTCGCGGTAAACGCTGTAATTCGGATAGGCCAGAAACCGTGGCCCGTTGCGGCCCTGCGGCAGCAGCAGGCTGGCCTCGGTATTGCCGCTGGCAAGCGAGCCTTGCCGCGCGGTCACACCCAGCCGCGCAAGCTCGCTCACCCGCAGGCTCTGGTCCAGCCCCGAACGCTCCCAAGGGAAATTCGCGGCCACGTCCACCTCTTGCAGCCAAGGCTGGTTGGGCCGCCAGCCATGGCTGGCCAGCAGGCGCGCCCCCGTCATGATCGCATCGGGGATGCTGGTTTTCAGGCTGACGCGTCCGTCGCCATCGGCATCAACCCCCAGTTCCAGAATATCGGCGGGCATCATCTGCACCATGCCGATCTCGCCCGCCCAAGCCCCGGTTGTATCCACCGACATATCGCCACGGGCAACCAGCGCAATCGCGCCGAACAGATGCGGGCGGAACAGGTCGGGGCGGCGGCAATCATGCGCGAGCGTGGCCAGCGCCGAAATTGTGTGAAAATCGCCCTGCACGGCGCCATAATCGGTTTCCAGCGCCATGAAGGCCAGAATTACCTCGGGCGGCACCCCGTATTGCTGGCGCGCGCGGTCCAGAATGCTGCGATAGTCGCGCATGAATTCCGCACCCTTGCTGATGCGATAGCTGGAAATGGAGCGCTGCGAAAACTCCAGAAAGCTTTGACGAAACACCCCTTGGCTGCGGTCAAAGCGTAGCACGCGGTCATCTTGCCGGGCCGAACTGATAACGGCGTTGATGGCGGCAGTGGGCAGGTTGCGGGCGCGCGCCTCGTCAGCGACATTCTGCATGAAACCCGAAAAACTGCCCCCGCAAGGCGCGGATTGGGCGAATGCGGCGGGGCTGAGCAAAAGCGTGGCGGCCAAGGCTGTTGAAAGGCGAAGTGGATTTTTCATAAAGGCTCCGGTCAAAGTTTGGGGCAGGCTAGCCGAGCCGCGCCAGCCGGGCAAGTCCGGCCAAGCGCGCAGAACAGATCCGCCGATATCTTTTGCAAATTCGGCCGATAAGCGCCACAATTACACACGAACGACGGGGTAACCTGCCGGTGTAGTATGTAAGAGGTGCCTAAATGGAATGGATTATTGCGCTCGTGTCCGGCGCGATTGGCGGCAATCTTGCCGGCGGCGTGCTCAAAAAGCTAAGCATGGGAAATGTCGGCAACACGATCGCCGGGCTGCTCGGGGGTGTGGGCGGCATGCAACTTATGGCCCTGCTTGGACCGGCTGGCGCGGCCAGCAGTTTTGACATCGCCTCGCTAATATCACAAATCGCTGCGGGCGGCGCTGGCGGTGGCGTTATAATGGCGCTTGGCGGCCAGCTTAAAAAGATGCTCGGCAAATAGCGTTAGTCGGCCAGCCCCAGCACGTCGAGCATATCATAGGTGCCCGGCTTTTGGTGAAAGGCCCAGATCGCGGCGCGCACGGCACCGCGCGCAAAAAGCTGCCTGTCGGATGCGGTGTGGCGCAGGGAAATCCGCTCGCCCTCGCCCGCAAAAATGACCTCGTGCTCGCCGATCACATCGCCACCGCGCAGCGCCACAAACCCGATATCACCCGGCTTGCGCGCCCCGGTCATGCCATCGCGGCCCCGGTCCGACACATCGGCCAGCGCCACCCCGCGCCCGCTTGCCGCCGCCTCACCCAGCATGAGCGCGGTGCCGGAGGGCGCATCGACCTTATGGCGGTGGTGCATCTCGACAATTTCGATATCGTAATCCTCATCCAAAGCCGCCGCCACTTTGCGCGCCAGCACCGTGAGCAGGTTCACCCCAAGCGAGAAGTTGCCCGCCCGCACAATGGGCGCGTGGCGCGATGCCGCCTCAAGCCTGGAAATATCATCGTCCGACAGCCCTGTCGTGCCCACAATAAACGCCGCGCGCGCCTGTGCGGCCAGTTCGCTATGGGCAACCGTGGCGGCGGGTGATGTGAAATCCAGCACCGCTTGTGCCGCTGCAAACACATCCAGCGGATCATCAGCTACAATGATGCCACGCGCAGCGCCGCCAAGGCATTCGCCAAGGTCGCGGCCAATCCAGTCATGTCCGGCGCGCTCGGTTACACCGCTTAGAACCACGCGCGGGTTGGCATCAATGGCCGCCACCAGCATCTGGCCCATCCGGCCCGATGCGCCCATCACCGCGGTGCGAATTGGTTCGCTCATCTGCATCTCCTATTTTATCGTTCAGCAATAACCGCTGGCGGCCCGCTTGCAAAGGGCGTGGCTTGACTCTTTGCACCACGGGCGCGAAGAGAGCGCCATGAGCAAAGCACATTCAAATGCCCCTAAAGGGCCAAGCCAGCGACAGCTGCGCGTGGGCGAACTTATCCGCCGCGCGCTGGCCGAAATCATCCAGCGCGGCGCGCTGCACGACCCGGAACTGGCCGATGTGCCGATCACCGTCGGCGAGGTGAAAGTCTCGCCCGATCTGCGCGTGGCGACTGTATATGTCATGCCACTTGGCGGGCAGAATGTAAAAGAGGTCATCGCAGCACTTGCCCGTAGCCAAGGCGAAATGCGGCACCTGCTCGGCAAGCAGGTTTTGCTGAAATTCTCGCCAACCCTGCGCTTCATGCCCGATGAAACCTTCGAGCGGATGGACGCCACGCGCCGCCTGCTGGCCGATGAACGCGTGCGCGCCGATGTTGCAAAGCCCGACACGCTCCCTGAAACACTACCCGAAACACTAAAGGACGAGTAACCCATGGCGCGGCGCAAGAAGGGCCGGGATGTTTCCGGCTGGCTGATCATCGACAAACCGCTCGGCCTGTCATCATCCGCCGTTGTGAACAAGGTGAAATGGGCGCTTGGTGCCAACAAGGCCGGCCATGCCGGCACGCTTGACCCCGAAGCGACCGGCCTTTTGGCCGTGGCCATCGGCGAGGCGACCAAAACCGTGCCCTATATCGCCGATGCGTTGAAGGCCTATCACTTCACTATCCGCCTTGGGCAGGCCACCAATACCGATGATGGCGAGGGCGAGGTCACGGCAACCTCCGATTTACGCCCGAGCGATGCCGCTATCGCCGCCGCCCTGCCGCAATTCAACGGCGATATCATGCAGGTGCCACCGAAATTTTCCGCGGTCAAAATCGACGGGCAGCGCGCCTATAAACTGGCGCGCGATGATGAAGCCTTTGAAATCGCCGCACGCCCGCTATTTGTCGAGGAACTCACCCTCGCTGCCCGCCCCGATGCCGACCATGCCGTGCTGGAAATGGTTTGCGGAAAGGGTGGCTATGTGCGGGCCGTTGCGCGCGATCTGGGTGAAGTGCTTGGCTGTTATGCCCATGTTGTGCAACTGCGCCGCATCTGGTCCGGCCCGTTCGACCTTGAGGATGCGATCACGCTTGAACAGGTGGAAGCGCTGGCCAAAGACCCGGCGTTGGACGCGCATCTGCTGCCGCTACAAACCGCGCTCGCCGAACTGCCCGAACTGCCCGCTACGCCCGAAGGGGCAGCGCGGTTGAAGAACGGCAATCCCGGCATGGTTATCGCCAGCGGGGTTGAATATGGCTCCGAATGCTGGGTCAGCCTCAACGGTGCGCCTGTCGCCATCGGCCATTATCAAGCAGGCGAGGTTGCGCCCGCCCGCGTGTTCAACCTGTGATCACCCGGCATCACACCAAAGGCGATGCGCCTTCGGTGGCGGTCTATTCGACCTGCGAGCGCTACCGCTACACGCTTACCCGCACATGGGATGCGGGCGGTCGCCGTGTGCTGTTCATCATGCTCAACCCCTCCACCGCGACCGAGGTGCAGAACGACCCGACGGTTGAGCGCTGCGAACGCCGCGCCCGCGCGCTTGGGTTTGGGGCCTTTCGTGTGTGCAACATCTTCGCCTTCCGCGCCACCGACCCGCGCGACATGCGCGCCGAGACTGACCCGGTAGGCCCCGAGAATGACGCCGTCATTCTGGAGGCGCTTGGCTGGACCCAAACCACCATCGCCGCCTGGGGCAGCCATGGCGCGCATATGGGCCGCGGCGAGGCGGTGGCAGATTTGCTGCGCAAGGCGGGGGTTCAGGTGCAGCATCTGGGCCTGACCAAGGGCGGGCAGCCGAAACATCCGCTGTATATAGGGTATGATGTGCAGCCGGTGGTGTGGGGGTGAGGTGAACCTATAATTCCAGCCGCAAATGGTTTAACCACAACATTGCTAAATAACGAACATGGATGGCGAAACATTTATATTTGACTACTCCAAATTGAGTGGGCGATTGAATCAAGTTTTCGCGACATTCGTTCACGTAGTCGCTTGGCTCTCCTTGTCATTTGACCAAATGGGTTTGCCTAGTCCCACACTACCGGGAAATTGCCACCCCATATGTGTAACCGTATCAATGACGCAGCACGATAGTTCGGCGACATGCTGTTGGACTTGCCGCAGATACGCCACGTCGATTGGGGTTACAAATATTTCTTTCTTTTTATTCACGAAAAAGGGAATAGACGCGCCATTAACATCCGGCCCGCGCCATGAACCATGGCACAGCACATTGCGGATAATGGCAGCGGCTTTGATATTCTCGACAAGTTCAGGGACGTTGTCGATTGTCGTCGCGGGATTATCTCTCGCGGCATTATTATAGGCATCTGCCAGCGCTACGAGTTGGCCTGACAAAGCCTTCTCAAGCGTTGGTAGCCAGGCTTTATATGCCACGCCAATTTCGTTTTCGTTATATTGCCGTGTTCCCGTAAACGAAAAAATTGCCTTTCCCAATACTTCCTCTAAGAACCCGAACGAAGCAATTGCTCGCCCAAGGTGCTCCCAAAACTCAGGCTTATGTGAATGAGTAGGAAACATCGCCGGCAATCTTTCCCGGTCGGTGATTAGTCTGTTGATAGGTTCCTCGTCGCCCATGATTGCCTTTCCATTTGGGTGTTGCCTAGCGCGCCTGCCAAGATTAGCTGATTGCCTCATCGCAATGGTCAAGGTTTGGAAGTTTATACTTAGCACCATTCTATGTTTTTTACAGCGTTCAACAATGAGGGTTCAAAGCCGACTCTTGGAAACATGGCCCCCCACCCCCTTCCCATCCCCCTCAAAACATGCTACGCGCTGCGCGCTGGCCCCTTGCAGGCTGGTGGTTTTGTGTTTTGACCCTGCTGGACGACATCTTGGCAGGGCCGGGCACCTAACCCTATCTTTAACCCAGAAGGGAACATCCGATGTCGATTACTGTTGAAGAAAAAGCGCGCCTGATCAAGGAATTCGCAACCAAAGAGGGCGACACTGGCTCGTCTGATGTGCAGATTGCCATTCTGACCAGCCGCATTTCCACACTGACCGAGCATTTCAAAAGCCACAAGAAGGATAACCATTCCCGCCGTGGCCTGCTGAAAATGGTCGCGCTGCGCCGCAAGCTGCTTGATTATGTCAAAAAGCATGACGAACCGCGCTATCGCTCCTTGCTCGAGCGTCTGAACATTCGCCGCTAAGGCGGTCAACGCGCCCCCTTGATCAGGGGCGCGTTTTTCAATTCGGGTGACGCTGTGGCCCCACCCCAAGTTCGCCCCGTTTCGATGGGCGCCGAACCTCTGAAAAGGCCGCAAGATGTCCGCAACGCCCCAAACCCCGGGCCGCGCGTTTGGATGATATGAAACAGGGGTTATCGCGGGTGCTGCCAGGGGGCAGACCCGTTGCAAAGGAAACAGATGTTTAACGTTGTGAAAAAATCAATCGAGTGGGGGCATGATACCCTGACACTCGAAACCGGCAAAATTGCGCGCCAGGCCGATGCCTGCGTGATTGCCACCTATGGCGAAACCAGCGTTCTGGCCGCCGTAGTCTATGAGAAAAAACCCAAAGAGGGTTTGGATTTCTTTCCGCTGACCGTGCATTATCAGGAAAAATACTATGCTGCGGGCCGTATTCCCGGCGGTTTCTTCAAGCGCGAAGCACGCCCCAGCGAAAAAGAAACGCTGACCTCGCGTCTGATCGACCGTCCGATCCGCCCGCTGTTTGTCGATGGTTTCAAGAACGAAACCCAGGTCATCTGCACCGTGCTGAGCCATGACCTTGAGAACGACCCCGACGTTGTGGCGATGATCGCCGCCTCGGCTGCGCTAACCCTGTCGGGTGCGCCCTTCATGGGGCCGATTGGCTGCGCGCGCGTTGGTTTTGTAGATGGCGACTATGTTCTCAACCCCTCGGTTGCCGATATGGACAACCTGCGTTCCAACCCCGAGCAGCGGCTCGACCTTATTGTCGCCGGCACCGCCGATGCGGTGATGATGGTTGAATCCGAAGCCTATGAGTTGAGCGAAGAGGAAATTCTCGGCGCAGTCGTCTTTGGTCACGAGCAGATGCAGCCGGTGATCGACATGATCGTTTCAATGGCCGAAGAAGCCGCGAAAGCGCCGTTCAACTTTCAGGCGCCCGATTACAGCGCGCTTTATGCCAAGGTTGCCGAACTGGGTGAGGGCGCCATGCGCGCCGCCTTTGCCATTACCGACAAGCAAGAGCGTCAGGCCGCCATTTCCGCTGCCCGCGCAACGGTGATCGAAGGCCTCAGCGACGAGGACACCGCCGACAAATCGCTTGGTGCGGTGTTCAAGAAGCTCGAATCCAACGTATTGCGCGGCGATGTCATCAAGACCGGCCGCCGCATTGACGGGCGCGATCTGACCACCGTGCGCCAGATCGTTTCCGAAACCGGCCTTCTGCCCCGCGCGCATGGCTCTGCCCTGTTCACACGTGGCGAGACACAGGGCCTTGTCGTCACTACGCTGGGCACTGGCGATGACGAGCAGATCATCGACGCGCTGCACGGCTCCAGCCGTTCCAACTTCATGCTGCATTACAACTTTCCCTCCTATTCGGTTGGTGAAGCAGGCCGCATGATGGGCCCGGGCCGCCGCGAAATCGGCCATGGCAAACTGGCATGGCGCGCGCTTCAGGCGGTTCTGCCTGCGGCAACCGATTTCCCCTACACGCTGCGTCTGGTCTCGGAAATCACCGAGTCCAACGGCTCGTCCTCCATGGCAACGGTCTGTGGCGGTTCGCTGTCAATGATGGATGCGGGCGTGCCGCTGAAATCGGCGGTTGCCGGTGTGGCGATGGGCCTTATCCTTGAAGGCGACGACTTCGCCGTGCTCACCGATATTCTGGGCGACGAAGACCACCTTGGCGATATGGATTTCAAGGTGGCTGGCACCGAGAACGGCATCACCACCATGCAGATGGACATCAAGGTCGCAGGCATCACGCCCGCCATCATGAAACAGGCTTTGGCGCAGGCCAAAGACGCGCGTTTGCACATTCTGGGTGAAATGGGCAAGGCATTGAACGAAACCGCCGAGTTCTCGATCCACGCGCCGCGCATCGAAACCATGCAGGTGCCGGCCGACAAGATCCGCGAAGTCATCGGTTCGGGTGGCAAGGTCATCCGCGAAATCGTGGAAGTATCTGGCGCCAAGGTTGATATCAACGATGATGGCATCATCAAGATCGCCTCGCCCAACGCGGACTCGATCAAGAAAGCCTATGACATGATCTGGTCGATCGTGGCCGAGCCCGAAGTCGGGCAGGTTTACACAGGCAAGGTCGTCAAGCTGATGGATTTCGGCGCTTTCGTGAACTTCTTTGGCAAGCGTGACGGTCTCGTCCATGTTTCACAAATTTCAAGCGAACGCGTGAACCACCCCAAAGACCTCCTGCAAGAAGGCCAGGAGGTGAAGGTCAAGCTCGTTGGTTTCGATGATCGCGGCAAGGTCCGCCTGTCGATGAAAATCGTCGATCAGGAAACCGGCGCAGAACTGGCCGAGAAATCCGGCGACGAATAAGCCGCCCCGACTGAATGCGAAAAGGCCCCGGAGATTTCCGGGGCCTTTTTTATGTGGTATGCCCTTGCTGAGGCTCATTTCTTGCATGGCCGATCGCTTTGGTAAACCGCGCAACCATCAGCCAGGCGGGTTTATGCGCGCTTTGTTAAAGCTTGGGCGAGCATGAGCACGTTGCAGCCTAGCCCACAAACGCCTTTTCCACCACAAAACCACCCGGTGCGCTGTTTGCGCCCTCGACCAGCCCTGCGGCTTCACAAATCGCTTTCATCTCCAAGTTCAGCCCAATCGAGCCGCAGATCATCACGCGGTCATCCGGCCTCAACGGCGGCAGGCCCAGCGCGTTTGCGCGCAGCAAATCAGTGATGCGGCCCATTTTGGCCGAAGCCTCCCGCGTGGTCGTTGGAATGTAGCGCAGTTGCGCCGCCGCCGCATCGCCCACCAGCGGATCATCGGCCAACCCGTCCACCAGCGCGCGGCCATAGGCCAGATCAGCGATATCGCGGCAGGTATGGGTGAGGATCACCTCACCGTAACGCGCATAGATATCAGGGTCGCGCACAAGGCTGGCGAAGGGCGCAATGCCCGTGCCGGTGGCCACCAGAAACAGCCGTTTGCCGGGCAGTAGCGCATCGAGCACCAGCGTGCCCACGGGTTTGGGGCGCAAAATCACCTGATCGCCCACGCCAATATGCTGCAAACGGCTGGTCAGCGGGCCATCGGGCACCTTGATGGAGTAAAACTCAAGCCTGTCATCCCAGCTTGGCGAGGCAATAGAATAGGCGCGCAGCAGCGGGCGCAAATTGTCGCCCATCAGCCCGATCATCACAAATTCACCCGAGCGAAAGCGCAGGCTGGCGGGGCGGGTCAGCCGGAATGAAAACAGCCGGTCGGTCCAGTGCTTCACCTCGGTCACGGTTTGGGCGTCGGGCAGCACTTGCGTGCTGAGCGCAGTCATCTGGTTCATAAGTCTCTCGCTGTTACGATGCGGCGCGCAGCCGGTCCTGATAGGTCGGGCGGTCCCAGTCGGAACGGGCCATCCACTGGGCTTGCGGCTGACGGCGGGCAAGCAGCGCGTCAATCTCCACCTCGTCAAAGCCGGAGCGGCGCGCGTGAAAATACTGGTCAGAGATCACATGGCCCGCGGCGCGCAACCGCCCGCTAAACCCCAGCATCCGCAAGCGGCGCGCCAGCGAAAAGCCGCGCCCGTCTGCAAAGCTTGGGAAGGGTATACGAATGGCCGATATCCAAGGAAACAGCGGCACCAGCGCCATCGGGTCGGTGTCATTGGCAATTTCAACCGCCAGCGGGTTTTCAACCCCGGCCTGCAGCACAGCAAGCGTTACAAAATCGCCAAAATCATCCTTAGCAAACCCGTCATCGCGTATAATTACTTTGTCCATCTTGCCCTCCTCAGGCGGCTGTCCGCACCCATTTGCCATTCACAAGGTGAATGCCGCATTCTTCTTTATCCTGCCCGCGCCAGCGACCGGCGCGCGCATCTTCGCCCGCCCGCACCGCACTGGTGCAAGGCGCGCAGCCAATGCTGGGATAGCCGCGCGCCACAAGCGGGTGGCGCGGCAACGCATGCGCTTCAAAATAGGCGGCGATATCTTGCGCCGTCCAATAGGCCAGCGGGTTGATCTTGATGCGGCTTTGCGCCTCATCGGCCTCGAACATCTCAAGAGCCGCGCGCGTGCCGGCCTGGTGGCGTTTGCGCCCTGAAATCCAGCCATCAAACCCGGCAAGCGCGCGGTCCAGCACCTGCGTTTTGCGAAGATCGCAGCAGGCATCCGTATCTCTCTGGTGCAGGTTGCCCCACGGGTCTGCGCGGCGCAGCGCCAGTTCATCCGCCGTAACGCGCCGCACATTGGTCAGCCCAAAGCGGCTGGCAAGGTCGGTTTGGTAATCCAGCGTTTCGGCGAACAGCATCTGCGTATCAATGAATATGACCGGTGCTGCGCGGTTGACCTGCGCCAGCAAATGCAGCAGCACCGCACTTTCCGCCCCAAAGGACGACACCAGTGCCACCCGCCCGACAAGACCGCGGTTCAGCACCTGATCAAGAAGGCCGGTGGCGTCATCGGCCCATGTGGTCGCGTTTAGCCGCGCCACGTTTTGCGCCAGATCCTTACGCGGCATTGCGGGCCTCGGCTGGGTAAAGTGCGGCTTTGAACGGTGCGGCCCCAAGCCGGCGATAGGTTTCGATGAAGCTTTCTGCAGGGCTTTCGCGCGCGGCCATATAGGCATCGAGCAGGCGTTCCAGCGCCGGCACCAGCGCATCATAACCAAAGCCCGGCCCGGCGCGTTCGCCCACCGCCATATCGCGCCCGGCATCGCCGCCAAGGGTGATCTGGTAGTTTTCCACGCCCGCGCGGTCCAGCCCCAGAATGCCGATATGCCCCACATGATGGTGCCCGCACGCATTGATGCAGCCCGAGATCTTGATCTTGATCGGTCCGATCTCGCGCTCTAGCCGCAATTCGTCAAACCGCGTGGCAATGGCCTGGGCGACAGGGATCGAGCGGGCGGTGGCCAGCGCGCAATAATCCATGCCGGGGCAGGCGATGATATCCGAAATCAGCCCGATATTCGCCGTGGCCAGCCCCGCCGCTTTCAGCCGCGCATGCACGGCAGGAATGTCGCTGCGGCGGATATGCGGCAAAATCACGTTCTGCTCGTGGCTGATGCGCAGCTCGTCATGGCCATAGGTTTCGGCCAGATCGGCCAGCAGGCGCATTTGCTTGGCCGTTGCATCACCCGGCGTTTGGCCGATAGCCTTCAGCGATACGGTAACAATCCCGTAAGCGGGGTTTTTATGCGGCGCCACGTTTGTATCAACAAAGGCGCGCAGCACAGGGTCGCTTTGCAACGCTGCTTCCAGCACCTGGCTGCGGGTGTTGTTGAAGGACGGGGGCGCGAAAGACGCCTCGATCTCGGCCAGAAGCTGCGCATTCACGCCCGAAAACTGCGCCTTTTGCACGATAAACGCCGCTTCAATTTGGTCGCGCAATGCGTCCAGCCCGGTTTCATGCACAAGAATTTTCAGCCGGGCCTTGTATTTGTTATCGCGCCGCCCCGACAGGTTATAGACTTGCAAAATCGCCTCCAGATAGGGCAGCAAATCGGGTTTTGGCACAAAGTCGCGCACGGTTTTGCCAACCATCGGCGTACGCCCGAGGCCGCCGCCGATCACCACCTCATAGCCCGCCTCGCCTGCATCATTGCGGCGCAGATACAGGCCAATATCGTGCGAACGCACGACAGCGCGGTCGGTTGGCGCGCCGGATACCGCAATCTTGAACTTGCGCGGCAGAAACTGGAATTCCGGATGGTCGGTCGACCATTGGCGCAGCAGTTCCGCCGTCGGGCGCGGGTCCTCCACCTCATCGGCGGCGGCACCGGCAAAATGGTCAGCCGTCACGTTGCGAATGCAGTTGCCGCTGGTCTGGATGGCATGCATCTGCACATCGGCCAGCGCATCCAGAATATCGGGCACATCGCGCAGGCGCGGCCAGTTGAACTGGATGTTCTGGCGGGTGGTGAAATGCCCATAGCCACGGTCCCAGCGCTCGGCAATATAGGCAAGCTGGCGCATCTGCCGCCCATTGAGCGTGCCGTAAGGGATGGCCACGCGCAGCATATAGGCGTGCAATTGCAGGTATAACCCGTTCATCAGCCGCAACGGGCGAAACTCGTCCTCGCTCAGCGCGCCATCAACACGGCGGGCGACCTGGCCGCGAAACTGGTCCACGCGGGCGCGCACGAAATCATGGTCAAAATCGGTATAGTTATACATTCTCGGCGCTTTCCTGCTTGCCGTGGAAGTAGTTGGACGGGCCGCGCATGCGCAAAGCCTCGCGGGTATGGGTGGCCACGGGCCGGCCGGCATCCAGCGACACATCGGCCAGATAGGGGCCAACAACCTTGCCTTGCTGCGCGGTTGCTGCCGCCAGTGCACGCGCGGCATCTTGCGCAGTGTCGAGCACAAGCGCAGCACTTGCATTTAAGGCCCATGTGCCAGCGGCGGTCAGCCAGACGGCATCACCGTCCAGCAGGTCATTGGCGGTTACAACCTGAGGCGAGAACGGCTTAGCCATGGCGGCGCACCTCGTGAATTTCAGCGATAAAGCCGGGTTGCGTTTGCGTGCCGACCGCAGGCAGCACGCTGTGCGACACACCGGCATTGCGCAGGCGCGCAACCTCCAGCGGGTGGGGCGCATTGCCCGCAACCAGCCGCGCAACCTGCGCACCGTCTGCCGCCAGCGCGACCAGATCGGCCTTGTCATGCAGCACCGGCACAAGCTGCGCCTCGCGCCGGGCAAGCTCCAGAATTTCGGGGGCGACGCCAACATCATGCACCACGATATCGGCACCGTGCAGCTTGCGCTGGGCGCGCAGTGTCAGCAAATCGGGTGCGGATGTGGGAATGAAATCAACATGCGCAAGAGCGGCGGCTTGCTGGGCCACATCACGCAGCAATGCGCCAAGCTGGCGCTTGGCAGCCGCATCGCCGCCCGCTTGCAACGCCGCCTCACCTGCCCCGCCATAAAACCGCGCCCAGAATTCGCGCCGTGCCTGCCCCGGCGCAAGCGTTTGCGCGGCCATGCGAAACCCCTGTCCAAGCCGCGCCAGACGGCCCAGTGTTTCGGGAAGGCGCTGTTCCAAGCTGGCCTTGATCTGGCGCGCCAGCACCGGTGCTGCACCCTCCGTGCCAATGGCTACGACAACCGGGTCACGGTCTACAATTGCCGGGGTGATGAAGGCGCTCGCATCAAGATTATCGACCACATTCAGCAACACGCCCGCCGCTTGCGCCAGCGCGCCAATGACCTCATCGGCCTGCGCCTCGTCATAGGCGGCATAGGCCAGCGCGGCGTTCTCAATATCGGCGGCCAGCGGCGCACGCCGATGCAGGGTAATCCGTCCTGCATCGGCCAGTGCCGCCACACCTGTCACCACATCGCTGCCAAACACCTCCAGCACCGCCTCGGTTTTCACCAGCAAGCGCAGCTTGGCCAAAGCACATTCGCCAGCGCCGCCGACAACCACGCGGCGGGCGCGCAAATCTAGGAATATCGGGAAATGACGCATTTCGGCCTCGCTTGTGTATTTGACTTGCCTACATTAGAACATTTTTCTAAATCATCCGGTATATACCCTGATCAATAAGAACTTTATCCTGTTAAACCGCGACTTATAGAACGGAACCATGAAATGCACACCGCCCCCGCAACCAAAATCCATCTCGATGCGATAGACCGGAAAATTCTTGTGGCCCTGCAAGAGGATGCAACCCTGCCGCTTGAGGAAATCGCCCGGCGCGCAGGCTCGTCCAAAACCCCTGTCTGGAACCGGATTCGCAAACTGCGCAGCGCCGGAGTCATCCGCCAGCACACGGCTATACTCGACCCGCAGGCGCTGGGGTTGGAAAGTTGCTTTTTCGTGCTGGTGCGCACATCCGAGCATGACCGCGACTGGCAGAACCGCTTTTTGCAGGTGCTCCAAAGCCGCCCCGAGGTGCTGGAAGCCCACCGGTTGGCCGGTGATATCGACTATATTCTGAAGGTGATGGTCAAAAACGCCCGCGCCTATGACGATTTTTATCAGGCCTTGATCGCCGAGGTGAAAATCTTCAACGTCACGGCCCTGCTGTCGATGCAGGAAATCAAGAACACCACGCAATTGCCCATGCCCGATGACACAGCGCGCTAGAAATTTGAATTATTGCAACCTATGATGTTCTGGCTTGCGTTTTCAGGCAACTGGCTGTCAAATTCGCGGCTTAGGCATTTGGCTTATCGTATAGCTTGCAGGAGATTTTAATGGAAAAACTTAAATTCATAGCGGTCAGTGCAGCGGCGTGCCTGCTGCCAATGGCGGGCTTGGCGCAGGGCGTTTGCGGCGTTGCCAGCGCCAATATCGTTGGCGGCGGATTGTCGAATATCGACCTGTCCACAGCGGATGCGCCCACGCAGACCATGGCCATGTTATCGGGCACAGGCCCGGTTGTTTATCAGTTCGATGTTTCCTCACCGACCGAAATTCGCGTCGAAGCCTCGGATTCAGATGGTGCCGATCCGGTTGTTGTTCTGCTCAATGCCGCCGGCGTTGAAATTGCCGGCGATGATGATGGCGGCGGCGGTCGCTCGTCGCGCGTTGAAACCTTTGTGCAGCCCGGCACCTATTGTGCGCAGGTCAATGCCTATGGCAGCCAGGCTGGCAGCAGCTTGTTGCAGTTTAGCCGTGTTGATCAGCCCGCGCTTACACCGGGCGTTGACTTTGGCCCCGTTGAAACCGGCGCTTGCACCGCAGACACCCCCGCAGAACTTCTGACCACCGGCAGCGTTAACGCGGCTTTGGCGGGCGGCGGCTCGGTATCCGTTTCGCACCCCGGCACGCCCACCTATCTGCGCTTTACGCTTGATACGGCGACCGCAATTACCCTTACCGCCGTCAACCCCGATGCCGACCCTGTGTTGCGCATCTATGACAATAGCGGTGTGCTGATTGCTGAAAACGATGATGCAAATAACAGCCTGAACTCGCAGATCGACCAGCAAGAGCCACTGGCCGCAGGCACCTATTGCATTGCGCTAGCTTCCTATAGCGACAGCACCGCGCCGATCACCGTTACCATGTCCGAGTTTGACCCGGCTGCGTTCCTGAACGGCCGTTACGACCGTGCCGAAGCCGCCCCGCCCATTGGTGGCGACTATCCGGTGCAGGAAATCGGATCATTGTCCACCTCGCTTTCCTCCGACATTTTCGTCGGCCCGAAAGCGATCTGGGTGACCTTCACCTTGCCCGAAGCCTCGATGGTGGTGCTTGAAGCCATTGGCAACGGTCAGGTTGACCCGGTTGTAACGCTGTTTAACGAGCGCGGCACCCAGATCGGCTATAACGATGACGGCCCGACAAGCTATGACAGCCAACTCGCTATGGAGCTTCAGGCGGGCCGCTATCTTTTTGCCATCACCCAGTTTAACGCCGATGGCTCCGGCGTTGTGCGCGCCTTTCTGCAACGCTATATCCGCGCGCAGTAAACTGCCGCCGCTGGCCTGAAACCCTGAAAACCCCGGCCATTGGTCGGGGTTTTTTGTTGCGCATCCGGTGGGGTTAAAGCATGTTGCAGAAAAGTGGAGCCCGGTTTTCTGTATTTAAACATGCGTTATCAAAACGTTAGAGCGTGTCGCGTGAATGGATATGAATGCGGCACGCTCTAAAAACGCAGCGCTTCGGGGTCCAGATCGTAATAGCCAACCACACAGCCAAGCCCGGTGGGCAGGTTCGGATATTCGCTGTCCACCGCCGCGCGCGCCAGATCGCCGTTCGATAAACGAGCGGCAAGCGCCATGGCGGCACGCACATCCGAACTGCCTGCTTCGGCAGCGGCCAGCCGCATCACCTTGGCTTCAATCGCCGTGCAGGCATTCGATGTGCCCTCGTAAAGCTGCGGAATCAGATAGGCCGCAGCGCCGACAACACCCACAAACAGCACAAGTTTCAGCATTACAGCCACCCCGCCAGCTCGCGCCTGGCTATGCCAAACAGCGCATCCATATGGTCATCGCCCTCGTTCAGGCAGGGGATATAGGTGAAGGTCTTGCCGCCCGCCTCTTCAAAAGCCTCGGCAATTTCACCCTGAATTTCCTCCAGCGTTTCAATGCAATCGGACGCAAAGGCAGGCGATACAACCGCAATATCATCGACCCCTTGTTTGGCCAGATCGGCCACAAGCTCTACCGTTGCCGGCCCCACCCATTTTTCCGGCCCGAATTTTGACTGGAAACTGGTGATCAGATCGCCCGCATCCCAGCCCAGCCGTTCGGCCAGCAGCCGCGTGGTCTTCTGGCATTGGCAATGGTAAGGATCACCCGCCAGCAAATAGCGCTCCGGCACCCCATGGTAGGAAACGACCAGCTTTTTCGGGCGGTTTTGCAAGGCGTCATAGGCCTTTTTCACCGAAGCCGTCAGCGCATCCAGATACGCCCCATCCTCGAAATAAGCCGGAACCGTGCGCAAAGCCGGTTGCCAGTTCATGTCCATCAGCGCGCGAAACATCTGGTCATTCGCCGTGGCCGTGGTGGGCGCCGCATATTGCGGATAGAGCGGGAAAAACAGGATCCGGTCACAGCCCGCAGCCTGCATGGATTTGGCCACTGTCCTGATGTTCGGCTTGCCATAACGCATGGCGAAATCAACCATCACATCATCGCCAAATGCAGCCTTCGCGCGCTGTGCAAACTTTACACATTGCGCGCGCGTAATGGTCATCAGCGGCGATTCATTCTTCTCGTTGTTCCAGATCGAGGCGTAGTTCTTACCCGATTTGAACGGCCGGATGCTAAGGATAATCCCCTGCAAAATCGGTTGCCATTTCCAGGCCGGATAGTCGATGACCCGCTTGTCCGACAAAAATTCGCTCAGGTAACGCCGCATCGGCCAGTAGCTTGTCGCGTCCGGCGTGCCCAGATTGGCCAGCAAAATGCCTACACGGCGGCGGGGCAGCTTGGGGTGGTCGGCTGGGGCGTTTGCGGGTTTGGTATCCGGCTGGGGCGCAGGCATTCTAGAATCCTTCTAAGGTATATCGGAACCTAGTGACTGCGCCGTGCAGGTCAATGGAAAACGCCCGAATGCGGCTATTTGCCAGCCTTCTCGCCCGCCGAACGCTCTTCTGCCCCAAGCGCATCGGCCAGCCGCGCGGCGGCCGAGCCAGGGCGCAGGGCTTTTGGCTGGTCGGGTGCAGGGGCCCAGCCTGTCAGGAAGACAACCTCGAAAGTGGCGCGCACGCCGCCACTATTGCCGGGGAAATGCTGCGCATAGATTTCGGCCATTCGCGCCAGCAACGCGCGGGGCATGGGCGCTTTCAACCGTGCGGCCATGACATTGCTTTCGCCCATCGCGCGCAATTCGGCCATCAGGTGCAGCGCACTCGGATAGCTGACATCAAAGCGGCGGATATCGGCCACGGGCAGCGCAAAGCCAGCACGTTGCAGCAAGCCGCCAAGGTCGCGCAGCTCGCCCATCGGGGCAATGCGCGGCGAAAGCCCGCCGGTCAGCTCCACCTCGGCCTCGGCTAGGGCAGTGCGCAACTCATGCAGGGTTTGCCCGCCGAACAAAGCCGCCATCAGCACACCATCGGGGCGCAGCGCATGGCGGCATTGCACAAGCTGGCCCACAGGGTCATTCGCCCAGTGCAAGCCAAGCCCGTGCACCACCAGATCATGCGCGCCGGCTTGCAGCGCCAAAGTCTCGGCATCGGGCAAGCTTACCGCGGGCAGGCCGATGATTTTGGCCCAAAGCGGGGCCTGCCAACCGATAATTGCGGCTTTGGTAAATGTTTTATTAACCTCTTGCAGCCTCTCATCGATCTCGCCCGCAACGGCGCGGTGCAAAAAATCGGCCTGCCCGAAAATGTGGCGCGCGCGGTCGCGGCGGCGGGCCAGCAAGGCAGTGTCAAATAGCTGGGGAGGCGGGGAAGACATGGGCGAACCTGACGTTTTTTTACCCTTACCGCGCAAGCGCTCCACATTAAAGCCCCTGCTCGGCCATTTCGCCAAGGCGCTGGGCCGCATCTTCTACCCGCCCCGCTGCCTTGCCTGCGGCGAGCAGGTTGCCAGCGGCCCCGGCCTCTGCCCGCCATGCTTTAACGAGATCCATTTCTTTGGCCCGAACCAATGCACAGGCTGCGGCCAGGTGGTGGACAGCGCAGGGCAGGCCTGCACCAAATGCCACGTTGCACCCATGCCATGGGGGCGGGCGGCAGCGGTCTTTGCCTATGCGGGCACAGGCAAGCGGCTGGTTCTGGCCTTCAAACATTACGACAGGGTGGACCTTGCCCCGCATCTGGCGCGCTGGCTGGCGCAGGCGGGCGGCGATATTCTGGCCCGTGCCGATATCATCGCCCCCGTGCCGCTACATTGGCGGCGCACGCAAAGCCGCCGCTACAACCAGTCAGCCGAGCTTGTGCGCCACCTGCCACTGCCAAAAACCAGTCAGGCAAAGCGCATGTTCAGCCTGCTTGCCCGCCCGCTGGCCACCCAAAGCCAGGAAGGGCTGAGCCGTGCCGCGCGGCACGAAAACCTGCGCGGTAAAATCATCGCAACACCGCGCCATGCCCCGCTTTTGCGCGGCGCAAATGTTGTGCTGGTTGATGACGTTTTAACAACCGGCGCCACGCTTTCTGCCGCCACCAAAGCCTGTTTGGCACATGGTGCCGCTTCTGTGAGCGTGCTTGTGCTGGCACGAGTTGCACCCCATGGCTGAACGCCTATATTAAGCGCAACGCGCAACGCTTACTTTAAGGTGCAACTATGGTAAAAGTCGAAATCTATACCTCGCCCATTTGCGGCTATTGCCACGCGGCCAAGCGCCTGCTTGGCCAAAAGGGCATAAGCTATGAAGAAACCGATGTGGTTGCGCACCCCGACAAACGTGGTGAGATGACAGCGCGCGCACGCGGTGGGCGCACCGTGCCGCAAATCTTCATCAACGGCACCCATATCGGCGGCTGCGACGAGCTTTATGCGCTGGATTCTGCCGGCAAGCTCGACCCTCTTTTGGCCGCCTGATGCTGCGCGCCGGGCTTGTTCAGCTCAATTCTGGCGACGATCCAGCCGCCAACCTGCCTGCCATTCTCGGTTATATCAGCGAGGCCGCTGCCGGTGGCGCGACCTTTGTCGCCACGCCCGAGGTCAGTAATATGGTCTCCTCTTCGCGCAGCCACCAGCGCGCCTTGCTGAGAACCGAAGCGCAGGATGACACGCTCGCCGCCCTGTCTGCGCAAACTGCAGCGCTCGGCATCTGGCTGCTTGTCGGCTCGCTTGCGCTTTTGTCCGATGCACCGGGCGAAGACCGGTTCGCCAACCGCTCGCTGCTGATCGACCCGAAGGGGCGCATTGTGGCGCGCTATGACAAGATCCACATGTTCGATGTCGATCTGGACGGCGGCGAAACCTACCGCGAAAGTGCTGGCTTTGCGCCGGGCAACCGTGCTGTGCTGGCCAGAACCGGCATCGGCCGGATCGGCATGACCGTATGTTATGATATGCGCTTTGCAGCACTTTACCGCGCGCTTGCAAAGGTGGGGGCCGAAATCATCACCGTGCCCGCCGCCTTTACCGTGCCTACGGGGCGGGCGCATTGGCATGTGCTCTTGCGCGCCCGTGCCATTGAAACCGGTGCCTTTATCATTGCACCTGCACAATGCGGCCAGCATGTCGGGCGCAAGACCTATGGCCATTCGCTGGTCGTCAACCCGTGGGGCGAGGTGATTGCCGAGGCGGGCGAGACACCGGGCGTGACTTTTGCCGATATTGACCTTAATCAAGTAGGAAAGGCGCGCGCCCGCATCCCCTCGCTTACCCATGATCGCGCGTTTGAGTTGCCAGCATAAGGCCCGCATTATGACAGCCTCGCCAGTGAACGACCCTTTGGGCATTGCCCTGTTCAGCGAAATCACCATGGCCGACCAACTGGCCCGCGCCCAACTGGCCCGTGCCCTGCCCGGCGGGATGGAGGTGTCGCATTTTACCGTGCTCAACCATTTCGCGCGGCTTGGCGGCGAAAAAACCCCCGCGCAACTGGCGCGGGTTTTTCATGTCACCAAAGCGGCGATGACCAATACCTTGGGCAAGCTGGCCGATGCCGGCTATGTCCATATCCGCCCCGATTGGGATGATGCGCGCAAAAAACGTGTCAGCTTGTCAACCGCAGGTCAGGCGGCGCGCGATGCTGCCGCCGAGGCCATTGCGCCGGTGTTTGACAATGTCGTCAAACAGCTTGGGGCGGATCGTATCAAAACCATCCTGCCCATTTTGCGCGAGCTGCGCGCAGCGCTCGACAAGCCCTGAACTGCGGGGCCAAACCAATTGGCCCAGACCAGTTGGCCCTAACCGTTCAGAATGCCTGCATAGCAAGACGTTGTCGCCGCAAGTTCTTCGGCACGTTCCGCGCGGCCAAAAACCTGCAAAAGCCCCTCATCCGGATGCATCAGGTAGCTAAACACCGAGTGGTCCATCAGATACAGGTCTTCGCCACCTTCATCGGTATTGGCCTGCTTGCTGGAATAGGCACGATAGGCCAGCGTCACGGCGTCAATTTCGGCCTGTGTGCCGGTCAACCCCACCATGCGCGGATGCATATATTCGGTGAATTTTGCCATTTCCTGCGGCGTATCGCGGGCCGGATCAATGGTAATGAAAACCGGCTTCACCATGATACCGGCCTCTTCAAGCTGCGCCACGGCTTCGGCATTGCGCGACAAATCGAAGGGGCAGACATCCGGGCAGAACGTATAGCCGAAGTAGATCAGGGTCAGCCCGTCGATCACCTCGGCCTCGGAAACACGGCTGCCGGTTGTGTCGATCAGCGAAAACGGCCCGCCGATTTGTTCGCGCCCGACCATTTGCACGGTGCGGCACGCCTCGAACCGGTCACCCTGGCCAAAATAGGCATAATAGCCCCCCGCCCCGAGACCGATACCAACCGCCCCAAGCGCCAGTGCTGCAATACGACCGTCCATACCATTCTCCCCAGATTTGCCAGAAGCCTACCGGGCTTTACCACCACTGCAACGTGGCACCAAGCCGCGCCTGCATCTGGCGCGGCCAGTTTCAGGCTGCTAGGCATCACAAATGGTTGATGCAAACGCCCGATTGCTTGATTCCCGCTCCCGTGCCGGCTGGTTGCGCCTGCGCACGCTGGTCAATTTGCGCTGGGTTGCGGTCATCGGCCAGTTGGTTGCGGTCTTTGTCGCCTCTTATTTGCTTGAAATCTCGCTGCGGCTCGATCTTTGCCTTGTGGTCATCGCGCTCAGCGCGGCGTTCAACATTTCCAGCAGCCTGATCACTTCGCAAACCACGCGCCTGTCCAAACCGGCGGCGGTCTGGATATTGCTGTTCGACCTTGGCCAGCTTGGCGTTTTGCTTGGGTTGTGCGGGGGTCTGTCTAACCCGTTCGCGGCGCTTTTGCTGGCCCCTGTGGTCATTGCTTCAACCGCGCTTGGCACAAGGCCCACGGCAATTCTGGTGGCTGCAGCGGCTACGGTGATCTTGCTGCTTGGCTTTGTTTATTACCCGTTGCGGCTGGCCGATGGCACGGTACTGGCCCCGCCGCCGCTTCTGGTCACCGGCAATATCGCCGCCTTGCTCATTGCCGTGGGGTTTGTCGCGCTTTACGCCCGCCGCGTCAGCCGCGAACAAGAGGCGATGTCGGACGCACTTGTCGCCACGCAAATGGCGCTGGCCCGCGAGCAGCGCCTTACAGCACTTGGCGGGGTTGTTGCCGCCGCCGCGCACGAGCTTGGCACGCCTTTGGCCACCATCAAACTCGCCTCATCGGAGCTTTATGACGAGCTGCAAGGCCACCCCGCGTTGCGCGACGACGCCGCCTTGATCCGTGATCAGGCCGACCGCTGCCGCGATATCCTGCGCGATATGGGCCAAAGCGGCAAAGATGATGCGCTGTTGCGCCACACTCCGGTGCTATCGCTTGTGCAAGAGGCCGCCGCCCCCCACCGCAACCGCGGCAAGGCTGTGATCTTGCGCATTGACGGCGCGCTGGAAGAAGCCGCCCCCGCCAGCCAGCCCGCTGTGCGCCGCGACCCTGAAACCATTCACGGGCTGCGCAACCTTGTGCAAAACGCCGTTGATTTCGCCGCAAACACCGTATGGATCGATATCGAATGGGACGCCCGCAGCCTGAAAATCCGCATCGGGGATGACGGGCAAGGCTACCCGCTCGACCTGATCGGCCGCATTGGCGACCCGTTCGTGCGCCGGCGCAGCACCTTAGCTAAAGAAAGCGCCCTGCGCCCCGAATATGAGGGGATGGGCCTTGGCCTGTTCATCGCCAAAACCCTGCTGGAACGCACCGGCGGGCGGCTGACCTTTGCCAATGGCTCGACCAGTCGTGCCCAGCGGGCCAGCCCAAGCCTAGGCTCAGGCTCCGCTGCGCTGGCCCGCCCCACCGGGGCAATCGTCGAGGTTGTCTGGCCGCTCGAACGCATTGCCCAGCCGCAAGGGCAGGCGCATAAACCGCTCGGGGCCAATCCGCGCAACGAGGTCTAGCGCCGCTTAACACTTTATTAAAATTGATGCATTAAACCTCTCTTAATAAAGGGAGTTTTACGGCATGGCCCTTGTCAGTGACTATGTACAATCCTTTCTGGCGGCAAATCTGGGGGAGCGGCTTGCGGTTGTGGCGCTGGTTTTTGGCTTGGCGATCTTGCTCCGCCAGCTTTTGCGCGCACGCCAACCAGACAGTGCCGCCCCCGCACTCGCCGCCATGGGTGAGCGCCTTGCCATGACCGAGCGGCGCGCCGAAGCGGCCGAGCACGAGGCGCGCCAACTTGCCAACCTGCTCAACGCATTGCCCGGCCCGGTCTGGCAGCGCGATGCAAACGGTGCGCTGCTCTGGGCGAATAGCCGTTTTCACAATCTGGACAGCGACGACATCACCGCGCTTGAAGCTGCGGCACCGGGTGATTTCATCACCCCCAACGCGGCGCAACCGCAGGTTTTTGAACGTGGCGGCGGCCCCGTGATTGGCGGGCAGGATGTAGAGTCTCCCCAATTCGCCCTGCCTGCCGATCGGCTTTTCGCCACGCAAAGCGCGCTCAAACGCTTTGTTGAAACGCTCACGCAAACCTTCGCGCATCTGCCCATCGGTCTGGCAATTTTCGATGCCGACCGCAGGCTTGGCGTGTTCAACCCCGCTTTGGCCGACCTGCTCGGGCTGGATCCGGCATGGCTTGCCGCCCGCCCGCGCTTTCGTGGGGTCATGGAAAAGCTGCGCGACACCGGCCATATGTCACAGGGGGCCGAATTTCAAACATGGCTCGAACAGTTGCAAAGCATCGAGCATAGTGCCGAAAATGCAGGCTATAGCGATACCTGGGTCCTACCCGGCGGTGCCTCTTTGCGGGTGACGGGGCGGCCGCATATCGATGGTGCGCTGGCCTTTGTGTTTGAGGACATGACCCATATTTCACAGGCTGAAACCCGCCATCGCAGCGAGGTTGCACTGGGGCAGGCTATACTTGATCGCATGTCTGAATCGGTTGCGGTATTTGATACGACCGGCGCGCTGCTTTTTGCCAATCAAAGCTTTGATACGCTTTGGCAGATGGAAACAACCACCACACTTGCCGGTCCGGCCATCCATACGCTTATCGCGCAATGGCAGCGCTATGGCGGTGCCGCGCAAGACTGGCAGCGCCTTGCCGCCCAGATCAGCGGCAGTGACGACCGCCAAGGTGGGCAGATGGTGCTGCACCATCCCGAACACGGTGCGTTGCTTTGCCTGTGGCACACCATGCCCGAAGGCTCGACGCTTGTATATTTCAAGCCCCCGCCGCAGCCCGCCCATTGGCCCAAGCTCATTGCCCCGCTGGCCCGTGCGCTAAGCTCAGGGCATTTGCTGGAAGATGATCTGCCGATTCTGGGCGAAGGTGTTGGCGACAAGGCCGAGCTTTTAGCCCTGCGCTCGGCTGTGCTCGGCCTCATAGCGCAGGCGGATGCACCTGCCAGCTATCGCGAAGAACTGGCGAGTTAGCCGCAACCACTTGCGCCGCGCGCGCCCATGTTGAATTGTGGTGCCATGCCGCTTTCGCCCCCCCAGCTTTTCGCGCAATCGCCCGAACAAACTGCCGCCCTTGCCGGCCGGCTGGCCGGTGTTTTGCGCGCAGGCGATGTGCTGTTGCTAGAAGGCCCGGTCGGGGCTGGCAAAACCCATTTCGCCCGCGCGCTCATTCAGGCATGGCTGGGCCAGCCCGAAGATGTGCCTTCGCCCAGTTTTACCCTTGTGCAAACCTATGCGCGCGGCAACCAAACCCTTTGGCACACCGACCTTTACCGCCTGACCAGCCCGCAAGAGATTGACGAGCTTGGTCTGTTCGATGCATTTGAGAGCGCCATTTGCCTTGTCGAATGGCCTGACCGTTTGGGAAATGAGGCCCCCACCCGCCACCTGCGCATCACTTTCGCCCAAGGTGTCGGGGATGACCTGCGCGACATCACGCTGAACCCCGTGGGCGACTGGGCGCATATTGCCGCTTTGGTGCAAAATGATTGATCCTTTCCTCGCCGCCCATGGCTGGGCCGATGCACGCCAGTTCCCGCTCACCGCCGATGCCTCGGCGCGCAGCTATATCCGTTTGCAGACCGCAGGTGCGCGCGCGGTGCTTATGGTTGCACCCCCACAAATCGCAGGCCCGCAAACCCGCTTTGCCGAAATGGCCAACTGGCTGCGCGGCAACGGCTTTTCCGCGCCCGAAATTCTGGCGCATGACCCGGCCACGGGCCTGATGCTGCTAGAAGATTTTGACGATGATGCCCTGCTCGGCCATCTTGCCCGGCCAAGCGCCGCGCTGCGCTATGAAACGGCGGTCGATCTGCTCATCGCGCTTCAACGCCTTGCGCCCCCGCCCTTCCTGCCCGCCTATAGCGCTGAAGTTCTGGCCGAAGAGGCCGGGCGCCTGCTGCTCTGGTATTTTCCCGCCGCCACCGGCCAGCCTGCCAGCACCGGCTTTGCGGCCGACTTTCAGGCGCATCTCGGCGCGGCACTTGCCCCCTTTATGGCCAGCCCGCCCGTGACGGTGCTGCGCGACTATCACGGCCAGAACCTGCACTGGCTACCCGAGCGCCACGGCACAGGGCGCATCGGCCTGCTCGACTTTCAAGACGCATTGCGCGGCCACCCCGCCTATGATCTCGCCTCGCTTTTGGGCGATGTGCGCGGCACCGTGCCGCCTGCGCTGGCTGAAAGCCTGACCGCGCGCTACATCGCACAATCGGGGCAAAACGCCGCTGGTTTCAAACGCGCGCTTGCCGCCTTCGGGGCCCAGCGCGCGCTCAAGATCCTTGGTCTGTTCGTGCGGCTGGCACAGCGCGATAGCAAGCCGCATTACCTGCGCCTGCTGCCGCGCAGTTGGGCGGTGCTGCAAGCCGCGCTTGCGCAACCACAGCTTGCCCCGCTGGCCGCTTTCATCACCAAGCACATCCCTTCGCCCGAAAGCCTGCGCCCATGAGCCTGCCACTGATGATCTTCGCCGCAGGCCGTGGCACGCGCATGGGCGCGCTCGCGGCCAACCGCCCCAAAGCGTTGCTGCCCGTTGCGGGCCGTCCGTTGCTTGAGCATGCGCTTGATGTGGCGCGCGGAGTGCGGGCCAACCCCATCGTCATCAACACTCACCACCATGCTGCGCAAATCACCGCGCATCTGGCAGGCGTGCCAGATGTCACCCTGACCCACGAGCCCGAATTACTGGAAACCGGCGGCGGGCTGAAAGCGGCGCACACGCTGCTTGGCGCCGGCCCCGCCTTCACGCTGAATGCCGATGCGGTTTGGAAAGGCCCCAACCCGCTTGGCGCGCTTGTTACCGCCTTCAACCCTGCTGAAATGGACGCATTGTTGCTGCTTGCCCCCACCGAGGTGGCGCTTGCCAGCGGGCCGGGCGATTTTTTCCTTGAGGGTGGAAAATTGCGCCGCCGCGGGGCTGGCGCGGCGGCCCCTTTCATTTACACTGGTGCGCAAATCATCAGGCCCGAACTGGCCGGACAGGTGCAGGGGCAAAGCTTTTCCATGAATATCATCTGGGACCAGATCATCGCCAGCGGCCGCGCCTATGGGCTGGTCATGCAGGGCGGCTGGCGCGATGTCGGCACGCCCGAAGCCCTGACGCGGGCTGAAACATGGCTGGCCGCGCCATGATGTTCACCCCGCAAACCGCCCCGCGGGTTTTTGCCTTGCCGCCCGGCGTCAACTTTGCGCAAACGCTGGTCGATGGCATGGCCGCCCGCCTGTCCGGCCAGCCACCCGAGGCTTGGGCGCGCGTAACACTCTGGGTCAATACCCGCCGCACCGCGCGGGCGATCAAACAGCTTATGGCGGCGCGCGGGCCCGGCTTGCTGCCCGATATCCGTGTGCTGGCCGACCTGTCCAAAGAGGTCGCGCCGCTGCCACCCGCCCCCGATGCGCTGGCCCGCCAGCTCGACCTTGCCGCACTTGTGCGCAGCTATCAGCTTGCGCGCGGCCAAAGCCCCCAGCCCGCCATGGTGCTGGATCTGGCTGGGTCGCTGGCCGATTTGCTGGACGAACTGGAGGGCGAAGGCCTAACCCCCGCCGCTTTCGCCCGGATCGATGCGACGAACCTGTCGCGCCATTGGGTTGAAAACCGCGAATTCCTCGGCATTTTGCAAAGCTACCTGTCCAGCCTCGGCCTGCCCTATTCAGGGGCTGAAGGGCGGCGGCGCGCAGTAATTGATGCGCTGGCCGAAAACTGGTCGTCCAGCCCGCCACAAGGCCCGGTGCTGGTTGCAGGCTCCACCGGTTCGCGCGCTGCAACCCGCGCCTTTATGGCGGCCGTGGCGCGACTGCCTCAAGGCGCTGTCATCCTGCCGGGGCTGGAAAACCAACCCCCCCGCACCATGCCCGCAGACGGCCCCGGCGCCGACCATCCGCAAGCCGCCCTGCTAGCCACGCTCGTGGCACTTGGCGCTAAGCAGCCGGTTCAGCCGTGGCACTTAGCCCCCGTGCCTAACCCCGGGCCCAACCCCGGGCGCATAGCGCTTGTGTCGCTCGCCCTGCGCCCGGCACCTGTAACCGACCAATGGCTCACCGAAGGTCCCGCGCTGCTAGCTGGCCTGCAAACCGCCACCGAATCCCTGTCGCTCATCGCCGCCGACAGCACGCGGCACGAAGCGCTTGCCATTGCCTGCGCGCTGCGCGAAGCCGAGCAACGGGGCCAGCGCGCCGCGCTTATCACGCCCGACCGCAACCTCGCGCGCCGCGTAGGCATTGCGCTGCAACGCTGGAATATCGAGGCCGATGACAGCGCAGGCCAGCCGCTGCACCTTTCGCCCCCCGGTCTGTTGTTGCGACTTTTGGCCGAAGATACGCAATCCGGCATCAGCCCCGTGCGCCTGCTCGACATTCTCAAACACCCGCTGGTTGGCGGGCAGGGTAACGGGCAGGGCGAAACGCGGGGCGATCATGTGCACATGACCAGCACGCTTGAACACCAGTTGCTGCGCGGCGGCCCTGCGCATATTGGCCCCGACGATCTGCAAACATGGGCAGGGGATGACCCCGCGCGCCAAAAATGGGTCGCGCAAATCAGCCCGGCGCTGTTTGCGCCCGGCACCGAAAGCCAGCGCCTGCCCGACTGGGTTGTCAGCCTGCGCAACCGCGCCACGGCACTTGGCCCCGAGGCGGTTTGGGACAAGGACGCCGGCGAGCGCGCGCTTGCCCTTCTGGCCCAACTGGAGGCAGGCAGCGCCAGCGCCGCGCCGCAACCGCCCTCTATCTGGGCTGCGTTGCTTTTGCGCCAGATGCAGCGGGTGGAACTGCGCGGCGCTGCCTATCTGCCCCACCCCGATATCGCCATTTGGGGGCCGCTCGAAGCGCGCGTGCAATCGGCCGACCTGCTCATTCTTGGCGGGTTGACCGAAGGCGTCTGGCCCGCGCGGCTTGCCGAAGACCATTGGCTGAGCCGCCAGATGCGCGCGCAGATCGACCTGCCCTTGCCCGAACTGCGCATCGGCCTCGCCGCGCATGATTTTCAATGCGCCCTCGCTGCGCCGCGGGTTATTCTGTCGCGCCCGCTGCGCGATGGCGATAGCGAAACCCTGCCCTCCCGCTGGCTGCTGCGCCTCACCAACCTGTTGCAAGGTCTGGGCGATGCGGGAACGGCGGCGCTTAAAGAAATGCAGGCGCGCGGCGCTTATTACACCGATCTTGCCGCCCAGCTTGACCGCCCCGAAAGCGCGGCAGACCCAGCCCCGCGCCCCAGCCCGGCCCCGCCGGTTGTCGCGCGCCCCGATCAGCTTTCCGTCACCTCGATCGAAAAGCTTATTGCCGACCCCTACGCCGTTTATGCCGCCAAAATCCTGCGGCTTTACCCGCTCGACCCGCTCGGGCGCGAACCGGATGCCCGCGAGCGTGGCACAGCGTTGCACGCCATTTTGGCGCATCTGATGCCGCAAATCCCCGATCCGGTGCCAAACGCTTTACCCGACGATCTGCGCGCCGATATCATTGCGCAGTTTGAAGCCAAAGTGCCCTGGCCCGCCACGCGGCGCGAATGGCAGGCCAAGCTGTTTGGCGCGCTCGACTTTCTGCTCACCAGCGAGAAAACCCGCCGCGAAACTGCCACGCCGCTTGCGACCGAACGTAGCGGTAAGCTTGCGCTCACCATCGCGGGCGCACCCTTTACGTTAACCGCCAAGGCCGACCGGATCGACCGCGCCGCTAATGGCAGTATCGCGCTTTATGACTATAAAACCGGCTCCACCCCCACCCAGACAGCCGCCGACACCACCGCCGTGCAACTACCGCTGGAAGGGCTGATCGCCGCAGCCGGTGGCTTTAAGGATGTGCCCGCAGGCCCGGCTGCCACGCTGAAATACATCCTGCTTGGCGACAAAAAGTCGGTCGGCCCCGAGGAAAAAAAGCAAACCGTGCTCACCGATCTGGCCGAAAACCTTGCCACCCTGCTCACCGCCTATGCCGACCCCGCGCAAGGCTATACCGCCCGCGCGCGCCACGAATTGCTGCGTTTTGAAGGCGATTACGACCACCTGTCGCGGCTGGGCGAATGGGATGATGGCGCGCCCGCCAAACCGGAGCCTCTGGCATGAACACACCGGAAATCCGCACCGCCACCGCCGCACAGCACGCCGCCGCGCGCCCCGATATTTCAAGCTGGATCACCGCCAATGCAGGCTCGGGCAAAACCTCGGTCCTCATCAACCGCGTGGCGCGCATTCTGCTTGGCGGCACCCCGCCTGCGCGCATTCTTTGCCTTACCTATACCAAGGCTGCCGCCGCCGAAATGCAGAACCGGCTGTTCAAGCAGCTTGGCACATGGTCGATGCAGGCTGATGACACGCTGCGCACAGCGCTGGGTGATCTTGGCGCAGGCATGGTCGATGCCACCGCGCTGAGCAATGCCCGCCGCCTGTTTGCCCGTGCGCTCGAAACCCCCGGCGGGCTGAAAATCCAGACCATCCACGCCTTTTGCGAATCACTTTTACGCCGTTTCCCGCTGGAGGCTGGCCTGTCACCGAATTTCGAACTGCTCGACGACCGCGCCGCCGAATTGCTGCGCCGCGACATCCGTGATGAAATGGCCATCAGCGATGAGTTGCCTTTGCTTGACGCCATGCTCGCCCAAAGCGGGCAGGTCGACGAAGTGACCAAGGAAATCCTCAAACAGCAGGATGCGTTCGAGCATGAACCCGACCGCGCCGCGCTGGCCGCTGCCCTTGGCATTTCGCCCGACCTGACGGCTGAAACCATTTTGGCAACCGCCATGCAGGGGCTGTCGGATGACCGGATAGACTGGATATCCGCAATTCTTACAAACGGCACCCAAGCCGAGCAGAACGCCGCGCAAATGCTTGGCCAGCTTGCGCGCAACCCTGCTGAAACCGCGCTTACTGCCTTCATTTCAGGCTTTCTTTCCCAAAAAGGTGAAATTCTCGTAAAAGGCATTCCCAGTGTCAAAACCAAGAAAATGCCGGGCGCCGAAGACATGGTGGCAGAACTTGGTGAACGCGCCTTTGGCGCCAACCAATCGCTTAACGCGCTGCGTGCGCTTGACCGTGGCCTCGTGCTGCACCGCTTTGCGCGCGCCTTTCTGGGCCGTTACCGCGCCGCCAAAACCCGCCGCCAGCGGCTGGAATTTGACGACCTTATCCGCCATGCCAGCGCGCTTTTGCACCGCTCCGACATGGCCGCCTGGGTGCTTTACCGGCTCGATGGCGGCATAGACCATATCCTGATTGACGAAGCCCAGGACACCAGTCTTGCGCAATGGCGCATCTTTGAAACGCTGGCCGACGAGATCATGGCAGGGCTTGGCGCGCAAACCGACCGCGCGCGCACTTTGTTCGTGGTGGGCGATATCAAACAATCCATCTTTTCGTTCCAGGGTGCTGATCCGGCAGCGTTTTTTACCATGCAAACGCATCTGGCCGCGCGGCTTGAAGCGCGCGAAACCCCGATGCAGCAAACCAGCCTGCGCCATTCCTTCCGTTCGGCCACGCCCGTTCTGGCGCTGGTTGATGCGGTTGCCGCACCGGTTGCCGCACCGGGGGCAGTGGGGCTTGGCGGGCCGTCGGTGCATCTGCCCGCCTATCCAGACCTGCCCGGACGGGTGGATATTCACCCCTTTGTCGAGGCACCGCCCAAGCCCGAAGCCGCCCCGCTTTTTGCGCTTGCCCTCACACCGGCCCACCCCGACCCCGAGCGGTTGCTCGCCGAACAGATCGCCGAAGACATCGCCCAGATGATCGCCGCCAAAACCCTGCTGCCCGCCAAAAACCGCCCTGTCCGGGCAGGTGACTTTCTGGTTTTGGTGCAGCGGCGCAAGGTGCTTTACAAAACCCTGATCCGCGCGCTCAAAGCCCGCGGCGT
Organism: Paracoccaceae bacterium; assembly: GCA_040880065.1. Taxonomy (GTDB): domain Bacteria; phylum Pseudomonadota; class Alphaproteobacteria; order Rhodobacterales; family Rhodobacteraceae; genus Abyssibius. The sequence continues at coordinate 24,089 of JBBDJE010000001.1, read as the reverse complement.
GGCTGTTGCCGGGGCCGACAGGCTTACTCTGGGCGAAGACCTTGCCGTGGCCGATATCATCGCCGCGCTCAAATTCGCCGCCTGCCCGGATGACGAGTTGGCGCTGGCCACCGTGCTGCGCTCGCCGCTTGTCGGCTGGTCCGAGGCGCAGCTTTTCACCCTGGCGCATAAGCGCAGCACCAGGCTTTGGGCCAGCCTGCGCGCGCAAGGCGCACCGAAGCTGCTGGCCGATCTGCTTGCCAAAGCTGATTTCCAGCGCCCTTACGAGCTGATCGAGCTGATCTTGCAAACCCATGGCGGGCGCGAAAACCTGCTGGCCCGTCTGGGGGCAGAAAGCGAAGATGCGCTTGACGAATTGCTCGTGCAGGCACTGGCCTACGAGGCTGCCGACATCCCCACGCTGGGCGGGTTTCTGGAATGGTTTGAAAGCGGCGATACCGTGATCAAGCGGCAGGTCGACATGGCCAGCGACCAGCTCCGCGTGATGAGCGTGCATGGCGCAAAGGGGCTGGAAGCACCCATTGTCATTTTGCCCGATACCGCCGCGCGCAAACCCCCCAACAACCCCAATATCATCGCGCTCGGCGATCAGGCTGTGGCATGGGGCAAGGCTGCCGCCGCCAACCCGCCCGCCGTGCAGGAAAAGATCGAGGCCAGCGCCGCGGCCCAACTGGGCGAGCGCCAGCGGCTGCTTTACGTTGCCATGACACGGGCCGAAAGCTGGCTCATCGTTTACGGGGCAGGTAAGCGTGGCACGGCGCAAACGCCTTGCTGGTATGACCAGATCGCTGAAGCTGCCGCCGCTATGCCGGGCGCTGCGCTTGTAGGCGGGGCGATTACCCTGCGCCATAACTGGGCCGCAACAGGCCAGCCAGACGATGCGCCAAAGCCTGCACCAGCCGCCCCCGCACCGCCCGCATGGTTTATTACAGTCGCTGCCACACCGCCGCGCGCCACACCGCCGCTTTCACCCTCAGAACTCGGAGGCGCCCATGCCCTGCCCGGCCCCGATGGGCGCATGGCGGATGAAGCACTGGACTATGGCACCGCGCTGCATGAACGGCTTGAGCACATCATTGCACTGCCGCATGCCGCGCAAGCTGAAGCCATTGCCGCCCTGCGCCTCGATGAGGCGGCAGAGGTTGAGGCGGCACGGCTGCTCACTAGCCCTGCAATGCGCGAACTGCGCGGCGCATCACCGCTGGTCGAAGTAGCTTTTAGCTGCAATATCAAGGGTTTGGGCGATATTTCGGGCCGCATAGACCTGCTGGAAATATCCGAGAGCACCGTCACCGCCTATGATTTCAAGACCAACCGCAACCTGCCCGACCGCCCCGAAGACACGCCCGAAGCCCTGCTGCGGCAAATGGCCAGCTACCGCGCCGCGCTGGCGCAAATCTACCCGACACGGAAAATTGAGGTGGCGATTATCTGGACAAAAACCGCGCAAATCATGCTTCTTGGCCCCGATTTGACCGATGCCGCCCTTGCGCGCGCGATTGCCGCAGCCCCCGCGCGCCCGCCCGCGCGCACTGCCGCGCCTTGACGCCGCAACATCTGCTGCTTAGGTTCATTATCGAACCCAAATCTAGGAGAATCCCCATGGCCAGCGTTGCCGTATCCGATGCCACCTTTGAAGCCGAAGTCCTGAATTCCGACATCCCCGTTCTGGTGGATTTCTGGGCGGAATGGTGCGGCCCGTGCAAGCAGATCGGCCCTTCACTGGAAGAAATTTCCGAAGAGATGGCCGGCCAGATCAAGATTGCCAAGGTCGATATCGAAGAAAACCCCGGCACGCCCAGCGCGCTTGGTGTGCGCAGTATTCCGGCGCTGTTCCTGTTCAAGGACGGCAAGGTCATCGCCAATAAATCGGGCGTTGCACCAAAGGCAAGCCTGAAAAGCTGGATCGAATCCTCGATCTGATCTTCACGGATTCTTAACGCTTAAAGGGCCGTAAATGCGGCCCTTTTTGCACGTTTTGGTGCGTTTTTGCACGAAAATGCGGCTATATTATAACGCCAGCTTACCAGAAGCTTAACCGTTTTCGCGCAGCACATTCCCCGCCAGATAGAGCGAGCCGCAGATCAGTATCCGCGCTTGCGGCATGGATTGCGCCAGTTCGGTAATCGCGGCGCGTGCATCGGGTGCGGTGCTGGCGGCAAGCCCAACTTCTGCTGCCGCTGCGGCGGTCACATCGGCAGGCAAGGTGTTTGCTTCGCCGGGAATGGACAGAGCGACAAGCCTTTCGGCCCGCGCTGCCAGCGGGCGCAGGAAGCCCTTTATATCCTTGGTGTTCAGCATGCCGCACACCATGGCCAGCGGGCGGATTGGCAACCGGCCCAGCGCCTCGGCCAAAGCCTCGCCCGCCGCCGGATTATGCCCACCATCAAGCCAAAGCTCGCAGCCCGCAGCAGCCTCAACCAGCGGCCCATGGCGCAGGCGTTGCAGCCGCGCGGGCCATTCGGCGTTTTGAACAGCCGCCTCACAGGCCGCGCTGCCCTTGCCGAGCGCGCGCAAAGCCGCAATTGCCATGCCTGCATTCTGCACCTGATGCGCACCGATCAGCGCTGGCATGGGCAAATCCAGCAGGCCCTGTTCATCTTGGTAAACCATACGCCCGTGCTCTTCGAAAACATGCCAGTTGCGGCCCTGCACCAAGAGCGGCGCGTGCAGGCTGGCGGCGCGGGCTTCGATCACCGCTAGCGCGTCATCGTCCTGCGCGCCAACAACGCAGGGCACGCCTTCCTTGAGGATGCCTGCCTTTTCGCCCGCAATCGCGGCCAATGTATCGCCCAGATATTGCTGATGGTCGATGCTGACAGGGGTGATAACCGTAAGGCGCGGAATTTCCACAACATTCGTGGCATCCAGCCGCCCGCCAAGCCCGACTTCGAGCAGCGTATAATCGGCAGGCATGCGCGCAAAGGCCAGCAGCGCAGCACAGGTGGTGATTTCAAAATAGGTGATGGACTCCGGCCCGTTGGCCGCTTCGCATTCTTCCAGCACGGCGGCGAGCGCAGCCTCGTCTATCAGCTTTCCGGCAAGGCGAATGCGTTCATGAAACCGCGCCAGATGCGGCGAAGTATAGGCGTGAACCGCAGCGCCGCTGGCTTCCAGCCCCGCGCGGATCATCGCCAGCGTGCTGCCTTTGCCATTGGTTCCGGCAATGTGGATAACGGGCGGCAAGCGCCGTTCGGGGTGGTTGAGCGCGTCCAGCAACCGCCAGACCCGATCAAGCGTCAGGTCAATGATTTTGGGGTGCAAAGACATCATCCGCGCAAGGATGACATCGCTTGGATTGCTCACTTTTTGGCGTCTTTCTTGCTGGCGTCTGCGACTGTTTCGCCCGCTTTATCTGCCGCTTTCGGGGTGGCTTTTATGGGCACGGCAGGCTCGAGCGCGGCTTCGGGCTTGGGCAGATCGGCTTTTACCGGCTGCGGGCGGCCCGTTAGCATATGCAGAATAGAGATCAGCTCGTCGCGCATGTCCTTGCGGTCGGTCACGCGGTCGAGCATGCCGTGGTCGAGCAGGTATTCGGCGCGCTGAAAGCCCTCGGGCAGTTGTTCGCGGATGGTTTGTTCTATCACGCGGGTGCCTGCAAAGCCGATCAGCGCGTTGGGTTCAGCAATTTGCACATCGCCCAGCATGGCATAGCTGGCGGTCACGCCGCCGGTGGTGGGGTGGGTCAGCACAACCACATAGGGCAAGCCCGCTTCCTTTACCATTTGCACGGCAATCGTGGTGCGCGGCATTTGCATAAGGCTGAGAATACCTTCCTGCATGCGCGCGCCACCCGCGGCGGAAAACACGATGAACGGCGCTTTGGCCTTGACCGCCGCCTCGGCTCCGGCCAGTAGGGCATTGCCCACATACATGCCCATCGAGCCGCCCATGAAGGAAAAATCCTGCGCGGCGGCAACGACCTTCATGCGCCCCATTTCGCCCGAGGCGACAAGGATCGCTTCTTTCTCATTGGTTTTCTTGCGGGCTTCGCGCATCCGGTCAGGATAGCGTTTCTGGTCGCGAAACTGCAACGGGTCGGGCGTGGCTTCGGGCACCGCAACCTCGGTGAACAGCCCCGCGTCAAACAGCGCGCCAAACCGGTCACGCGGGGTGATGGGCATATGGTGGTTGCAATTCGGGCAGGTGTTGAGCGCGTCTTTAAGCTCGCGGTGAAACAGCATCGTGCCGCAGCCGTCGCATTTGGTCCACAGGTTTTCGGGCATTTCGCGGCGCGAAAACAGCGAGTTGATGGTCGGACGGACGTAGTTGGAAATCCAGTTCATGGATCGTCTGCTCCCCTTGGCTTTAACCTTCTAAATAGAGGGCGGCGGGGGGGAATGCAACACGGTGCTGGCGCGGTCGCGGGCAGGTTTGCGGTATTGCGCGCGCCCCAACTGGTAAAGCGCATAGAGCGAAAGCTGCATCAGGCCGGTTTGCAAAAGCATGGCGCGCGTTGCGGCAATGTCATTGGGGTCGAGCGGGGCGACAAACAACGCCAGCCCCGACATTTGCATGGTTGATGACATGAGCAGAATCGCAACGCAATTATTGGCGAAATGGATGCCAATGGCAGGCAGGATAGAGCCGCATTGCCATGTGAGATGCGCCAGAATCAGCCCCCAAAGCGCGGTGACAGCAACCACAAGCCAGGCGTTTTGCCCATAGATATGCGGGGTGTAATGCCCCAAGCCAAACAAAAGCGAGGGGATGAGAAATGCCGGCCAGAGCGCGACAAAGCGGGCGCGCAACATGCGCTGCAAATAGCCGCGAAAGATCAGCTCTTCGGTGGCGGATTGCAGCAAGATGACAAGAAGCGCGGGCGCCAGCCAGACAAGCCAAAGCGGCAGCGCGATGTTTTGCTGCACGTCCTGCCCGCCGGGCAGGGCGAGCATGGCCAGTTGCACGGCCAGCACAAGGGCGATTGCCGCGAAAAACCAGCGCCAGCGTTGCGGGCCTGCGGCAAACAGCCATGTGAGCGGCACATGGTGCAGGGCGCGCAGCACGACAGCCAGCACCGGCAGGCTGGCAATGATGGTGCAAAGCATGGCCAGCGCGGCCAAGGGTGTTGCCCCGTTGCCAAGCTGGGCAATACCGCCCAGCGCATCCGGCGCGGCGGCGCGGGCCAGCATCACAAGCCCGACAAGCAAGCCAACGGGGGTGAGCATGGTGAGCGCAAAGCCCAGAACAATGCGCCAGAATGCGGGGTTCGGGCTAGGCACGCGCGCGCCGCGCCATCACCACGCGAAACAGCAGATAGGCTAGCACAAGCGGCAATAAATGGTGCAGCACCGGTGCAATTTCGGCCTGCGCGCCAGCGGGGCTTTGCAGCAAAGCAAGGCCGGTGGCGCTGCTGCCTGTGGCATGAATTGCCAGTATATAAAGGCTATTGCCAAAATGCAGACCGATGGCCGCGCCAAGGTTGCCGGTGCGTGCGGTTACATCGGCAGCCATTGCGCCCAAAGCAGCCATCAGCCCGATATTCAGCCAAAGCGGCAGCGGGTCCGTGCCGGTGCGGTAGTGGATAAGGCCATAAAGCAGCGCGGGGATCAGCAGCCAGACCAGCGGGCTGGCAAAGCGCGCGGCAAGCTGTTGTTGCAGGTAGCCGCGAAAAAACAGCTCTTCGGTTAAGGCCTGAGCGAAGATCAGCGGCAGCGCGATGAGCATGAGCGCCGCCCAGTCTATTGCGGGCATGGCGAGTTGCGGAAAGGCGCCAAGGTAAAGGCCGGGGCGCAGCAGGCTGGCCAGCGCCACCACGCCAAAGCCCAAGGCCATATGCCGCCAGTTGAGCCGCAGGCCCGCACCGAACAGGCTGCGCAACGGGCGGTGGTGCAAGCGGCGCAGCACCAGCCACAGGCTTGGCAACACGATAAGCACAAGGCCAACCACAAACAGCACGGCGCGAGGGGTCTGGCCGCGCGAAATTTCGGTGCCAAGCGAGGTGGCCCTGACCAGCATCACATAGCCCGAGCCCATTTGCTGCGCTTCGTAATAGGGAATCAGCAGATAGAAGAAGCCCGCCGCCAGCGCCAGCACCACAAGCGCGGGCAAAAGCACCACCGCCAGCCCGCCCGCAATTGTGCGCCGTGGCCCGCAATAGGCGGCGGCCGGGGCGCAGTAAGCATCGAACGGGGGTTTGTGCGTGTGCATGGCCTGCCTGCGGAGATTCTTTTGGCCAGAGTAGTGCGAAAACCGTCTGGCGCAAGCCCGAGCGGCTTGCCCTGTTGTGCCTTGCCCGGTTCTGTCTTGCCCTGTGGCGTCGCTTTGCCTATTGCTTGAGCAACATTATTTTCGGAGCCAGCACATGACCACCAGCCGTTTTGACAAGTCCAGACTTCCCTCGCGCCACGTTACCGAAGGGCCGGCACGCGCGCCGCATCGCAGCTATCTCTATGCGATGGGCCTGTCGGAAACGGAGATTCACCAGCCCCTTGTTGGCGTGGCCACCTGCTGGAACGAGGCGGCGCCGTGCAATATTGCGCTGAGCCGTCAGGCGCAGTCGGTCAAGGCCGGGGTGCGCACGGCACTTGGCACCCCGCGCGAGTTTACCACCATCACCGTGACCGATGGCATTGCCATGGGCCATGAAGGCATGCGCTCGTCGCTCGCGAGCCGCGAGGCGATTGCCGACACGGTGGAACTGACCATGCGCGGCCATTGCTATGACGCAATTGTCGGGCTTGCGGGCTGCGATAAATCGCTGCCGGGCATGATGATGGCCATGGTGCGGCTCAATGTGCCGTCGGTGTTTCTGTATGGTGGCTCTATCCTGCCGGGGCGGTTTGAAGGCCGCGATGTGACCGTGCAGGACGTGTTTGAAGCCGTAGGCCGCCATCAGGCGGGCGCGAATACCGATGCCGAGCTTGACGCGCTTGAACGTGTCGCCTGCCCCAGCGCCGGGGCTTGCGGTGGCCAGTTCACCGCCAATACCATGGCCTGCGTGTCTGAAGCGATCGGCCTTGCGCTGTTCAATTCCGCCGGTGCGCCCGCGCCTTACGAAAGCCGCGATGCTTACGGCGAAGCCTCGGGGCAGGCGGTGATGAACCTGCTTGAAAAGAACATCCGCGCGCGTGACATCGTGACGCTGAAATCGCTGGAAAACGCCGCGCGCATTGTCGCCTGCACAGGTGGTTCGACCAATGCGGGGCTGCATTTACCTGCCATTGCGCATGAAGCGGGGCTGGAATTCTTCTTGGAGGATGTTTGCGATATTTTCCGCGATACGCCCTATTTCGTTAACCTCAAGCCCGGTGGCGACTATGTGGCCAAAGATTTGTATGAGGCGGGCGGCGTGCCGGTTGTTATGAAAGAACTGCGCAAGGCCAAGCTGCTGCATGAAGACTGCATAACCGCATCGGGCCGCAGCATTGGCGAAGAGATCGACCTTATCACCCGCGAGGCCGATGGCCGCGTGATTTACCCCGTCGCCACACCCATTTCGGCCACCGGCGGCGTGGTTGGCCTGAAAGGCAACCTTGCCCCGGAAGGCGCGATTGTGAAGGTCGCTGGCATGAGCGCCGAAGAACAGGTCTTTACCGGCCCCGCGCGGGTGTTTGAATGCGAGGAAGACGCGTTTGAAGCCGTGAAGGCACGGTCTTACAAAGAGGGCGAAGTGATTGTCATTCGCAACGAAGGCCCGGCAGGCGGCCCCGGCATGCGCGAAATGCTGGCCACCACCGCTGCGCTATCCGGCCAAGGCATGGGCAAGAAGGTGGCGCTGATCACCGATGGCCGTTTCTCGGGCGCAACCCGCGGCTTTTGCGTCGGGCATGTTGGCCCCGAGGCGGCCCAATGCGGCCCAATTGCTCTGCTTGAAGATGGCGACCTGATCACGCTTGACGCGGTCAAGGGCGAGATTTCGGTTGCAGTATCCGATGAAGACATGGCGGCGCGCCGTGCCAATTGGAAAGGCCCGCGCGATACGATTTATGCGTCGGGGGCATTGTGGAAATATGCCCAGCAGGTGGGGGCGACCTATATGGGCGCAGTCACCCATCCGGGCGGCGCGAAGGAAAAACACTGTTATGCGGACCTATAGCCTTGTTCTGATCTGCACACTGCTTGCGGCGTGTTTTTCACCGACGCGCGGCATTGTCACAAGCTCTACCGTGGTGGCGGGTGGCGTGCCGGTTGTTGTTGCCGGGCCCGCCGGTTTTTGCATTGACGAGCGTACCGGCGAACAAAACCGCGCCGGTGCTTTCGTGATCCTGTCTGATTGCGGGCAAACCGAGGCGGGGCGCGCCACCATTGCCGATGTGCCGCTCTCAGCGGTGCTGGTGGCGGCGGTTTCCCCCAGTGGCCTGCTTGGCGCGCGTGAGCGGGGCATGGGCGGGGCGCTTGGCGATCTGGAGGCATTTCTGCGCAGCCCGGTGGGTCTACCCTCGCTTGGCAAGGGGCGGGTGCCGGGGGCGGTGAGCATTATACGCAGCCACCGTTCTGCCGATGCGCTGTATATTCTGGTGCAAGACCTTGCCGCGCCAACGGGGGCGGGGCTAAGCCAGCGCTACTGGCGCGCCTTTACCGAGGTGAACGGCCGCCTTGCCTCGCTTTCGGCCAACAGCATGGCCAACGCCGATGCAAGCGAGGCGCAAGCCCGCGCGCTGGCCGAAGGGTTTGTGGCGGCAATGCAGGCAGCGAACGCGGCTAGCGCGCGCCAAGCAAGCTGACGCCCAACAAGCTAACGCAAGGTCGCGGCGTGACATCGCACCGCCGCTTTGCCATTGTGGCGCAAACAAAGGTGCCATGATGACCCGATACCCCCATATGCTCGCCCCGCTGAACCTTGGCCATACAGTGCTGAAAAACCGCGTGCTGATGGGCTCGATGCATACGGGGCTGGAAGAACTTGGCGACTGGCCGCGCGTGGCCGCGTTTTATGCCGAGCGTGCCGCAGGGGGGGCGGCGCTGATCGTCACCGGCGGCATGGCCCCCAATGCCGAAGGCGCGGTGCTGCCCGGCGCGGCTGGCCTGTTCAGCGAGGGTGACATTGCCAACCACAAGATCGTGACCGATGCCGTGCATGCGGCGGGAGGCAAGATTGCCATGCAAATTCTGCACGCTGGCCGCTATGCTTATACGCCGAAATGCGTGGCGCCCTCGGCCATCAAATCACCCATCTCGCCCTTTGCGCCGGCTGAACTGGATGCGGCCGGCATTGAAAAGCAGATCGCCGATATGGTGAGCGCGGCGGTGCGGGCGCGACAGGCAGGCTATGACGGGGTCGAGATCATGGGCTCCGAAGGTTATTTGCTGAACCAGTTTCTGGTGACCCATACCAACAAGCGCAGCGATGACTGGGGCGGGTCGTGGGAAAACCGCATGCGCCTGCCGGTTAAGGTTGTGGCCCGTGTGCGCGAAGCGGTGGGGGCTGATTTCATCCTCATCTACCGGCTCTCGATGATCGACCTCATCCCGAACGGGCAGAGTTTCGATGAAATCCGCCAGCTTGCACAGGCCATCGAGGCGGCAGGGGCCAGCATCATCAATACCGGCATCGGCTGGCACGAGGCGCGCATTCCCACAATTGCCACCTCGGTGCCGCGCGCGGCCTTTGCATGGGTGACCAAGCGGCTGATGGGGCATGTGGGCATTCCGCTGATCACCTCGAACCGCATCAACACGCCGGATGTGGCCGAAGATGTGCTGGCGACAGGCTGCGCCGACATGGTCTCCATGGCGCGGCCCTTTCTGGCCGATGCCGCCTTCGTGGCCAAGGCCGAGGCCGGGCAGGCGGCGCGCATTGCTCCCTGCATCGCCTGCAATCAGGCTTGCCTCGACCATACATTTTCAATGAAGCTGACAAGCTGCCTTGTGAACCCGCGCGCCTGCCATGAGGTTGAGCTGAGCTATGCGTCCAGCGCCACCCCCAAACGCATAGCCGTTGTTGGGGCCGGGGCGGCGGGGCTGTCGGCGGCGCTGGTCGCAGCACAACGTGGCCACAAGGTTGTGCTGTTTGAGGCAGGTGCGGCGATTGGCGGCCAGCTCAATCTGGCGCGGCAGGTGCCCGGCAAGGAAGAGTTTCATGGGCTGGTCGACTGGTTTACGGGCGAGGTTGCAGCGCGCGGGATAGATCTGCGCCTGAACACCAAAGCAACCCCATCCACGCTTGCAGGCTTTGACGAGGTGATCACCGCCACCGGCGTGAACCCGCGCGACCCTGCGGTCAAGGGCCAGAACCTGCCGCATGTGCTCGGGTATGGTGATGTGCTGCGCGGTGCCAAGGTTGGCGGGCGCGTGGCGATTATCGGCGCGGGAGGCATTGGCTTTGACGTGGCCGAGTTCCTGACGGTTGATGACAGCCCGACACTGAACCTGCCCGAATGGATGCGCGAATGGGGGGTGGGCGACCCTGCCATCACCCGCGGCGGCCTTGCCCCCGAAGGCCCGCAGCCCGAAGCATCGCCCCGCGCCGTGACCCTGCTGCAACGCAAGGCGCAAAAGCTGGGCAAGGGTTTGGGCAAAACCACCGGCTGGATCCACCGCGCACAGTTGCAGATGAAAAAGGTGCAGATGGTTGGCGGGGTGAATTACGAAGAAATCACCCCAGAAGGTTTGTGGGTATCGGATGGTGAAGCCCGCGAGAACCTGCGCCTGATAAAAGCCGACACGATTGTGCTTTGCGCCGGGCAGGTAAGCGAGCGCGGTCTGGCAGATGACCTGATCAAGGCAGGCCTTACCCCGCATGTGATTGGCGGCGCTGACTTTGCCGGCGAGCTGGATGCAAAGCGCGCGATAGATCAGGGTGCGCGGCTGGCCGCCACGCTTTAGAGCAGCCTCAGCGCCGGGGGTTTTGCACCCCCGGACCCCCGCAGGATATTTTCGAACAAAAGATGAGGCAGAAAGGTTTATTTAAAGATGCGCCGATTGAAAATTGACTCGACCAGAAAGCCACCGCGTTATACTATATATGCTGTGGATTCGTCTCCCAACCGCAAGCCCTAGCCTGATAGGGGCGGGCAACGGCCCGGGTAAGGAGGTGAAAGTCAATGGCTAAGTCCACAAAAAAGATCGGACGTAGCGCGGTTACTGGCCGCTATACTTCGGTCGCAACGGCTCGACGCAAGCCGAATACGCATGTCGTCGAGACGGTAAAAAAGCCCACTCCCAAAAAGGGTAAGTAGGCTTTTTAGGGTGGTTATTCTTTGATCGGGGTAACCACCCCTTTTTTACGATATTTTCTTACCAGATTCAAATAGTTAAAAGAATCTAGTTTCAATGACTTAGCTATATTACGCTACAAACAAGGCACCGAAGCGGGCACTTTGCCGTGGTTTTTCACTAGATTTTAGCAATGGCCGCGTCACCGATATTATCTACACCGCGTTTGGCAAGCAGGTTGGTCAGCCAGTCGGGGTCCATTTCCGGCACCGATGAGAGCAGAAGGTCGGTATAAGCGTGGTGCGGGGGTTGGAACATTTCCGCCTTGGGGCCCATTTCCACGACACGGCCATCCTTCATCACCACAACCTCGTCGGCAATGGCTTTGACAGTCGCAAGGTCATGGGTGATGAACATATAGGCGAGGTCGAGCTCGTCTTGCAGGCGGGCCAGCAGCTTCAGAATGCCCTCGGCCACCAGTTGGTCAAGCGCGCTTGTCACCTCATCGCAGATGATGAATTCGGGGTCGGCCGCCAGGGCGCGCGCAATGCCGATGCGTTGTTTCTGACCGCCGGAAAGCTCGGATGGCAGGCGTTCCATATAGTCCGAAGGCTCAAGCTCGATCTGTTCAAGTAGTTCGGCCACGCGGGCCGTGCGCGCCTTGCCCGAAAGGCCGCGGTAGAACTCGACCGGGCGGCCAATGATATCTTTGATCTTCTGGCGCGGGTTCAGCGCGGTATCGGCCATTTGATAGATCATCTGCGCGGTGCGAAGCTGTTCTTTGTTGCGTTGTTTGTAGCTTGGCGGCAGGTCTTCGCCGTTGAAGGCGATGCTGCCGCGCGTGGGGGGCAAAAGCCCGGTTATGCAGCGCGCGACCGTAGATTTGCCGGACCCGGATTCGCCCACAACCGCCACGGTGCGGCCCTTGTGGATATCAAAGCTCACATCATGCAGCACTGGCACCTTGCCATAGGCGGCGGAAACGTTTTGCACGCGCACCACCGGCACGCTGCCTTTGATGACCGCCGGTTTGGCGGGGCGCTCGAAGCTGCGCACCGCCCAGAGCGATTTGGTATAGGCTTGCTGCGGGCTGGTCAGCATGGTGCGGGTGTCGTTCTCCTCAACCTCGTCGCCCTTGAGCAGCACCTTGATTCGGTCGGCCATTTGCGCCACGACCGCAAGGTCATGGGTGATGTAAATGGCGGCGGTGCCGAATTGCTCGACAATATCGCGGATCGCGGCCAGCACCTCGATTTGCGTGGTCACATCAAGCGCGGTGGTCGGCTCATCAAAGATGATAAGGTCGGGGCGGCAGGCCATGGCCATGGCGGTCATGGCGCGCTGAAGCTGCCCGCCCGATACCTGATGCGGGTAGCGAAAGCCGATTTCCTCGGGGTTGGGCAGGCGCAGGCGGCGGTAAAGCTCGATTCCGTCAGCCTCGGATTCGGACTTGCTGCGCACGCCGTGCTGCACAGGGGCTTCGGTATGCTGCTCGATGATACGATGCGCGGGGTTGAAGCTGGCAGCAGCCGATTGCGCAACATAGGCGATGCGCTTGCCCAGCAGGGCGCGGCGCTTTTCGCGGCTGGCGCGGGCCAGATCGACGCCGTCAAACTCGATCGAGCCTGCCGAAATGCGACAGCCATCGCGGGTGAAACCCATGGCCGCCAGCCCGATGGTGGACTTGCCGGCGCCGGATTCGCCGATCAGCCCCAACACTTCGCCGCGCTTCAGGTCCAGATCAACGCCATGGACGATTTCGGTCCATTTTTCATCGGACCGGCCTTCGATGCGCAGCCCGCGAATTTTCAGCAAAAGATCTTCGCTCATCGGTTTACTCCTTCAGTCCGGAGGACCGGTGCAGCATCCAGTCGACCACGAAATTCACCGCGATTGTCAGCAGGGCGATGGCGCCAGCCGCCATCAGCGGCAGGGCAGCAAGGCTGAAATTGATGCTGGCGAAGTTGATGAAGCCCGCAAGGTCGCGCACCATGCTGCCCCAGTCGGCCAGTGGTGGCTGGATGCCGACCCCAAGGAAGGACAAAGCCGCGATGGACAGGAACACAAAGCAAAAGCGCAAGCCGAACTCGGCCAGCAGCGGGGCCACTGCATTGGGCAGAATTTCGCGGAAAATCAGGTAAGGCAGGGTTTCACCGCGCAGTTTTGCCGCCTCGATATAATCCATCACCACGATATTCACGCCCACCGCGCGGGCAAGGCGGAACACGCGCGTGCTGTCGAGCACGGCAAGGATCAGGATCATGTTGATCGTCGATTGTCCGACGATGGTGATGAGCAGCAGTGCGAAAATGAGCTGCGGAATGGCCATGAGCACATCGACCGTGCGTGACAGCAACTGATCGACCCAGCCGCCGAGCGTGGCAGCCAGAAAGCCCAACGTGGCCCCGAGCACAAAGGTTAGGATTGCGGTGACGAGCGCAATGCCCACCGTGTTGCGCGCGCCGTAAATGAGCCGTGTGAGCAGGTCGCGGCCAATCTGGTCGGTGCCGAGCAGATGCTCGGGTATCTGGCCGGGAAAGGCGTTGGTCGATGCGAAAATTTCCGCCTCGCCATAAGGTGCGATGAGAGGCGCGCCGATGGCGACAATGGCGTAAAGCAGAATGACGAAAATGCCGAAAGACGCGGTAAGCGGCATTTGGCGAAAAAGCTTCCGGCTGCCTGCCGTGCCTGCAATACGGCCAAGCTGGCGGAACGCAAAGGCAAGCGCAATGCAGCCCGCAATGGTGAGCGCGATGTAGAACAATGTCATCATTTCGGATGCCTCAGCCGCGGGTTAGACAAGATCGACATGATATCGGCTGTGAGATTCAGCAGGATATAGGCGGCGGCGAAGATCAGGCAGCAGGCCTGCACAATGGGAATATCGCGGCGTTTCACACTATCGACAAACAATTGCCCAACGCCTGGATAGACGAATACCACCTCGACCACGACCACACCGGTAATGAGATAGGCGAGGTTCAGCGCCACAACGTTGATGATGGGCGCAAGCGCATTGGGCAGCGCGTGGCGTGTGATGATGCGCAAGGGCTTAACACCCTTTAGCCGCGCCATTTCGATATAGGGGCTGGCCAGCAGGTTGATGATGGCTGCGCGGGTCATGCGCATCATATGCGCGGTAACGACCAGCGTAAGCGTAAGCGCGGGAAGCAGCGAGGCTGTCACCTTTTGGCTGAACTCCATGCCGGAATGGATGTTCGCAATCGACGGCAGCCACGGGTTCAGCACCGCAAAAAACAGGATCAGCATATAGGCGACAAAGAATTCCGGGCTGGAAATAGAGGCCAGCGTGCCGACATTGGCCACCCGATCGAAGATCGAATTGCGATAGAGCGCGGCAAGAATGCCGATGGTCAGCGCCAGTGGCACGGCAATGGCGGCGGCGAGCAGCGCAAGGAAAAGCGTGTTTGCAAAGCGCGGGGCAAGCTGGCTGGCCACAGGGCGGTTATTGCCGAAGGACACCCCGAAATCACCCTGAACAGCCGCGCCAAGCCATTGGAAATAGCGGGTGACGGGGGGTTGGTCGAGGCCGAGTTGCTTTCGAATGGCCTCAACAGCTTCGGGTGTTGCAGCCTGACCCAGCCGTTCTTCAGCGAAATCGCCGGGCAAAAGCTCAACCGCACCAAAGATGATAACCGAAACGACCAACAGGGTCAGCAGGCCCAGACCAAGCCGCTGGGCGACAATGCGTAGCACGCTACTCAAGTTTCAATCTCCCGATACAGGCAGACTAAAGCTGCCCTTGGCCTTATGTTTACAGGCCGCGGGCCGGGCTGCAACACATTATTGCGCATTACGGTTTTGTTTTGGAATCTCGTTACCCGCCAAGTTCGGCGCCAAACCGCGCAACAGCGGCCAAAAGCGCCTCGGTGATTTTTGGCTCCGACATGGCGTGGCCCGACATGCCGACAAGTTGCAATTCGGCCTTTGGCCATGCGGCAACAAGCTTGGCGGCGGTGGCGGGCGGGCAGACCATATCGTAACGCCCCTGCACGACAATGGCCGCAATTGCGCCAATGCGCGGCATGTCTTGCATGATCTGGTCATCGGCGCGCAAAAAGCCGCCATTGTGGAAATAGTGGTTTTCGATGCGGGCAAAGGCGCGGGCGTAATGCGCGTTGCCGCCACGGCTTGTGCCATCGGATGCCGCAAAGGCCAGCGCATTTTCCCACCCTGTCCAGGCCATCGCGGCACGGTCGGCGCTTTTGGTATCGCTGCCAAACAGGCGGGCGCGATAGGCGGCGATCATGTCGCCACGCTCGTCTTTAGGAATGGGGGCGCAGAAGGCTTCCCATGCATCGGGCCAGAAGCGCGCAGCACCGCCGCCATAAAACCAGTCAAGCTCGGCCCGCGTCATGGTGAACACACCGCGCAGCACCATGGCGCGCACGCGGTCGGGGTGGGCCTGGGCGTAAAGCAGCGCCAGCGTCGCCCCCCAGGAGCCGCCAAACAGCATCCAGCTTTCAATGCCGAAATGGGTGCGGATACGCTCGATATCGGCCACAAGATGTTGGCTGGTGTTGTGCTCGGTGCTGGCATAGGGGGTAGAACGGCCACAGCCGCGCTGGTCGAACAGGATAATGCGAAACTTTGCCGGGTCGAAATAGCGCCGCATGGAGGGCGTGCAGCCGCCACCGGGGCCGCCATGCAGCACAATGGCCGGAATACCATCGGGGTTTCCGCAGCATTCGACATAAAGCGCGTGACCGTCGCCCACCTGAAGCTGCGTCGACATATACGGGCTAAGAGCCGCAAAAAGTTTCGGGCGGATCAGGGTGGACAGATTGTCAACTTGTTCAGGCATCGCTCTCGGACTATCTCGGCAACATAAATTATGGCTTGGCTTCACAAAACATGGCAGGTTGACAGGATGAACGCAACGCAGAGCACAATAGACCCCGCCGAAGTGGCGAAATTTGAAGCCATGGCCGCCGAATGGTGGGATGAGGGCGGCAAGTTCAAACCGCTGCACATGATGAACCCCGTGCGGCTGGATTACATCACCCGCCAGATTGCCGCCGAGTTTGGCCGCGATCTGAAAGCGCCCCTGCCATTTGCAGGGCTGCAGTTGCTGGATATCGGCTGCGGTGGCGGGTTGCTGTCGGAGCCGATGGCGCGGCTGGGGGCCACGGTTGTGGGGGCCGATGCCGCGCCGCGCAACATCCCGGTGGCGCAGCTTCACGCCCAAGCCATGGGGCTAAAGATCGACTACCGCCATATCACCGCCGAAGATCTGGCTGCAGCGGGCGAGCGGTTTGATGTGGTGCTGAACATGGAGGTGGTCGAGCATGTGGCCAGCCCGCAAGCCTATCTGAAAGCCTGCCATGATTTGCTGAACCCCGGCGGGCTGATGATTTGCTCGACCCTCAACCGCAACCCCAAAAGCTGGGCGGTGGCGATTGTCGGGGCCGAGCACATCATGCGCTGGCTTCCCAAAGGCACGCATGACTGGGCGAAATTCATTACCCCCGACGAGCTTTTCGCGCTGCTTGAAGCAGCCGGGCTGCAACCGGTCGACCGCAAGGGCTTTGTGTTCAACCCGTTAAGCTGGCGCTGGTCGATTTCCGAGCGCGACCTTTCGGTAAACTATGTTACAGCCAGCATTAAGCCACGTTAATTGGAGTTACGTTTGACGATGCAGACTTCGCAGCTTATCAAGATAAAAACAGGCAAGGGCAGGCATGGCCGAAACTGAGAACTCCGCGCACGACCTCAGGGCCGCCCAAATCGGGCCGGACCCATCGCTGTTGCTGCTTGACGATGACGAGCCGTTTTTGCGCCGACTGGCGCGCGCCATGGAAAAGCGTGGCTTTTCCGTTGAAACCGCCGAAACCGTGGCCGAGGCCAAGCGCCTGATCGCCGCGCGCCCCCCCGCCTATGGTGTGTTTGATTTGCGTCTGGAAGATGGCAACGGTCTGGATGTGGTGGAAACCCTGCGCGCCCTGCGACCGGATGCGCGCATTGTGGTGCTGACCGGCTATGGCGCCATTGCCAGCGCCGTGGCAGCCGTGAAAATTGGCGCGATCGACTATCTGTCAAAGCCGGCTGATGCGAATGATGTCACCGCGGCGCTGCTATCGCTGCCCGATGACAAGCCCGCCCCGCCTGAAAACCCCATGTCGGCCGACCGGGTGCGTTGGGAACATATCCAGCGGGTGTTCGAGCTTTGCGACCGTAATGTCAGCGAAACCGCGCGTCGGCTGAACATGCACCGCCGCACCTTGCAGCGCATTCTGGCCAAACGCAGCCCGCGCTAACCACAACCGACGGTAGATATTTCTAGCGCGGCTATGCGTAATATGGCAAGTTGCAAGCATGACCGAGTCGCTTCAACTTGACCAAGCCCGCTGCCTGCGCTCTCACGGTGTAACGGTGCCCTATGATCCGGCGATCATTACGCCGCCGATCGCCGCTGCCTTGCGCGCCGGCTGTTACGAGGCGGAAGAGGCGGAACAAATCCCCTCGATTGTCGAACCCGGCGATGTGGTGGTGGAAATTGGTGCAGGTATCGGCTTCATTTCAACACTTGTGGCGCGCCAACCTTGCCTTGCCAAAGTTTTTGCCTTCGAGGCCAACCCCGCGCTGATACCGTTCATGGCCAAGCTGCATGCCCAAAATGGTGTGACAGGGGTAGAGCGGGTCAACGCGGTGCTGTGCAACACCGCCGACACCAGCGCGCGGTTCTACCAACGGCGCGATTTCTGGATGGGCAGCCTTGCGCCGGGGCCGGAACCGTATGTGGCAGCCATTTCCGTACCGGTCATCAACCTGAACGATTTTCTGGCGCGCGAAGCCGTAAGCCTTATCATTTGCGATATCGAGGGCGCTGAAAAATGGCTGTTCGGTGATGCCGATCTGGCCTCGGTCAACCGCATTTATGTTGAGCTTCACGACCATATCACCGGGCTTGGCGGTATTGCGGCGCTGTTTGAACACATGGGCGCGCGCGGCTTTGCCTATGATCCGCGCCATTCTTGCGGGGCGGTCGTGTTGTTCCGGCGCGTTGCGGAAAATGAGGTGCTGCGCGCGTTTTCAGGTAAAACCGACGCATGAAGTCGTTGACGGAATCATCGCTTAGCGCGATGATACCGCCATTCACTTTTTGGAGGTAACGATGCGTATTGTTCTTATTGCCTTGACCTTTGCCGCCGCCCTGTTCAGCGGCGCATCCGCGCAAAACCGCGTGGTGCAAATCATCAATGATACCAATGTCACGATGACCCATTTTTACGCCACCAACCGCGACCAGAGCAACTGGGGCCGCGACTGGTTCGGTAACTCCGTCGTGCCTAGTGGCACCTATGTAAACCTCAATATCGACGATGGCACGGGCTATTGCATCTATGATTTCCGCGCGCTTTTCGCCGATGGCGACGAGGTGACGCGCTTTGGCTTTAACGTCTGCGAATTGGGGTCGTGGCGCGTTTATTAACGCAGCACGCCAACCCGAATGGCAAAAAGCGCAGGCGGCAATGCCTGCGCTTTTTGCTTAGCCAAACGCCAGAACCGCCAGAATGACCGCCAGCACCGAAAGCGGCGAGGCCAGCACGCCGATTTTCATGGCATAGGCTGGCACGACCTGCCCTGAAGCCGCGCGGCGGCGCATGAGCAGCCCGAAAATGGCCAGCGCCAGTACGCCCGCCGCTGCCAGCATTTTCAGCCAGAACCACAGGCCCATAAACCCAATACCACCGCCCATGAAAACCATGGCAAGCCCGGTGATCCACAAAAGCACAATGCCCGCCAGCCCGATATTGGCCAGTTTCGGGCGCAGCGGCATCAGCGCGGCCTTGCCAGCCGCATCGGCGCGGCGCAGGGCGGGGGCAATGACCATAAGGCCGAACCCCGCGCCGCCACCCAGCATAAGCCCGATGAAGTGGAGGATTTTGAGCGTATCAAACATCGCATAGTCCTTTCGTGGAATGTTAAAGGCCCTGGCCCTGCATGAGCCGCGGTAGGTTTCCGTGAGTGCCCGCCGCTTCTTCCATCAAACGGCGGCGCAGACCGGGCCATGAATTGACCAGACCCAACCCAAGGCTGCGCCCGGCGCGCAGGATCAAGTTATCGTTTGAAAACAGGTGGTTGACCCCGTCGGTCACAATCGCATTGGCGGCGATATCGCTGCGGCGCCAGCGGCCGTAGCGGGCCAGAACAATGTCGCTGCCAATATCCTCGCCACGGCGGGAGGCGTCGCAAAGCACTTCGGCCAGCGAGGCGACATCGCGCAGACCAAGGTTCAGCCCCTGCCCGGCCAGCGGATGAATCCCATGCGCGGCATCGCCCACAAGGGCCAGGCGCGGGCGGGTGAGTTCGCTGGCAAGTGTCAGGCTCAGCGGGTAGGAAAACCGCGCGCCGCTCAGGCTGATTTTACCGAGAAAATTGCCAAAGACGGGGCGCAGCGCCGCCATATATCCGGCATCATCCATGGCTGAAATTGTTGCGGCTCGTTCGGCGCTTTCGCTCCAGACAATCGAGCAGCGATTGCCTTTGAGCGGAAGAACCGCCAGTGGCCCTGCGGGCAGGAAAAGCTGATAGGCGGTGCCGAAATGCGGTTTTTCGTGGCTCAGCGCGCAGACCAGCGCAGTTTGGCCGTAGTCATGGCCTTGCCGCATAATGCCCGCGCGCGCCGCTACCTCACTGGCGCGCCCGTCGCAGCCGACCAGCAAAGCACCTTCATGCGTGCTACCATCTTGAAGCGTGATTGCCACAGCATTGGGCGAAATGCTTTGGCCCACCACCTTGGCGGGAGCCAGATGCGTGATGTGTTTTTGCTTGGCGATTGCGGCTAAAAGTGCGGGGCGCAGGTGCCGGTCTTCAACCATAAAGCCAGCGCCTTCGCCATCCAGCTCATCGGCGTTGAAGTGCAGATGCAGCCCGTTCGCGCCGCTGTTCGGGCGGCCATCGGCAACCTTGACATGGGCGATCCGCTCGGCCACATCTGCCAGCCCGCCCCACAGGCCCAAAGCCGCCAGCATCCGTTGCGAGCTTAGCGCCAGCGCATAGGCACGGCCATCAAATCCGGGGTCGGCGCGGGTTTTTGCAGGCAGCGCATCTATCAGCAGGCTGGCTTGGCCGACGCTGGCCAAGGCAAGCGCAAGTGCCGCCCCGTTCAGCCCGCCGCCAACAATGATCACTTGGTTTTTCATAGCGCAAGTATCGCCGTTTGGCGGCAATTGTCCATGCGGCACAAAGCGACTAGGCTGCGCTTGAAATTTGCCAAAGGAGCGCGCCATGGAGCTGCCTAAAACCGCCGCCGCAATCGGGCGGGCCATTGAAAGCGGTGCGCTAGATGCGCGCGATGTGGCGCGCGACTATATCGAGCGCATAACAACGCACCCTGATGCCAGCCGCATTTATGCCCGCATAACACAAAGCCGCGCTTTGGCCGAGGCGGATGCGGCGGGCGCGCGCGCCCGCGCCGGGCTGCGCCGCCATCCGCTTGATGGTGTGCCGATAAGCTGGAAAGACCTGTTTGATTCGGCGGGTATAGCAACCGAGGCGGGCAGCCGGCTTTTGGCCGGGCGCGTGCCTGCACGCGATGCGGCAGCACTTGCCAATGCCAGCAGCAACGGGCTGGTATGCCTTGGCAAAACCCATATGACGGAACTCGCCTTTTCCGGCCTCGGGTTGAACCCGATGACCGCAACACCACCAAACGCGGTTGAAGCCTATCGCACGCCGGGCGGCTCTTCATCCGGTGCGGCAGTGTCTACCGCTTTGGGGCTGGCAGCGGCGGGGATCGGCTCGGATACGGGCGGCTCGGTGCGTGTGCCCGCCGCCTGGAACAACCTGGTCGGGCTGAAAACCACGCATTCCAGCCTGCCGATGGAGGGCGTTGTGCCGCTATGCGCCAGCTTTGATACAATCGGCCCGCTATGCCATTCGGTTGAGGATGCAGCGCTGCTGTGGCAGGCCATGGGCGGTGCGCGGGTTGAACTGGCCGATTGTGCGCTCAGCACTGCGCGTCTGTTGGTATGCACCCCCGCGCTGGCAGATTGCGAAGACACAATCCCCGCAGCCTTTGCGGCAAGCCTTGAACGCCTGTCCGCCGCAGGAGCAACAATTGAACATGCCGCACTGCCGATGGTGGATGAGGCGCTGGCCCTGTCGGGCATTCTGTTTGCTCCCGAAGCCTATGCCCAATGGGGCACACTGATCGAGGCGCGGCCCGACGCGATGTTTGCCAATGTGCGCGAGCGTTTTCGCGGCGGGCGCGATGTTACGGCATCCGACTACCTGCGCGCCTGGGCGCGGTTGCATGAATTGCGCGCCGCCTATGCTGCGGCCACAGCGGGCTATGATGCCGTGCTGGCCCCAACCGCGCCCATTTTGCCGCCCGATGCGGCGCGCCTGCTGAACGAGCCTGATTATTTCAACAGCCGCAACCTGATGACCCTGCGCAACACCCGCATTGGTAACCTGACAGGCGGTTGCGCATTGACCCTGCCAACCGGCACTGATTACTGCGGACTGATGGTGATGGCCGCACCCTATAGCGAGGGTGCGCTCCTGCGCCTTGGCATGGCGATTGAAGCCAGTTTGACGGAGTAAAAGATGCAGTGGATTTTACTGGCGCTCGCCATTGTTGGCGAGGTGATCGGCACGAGCGCGCTCAAAGCTTCGAATGGGTTCACAAATCTGGGCTATAGTCTGGTGTCATTTCTGGGCTATGCGGTGGCCTTCTATTTCCTTGCCATTGTGCTCAAGACCATGCCGGTGGGCGTGGCCTACGCCATCTGGTCGGGTGCCGGGGTTGCGCTGGTTACGTTGATCGGTCTGGTCGTGTTCCACCAAAAACTCGATTTCGGGGCGATGCTTGGTATCGGGCTGATCGTGGCGGGCGTGCTGGTGTTGAACGTGTTTTCGGGCAGCACCGGCCACTAGCACCGATTTGCTTTACGCAAGCGATGCAAGCGGTTAGACTGGCTGGCAATGGGGCAAACAGACCCCGCATTCGAGGCCATATGCAGTATCCTGACCGCTTCGCCGCTTTGCCGGCGTATCCGTTTCCGCGTTTGCGTGCGCTGCTGGATGATCATCCGGCAGGCGGTGCGGTCTTGTCGATGTCCATCGGCGACCCGACCCATGCCTTCCCCGATTTCGTCGCCCCGCTGATGAACGAGCACATGGCCACCTTCGGCGGCTACCCCCCGAATGACGGCGCTCCGGAATTGCTGGAGGCGATTGCCGGCTGGCTGGGCCGCCGCTATGGTGTAACCGGTTTTGACGGCGCGCGGATCTTGCCGCTGAACGGCACACGCGAAGGGCTTTTCAATGCCGCGCTTGCGCTTTCGCCCGAGCAAAAGAACGGTATGCAGCCCGCCGTGCTGCTGCCCAACCCGTTTTATCAGTGCTACATGGTTGCCGCCCGCGCTGCAGGGGCCGAGCCCGTTATGGTGCCCGCCCGCGCCGAAACCGGATTTCTGCCCGACTATGCCAGCCTTCCGGCTGCGCTGCTGGACCGCGTAAGCCTTGCCTATATCTGCTCGCCCGCCAACCCGCAGGGGGCCGTGGCCGATGCTGCCTATTGGACAAGGCTGCTGGCGCTGGCCGAAAAGCACGATTTCATTGTGCTGGCCGATGAATGCTATGCCGAAATTTACCGCCAAACCCCGCCACCCGGTGCGCTGGAACTTGCGCAGGCCACAGGGGCCAACCCCGAAAGGGTGATGGCGTTTCACTCGCTCTCAAAACGGTCCAACCTTGCGGGGCTGCGGTCGGGTTTCGTTGCCGGCGGGCCGGAAAATATCGCGCAGCTCAAACAATTGCGTGCCTATGGCGGCGCGCCCTTGCCGCTGCCGATCCAGAAGGTTTCTGCTGCGGTCTGGGCCGATGATGCCCATGCGCGCGCCAACCGCGCGCTTTATGCCGCCAAGTTTGATTTGGCCGACAGGATGTTTGGCAATATCACCGGCCTGCGCACGCCCGATGCAGGCTTCTTTTTATGGCTTGCGGTAGATGATGACGAGGCGGCGGCGCTTAAATTATGGGTCGAGCACGGGGTGCGCGTGCTGCCCGGCCGTTATCTGGCGAACGAGACCCATGCCAGCCTTGGCGGCGGCAATCCGGGGCAGGGCTATATCCGCGTTGCCCTTGTGGCACCGATTAACGATATCGAACGCGGGCTTGGCGCAATACGCGCCAGCCTGTATGAAGGTTAGGAACGTAGTAAAAACATGGCCATGGCAGTTTCCAACGCCCGCAAACCCCGCCGCCGTCGCGAACGGCTGGTTGAAAGCAAAACCGAAGCCGCGCTGCGCAAGCGGCTGGCGGAATTTACGGGCCTGTGCCTGCTGGTATTGACGGCGGCAATCGCCATGGCGCTTTACAGCTATGATGCGTCCGACCCGTCGTTTTTTGTAAATACCGACACTGTTGCGCAAAACCGGCTTGGGCTTATCGGGGCCTACGGGGCTGACACGCTGCACCGCGTGCTGGGGCTTGGCGCTTGGTCGCTGGTGCTGCTTGCCGGCGCTTGGGGTGTGCGCATTCTGATGCATCGCGCCAGCCGCAAAATGCTTCCACGGCTTATTTTTGTGGTGCCGGTGGTGCTTTTGGCGCCCGTCTACCTTGCCACACATGTGCCGCCCGCAGGCTGGCAGCCGCTTTACAGCCTTGGCGGCATGCTGGGCGATTCGGTGCTGGAATGGGTGTTGCCGCTCATTCCGCTGGAACTTGGGCTTGCGGTCAAACTCGCCTCGGGCAGCATGGCGCTGCTGCTTGTGGTGCTGTTTGCACTGGCCACCGGCATGACAGGGGCCGAGCTTCGCGCCCTGCTGCATATGATGAAGCGCGGGCTTGTCTGGCTGATTGCTGCGCTGATGAGCTCGCTTGCCTTTCTGGTAGGACGCGGGGCAAAGGCTGCTCGCATTGGCGCAAAACAGGCGGGCGTTGCCGCGGTTTCAGCCGGTCGCAGCGGTGTCGCCGCCGCGTCGCGCGCGCGCCACGCCCGCCGGGCACGCCCCGCCCAA